>NZ_JANGCE010000002.1 GCF_024462775.1 Butyricicoccus faecihominis
GGCGGGCCTATCATGGCCCGCCGCCTGCCGCGGTCGGTCGTTATCTGATTTCCTGCTCAAGGGAGTTCATGGCCGGCGTGTCAAAAAACTCGCCCAGCGTGATGTCGAGCCCATCGCAGATCTTTTTGATCGTCACGACGCCCGGGTTGTCGCTTCTGCCATACAGTACGTTTTTGACCGTGGAAGGCGGCACAGCGGACAATTCCGCCAGCCGGTTGATCGAGATGTGCCGCTCCTTGCACAATTCTACGATTCTGGCAGCTACGGTGTCTCTGGTATTCATGTCTTTATCCTCCTGCTCTTCCTTTTATAATTTTACTGAAAAGGGAGATCAAAAGTAGGCTATATATAATCTAGCGTATTATGTTGGCATGACTTGCATTGGACGTGTCGTAAAATGAAATTTCCTGTTCCTCTCCTTGCATTGCCCGAACAGAGCGGCTATACTGTAGTTATCACGATATTTTTAAACAAAACCGAGGAGGTCACTGTCATGAACGAATTGATGCAGCTTATCCAATCGCGCCGTTCCACGCGCGCTTTCCAGCCCGAACTGCCCCCCAAGGAACAGGTGATGCAGCTGGTGGAGGCGGCGGAATGGGCGCCTTCCGGCATGGGCAAATATCTTTGGCATTTCACCGTGGTCTACAGTGCGGAAAAATCGCTTCGTTTGGCGCGCGCGGTAGCCGAAGCGGATAACCGCGGGCCGGATTATAATTTTTACGGCGCGCCGGTCAACATCATCATTTCGTACAAGCGGGATGAAAACCACGCCTTTGTCGACGGCGCCGCCGCCATGGAAAACTTGCTGCTGATGGCGACCGCGCTCGGCCTTGGCTCGTGCTGGATCAACCAGCTTCGCGTCACCTGCGATACCCCCGCCGTGCGTGCGCTGCTCACCGAATACGGCGTGCCGGCGGATCATATCGTCATCTGTTCCGCCGCGATCGGCTACATCGCAAAGGAGACCCCGGCAAAGCCCCGCAAGGAAGGTACCGTTACGTTCACCGAGTAAAAAGGAGGCGTCCCTCATGGAGGCACAGATAAAGCAGCTCAAGGAATGGATCGATCAGAGCGACAATATCGTTTTTTTCGGCGGCGCCGGCGTTTCAACGGAGAGCGGCATCCCGGATTTCCGCTCCGTAGACGGTCTTTATAATCAGCAGTACAAATACCCGCCCGAAACCATTTTGTCCCGCACGTTTTTTGACGCGAATCCGGAGGAGTTCTACCGCTTTTACCGAAATAAAATGCTGGCGCTGGACGCGGCGCCAAACGCCGCGCATTTAAAGCTGGCCGAATGGGAAAAGGCGGGCAAGCTTCGCGCCATCGTCACCCAAAACATAGACGGCCTGCACCAGAAGGCCGGATCCAAGGAAGTGCTGGAGCTGCACGGCTCGGTCCTGCGCAACTATTGCATGCGCTGCCGCAGGCCGTACGATGCGCGCGACATCGCCGCCGGCAAGGGCGTGCCGAAATGTGCATGCGGCGGCATGATCAAGCCCGATGTCGTTCTGTATGAGGAAAGCTTGGATTCCTATACGATGAACAAAAGCGTGGAATATATCCGCCGCGCGGACATACTGATCATTGGCGGCACCTCGCTCGCGGTATACCCCGCCGCCGGACTGATCAATTACTACGGCGGGACCAAGCTGGTGCTCATCAATAAAACGCCGACGCCCGCCGACCGACGCGCCGATCTGGTGATCCACGGGCCGATCGGCGAAATCTTCTCGCAGCTGTGACCATCAGGGAAGTGCAGTGCGCCGCCGCGTGCCGCCGTTTAAAGCGAGACTTTCCCTACCGGTGGGATCTGAACCCTTATCGCGGCTGCGCGCACCGCTGCCAGTACTGCTTCGCGGTGTATTCGCACAAATATTTGGAATCCGCCTCGTTTTACGATGAGATCTTCGTCAAGACCAACATCGTACAAAGGCTGGAATACCAGCTTTCCCGGCCCGACTGGCCGCGCGAGGTGGTCAACATCGGCGGCATCACGGACAGTTACCAGCCCGCCGAAGCAAAATACCGGCTGATGCCGGATATCCTTCGCTTACTGATCCGCTACCGCACGCCCTGCATCATCTCCACCAAGTCCGATCTCATCCTGCGCGATTTTGATCTGATCGACGAGCTTTCGCGAAAATCCTTCGTCATCATCGCTTCAACCATCACCACGGTGGACGAGGACCTGCGCCGCGTGCTGGAGCCGGGCGGCGCGTCCTCGGCGCGCCGTTTTGAAATGCTCCGCGCGTTTTCGCGAACAAAGGCCTGCACCGGCCTGCATATCATGCCCATCATCCCCTACCTTACCGATGGACGCGATAACCTCGAAGGGCTGGCCGCCGCCGGCAAAGCAGCCGGCGTGCAGTATGTGCAGGCGGCCATCCTGTACCTGCGCGGCGGCACGCGACAGGTGTTTTTCGATTTTATCCGCCGCGAACGGCCCGCGCTTGCCGAAAAGCTGCGCCTGCTGTACGCCCCCGGCGCCGACCGAAAAGCGTACAAGGATAGTCTGTATCAAATGTTTTCCGCCGTCAAGAAAAAACATGGACTGACGGACGACTATGCCGCGATCATGCGCGACCGGCTGCCGCGTGAAAGCGAGCAGCTTTCGCTTTTTTAGCGCGGTATGATTTTTCTTCCTCCCGGCCATACTAAGGGCACAGAAACGTAGAAGGAGGAAGAAAAATGATCGCAGATAAGATCGCGCTGATCCTCGCCATTATCGGCGGGCTGAACTGGGGGAGCATCGGCCTGTTCGGCTTTGACTTGGTAGCCGCCCTGTTCGGCGGCCCCGCCACCATCATGAGCCGCATCATCTACGGCTTGGTCGGTCTGGCCGCCGTTTGGTGCATTTCCCTGCTCTTCCGAGAAGACCGAGCGGAGCACCGCCACGCCTCCTAAAAGGCAAAGAAAAGAGCGTATCCGTCCTTTTTTCGGATACGCTCTTTTTTATTGGGATATGGCTTTAATCCGCCAGCGCCTGCTTGAGATCGGCTAGAATATCGCGGATATTTTCAATGCCAATGGACAGACGGACCGTGCCGGGGCGGATTCCCTGCTCGGCCAGCTCGGCTTCGGTCAACTGGCCGTGGGTCGTGGTCGCCGGGTGAATGACAAGGCTTTTCGCGTCCGCCACATTGGCGAGCAGCGAAAACAGCTGCAGCCGGTCGATGAACGCCTGCGCTTCCTTTGCGCCGCCCTTGATATCAAAGGTAAATATCGATCCCGCGCCATGGGGGAAATACCGCTCATACAGCGCGCGGTACGGGCTGTCCGGCAACGAAGGATGATTGACGCGCGCAACCTTCGGATGATCCTTTAAAAATTCGACCACCGAGATCGCGTTCTCCACATGGCGCTCTACGCGGAGCGAAAGCGTTTCCAGCCCTTGCAGAAGCAGAAAGGCGTTGAACGGCGAGATTACCGCGCCCGTATCGCGCAACAGGATGGCGCGCAGATAAGTGACAAACGCCGCCGGACCGGCCGCGTCCGCAAACACCATGCCGTGGTAGCTCGGATTGGGCTCGCTGAGTGCGGGGAATTTGCCGGAGGCCTTCCAATCGAACGCGCCGCCCTCTACGATCACGCCGCCAAGCGAAGTGCCGTGCCCGCCGATGAATTTCGTCGCCGAGTGGATGACGATATCCGCGCCGTGCTCGATCGGGCGAAGCAGATAAGGCGTTGCAAAGGTCGAATCGACCACAAACGGCACGCCATGCGCGTGTGCGACCGCCGCGACAGAATCCAGATCAACCAGATTGGAATTTGGGTTGCCCAGTGTTTCGCAGAATAAAAGCTTGGTATTCGGCCGGATCGCGGCGGCAAAATTCTTTGGTTCGTCCGGGTCGACAAAAGTAGTCTCGATGCCGTAAGCGGGCAGCGTTTGCGCCAGTAGGTTGTAGGTGCCGCCGTAAATCGTCTTCGCGGCGACGATATGCCCGCCGCCCGCGGCCAGACCCTGCAAGGCATACGCGACGGCCGCCGCACCGGAAGCGACCGCGAGCGCCGCCGCGCCGCCTTCCAGCGCAGCCATGCGCTTTTCAAACACGTCCTGTGTTGAATTATTCAGGCGGCCGTAAATATTGCCCGCGTCCGAAAGGTCGAACCGCGCCGCCGCGTGCGCGCAGTCGCGGAATACATAGGAAGTGGTTTGATAGATCGGCACCGCGCGCGCATCGCTCGCGGGGTCGGGGCTCTCCTGCCCGATATGCAGCTGCTTGGTCTCAAACGCCCAGTTCTCGGTGTTCTGTATCTTTTCCATGATGATAAATCTCCTTTTTACTCGTTTTGCTTTCGTTTCCCTTGTAAAAAGCAGCTTCACATTCGCCCAAACCGAAAATTGGCGCGCAGCAGCTCTTCAAATAGATAATTCATGGCCGCGCCTCAATTCATATTATTTAAATAGGATTTATGGGAATTATACCGTACCTTGCCTTCCCTGTCAAGTTCTTTTCAAAAGAAAAGAAAAGAAAAAAGGGGGCTGTAAAAAAACTGTTGCAAAATAGAAGAGTACCCAAATGTCATTCTGAACGAAGTGAAGAATCTCGCGCGAACGCGCGTTCCCAGCGTAACTTCCGCGCGTTGGCACGAGATTCTTCGTCGCTTCGCTCCTCAGAATGACAAAATTGGTAGCATTCTTCGCTTTGCAACAGTTTTCTATTCATTTGTGAAAATTTATTCTACAGACCCTTTTTTCGCACTCAATTCAGGCTGTCCAACAGCTCGGTCAGGCTTGGGTTATAGCCGTTTTGGATGTAAAAATGGGCAAAGGCGTTGGCAAACGCCACACGGTCGCCGTCCTCCATGCCCATGACCGCGGCAAAGCACGAGGCGGCGTTAAAATTATCGCCCGCGCCGGTCGATATCTTCGGTTCTTCCACAAAATCCGTCGCAAGCCGGGTCACACCGCGCGCGGTCAGCAGCAGGCTGTCGCGCAGGGTGTGAACGAGCACCTCGTCAATCCCATACTTGCCGCGCAGCGCGTTTGCGATATCCTCGATCTCCCCCGCGCTGTTCAGCACAGCGGCGGATACGGTAAGCGCTTCGTTTTCGTTCAGGCTTAAAACGGCGGTGCGTTTTTCGGCAAAGCCGCCGATCAGGCGCAGCACCGCGTCGATCTGCTCCGCCGTTTTGCGGGACACGTCGCACAAGTCGAAAAACGCAAACCGCGTCTTATCCGTAGAATCAAGCGCTTTTAGCGCGTGCCGCCATAGATTGTGCGAAAAGGATAGTTCGCTCCAGTTGACCAGCGCGATCAGATCGGCCCCTTCGAAAAGCGCGGGCGCGCGGCCGTCCGTCGCGTCCAGCACGGTTTGCCAAGGGTCGCCCGGCAGCGTGCAATCTGCCGCGAGCATGACCTTGCCGTCCTGAAACTCCATGCAGGTGGATTGCCCCGAGGGGGCGAACGGGTAAAGCGTGCACGGCATGCGGCGGAACGGCTCTTCCACCGCCCCGTCGCCCAGCATGCCGATGCAGCTCACATCCAGCCCCAGACCGCCCGCGCCGCGCGACAAAAACGGCAGGTTGCCGCCGAGCTGGCGCGCCTCCACTTTCAATTCGACCGAGCAGCTCTTTTCCGCCTTGCCGACCAAAAACTCGCCGAACTGTCGGATGGTATCGAACGGCTGCGCGGGCGTATCCGCCGTAGCGGCCTGCCGAAGCGGGCGCACGATCAGATCCGTAAACCCGTCAAACCCAACGGTAAGCTTTTTCCGCGCGATCTCGGCCCGCCGTTCCAGCAGGCCGTCAAAGCGGCTCACAGCCGGGCAGCGGCCGCTTCATCCACCACAACGTAGCAGTTCGGGTGGTTTTGCAGCACGCTGGCGGGCACACGGTTGGTCACCTCGCCGCGCACCGCTTTTTCGATGATCTCCGCCTTGTGCGCGCCGTTCGCGATTAGAATAACCTTTTTTGCCGCCATGATCTGGGCGATGCCCTGCGAGATGCCGTATTCCGGGTGGAACTTCTCGCCGAAATACTTGGTCATGACCCGCTTGGTCGTATCGGACAGCGGAATGATATGGGCGTTCAGTCCAAAATCAACGCCATCCTCGTTAAAGCCCAGATGCCCGTTCATACCGATGCCGAGCACCGATACGTCCAGCGGACCATAGGAGACGATATAAGCGTCGAGAGCCCGGCGCTCGGCTTCGATATCTTCCGCCTTGCCGTTGATGATATGCAGATCGAGAAACGGCTTTTGGAGACGGCTCAAAAACTCCGCGCGGTTGAACAGGCCGCAGGAGCCCTCGTCCTCATTCGACAGCCCCACCCACTCGTCCAGCGAAACATAGCGCGCCCGCGCGATATCGACCTCGCCCGCGTTGACCAGATCGGCGAAGGCGTGCACCATGCCGCGCGGCGTATCGCCGCCCGGAAAGCTGATAAGCGCCTGCGGGTTCTCGCGCACGCTGTCCGCGGCGAGCGCGGCGGCGCGCGCGCTCATTTCCTCGTAATCCTTGCAAACAATAATTTTCACCGAATATTCCTCCTCAGTCGATGATATGGATATCGCGCAGGTAATTCAGATTGCGTTTGGCCGAAGCGAAAGCCTGCGCCGTCGTGGCGCGCGGCATGTCGGATTCGACCACCGCGATGCCTGAAAAACCGATATCGTCCATCGCCTTCTTCACTTCTTTAAAATCGATGATGCCGTCCGGCAGGTCGCACATCACGTTAATATCGAACGCGGTATCCGAATCGATATGCTCCTCCATAACCTTTTTGTACACCGCGCCGTCCACCTGTTTGAAGTGCAGGTAGGCGATACGGCTGACAAAGCGGCGCATAAAATTGGGCGCCGACGGATCGCCGGGCTGGCCGTTACCGTTGTCATAGGCGTGGTGGCCCGTATCAAAGCAGAGGTTCAGGCCGGTATAGTCCATCAGGCGGACGATCTCCTCCTCGTACTCGATCATGGTCTTGATATGCGGATGATAGACCACCTCGATGCCGAACTCGTTTTTGGTATACTCGCCCATGTCGCGGATCTTGCCCAAAAACGCGTTCCACACGGCGGCGTCCATATCCTTCTTCTTCTCGCTGTACAGGCCCACGTCGGATTCGTCCATCGTCACCAGATACTTGGCGCCCAGCGCGTTCAGGCGCTTGCACAGCGCTTCGACGCGCGGGCGGAAATCGGCAAAGGACGCGCCCTGATCAAATTGATAACAGGCCGTGCCCGCGCATACCGCAAGGCCGCGCTTTTGCAGCTCTTCCCGCAGCTTTGCTTCATCGGTCGGCAGATAGCCGTCCGGGCCCAGCTCCAAAGCCTTATAGCCCGCCTCGGCCGCCTGATCGAGAAACACCTCATACGGCGTGCCCGAGGGCGTGCCGTCGGCGTACCAAACGCCCCAAGAGCAGGGCGCGGTCGCGATCTTTACATGACTCATATCCGTTTCTCCTTATCCCTTCTGCTCTTTCATCACGCGGATGATCTCGCGGAACAGCACGAGATCCGCCACGGCGTCCTCCAGATTGGTCTTGGGCTGCTTGCCGGTCTCGATGCATTCGGCCAAAAGCTTGAGTTCGGTGTGGAACGCATCGTGGAAGTCGGGGCCGTAGGTGGTAGTCTTGGTATCGGCGTCGTTCGATTCGGTCACCTGCACCGCCGCCGGCTGATAGCGCAGATAGGGCGTTTCGTACTTGACCAGCACCTTGCGCGTCTTCTGGAACACCTCAATCGCGGCGTCAAACTGTACGATGTTCTGGTTGTTGACCAGCTCGTATGTACCGAGGAAACCGTCCTCGAACTCCATCACGATAACGACCTGCTCTCCGTTCGCGGCGGTCGTGACCGAATGGATCTTCTTCGGCACGCCGAACAGCTCGCGCACGGCGGCGAAGGAGTGGCAGCCAAGGCCGGTCATCATCTGATAGGTGGTGCGCATCTCGTCGGTCGCGTCCGCGCCGATCGCGCGGTCCAGATGCTGGCGGCGGCGCGCGCCGCCCTCTTTTATGACCTCAGCGGGCACATCGCTCGGATAGAAGATCGGTCTCGTCTGACCGATAAAGAACGGCGCTTCAAGGATGATGTCGCGGAAGCGCAAATATTCGGTCTTCATGGGCTTTTCGGTCAAGATCTCCTTGGCCTTTAGGTACGGCCCCGCATAGCGGCGCATGTATCCCACCATGACGATCTGATCCGGGTACTGCTTCTTCAGTTCGATCAGCTCGTTCAGCTCGTCCAGACACAGCGTGACCGGCTTTTCCACAAACACGTGCTTGCCCGCCTTTAACGCGCGCGCGGCGTATTCGCCGTGGTACTGGTCGGGCGACAGAATGAGCACCGCGTCGATATCCGCTTTTTCGATCAGCTCGATCGCGTCCAGATAAGTATCCTTGATGTGGTATTTCTTCGCGATAAAATTAACCAGCGAGGGCGCGACGTCGGAAACCGCCGTCACCTCATATTGCTCGCACATATCCTGTAGGATCGGCAGGTGCATGCACTGGGAAACCTCGCCCAGACCGATAACGCCAATTTTAATCATGTTTCATTTCCTCCATTGTTGTTTTTACGAACGATCAGCCGCTTGATATCCGACCACGCGGCAAAGCTCATGACAAAGCTCGAAAGGCCAAACGGGATGAACAGCACGAGCGGCAGCGAAAGCGGAAACAGCCACAGGCTCAGGCCGAGCAGCACCGCGCCCACCGCGAGCGCGGGCAGGCTGTGCTGCAAGCAGGCGAGCGGCAGGATCAGCGCGTTTTTTACCATTGCCCGCGTGGGAAGCTCCATGGAAGAAGCCATTGGCCAAAGGTAGCCGAAGAACAATCCGCCGAACACCGCGCCCATCAGCACAGCGCCGAGCAGCAGCGGACTCTGCCGCACAGCGGGCGCGCCGCATACCAGCAGCAGCACGCCGATGCAAAACAGCTCCGCAAGGCCGAATCCGAGATTTCTCCCAAAATCCTGTTTAAACTGCTGTCGGAAATCAGCCCATACGTCGTTCGGCTTATCGCGCACCATGTTCATCGTGCAGCGGCTGAGCGCGCACCGCGCGGCGCCCAAGGTAAAGAGCGGCAGCGCGCATGCCAGAAACAGCAGGTTTAGCTTCAGCACCTGCCAAAACTCGCGCCCGAGGATTTCAAAGAACAGGGCGAGACCCTCCTTGGGCTTCGCGTCCTTTTCAATGCCGGGTCCTTCCTTTAAGTAGCTTGGTCGGAACAGCGTCATGGCGTCTCCCCTCTTTCGCTGCGCGTGATCAGTTGCTGATCACCCGCTCGGTTTCTTTATCAAACAGGTGCATTTTGTTGCGGTCCACCGCAAGGCGCACGGTGTCGCCCGCACGGGCCTGCACGCGGCTGGGCGCGCGCACGGTGAGCGGCACGCCGGCGGTATCGCCGTACAGATAGATCTCCGCGCCCATCAGCTCGGCCAGATCAACGTGCAGCTCGATCACGCTCTCCCTCGAAGCGTCAAGGAAGGCGGGCTCGGTGTGCAGGTCCTCGGGCCGTACGCCTAGCACGACCGGCTTGCCTTCGTAGGCGGTCAGATCGGCGCGGTCGGCCATGCCCTCGTGCAGCGGGATGGAATAGGGACCGAAATCGACATAATAGGCCCCGTCTTTCTTCGTCAGCGTCGCATCGATAAAGTTCATCTGCGGCGAACCGATGAAGCCCGCGACAAAAAGATTGCAGGGACTGTCGTACAGGTTCTGCGGCGTATCGACCTGCTGGATCACGCCGTCCTTCATCACGACGATGCGGTCGCCCATGGTCATGGCTTCGGTCTGATCATGGGTCACGTAGACAAACGTGGTCTCAAGCCGCTTGTGCAGCTTGGTTATCTCGGTGCGCATCTGGGTGCGCAGCTTCGCGTCCAGATTGGAAAGCGGCTCGTCGAGCAGGAAAACCGCGGGATCGCGCACCATGGCGCGGCCCAATGCGACGCGCTGCCGCTGGCCGCCCGAAAGCGCCTTGGGCTTGCGGTTGAGCAAATGCTCGATGTCGAGGATTTTGGCGGCCTCGTGCACTTTTTTGTCGATCACTTCCTTGCTCTCTTTGCGGAGCGAAAGCGCGAACGCCATGTTTTTATACACCGTCATATGCGGATACAGCGCGTAGTTTTGGAATACCATCGCGATATCGCGATCCTTGGGCGCTACGTCGTTCACCACGCGGTCGCCGATCGAAAGCTCGCCGCCCGTGATTTCCTCCAGCCCCGCGATCATGCGCAGCGTCGTCGATTTGCCGCAGCCCGACGGGCCGACGAGAATGATAAATTCCTTATCCTTGATCTCGAGATTCAGATTTTCAATGACCTTTACGTCACCGGGGTAGGTCTTATCGATATTTTTGAGCGTTATACTTGCCATCTTGCTTCTCCCTTTCTCATTCCTTCACGGAGCCGGCGGTCAGGCTGGATACGACCTGCTCCTGGAACACCGCGAACACGATTATGGACGGGATGACCGCGATCGTGACCGCGGCGAACATCGCCGTGTAGTTAAAGCTGAACTGCGCGGTGAAGTAGCTCAGCGACAGGGGCAGCGTGCGCGCGGACTGGCCGCTGGTCAGCACCAAGGCGAACGTAAATTCGTTCCATGAATTGAGGAAAGCCAGAACGGCCGCCGAGGTAAGGCCGCCCTTTGCGCACGGCATCATGATCTGGAAGAAGGTGCGCACAAAGCCCGCGCCGTCCACATAGGCGGCTTCCTCCAGCGCCTTGGGGATCGATAGGAACGTGCCGCGCAGAATGAGCAGACTCATCGGCAGATTGAGCGCGGTGTACACCAGTATCAGCCCCGCCTTGGTATCGTACAGGCCCAGCGTCTGCACGACGCTGTACACCGGATGCAGCAGCGCCGTCATCGGGATGACCATCGCGAGCGACAGGACGAAATACAGCACGTCCCTGCCCTTGAAACGGCAGCGCGCGAACACGTAAGCCGCCATTGCGAGGAACAGCACGTTCAAAGCGGTCGCCGCGACCGTGATGATCACGCTGTGTCCAAAGTAGCTGAGAATCGGCGAGATCGTCAGCGCGTCCTTATAGCCGACAAAGCTGAAGCTTTTGGGCAGCGCCACGCCGTTTGACAATATTTCGGCGTTTGTCTTGAATGAGGACATGATGACCCACACGATCGGGAACAGTGCGACGAACACGCACAGGGTGAGGAAAATGTATTTAAGCACGCACAAAACGCGCTCTTTTGTATTCATTTGAGCAAATTTCACGTTTTGCCGCCTCCTTAATAATCCTCTTCGTTGACTTTGAGCGCCTTATTGATGACCGTCATCGCGACGATGCCGATCACAACGATGAACACGCCGATCGTGTTGGCGTAGCCATAGTTGTTTTCGCCCTTATACACGCCGTAGAGCAAAAGCGGCAGGTTGGTCGTCGCCTTGCCCGGGCCGCCGTTGGTCGTAATGTAGATCAGATCGAACATTTGCAGCATATAGGTCGCCGCCATGACCATGGTGGTGCCGATGATCTTTTTCAGCAGCGGCAGCACGACGAACACATCGGTCTGGAAGGGCGTCGCGCCGTCCACGCGGGCGGCCTCTAAAACAGATTCGTCAATGGAAAGCGCCTGCGCGAGTACCAGCGTGGTCGTGTAGCCCGCGAACAGCACCCAGATCAGCGTGACCGAGGGGAACGCCGTGGAGGAATCCATCAACCAGTTGTGCGTCAGGCTTTCCAGCCCGACCGCCTTGAGCACCGAATTGATCACGCCGAACTGCGGGTTGAAAATGTTCAGGAAGATCATGCCGATCGCGGCGTTCGAGATAATATTCGGCACCATGTACGCGGTACGGACAAATTTCCAGCCGCGCGGCTTTTTATAAAGGATCAGCGCGATAAACGTGCCCAGCGCCACGTGCACGATGCACTGTATGCCGATCCACACGACCGTATTGGTCAGCGCTTGGAAGAAATCCGGGTCGTGGAACAGGCGGATGTAGTTATCAAAGCCAATAAACGTCATACCCTGACCGGTCAGCCGGTAGTCGAACATCGAGGTGGCGAACACCATGATGAGCGGCACCGCATAGATCAGCAGGAACAGCACGACGGCGGGCAGCAGGAAGACGGGAATCCACCCTTTTTTAATTTTCACGTGCGTTTCATTCCTTTCCTGTCAGCAAAAGGGACCCGGCGGAGCATTTCCGCGGGGCCCCTTTGCCGTACCTTTTTCGGGGGTGAAGGTTTGTCTTACTGATTCTTCGCGGCTGCGTCGGTCAGCGCCTGACAGAAGCCGGCGGGATCGAGGTCGGTCGAATACAGGCGCGGCAGCTCTTGGCTGACTACGTCCAGCAGGTTGGAGAACATCGTCGCCTGCATGTTGTCGGTACGTACGATCGCGTCAGCGGCCTGACCCAGGAATTCAACCAGCAGCGGGTATTTGCTTTCGGCTTCCGCGGATACCTCTACGGTAGAGGAAGCGGGTACCATGCCCTGCATTTCAAGACCGAGCTGCTGTGCATGGGCGGAGGTGAAGAACTTGACCATCGCGATCGCGGCTTCCTCCACCTTGGGATCGTCCTGCTTGGTGACAAAGTAGCCTTGGATCGGCGCGTCGTATACGAAGCTGTCCGGATAGATGGCGGAGCCGACCTTTTCGGCAAAGTCCGCGGTGGTCTTGGTGGTATCGGAGAAATCGCCGATCATCCAAGGGCCGTTCGCGATCATCGCGGCCTGACCGGAGAGGAAGTTGTTGGCCGCATGCTCATACTTGCCGCCGATCGCGTCAAGCGTGGTATAGTCCTTGAGCATCTTCTGCACCTTGCCCACAGCGTCTTCCATGGCGGGGAAATTGTAATCGGTCGGGTTCATGGTCTGCATGAACTTCAGGCCTTCGTCGCCCGAGGTAGCGACCATGGCGCCCCACCAAAGCTGCGTGACCCAAGCGGAATCCGCGGTGTCGAGCGCGAGCGGCGTAATGCCTGCGGCCTTGAGCGTGTCGCACTGCTGGAAGAACTCGTCCCAAGTCTTGGCGGGCTCCTTGATGCCGGCCTGCTCGAACAGTTCCTTGTTATAGAAGTAGCCTACGACCGAGCCTTCGACAGACGAAGCGTAGATTTTACCGTCGCGGCTGTTGGTGTTGAGCGCCGCCTCCGAATAAAGCGCCTTCCACTCGGGGTCGGCGTTGACCGCATCGGTCAGGTCGACGACCAGATCCTTGGCCAGCGCCAGATCGAGCAGGTTGTAGCCCGCGCCGTAAACCACCGGCGGCAGGTCGCCCGTGCCGAGCTGTACCTTGATCTTATCGACATAGTTTGCATCGCCCGGCACTTCTTCCAGCTTGATCTGGTACTTGCCGGCATATTCCGCGTTGAATTCCTCTACCAGCTTGGCCACCACGGTCGCCGCCGTGTTCACGCCGCACTGGAACGTCGGGTAATTGATGGTGACCACGCCGTCGCCACCGGCGGCGTTCGGTTCCGCCTCGCCCTGTTTGCCGTCCCCACCGCAGCCGGTGAGCAGGGTCGCCATGATTGCCGCTGCCGAAATGAGCGCTAGCATTCTCTTCTTCATGAATGGGTTCCTCCTTTTTCTCTGGAGCGTCTTTTCATCCGCTCCCCCTTTGATGGATTTATTATATCGTTTAGCCGCGCACCATACAATTCATGCTGCGGCGCAAAACTGGGATTATTCCGCTCTGTTCCCTGCCCGCCTGCGCACCGGCCGCGCCGGTATTTTTAAAAACAGACTTTTCTTGCACTGTTCCTAGTAAAATCTTGTCCCATCTGACCGGACGCGCGCCCTTGGCTATTCCCTTGGGCACGCAACTATGGTATAATAGCCGCAAAACGGCTATTATACTTTGATTAAATTAATTATACCACCAGCGGCGCATAAGTGTATTTTAACACTTCGAAAATGCTTGCCGCTGTGGTATAATGGCCGCGAACGGCCATTATACCACTTATTAAATGACTATACCACCAGCGGCACATTAGTAAGAGCTGACCGCTATGTTTTCGCCCGCCGCTGAGGTACAGTAGGAGCCGCCACTACCGAAGGGAGACCGCCGCATGAAAGCGAAGAGAAAGAAACTGCCGCTTACGCTGATCGCCGTCGTACTGTGCTGCGCGCTCGTCGTGGTTCCGGTTTTATGCTCTATCATTTATTTTACCACATCGGTCTCCACGCGTCTGGAAAATACCGCGCGGGAAACCGTTACCTTCTACCTCGATCAGTTTGCCGACCACAGCAGCTCTATTCTTGACACGCTGCGCAACAGCATTTATTATCTGATGAGCGACGACCGCACGCAAAGCATCATGCGCCGCGAGGATATGCCCGATCAGCTGGAACGGCTCGCCGTGGAAGAGGGGCTCAGCCGCGCGTTTTTTCTCGGCAATCAGCTCGATCCCAGCGTGGTCACCGGCATCTATTTAGTCAAAAACGGGCGTCAGTACCTGTCGCTGCTGCGCAGCGGCATTTTTCTGGGCACGGCCAACCGTATTTTGAACGTGTATGAGCAATGCGGCACGGAAAACTCCGCGCGCGACCTGTACACCCTGCCCGACCAGCCGGACTATTGCTATTTTATCGTCGACTTTCTCGATCTGGAAACCATGGTCCCGCTTGGCAAGGTGATTATCGAACTGAACGCGGCGCACTTGGTCGATACCTCTTATATCGATTCGATCTATCAGCAGGCCGCGGTGCTGCTCCGCTCGACGGACGGCCGCGTGCTTGCCGCGCCGGACAGCGAGGCGTTCTCTACCGCCGCGACGGACGCGGGCGAAGGTTATCTCGACGTCGAGGGCAAATCCTACTACCACGCCAGCCGCGTGCTCTCCCCCAGCCGCGTGCAAGTCGATATTTTTGTGCCCAAGAGCGAAATTTTTGAAACGACCAATGAGACGGTCAAGGTATACGTTTTCTTTACCGCCGTTGTGCTGGTCATCACACTGCTGCTCGGCGCGGGCGTGCTGTATCTGGTCTATAAGCCCGTGCGGCAGATGCTGCAAAAGATCGACCGCCTTGCGACCGGCGACCTGACCGCCCGCATGGAGGACACGCCCTACCGCGAAACCGAACGCATGGCGGAGACCTTTAACGACATGGCCGACCGTCTGGAAGAGCTGTTCGACGAGGTATACGAAAAGGGTCTTTTGCTGCGGGACGCGGAATTCAACCTATTGGAATCCCAAATCCGTCCCCACTTCATCTTTAATGTACTGGAACTGATCAACATGCGGTGTCTGGCCGCGGGCGAACCCGGTATCTGCCACACGGTATCCAACCTCGCCCAGCTGATGCGCGCCAACATCACGCACAAAAACAAACAGACCATCTCGCTGCAAGAGGAACTGCGCTACGTGCGCTATTATCTGGAATTGCAAAAGGAGCGTTTTGAGGACAAGCTGAACTACTCGATCGATCTGGAGGATCCCGACATGCTCGGCTATTACCTGCCCAAGCTGACCATTCAGCCGCTGGTCGAAAACAGCATTGTGCACGGGCTGGAAAACAAGCGGGGCGGCGGCACCGTGCGCGTCAGCATCTGGGAGGAGACCGAAGCGATGTGCATCCGCGTGTCGGACGACGGCATCGGTTTCGACCCGTCGCTCGTCAACCTCGATATATCCGAAAGCGCCGATGAAAGCACACGCCACAACCACGTGGCGCTCGGCAACATCAACCGCCGTATCCAACTGCTTTACGGGCGGCAATACGGCATGCAGGTGACCTCTTCCCCCGGCCGCGGAACCGATATCCTGCTCACGCTGCCGGTAGACCGCGGCCCCTCACCCGAAGAAAGGAGCGCCCCTGATGCTGAAAGTGATGATTGTTGACAATGAAGCCGCGATCCGCAAAGGACTGATCCACTGCATCCGCTGGGAATCGCTCGATTGCACGATCGCCGCGCAGGCGGAGGACGGCATCGACGCGATCGAACAGATCGCCCATATCGAGCCCGATATCGTCATCAGCGATATCCGCATGCCCGGCATGGACGGTTTAGAGCTGGCGCGGCGGCTCAGCGAAGAATACCCACGCATTCAGGTCATCATCCTGACCGGTTTTCCCGATTTTGAATACGCGCAGCGGGCGATCGAATACCGCGTGGTGGATTTTGTCTTAAAGCCGACCTCGGTCGAAAGCCTGACACAGGCGATCGAAAAGGCCAAGGCCCGCATTCTTCAGGAGCGATCCAGTCAAGAGCTTGAGAGGGCGCTCGCGAACCAATCCGAACAGACGCTGCGTTTGGAGCGCGGCATGCTGCTGCACGATCTGATCCATCGGGTCGATCTGTCCCATCTGTTCGCGCTGAACCGCATGGCGCAGCTCGGTCTCGATCTGACCAGCTACTATGTTCTGCGGCTGGATATCGCCCCCCTCGCCCCGGAGAAGGATGAATCCGATTTTCTCTCCTACCTGCGGCAATCGCAGGAGGTGCTGACCGAGTGTTTGGAAGAATACCCCGTCCACTTTGTGCCGCGCGGCGATCAAATGTGCTACGCGGTCGTATGCGCGCCGGAATCCGCCACGCTGGAAGCGCTCTGCGTCGAAACCGTCGATATCATCGGCAGTCTGCCCCGCTTTTCCCTGTCCATCGGCGTCAGCCTGCACTGCTGCGATCCCCTGATGATGGCGGACGCCGCCGAACAGGCCGAGCAAGCCGTCCAGTTCGCGCAGTACTCGCCGGAACGGCCTGTCATGTGTTTTGAGGATATGCCCGCCATCCCGCAGCAGGTGACGGAACGCACCTTTTCCGATTTGCGGCTGCTCAAGTCGGCGATTGAGAACAGGCAGCGCACGGTCGCGCTCGATATCCTGCGCCGCCTGTTCGCCTACATGCGCGAAAACAAACTGCCCGTGGAAACGGTGCGCAACATTTGTGTTTACATCCATCAGTTCTGTATCAGTCTGCTTTTTTTGCCAGATACCGAGGGCTACCTTTCGGAAAGCAGCCTGCCCGCGCTGAAAAAGCTGATCGATGGCGGCTCCCCTGAAGCGCTTGAACAAAATATGCTGTCCTTCGTTCAGCAAATGCTCGATCTGACCGGCGGCGACACCGCGGACGCGGACGGACTGATCCGTTCGGTCAAGGCTTATATCGCGCAGCACTACGCCGAGGAGCTTTCCCTCGAAAGTCTGGCGGGTCAAGTGTATCTCAGCCCCAGCTACTTAAGCAAGCTTTTTAAGCGCGAGGTCGGCGAAAATTTGAGCACCTATGTGCAGAATGTACGCATTGAAGAAGCGAAAACGCTGCTGCTCACGACCGGACTGAAAACCTATGAAGTCGCGGAGCGCGTTGGCATTCCCGATCCGGTGTATTTTTCACGTATTTTCAAAAAGCTGACCGGCGTCAAGCCGAAGGATTTTCGGCAAGCGGAAAGCGAAAAGTCGTCCTCCACGGATCACGCCCCGTGAATGCTGACCGGAGCCGCGGCAACCGCAAAAAAAGCGCCTTTCCCTCATAAACGGGAAAGGCGCTTTTTTTGCTTCTTAATATGCCAGTTTCTTGGCGAGGTAATGGGTCAGGTCGTCGATTTTAACGCGCTCCTGCTCCATGCTGTCGCGGTCGCGCACGGTCACGCAGTTATCCTCAGCGGTCTCAAAATCGACCGTGACGCAGTACGGCGTGCCGATCTCGTCCTCGCGGCGGTAACGCTTGCCGATCGATCCGGCGTCGTCAAAGTCGACGTTCCACTTCTGGGCCAGCTTTTCCCAGACAGGCTGGGCCTGCTCGGACAGCTTCTTGGAAAGCGGCAGTACGGCGGCCTTAAACGGTGCGAGCGCCGGATGCAGGCGCAGCACGGTGCGGATATCGTCCTTGCCGTTCTTATCCTGACCGACGACCTCCTCGTCGTACGCTTCGCACAGGAACGCGAGAGCGACGCGGTCGGCGCCGAGCGAAGGCTCGATCACGTACGGGATATACTTCTCGTTCGCTTCCTGATCGAAGTATTCCATGGATACGCCCGAGGTGTTCTGGTGCTGGGTCAGGTCAAAGTCGGTACGGTCCGCAATACCCCACAGCTCGCCCCAGCCGAACGGGAACATAAACTCGATATCGGTGGTGGCGTTGGAGTAGTGGGAAAGCTCCTCCGGGTCGTGATCGCGCAGGCGCAGGTTCTCATCCTTCATGCCCAGCGAGAGCAGCCAGTTGTGGCAGTAATCCTTCCAGTACTTAAACCATTCAAGGTCGGTACCGGGCTTGCAGAAAAACTCCAGCTCCATCTGCTCGAACTCGCGGGTACGGAACGTGAAGTTGCCGGGGGTGATCTCGTTGCGGAAAGACTTGCCCACCTGACCTACGCCGAACGGAATCTTTCTGCGCGTGGTGCGCTGAATGTTCTGGAAGTTGACGAAAATGCCCTGCGCGGTCTCCGGGCGCAGGTAGATTTCGTTCTTGGCGTTTTCGGTAACGCCCTGAAAGGTTTTAAACATCAGGTTGAACTGACGGATATCGGTAAAGTTATGGCCGCCGCAGTTCGGGCACGCGATCTGGTGCTCGTTGATGTAGTCGAGCATCTTTTGGTTGGACCAGCCGGCCGGGTTTTCGCCGGTCGTATCTTCAATCAGTTGATCGGCGCGGTGGCGGGTCTTGCAGTCCTTGCAATCCATCAGCGGATCGGAAAAGCCGCCCACGTGACCCGAAGCGACCCAAGCAGTCGGGTTCATCAGGATAGCCGCGTCCAAACCGACGTTATACGGCGATTCCTGCACGAACTTCTTTCGCCATGCGGCCTTGACGTTGTTTTTAAATTCCACGCCAAGGGGGCCGTAGTCCCAAGTGTTTGCGAGGCCGCCGTAAATCTCGCTGCCCGCGTACACAAAACCGCGACCCTTGCAAAGTGCGACGATCTTTTCCATGGTCTTTTCGCTGTTATTCATTATCATTCTCCTTTTGGCGCATCTGGCTGATACGCGCTTTTTTCGTCAAACTGAAAAAAATGCTTGACATAGACCTATTCTACCGATATAATTATTACTTGTCAAGGGACTACGGCAGACTTCCCCAAAAACTCCTTTGATTCACTTGAATATGGGCCTGTAGCTCAGTTGGGAGAGCGTTCGGTTCGCATCCGAGAGGTCGAGAGTTCGAATCTCTTCAGGTCCACCAAAAACAGACTTGCTTCGGCAAGTCTGTTTTTTTATTACCTTTAAAAGGTGCAAATCTGCTTTGATTTGCACCTTTTTTCTATCCATGCACTTGCCGAGCTCTCGAATACAGCATTTTTGCGTAAGTTTGCCTCTCCACACGCCAATTTGCTTTTTGTTTCCGTGAAACATACAAGGCGGTATTCCTTCGGTCATGTTACTGCATGATCAAAAAATTGCTGGTTGCGCCGCGCTTGTTTGTAATTCGTTCAGCTTCCAGCTTAGAAACGTCAGCGTTTGGATTGCGTTGCTTTTTATCTTGGATGAGAGATTGAATGCCTGCATTGACAATCAGCGCATAGGCGGGAAAACGTTCGCATAGAAAGTACATAAGATCGTCCACTGAAGTAATAAACCTATTTAGGCGAGGCACCTGCTCCAGTAATGCGTGAATAGCCGGAGCGCAGTCTTCTAACTCCCAATACATATCCTCACAGGTAAAGTAGGGATACGATCCGCAGTTGCCTTTTGCCGAGGCCTTTGCATAATCTTCCAGAGCATCAAAGTGTACGGTACATATAGAAAAATACCATTTCTCACCAACCTGCACAAACCATACGCCTGGATCGACTTCTATATAGTCTGTCTTCCTCGGCCCCCATGGTGTTAACTGCTGCGGTTTCCACGCTCCAAAGTACGAACTAAAGTGTTCCGCACCATATGCGCGGGTCTGCATAATTTCCTGCTCTAAGTCTTTTTTATCCTCTTCGGTGCAGATGTTGAGCCGATATTGATATAGCTCATACAACAGAACAAACCGCCCATTCTCATAATCAAAGTAAAAGAATTGCCCGCCAGCGTAAGGGGTACCGTATTGAAGCGCGGTGTCCGAAACAATATTTGCGCATTTTGCTTTGTCAGCAATATAGATACCGGCATCCCGATCTGTCTCCAACTCATAAATGCCGATACCCTCGACGACTTCTTCCCACCATAGAATTTTGCCCCATTCGGCTTCGTCAAACGGGAACGGAACTGGCTGTTTTAGAATAGCTTTACTCATGTTGACCTCCGCCACCTATCTTACTTCATTTGCCTGCGCCAAATTTTTTCTTCAGCTTTCATTTGCTTCTGGAGAGTCTTGGCGGTATTGAAATCCACATCTTTTTGCAGGGCTTCCCAGTCGCTGTTATTTTTCGTGTTGCGGATTGCATTCATCTTCAATTTTAAGTATTCGTTCAGGATGCGCTGCAAGACAACCACTTCACCCAATTTGAGTGTGACAGAAACGTTTTTCTGGTTTTGCTCTAAATAGAATTCCTGTCTACGCATCAAGTCCTGCTTGCCTAGCGCATTATGATAAATTTGCGACGCGCGCGAGCGCGAAATGCCAAGCGTTTCAGCAATCTTAGCAAAGGTAAGCCCATCCATGGAATACAGGCTCAAAACCTTTTGCTCTTGTGGTGTTAATTCCATATTTATGTGCATTGTAAAATCCCCTATCTAAAAATAATTATAGATATTTATCCCTTTTCTAATTAGTGTATCATCATACTTACCATTAGTCAATACAATTACAAACCTATAGCAAGTGACTTTGATGATAAACTATTGCAAAGAGCAGCGAAATCCAAGGGAAATATAAATTACAAAATCATTTGGGATTTTAGCTGATTCTCTGTTAAAAAGCGGGAGATTATCTTAATATACTTGCTTTTGGGACCGAGCATCTGTGTTCGTTAGGCAATATAGCGGAACCGTACTGCGATATTATAGCTAATTTGGAGAGTTTCGCGGAGACTGAGTAAATTTTGTAATGAAATCCGAGCACCAATAGCAAGTAGAAATGATGCTAGACTAAATAAGAGAGTGGTGAGTTTATGATTATTCCTTTTGGTGAGAACCTGCGCAAGCTACGTAATGAACGGCAACTGACACAGGCGCAATTAGCAAAGCGCGTGGGTGTTTCCGATTCCATGATAGCTTTATATGAAACTGGAGATCGGCTGCCATCGCTATCCTCGCTAATTGACATTGCAAGAGTGTTTGGTGTTTCGACAGACTTTCTGCTTGGTGTAGATCGATTTCGTGAAGATGTTTTGGATGTATCAGGGTTAGAGCCGAAGCAGGTGAAAGCTATTAGCACCTTAGTCGATCAATACCGAGAACTGCTTGATGAGCTGTCAAAGATGGAAGAAAATTGATTTTCACATTGGTGATACGTTTCAAGGAATCATAGTAAACCTGTCGGTTATATATTTTAATGCCAGCATGTATTAATGAAATCATCTGTGCAATGAAGTAAGGACGGATTGAAAACAGGATATTTTGGTTATTAATAAGGATTATTGGGTGATTTAGATGAAGGAAGATCAAATTTTACAGGCGTTGACCACACTCACTGAAATGGTACAGGATGTATCTACAAGAATGCAATCGGTTGAACGGACGGTTGATAAACTATCGGTCAACCAAGAAGGTGTGATTATGCCGCGGCTTGAGTTGCTATATGAGGGGCATGTTACCTTAATTCGTCAGCTTCAAGATCATGCAAGCGAAGAAGATATGCTGGATGTAAAGTCAGATATCCGGATGCATGCGGATGAAATTAAGCGAATCAATCAGGTTGTAAAGACTGTTCAGGATGACATTACAGAACTGAAAAGAGCATAATGTAAAAGCCCATTCCGACACGGAATGGGCTTTTATTTATATGGTAGCAAATTTTTTCACCCGAAACATGAAAGTCCTATCCATACGCTTTGCATTCGCTTATCTCATGCATTCTTTGGAGGGGGCATCTGAGGGCGCTTTGCTCGCGGCTTGGCTGCTTTCCGAAAGCGGCTCAATGTTATCTTCTATCTTCTGTATTTGCTTCAGCCGCACCTCGTGTCTTCCATATTCATACGTGCTGTCCAGAAAGCTGTCTACAATCAAAAGAGCCAATTCCTTTCCTACCACGCGTTCCCCAAGTGCCAGCATGTTGGCATTGTTGTGCTTGCGCGAGCTAGCGGCGGAGTAAGCATCGCTGCAGGTACCGCAGCGAATGCCTTTCACCTTATTGGCTGCAATCCCCATGCCGATCCCCGTACCGCAGAACAGGATTCCTAAGCTGCATTCACGCCCCGCCACTGCCCTTGCCGCTTTCCATGCATATTCCGGGTAGTTACAGCAGTCACTGCTATCAGTCCCATAGTCCTTCCATGGCTCTCCTCTGGCATTCAGATGCTCTTTAACCACATTTTTGAGTTCCAATCCCACGTGGTCGCTCGCGAGTGCAATCATCATTTTTCACCTCTTGTTTCGCGTACGGGTCATGTCATCAATTCGCGATACACCGCCCACCTTTGAGGCTCAAACGGCTGTTTATCGCAGCTCACTGAAAAGTTCTGCGGAGAACAATCGTCTTGAGCTGGCTCATTTCCTCCAACGTATGTTTTCCCCCTTCACGGCCCAGTCCGCTCATCTTGTAGCCGCCAAAAGGCTGGTCAAAAGTTCGGTAGTTACCAGTGCCGCCAATAATGCAGGCGCCAGCTTCCATACCCCGCGCTACTTGAAACAGCTTTTGCAGGTCTGCACCGATTACTCCGGAAGATAGGCCGTATTTTGTGTGGTTAGCAATTAAAATGGCTTGCTCTACTGTATCGAATCCAATAACCGGCCACACAGGTCCAAACACTTCCATATCACCAGCGATATCCATCTCTGGCGTGACCTCCGTAAGAATCGTAGGTTGTATATACGCATTCTCCCGTTTGCCTCCGCATAGCAGCTTGGCTCCCTGTTTCATCGTCCTGTATATCTGCTTCTCCACCTCTTCAGCCGCCTTAACCGATACCAACGGCCCTAAGTCGACTGAGCGGTCAAATGGATCTCCATACCGTAGCTGACCCACTGCCGCAGCCAGCCGTTCTGTAAATGCTTCTCGTATGGAATTTTGAATCAAAAACCGCTTGCTTGCGCTGCACACTTGTCCACTGTTTAACATACGGCCAAACATGGTTTGTTCGACAGCCCATTCCAGATCTGCGTCTTCTAAAATTATCAGGGCGTCATTTCCGCCCAGTTCCAACATAACCGGATGCAGATACTCTGCACTATTTTTGGCGATCTGTGCGCCGACCTCGGTGCTTCCAGTCATACTCACGGCGCTTAGTCGGTCGTCTCCCGTCAGCCAATTTCCAATTTTTGCACCGCTCCCCGTTATGATCTGAATTGCATTGGCCGGCACACCGCATTCTCGCATTAGTTGCGTCAACCGAATGTCGCATAACGGCGTCTCCGATGAAGGTTTCACGATCGCTGCGTTACCCATCAGCAGGGCCGGGACAACCTTCATTGCAAAAAGATCCACCGGAAAATTATATGGCAGGATACAGGCAACGACACCTAAAGGTTCCCGTACAGTAAACGTCAGATCACCAACAAAATTATCCCAATTACCGGAAGGGAATGTCTCGCCGCCAAGGTTACGCACAATATCACAATATTGGCCAGTGATTTTGGCAGCATTTCGCACCTCGGTTTCCGATTGCTCCAGCGTTTTACCTTGCTCCGCCGATTCCAGTTCACTGATACTCTTTTGTTCCTCCATCAGGCGCTTTTGAAACCTTCGCATAATGTCTATTCGTTTCGCAAGTGGAGTTGCCGACCATTGACCAAATCCTTTTTGCGCACAGGTAATCGCTTCGTCCACATCTTCCCTCGACGCTGCCGGGACAGTATCCAATACTTGCATTGAGGAGGGACTATAAACCGACAGCTTCTCTCCGCCTCGCGCTTCTGTTTCCCGTTCTCCAATCAGCATTTTCATAGCATTGACCTCCTCAAGATTTAACCGCGCGTACACCGGTTCTACGTCTCTTGCCCAGTTTATCAATAGCGACGGCAACGACCAAAACCACACCCTTAATGACCATTTGATAAAATTCACTGATACCTAGAATGATCATACCGTTTGATAGAACGCCCATAATGAACGCACCAGCAAGTACACCGGACAACTTGCCCTCCCCGCCGGTCACACTAACGCCGCCCAGAAATACTGCAGTGATGACATCCATTTCTCCCTGCATGCCTGTAGTCGGCTGTCCAGAGTTCATACGGGAGAGCATGACCACGGCTGCTATCGACGCAAGAAAACCGCTGACGATGTAAGTCGACATTTTAATCCAGTCCGTATTGACGCCGGCTAAACGTGTTGCTTCCTCATTACCGCCTGCAGCGTAGATATAGCGGCCGTATCTGGTCTTATTGAGAACGAATCCGCCGATCACAAAGATGACGGACATAATGATAAGCGGTACTGGAACAATTCCGATATATCCCTGTCCCCAAACACGAAAACTGTCTGGCAAACCATAGATTGGCAATCCGTTCGAAATGATATAAGCAATGCCTCGGTCAATCGTCATAAGCGCCAGAGTGCCCACCATAGGCGGCATTTGCAGTTTGACAACAAAAATACCGGCGAATACACCTGAAATTGTGCCGATCAGCACTGCTATAAGCACTGCAAATAATGGCGGCATGCCCACTTTGACAATGAAGTTTGCGGCCAATACACTGACTAGCCCCAGTAACGAACCGACCGATATGTCTATTCCACCTGTCAAAATGACAAAAGTCATGCCTACCGCCATTATTCCATAGACTGCTACCTGCTTACCAATGTTCAATAGGTTTTCTACCTTAAAAAACGCAGGCGACAACAGACTGAACATCAACATCAGCCCCAGAAGCACCACCCAAATCAAAAAATCGTGAGCGGATGCAAATTGTTTCTTTTTCATATGCTTCCCTCCTGTTTTGCGTCACGTGATGCGCATTCCAGTATTTTGTCCTGCGTCGCCTCGCCCCTTAGGAACTCTCCGGTAAGGCTGCCTTCATGCATTACCACAATGCGGTCCGACATTCCCAAAAGCTCGGGCATCTCTGATGAAATCATGACCAGTGCGATACCACTCTCCAACAATCGGTTCATCAGTTTATAGATTTCCTGCTTGGCTCCTACGTCGATTCCACGAGTGGGCTCATCCAGAATCAGTACCTTCGGCTCTGTGGCCAGCCATTTGGCTAATACCACCTTTTGCTGGTTCCCGCCCGACAGGTTACGCACCAACTGTTCCGGTCCGGGCGTCTTAATGGATAATTTTTCGATATATTCGTCTACAACTTTTCGCTCCGCTTTATCACGTATTACCACGTTTTTGCAGCTGCAAATCATTTTAAGACACGCCAACGTGACATTTTCACGAATACTCTGCCCCAACACCAACCCTTGCTGTTTGCGATCCTCCGTTACCAATGCAATACCGTTTTGTATGGCATCTTTGGGCGAGCGGATATATATTTCCTTGCCATTCAAAAGCAACTGCCCGGATATGATGGGATCTGCGCCAAATACAGCGCGTGCTAATTCGGTTCTGCCGGCACCAATCAACCCCGCTATACCCAGAATCTCTCCGCTGCGAACCTCCAAGTCAATATCCTGCAAATATGCGGTTCGTAATTTTCTAATTTGTAGTACCGCAGCGGCCGGATTGGCGCTATGTGCAGGAAACTGATCCGACAGATCACGCCCCACCATCAGTGAAATTAGTTGGCGACGGTCAATCTCTGAAGTTTGTCGTGTTGCCACGTGCGTGCCATCTCGTAGCACCGTGACACGGTCGGAAATGCGGAACACCTCCTCCAGACGGTGCGAGATATAGATAATTGTCACACCCCGTTCTTTCAGGCGCTTTACTAATGCGAGAAGCACTTCCACCTCATCCTGTACCAGTGGCGCAGTGGGCTCATCCATAATCAAAAAGCGTACATTCTGGCGCACCGCCTTCGCTATTTCGACCAGCTGCATACTGGCGACCGACAGTTCCTTCACTGACATCTCCGGATCAATGGATACCCCCAGCATATCAAGCAGTTCCCTTGCCTTTTGAATCATCGCACGTTTATCGATCACAATGCCATGATGCAGCTCACTTCCCAAAAAGATATTCTCATAGACTGCAAGATAGGGAACCAACGTAAACTCCTGATAGATAACGCCAAAGCCTAAACTTTGTGATAATTGAGGGGTTAGTTTGTGATACGTTTTTCCCTCGAGGCATACCTCACCTGAAGTCGGCGCATGTGCACCCGATAACACTTTGATAAGCGTGGATTTCCCCGCGCCGTTTTCACCGACCAGCGCGTGGACTTCTCCCTGCTCGAATTGCAGAGAGATATCGTCCAAGGCGATGACGCCAGGAAATTCCTTGCGGATATGCTTTAACTCCAGAATGGTGCGGTTTCCGTTCATCGCTTTTCCCTCCATGTCAGTGTCCGCGGCGCGGTGCGTATTTAGGATAAGAAATCCTTTACATTCTCTTTCGTAATCGCTGTAGTTTCATAGGCTAGAACTTTTTCTACCGTTTCACCATTGACCAATTTTTCCGCCGTCTCAATCAAGGTTCTGCCCATTGGAATCGGTGCTTGATCAACCGTAATTTGGAAGATGCTATCTCCACTGTCGATCAGTTCTAGCGCCTCCTGCATGCCATCAACACCAGCTAGCAGATATTTGTCCGGGTCCGTCTTACCTGCTGCAATAAACGCCTCCAACGCACCCAAACAGGAACCGTCATTATGGCCGATAAATACCTTTAAATCAGGATATGCCTGCAGAAAATTTTCAGCAGCTTCCAGACCGGTCGTAGCGTCTGTGGAGGTTGCAGTTCTTACAAATTCGGCATTGGGTGCGAATTCGGCAAGTGCCTCCATATAGCCTTTGGTTCGGTCTACAACAGAGGGTAGTACATCATAGTTCGTGCCGACCACTTGAATTTTTTCATCACCATAATGGGCCTTTATCCACTCCGCTGTTGTTTTTCCTTGCAGGTAACCGATATCATACTGAGGAATGTACATCCAGAAATCGTAATTTTCCAGCTCATAGTTGTTGCATAGCACCTTGATCCCCTTCTCTATGGCCTGATTGCAGACCACGCTGCAGGCCGTTGGATCAAGTGGGGAGATAATCATGGCATCAACGCCCATATGTACCCAGTTCTCAATGGCTGCGACCTGTTTTTCCGCACTGCCGGTAGCATCATGTACCAGAAGTTCAAGATCATGCTCCTCGGCATAATCTTCAATAGCGCCCAGCCATGCGGCCCAGTACACATTGGCCTGATCCGCCACAGAAACACCTACTCTAATTTTTTCATTGCTTTTATCCGGCGTATCTGATTCCGCAGCCGAGGGGGAATCATTTGTCTCCTGACCCGGAACCTTCACAGCGCATCCTCCCAGTAGCATAGAAGTCGCCGTCATCAGCGCGAGCAGTCCCAACAGTCGATTCTTTTTCATAACCTTACCTCCTCATTCACACTTTGCATTCTTCTTAAACTTGCGCAATACCGTACTGTGTCGTTTTACTGCTGGTTTATCACCTCATTTCCTAATCCATCCATTTTGGCACGCTTGATAATCGTATTTTGAATATTGGGAGACAGCTCTACGAAATACGCAGAAAAACCTCCCATTCTAACGCGCATACTCCTATGCTTTTCAGGGTGTTCCTGCGCATCACGCAGCAGATCCTCGCTGACTCCAGTAATTGTCAGAATTGTTCCGCCCAGCTCCATAAAAGAGCGAATCAGTCCCGTAACTCTATGGATTCCTTCCTCTCCCTGCACTTCATTAGCGTTTAGATAAAGATCCAGCGGTGCTCCCGTGCTATAAGGGAGCAGATTTGCATGGGTCACCGAATTGATCGCTGCTGTGGGACCTCGCATATCCATCCCCAAAGAAGGAGAATAATTGCTCCCGATGGGCTCCCGATACAGTCGCCCATCAGCTGAAGCGCCGATATTTCTTCCAAAGCGCGCGTAGTTTTCGTAAGTGGCGATTCCAAATGTAATCATCAGTCCGTCGTTTCCAATCTCATTCGCTTTTTGACGAGTAACAGCTGTAAAATCCCCAAGCAACCGTGCGGCAATATCATCGCAAAACGCTTCGTCGTTACCGAATTTAGGTATTTTCATAAGCAGCGCTTGCCGCAGCGACTCTTGTCCCTTAAAATTATGCTCCAGAGCACCGGCAAGTTGTTCTAGCGTAAGCCAGTGTTGGTCGAATACCGCCATCTTAATAGCCGCGAGCGAATCCGCGCAATTTGAAAGGCCGGTCATGCATACAGCGAAAATATCATAGCGTGCGCCGCCATTGGATACATCCAATCCCTTTTCAATGCAATCATCCATCATTGTAGCGAGCAGCGGAGACGGTGCTATCTTCCATCGCCTGCGGTGATGTTTCATCTTATTCCGGATCGTGCGTTCCACTTGATTGGCAAGCTGTTGTAAAAAGGCACTATAAAATTCCTCAAAGGATGCAAAGCATTTCAAATCACCAGTATCTATTCCTTCCTGATGTCCCCGTACCAAGCTCCTGCCACGAAACAGCGCATATTCAAGCATCTGCAGAACCTCAATAAACACATAGGAAAAATTTGATTTGCCCGGTATCAGTACCTCCCAGCAGCCATCGTTGGAATAGTCGCGCGCCTCCCGAAGAGGTACTCCGGCCTCTACCAGCGCCGGGATGAAAAAATCATCATTATACAGCGCGGGCTCACCCGAGCCGCAGCGGAGGATAGCAGCACATCGGTCGAGCAGTGTCTGTGGCGTATTTTTGTGCAATCGAACCGACAGAACCGGTGAAATCACCTCTAAATAGGCCCAACATTCGAGAATCAGCTCGGTCAGTTCGTTGCTCGCATCCTCCCCATCAGGCGTTTGACCGCCGATGATCATATTCATCAGGAAATGGTTGGATGAACTGCCGTAGTTATAGTCTTCAAAATTGTCTCTCAGAAAAATGGCTGTCACGTCTTCGGGATCACAGCCTTCGCGTAAATCCTCAGGTTTTAAATGATCTTCCCAATCATCTGAATTGACCTGTACTTTTTCGCTGAACTTTGCCAGCCAGCTCGTAACAAGCTCCTCGGCTCGCTCGGCAGACAATCTGCCTTGCTCCCTATCGTGTTTAAAAAAAGGATACAGATATTGATCAGCGCGGGCAACCGGCAACCACTCCAGCGTACTTTGAAACGCCATGTATGTAAGCCACATGCTTTGTAGTGCTTCATGGAAGGTCTGAGCCGGGTTTTCCGGAACGCGGCCACAGATATCTGCGATCTCAATCAATTCCTCACGCCTGATCCGGTCATCAGCTTGTTGTGCCTCCTTCAGGGCCAACTGCGCATACCGCTGCGCCAGACAAGAAACGGCATTTAAGCTGATCAGCATAGCACGAAACAGGTTTAGTTTGTCTGTATCCGGTCGGTCTAGGTTCAACTCTTTTCGCTCTCTGTTCGTTACCTCCTCCCGAATACCCCGCAGGCCAAGCCTAAGCAGCTTATCAAAATTCGGCGGGTGATGCCCCCAGACGGATTTAATGGTATAGCAGGATTGAGCAGCTTCCGCCTTTTCCTCAGGTGTGGCGTAGTCCACAAAGGTTTGTCCCATACCCACTGACGACATGGTGCATATCCCAACCACCAATTCATCCTGCTTGATTTCGATTGGCATGTTCCGCATCGTGTATTCGATAGCCAAAGCTTTTCGTACCACCAGCGGTTCCGACAACACAGTGTCATCTGTAAGTATGGATTCGTCTTCTCCCCACCAAGTTTTCTTTTTTTGAAATTCCACATCGAACATTCGTTGCTTGATTTTCTCAATGCGTTTCATCTGTCTCCGTTCCTTTCTCTTGTATTGTTATCTGTCACCGGAAGTCGCTTTCTATTCTTGGAGGGAGAGCTGTTTTGAAATTTTTTGTATACTTTATTAAAGTAATTAATCGTACTAAAGCCTACCGATAGCGCAATCTCCGTAATCGATTTATTCGTCGTATAAATCAATTCATTCGCCTTCATACAGCGATATATATTTAAATATTCAAAAAACGATTTTCCCATGACCCTTTTAAAAAATCGGCAAAAGTAATTAGGCGATAGATTTAAAATCTCGGCAGCGTCCTGCAAGGATATCTTATTGGGATAATTCATTTCAACATAGCGCAGTAAGATTTCGATTCGCTGAAGGTCTTCCTGATGATTGTCAACCATTTGATCATCTGCGATAATACCAGAAAATTCAAATATAATGGAAGAGATAATTTGAAAGATCGTCCCTAAACTGTCCAACTCATATCCCGGCGCTTGCTGTGTTGAGTTTTCAAACATCCGCTTCATATTATTGTGGATTCTTTTCGTATGATCACAGCTTCTCGGCAGCAGCTTCATTTTATCTGGCACAGAGCAGACCTTTAACAAATCTACGCCATATTCTGTCACCAAAGAAACATGAAATTGTGCAACCAAAACCTTGGCAATTCCCACAAGTTCATGAACGTCATATGCATTGAAAACCAGTATGTCACCCTGTTTCGCCTGCAGAGATGTTTGGTTTACCGTAAGCGTTGCTTGTCCCTCGTCAATACAAAGAATTTCTAAAAATTTATGCCAATGCGGTAAGGTGACACGGTGTTCATCATAAATCTGAATGTGGATTTTTACAGGCAGCTTTTTTGTCCCCAGTGAGCAAACTTCCTCCAGAATCTTCACGACCGTCTCCTCCTTGCCTTCATCAGTTTGTCGTTTTACAAACCAAGTTAATACTATTATACTAAGAAGCAGCAGCTATAAGAAACGGTAATTTGTATTCTATTTTCCAGATCCTCCTATACTTATCTGAAACCCCAACTCCTCTAAATACCTTTTTGCGTGCTCAATCGTTTTTTCATCAGGCGGATACCAGTTCTGGCATTGGTAGTCCATATCCATATGGTTCCATTTTTCTTTGCCCATCTGGTGAAAAGGCAGTAACTGAATCTCATGAATTTCTGCATATCTAGCCAACCTCGCCATATCCTGTAAATTCTCATTTCCATCGTTCACACCTTGGATGAGAGGTACTCGTATGATAATATGCTTACCCATCTCAGCTGCGGTGAGTAGGTTTTTTTTAATTAAGCTGTTATCTTTGCCCGTATAGTAACGATGCGACTGCCGATCAATCAGCTTGAGATCGAACAGCAACAAATCTGTCGCTTCCAAAATTTTAACAAACTGATTTTCCTCACAATATCCACAGGTTTCCATTGCTGTATGAATTCCCTGTCTGCGTAAATAAAGTAACAGATCTAATATAAATCGACCTTGCGCAGTAGGCTCTCCCCCGCTCAACGTGACTCCTCCATTAGAATTCTTATAGTAAACTTTGTCTCTCATTACTGCGGATAGGATATCTTTCGCTGTCATCCATTGGCCAATTTGCTTTCTTGCGCCTGTACAACATACTTTCACACATTGAAAACACTTGGTACATTTTGTTCGATCGAGGCTGAGATTACCTTTTTCCAGCTTTATCGCACCGGCTTTGCAAATTTTCACACAATATCCGCAGCCAATACACTGTGCGGTATTGACGGAGAGGTCCGGTTCAAAAGACTGTGTTTCGGGATTTTGACACCAAATACACTGAAGTGGACAGCCTTTAAAGAATATTACGGTTCTGATTCCCGGCCCGTCATGAACAGAAAACCGCTGAATATCTGTAATCAGCACCTGCTCTCTCATACTTACACACTCTCCTCGCAAGACAAACTACTCCTATAAACGCTTAAACGCATTTCTCAAATCATAATATCGTACCAGTTCGGGGCTATATGATTCAGATACATTTACCGCAAATAATCGGAAATGTTCTGCACGTTTCTCTCAGAACGTTACAAAATGCCGCATATTTATGCTCCGATATCTTTATATACAAGTGATCAAAATTATAAATTTTATTATTTAACTACCTTCTCTTTATTCCATATTACTATTAAAAGTCCAATGCTTATATCTTCATATTAACAAGTTGTTATACAATATTAGCTTTTTGTATCGTCTTACGGGCGCTATTTCGATGAAGTCTTAATCACCAATTCTAGGTGCCCCTTTGTGTCCGCCTATGCTTATTTAATGTGCTCGGTAAACCTGTAATTTTAATTAACGAGGGGCTTTAGACATAGCCCATACCGGTCGTGTTTCTACATAAAATTACGGCATTTGTCATGCCCCCAACCGTGGGAACAAGCCCTAAAAAAGCAAAGTCATGGCCACCCGTAAAACGGGTGGCCATGACAAGTACTACAAGAATGTTATTGCAGCCAAACGGTCGGCTGCTTTTGTCACTCTGCTATGAATACCTTGATCTTATACTTTTCCAACAGCCGCATCCATTTCTCGTCCGGCTGGTGGTCGGTGACGATCGTCTGCACCGCATCGAAATCAGCCAGCTTCGGGAAGCCAAGCTTTTCAAATTTTGAGCTGTCGCAGAGCAACACCGTCTGCTTAGACGAGGCAAACATTGCCTTTTTAATATTGGCTTCGGATTCGATCGCGTCGAATACGCCGAATTTTTGGGAGATGCCGCAGCAGGAAAAAAAGGTCTTATCCGCATAGAAGCCGGTGCGGATCAGTGTTTCCGCTGTTTCACCCACGTAGGAGAGGTTATTTTTACGCAGCGCGCCCCCTGTGCAAATGACGCGAACGCCCTCTTCGTCGCATAGCTCCATCACCACCCGCTCGGCGTTCGTGATAACGGTCAGATCCTGCCGCCCCTTTAAATACTTGGCCACAAAAAGCGAAGTAGAGGAACCGTCTATGAAAATCGTTTCCCCGTCGGCGACCAGACCGGCGGCAGCGGCGCCGATGCGTTCCTTGACCTTGCCGTTGATGACCTCGCGCTCACCGACGCGCACCGTTTTTTCACCGGCGGTATCAGACAGGACCGCGCCGCCATAGGTGCGCTTGAGCCACCCCTGCCCCTCTAAAGTTTCAAGATCCTTGCGGACCGTTCCGGGGGACACGCCGAAGTGCTGGCACAGCTCCACGCAGGTGACGCCGTGCCGTTCTCTGACCAGACCCACTATTTTTTGCCTGCGCTCTGCCGGTAATATCATACGAATCCCCGCCTTTACGATCTGATCAGCGCCAGCCTGACCGGCAGGATACGGCGCTGTTATGGTTATCTGTATCTTACTGACAATCTATCTGGCCGCCAACCGCCGGGCGCGCGCCTCCATTGATCCGCGGATCACATCGATCAGCACCGCAATGATAATGACAAGGCCGATCACGATAAACTGTGCGTCCGACTGCGCGCCAAGCAGCGTCAGGCCGTTTCGGATGATCGCAATGATCAGCGCGCCGATCATGGTGCCCACCATGGTGCCCTTGCCGCCGAGGAACGACGCGCCGCCGATGATGCAGGAGGCGATCGCATCGGTGTCGTACGGCTGCTGTGCGTTGGTACCGTTGGCGATACCGGTTCGTCCGACCAGCACGATACCGGCCAGCGCGCACATGAATCCCGACAGCGTATAACAAAAGGTGAGCACGTTTGCCGAGTTGATACCCGACATGCGCGCCGCCTCCGGATTGCCGCCCACGCAGTAGATCGAACGGCCGAGCGCCGTGCGCGTCAAGAAAACATGCATGGCGGCGTAAATGACAATGACCACAAGAAAGCCGACCGGAAATACGCCGCCTATCGTGGCCGAACCCAGCCAAGTGACGCCGTCAGGAAAGTCGGACACCATTTTGGAATCGACCAGCATAAGCGCGACGCCACATAATACGCTCTTCATGCCCATGGTGGAAACGAAGGGATGGGGCAGGTGCAGCCGGGTGAGCATAGTGCCGTTGATCCAACCGATCAGCGTGCCGGTGAGAATGGCCACGGCGATCAGGACAAGCGGACTGGTCACGCCATGATTTTTCATCATCCCCATCAAACAGCCGACTGTGATCGCATTCGCGCCAACCGACAGATCGATACCGGCCGTGATCAGGCACAGCAGCATGCCGACGCATAAAAGCGCGTTACTCGTCGCCTGCTTCAAAACCGCCATCAGGTTGGTAAGCTTTAAAAAGTTCGGCGTGGCGATCGCCAAAATGACGCACAAAAGGACGAGCGCGATCAAGGTGCTGAGTTTGGACAATATCTTTTTCAGATTCTTTTTGGTCTGTTCGTTACTCATCTAAGTTCCCTCCCCAAGCGGCTTTCATCAGAGATTCCTGATTAAAATGTGCGCTGCCCCGCGGTACCGTGGCCATGATGCGCCCCTCCCGCATAACGATCACACGGTCGCTCATGCCCAATATCTCAGGCATCTCGGATGATACCATGATGACGCACTTGCCCGCCTTGACCAAATCGTTCATCACGTGGTAGACCTCTACCTTTGCGCCAACGTCAATGCCGCGCGTCGGTTCATCAAAAATGTATATATCAGCGTCCGAATTGATCCATTTGCCAATGACCACCTTTTGCTGGTTGCCGCCGGAAAGCTGGCCCACGATCGTATCCGTTCCCGGCGTTTTGATGCGCAGCGCGCTCACATTGTCTTTTGTGCGCTGTTCGATCTGTGTATGATTGAGAAACAGGCCCTTGCAAAAGCCCTTTAAATTCGCCAAAATTAGATTGGTGCGGACCGGCTGGGCCAAAACAAGCCCCTGCCCTTTCCGGTCCTCCGTCAAGAAGCCGATGCGGTGACGGATTGCCTGCTGCGGGCTCCTGATATGCACGGGCGCTCCGCCAATGAATACCTTGCCCTCATCCAGCGGATCCGCGCCGAAAACAGCGCGCATGGTCTCGGTCCGTCCCGCGCCCACCAGACCCGCGAAGCCGAGTATTTCTCCATAATGCGCTTCAAACGAAACGTCATGCAAAACGCCGTACGCGGTTAAGTGCTCGGCCTTCAGCGCAACGCCGCCCCGTTCCGCCGTCGCCTTGGGATACATATTATCCAGCGTGCGGCCGACCATCGCGGTGATCAGCGAATCGTTATCCCATTCGCCGATGTCCTTGGTCGCGATGTGCTCGCCGTCGCGCATAACGGTCACGCGGTCGCAAATTTCAAACAGCTCCTCCAGCTTATGTGATACGAATAGAATGGCGATGCCGCGTTTTTTCAGGTCGTTCACGGTCTGCATGAGCTGAGCGACCTCTTTTTCACCGAGAGACGAGGTCGGTTCATCCATAATGATAAGCTTGGCGTCTATCAGTACCGCCTTAGCGATCTCGATCATCTGCTGCACGCCCATGCCGAACGATCCGGCAGGCTTGGTCACATCCAGATCCTGCCCTAAAAAGTGCATGATCTCGCCAGCCTTTTTACGCATCGCACCGTAATCGAGCAGACCCAGCTTGTTTTTTATTTGATTGTTGATGAAAATGTTGTCGGTCACGCTCAGCAGCTTAACGATATTCAGCTCCTGATATACGCAGGCGATGCCCGCCGCTTTGGATTGGTTGGGATCGGCAAATTTGCACGCTTTTCCGTCAATCAAAATCCTTCCCTCATCCGCGCGGTGCACGCCGGTCAGCGCTTTGATAAGCGTGGACTTTCCCGCGCCGTTCTCCCCAATCAGGCCGTGCACCTCGCCGGGCCTGATCCGGAGCGACATATCGCGCAGCGCGACCACACCGGGGAAGCTCTTTGTCATGTGTTCCAGTTCCAATACATATTCACTCATTTTGCGGTCTCCTCCATGCTCCGATCGGGCCGGTTGAAAAGCGGCGCCCCGCATAAAAATATTTATGCGGGGCCGCCTTGCGCACGGGCAAGAAACGCTCTTGTCCGTTCTTATTTCAGCATTGCGGTGTAGCTTTCAAGCAGGTCGTAGCGCTCCTGCGCGTTTTCTTTATTGACGATCGAAGCGCCGGTGTCGATGAATGTGGGAATGGTCTCGCCTTTTGCCGCCTTCAGGCAGGCTTCCACGGATTTGTAGCCCATGCCGAAGCCGTCCTGTGCGACGGACAGCGTTTCGCGGCCGTCCAAGATCGCCTCGCACGCGGAGGTGATGCCGTCAAAGCCGACAAAAACAGTCTTTTCATAAGCCGGATTTCCCTTGACCGCGCGCGCCGCAGCAATCGCGTAATCATCGCCGCTGACGAGGACCGCGCCCACGCCGTCCGGGTAATTCTGGGAAATGGATTCCATGATGGTCGCGGCCTTGTCCGGCGCGGAATCGCAGTACTGTACCTCGATCACCTTGCCGCCCGCGCCCTCAAAGCCCTTTTTATAACCGGCCAGCCGTGTCTCCGTTGTGGTATCGCCCTGCACGCCCATGATGCAGACCGCGGTCTTCTCGATACCGAGCTCGTCGCAGGCCTCAGCCGCCGCCTTGCCGCCTACCTCGCCCGCCGCCTCGTTGCCCGTACCGACGAAGGACAGGCACTTATCGGAATCAATGTTGGTATCGACCGCCACGACCGGCACCGTGATATCCGCGATACGGGTAGCGACGGTATCCGCCTGTAACGGCGCGATCACAAACCCGTCAAACTCGCCCGAGCTGATTTTGGTCTCGATCATGTTCATCTGCTCGTCATACGCGATTTCGGACACTGCGCCGATCACCTCCACATCGATCCCCAGATCGATGCCCGCCTGCTTTGCGCCGGCGCCTATGTAGCCCCAGTACTCGGTCGCCAGCGTTTTTAGGATCACGCATAGCTTATAATCGCCATCGGCTTTCTGCGCGGTATCCGGCGCCGCTGTGCCGGTGTTCGCGGCGGCGTCGGGCTGCGCCGTCTTGTCTGTGCCCGTATCTCCGTTCGAGCAGCCCACCGAAAGCCCCATCATCATAAGCGCCATAAACATTGCCAGTTTCCGTTTCATCCTCATTTTCTCCTTTCCATAGTGACGAAGTTATTTAAAAGAAAGACTTTCCTTTCTTTTGCCACGTATTCTTTGCCGTTTGTTGCTGTTCTTTATCGTTTCTCTGCGTTATATTTCTTTCTTGATACGATTATAGGCGTATATTGACGATTCCGAAAGGAAAATCTTGCGCAGTTCCATCATGTTTTTAACGATAAACTTTATCTATTTGTATTTTCTTGTTGATTTTAAGAGAATGCCGCCCGCCCTTATCCTATTGGCGCGGTCAATCTCTCAAAAAAGAAGGGCGCGTTGCGGAAAATTTGCAACATGCCCTTCTTCGTGTGTTGTGAAACCGTCCACTTGTTAAACGCGTTTCCGGTAGGCGTGCCCCAGTGCGTCGGCCAACAGGATCGCATCATACACCGCGTCCGCGGTGACGGTCAAGTTTGTGTTAAAAATACTTTCGCCCGGCGCGGTCGCCTTTTCGGCCACCATGCGCATTTCAGCAGACACGGCCTGTGCGATCCCCATATCCTCCAGCGTGATCGGCAGGCCGATGTCGTCTAAAAACGCGAACGCTTCCCACAGTTCGGTCTCGTCTACGTTTTCCAGTACCAACTCGGCCAGCGTGCCGAAGGCTACTTTTTCACCATGCATGCAGTGGCAGGTCGGGTGCCAGGTCAGGCCGTCGTGGATGGCATGCGCGGCGCTTTTGCCGCCGCTTTCAAACCCCACGCCGGAAAGCAACGTGTTTGCTTCCACTATGTTTTCCAAAGCCTGCGTGCACACGCCGGCGCGCACCGCCTGCATGGCCCGCCGTGCGTCGCGCCGCAGCGTTTCCCAGCAGAGCCGCGCCATGCCCCCCGCGGTGAGCGATACCTTGCCGCCCGCGACCGTGTCTCCATTTGCCAGCACGCACCGCCGTGATTCGATATAGGTCGCAAACGCATCGCCGATACCGGCGGCAAGCAGGCGCGCGGGCGCGCGGCTGATGATCTCCGTATCCATCACGACCAGATCGGGATTGCGCCGCAGACGAAGGCGGCTTTCCAGCTGCCCCTTTTCATTGTAGATGACCGCGAGCGCCGAGCACGGCGCATCTGATGAAGCCGCCGTCGGCACGATACCTACCGGCACCCGTGCAAAGTGCGCCGCCGCCTTGGCCGTGTCCAATGTTTTGCCGCCGCCGATTCCGAGCACCGCGTCGCATTCCTTTTCGCAGATCAATGCGGCCACGCGCTCTATTTCCGCCGTACTGCATTCGGCGCCGCCCTCGATCAGTAAAAGCTCATCCTCTGACAGGCTCCGCCGCAGGGCCGCCGTGACCCGCTCTATTGTTTCTTCGCCGATCGTCGGGTTGACGACCGCGAGAAACCGGCTGCCGAAAGCCGCCAAATGCTCCTTCAGCTCGCTGAGCACGCCTCTGCCCTGCACATATTTCCCGGGAAAAATGCTTATATTCGCCATAACCGCTCCCCTTTATCAATCAAAAAGTCCGATCAGCCGCTCTGTAACACGGCGCCTTTTACCACCCTGCTTGCAGCGCGGCAAAGCGCTCATTAAAGATTGGCCGCACATATGGATTGCCCGGCAGGTTGCGGATGCACCATACGCTGTATTGCCAGTAGCCCGGCGCTGTGACGCAGGGATGATCCGCGTTCGGCGTGATCTTGACCGCCGTGTTGTTAGTCGTAACAAACGCCTTGTCTCCCACATTCGCAATGCCGAAGCCGTTTGCCGGATAATACTGAAAGAAAAACACCTCAGGCTGGGGGTGGTAGTGATTCGGATAACCGCCCCAGCGGCCCGGCTTGAGGATTACCTCGCCCAGCACAAGATTGGATGCCGGGCAATTATCCTGCGATATGATATCCCGCACCACGCGCTCGGTGCTGCCCTCCAGCGTGTCCGCGCCGCGGCGCACGTTTTTCGCATCCGCGGGCGTCAACAGCCGGGAGGAAAAAGCGCGTTCGTTTTCTGTTTGGTGCACGGTCAGCTCGCTATGGTCGGCATGTCCCTCTATGCGCACCGCCGCCCCGGCGGGCACGTGCAGGCAAAAGGGGCCGTCATCCCGCCACAAGCCGCGCTTGACGCGCACGCGCCTTCCATCCCAGCAGAACGTCACGTCGCCGCGCACGAGCAGGAACGCGCGCTCTTCGTGCGACGCGTCCTCATAGCATGTTTTTCCGGCAAGCAGCAGGTAACCGAACTCCATTTGCAGCTCACCGTCGCCAACCGACGGACCGGCCACCGGATTATAGCCCGGCCGGAACGGTGTAACGCCATCTTTTTTCATTTTTCAGCTCCTTCCTTTGCCGCCCGCGGTCCCATCGCCGCGGGCGGCCCAGCAGAAAATTAAGAAGAGGAAGAAGAGAGCGTTCAAGGAAGCAAATATTTTTCGTTCTCCGGCACCCAGATGCCGGGCAGCCATGTGTGCTGCATCTCAAACAGCGGAATGTACGGATTTGCTTTGTCGTCCCGGATACACCAGATGTAGTAAAGGTTATAGCCGGGCGCGCCCACACAGGGATGCACCTCGTTTGGATAAATGGTAACGGTCTCGTCGTCCTCCAAATAGACCGCGTCGTCTCCCAGACGCTGCAAGCCGAAACCATTCGACGGATAGAACTTGAAATAATAGATCTCCGGCTGCGGATGGTAGTGGTTCGGATAGCCCGACCAGCGCCCCGGCGCGTGCACATCCTCGCCTAAAACAAGGTTGGAATCCGGGTTGATCGAACGGTCGATGATCGTGCGCCACACGCGCATAGCCGTGTCGTCGTTTACGTTTTTACCGCGCACCTTGGTCACCACATCCTGTGGGGTATAGAGCTTGGACGGAAAAATGCAGTCGTTATCCGTTGCGTGGCAGGCGATCTGCACCGTGTCGGAGCGGCCCGTGATCTTAACGGCCACGCCCGCTGGCACGGACAGGCACCACGGCTGCTCGTCGCGCCACATGCCGCGGCCCGCGCGCACGCAATGTCCCTCCCACTCAAAATCCACCACCCCGCCGATTAGCAGGTAGGCGCGTTCCTTGTCCTCACGGTTTTCATAAATAAGGCCTTGGTTCATCATCAGAATGCCGAAATCCATCAGCATCTCCGGATATCTGTCCGGATTTCCCATTTCTACTATGCTGTTATAGCCCTTATGATAGGGCTTGGTACCGGGTACTTTCATAAAGCGCAAGCCTTCTTTCTCAATCGTATGCCGTTTAAAATCCCAGCTTTTCGCGCAGGAATTTGCGCGCGTTCATCGTATAGGTCAGCGGGTGGGCCTTGCTCGGGTCCTGCTCCGCCTCCACAACGACCCAGCCGCCCCAATTATGCCGGTCGAGAATGCCGAAGAACGTATCCCAATCGACCGCGTCGCCGTCACCCGGGGTGGTGAACATACCGGCGGTCACACCCTTGAGAAAGCTCATATTCTCGTCCCGCACGCGCTGCATGACCGCCCGGCGTCCGTCCTTGATGTGCACGAGCGGGATACGGCCGATATAGGTTTCCAGCAGCGCGCACGGATCCTCGCCCGCCGCGGCGGTATGTCCCGCGTCTAGGATCAAATGGACGAGCGCCGGGTCCGTGCTGTCCATCACGCGTGCAATGTCCCCGGCCGTTTGCACGCCGGTGCCCATGTGCGGATGAATACCGAACAGGATTCCCTTTTCCGCCGCCAGCCTGCCGCATTCGTTCAGCCCCTTTGCCAGCGCGTCAAACTGCGCGTCCGTCAGCCGCGGCGGCGCGGGATAGAGCGGCACGTCGCCCGATAAATGAATGGTCACGCCGCATTCGCCCGCGCCGATGACCGGCGCGCCCAGGGCGGACATAAAATCGAGGTGCTTTTGGAATCGCTCGATCGTTTCCTGCATCGGCCGCTGGGTGAAGCGCATGGAGAACCACGCGTTCGCAAGCTTGAGCCCGCGCAGGTCGAGTTCGTATTTGAGCAAGGCGGGATCGGTCGGGTACGCGCTGCCCAGCTCCAGCCCCTCGTAACCGCCCAGCGCGATCTCCGAAGCGGTCTGCTGCCATGTGATGTCTCCCGCCAGCTCCGGTTCGTCGTCGCTCATCCAGGAGATCGGCGAGCAGCCGATATGTACTTTTTTCGGATCCAGCATAGTCTTTTCTCCTTTTCTAAATGCTTTAATACTGGCGAACCAGCTTCAAGTGCTCGTCGATCTCTTGGCGCGCCTCGCGCACGCTCTCGTGCTCCGATACCTCGGCCAGACCGACGCGCCACCAGCTTTCATACCGCGGCAACCATGAGAACGGCTCGGTTTTAACGTCGATCAGGGTCGTGATCTCTTCCCGCTGCGCGTTTTGCAGCGCTGTTTGAAATTCCTCCAGCGTGCGGGCGGTATAGCCCTTTGCGCCGTAGCCCCGTGCGATCATCGCAAAATCGACCGGCACCTTGTCCTCGATCCAGCCCTTGGGCCGGTCGTTGCGATACCGGAAATCCGTTCCAAACGAGCAAACGCCGTTTGAGGTTTGCAGCTCGTGGATGCATTGATGGCCCATGTTATCGAAAACGATGATAATCAGCTTTTTGTGCTCCTGCAAGCTGGTATGAATATCCGAATGCGCCATGAAGAACACACCGTCGCCCAGAAGCGCGTAGACTGACTGGTCCGGCGCGGCGATCTTCGCGCCCAGCGCGCCCGAGATCTCATAGCCCATGCACGAATAGCCGTATTCCAGATGATAAGTGCCCGGCTTATGAACGCGCCAAGCTTTTTGCAGCTCGCCCGGCAGACTGCCCGACGCGGCGACGATGATCGCGTCTTCCTCCACCCCACGGTTGAGCTGCTGCAATACCTCGGTCATGCGCAGGCCGTTCGGGTCCTTTCGCCGTTCTTGCGCCGCGACCTCATCGAGCCACGCCGCCTTTTCCTTTTCATACTCATCCGTATAGGCGGAGCGCCAGTTACCGTTTCGCAGCGCTTCTGTAAGCTGCGAAAGCGCTTTTTTCGCATCCGCCTGCACGGAAACGCCGTCCATCTTAAAGGAATCAAAGCGGTTCAAATTGATCGAAATCAGCGTCGCGTCTTCCCGGAAGCCGCCCTTGGAGCAAGTGATAAAATCGTTCAGGCGCGCGCCGATCGACAGCACCAGATCGGCCCCTTGCAGCATACGGTTTGCCGCGGCGTTGCCCGTCGTACCGCCGCCGCCCATGTTATAGGGTTTCTCCCACGGGATCAGTCCCTTGCCCGCCGCCGTTTCAACCATGGGCACGCGGAAGGTCTCGCAGAAGTCCATCAGTTCGGCAGCCGCGCCTGCGTATCCAACACCGCCGCCGCAGATGACGACCGGCCGCCTGCTGGAAGCAAGGCGCGCCGCCAGCTTTTGCAGCTGTTCCTCGGTGACCGGCCGGCGGTCCACCGTCCAAACCCGCTTGCCAAAGAAGTAGTCCGGAAAATCATAGGCCTCTCCCTGCACATCCTGCGGCAGCGAAATGCAGCACGCGCCCGTCTCGGCCGGATCGGTCAGCACACGGAACGCGTTGAGGCACGCGGTCATCAGCTGTTCGGGCCGGTCGACGCGGTCCCAGTATTTGCACACCGCCCGAAAGGCGTCGTTCGTGGTCACCGTATAATTGGAAGCGTTCTCCACCTGCTGTAAAACCGGATCGGGCTGACGGGTGGCGTACACATCCGAAGGGAAATACAGCGCGGGAATGCGGTTTACCGTGGCGGTCGCGGCGGCGGTCACCATGTTGGCCGCGCCGGGGCCGATCGACGAGGTACAGGCGTAGATCCTCATGCGGCCCATTTGCTTGGCGTAACCGGTCGCGATGTGCGCCATATCCTGTTCGTTTTTACCGCCGATAAAGGCAAAATCCGGATTGTCATAATGCGCCAGCGCCTCGCCAAAGCCTAACACATTGCCGTGGCCAAAAATGCCGATCACGCCGGTAACAAACTTGTTTTCCTTGCCGTCGCGTTCGATATATTGCTGATCGAGAAAGCGCACCAGCGCTTGCCCAACCGTCATACGAATCGTCTTCATAGGATTGCCGTCCTTTCCGTTACTTGATGATACCCGCGCAGCCGAGCATGGTCATTTTCTTTTCCGCCTCTTCCCGGATACGCTGCAAAGGCAGCCGGAACAGTTTGGAACGGTCGAACGCGGCCGCGTCCTTTTCAAACTCCTGCCGCAGCGTGTTGCCGAACGCCATACGCAGCGCGGTGCCGATATTGACTTTGGCCACGTGCGTTGGCAGCAGCTTTTGCATGTCCCCGTCCTTGATGCCGGTCGAACCGTGCAGCACGAGCGGAACCTCGGTCTCGCGCTCGATCTCATGCAGCAGGTCAAAATTGATCACCGCGTCCTGCGTTTCCATACGGTGCACATTGCCGATGGATACCGCCAGCCAATCCACGCCGGTCTCGCGCGCAAAGCGGCCCGCTTCCGCGGGATCGGTCTTTGCGGCGTGATACGCCGCGCCGCCCGCGCCGTCCGAGTAGCCGACCGCGCCGATCTCGGCTTCGACCGCGACGCCCAGTCCGTGCGCCAGCTCGACCACCTGCCGGGTCTGACGGATATTTTCCTCAAGCGGCAGCTGGGAGCCGTCGAACATGACCGAATCAAAACCCGCTTTGCAGGCGCGTTCCAACACGGTAAGATCGGTCGTATGGTCCAGATGTCCGCAAACGGGTACCGAAGCATGCCGGGTCAGCATATTGAGCGCATCGGCCCACATGTCGATCGGAAACAGGTCGACGGCCAGTTTGTTCACCATCAGCATGACGGGCGCGCCTATTTTTTCCGCCGCCTTCACGATCTCGTATGCGTCGTCCAGCGAAAACACATTAAACCCGGCAAAAATATGATTTTGCTGTACAGCCTTTGTCATCAGATCGGTGAAAAACGGTTGAAATTTATTTTTCGGCAGAGTAAGCATGGTTTCATAGCCTCCTTTATTCTCCTTGCACGGCCTCATGGGCCGCCATATATTCCTCCCGCTCGGCGCGGGTGGGCATGGAATCCGAGCAGTCGTTGCGCGAAATAACGATAGAGGATGCCGCCGCGCCGCGTTTCATGCACTCGTCCACGCGGCAGCCGTCCAGCAGCCCGCTGATGAAGGAAGCGGCGTAGGAATCGCCCGCGCCGAAGGTATTGATCACCCGCGCCGGATAAATACAGCCCGGGTACCGCGCGCCGTCCGCCTGAAAGCCTACCGAGCCGGCCTTTCCGTGCTTGACGACGATCACCTTGGCTTTTTCCCGGAACAGGCGATCGGCCGTACGCTGATCGTCCCGGTTACCGGGACAGACGATGCCCTCGATCATGTTGAACTCCTCGCGCGTGCCGAGCAGAATCTCGCATTTTTCGCAAGCAAGATTGTAGTAAACAGCCGTCTCCTCACGGCTTTTCCATGTAAAGGGGCGGTAGTCGATATCCATCATGATCCGCACATTGTGCTTGATCGCATATTCGATGGCGACAAACACCGCCTCCCGCGACGGGCTGCCCGCAAGCGCCGTACCTGATATCATCAAGATTTTCGCCTGTGCGATGTAGCTTTCGCTGACATCGTTTGGCTCTAAATTCAGATCGGCCACGCGGTCGCGGTAGAAGATGATGTTCGCCTTTTCCGGACTCAGGATTTCGGACACCGCGATCTGGGTGTTCGCACCCGTTTTGTCGTACACGATGCCGCGCGTGTCGATACCGGCCTGCTGAAAACGCGAGATGATGAACCGCCCGAAGCCGTCGGGCGCGATCTTGCCGATAAATCCGGTTTTCAGCCCCAGCCGCGCCGTGCCGATCGCGATATTGGCGGGCGAGCCGCCGATATGCGGCGAAAAGCTACGGATTTCCTCCATCGGGCAGTTCACGTCGTTCGCATACATGTCGATACCGACACGGCCAAGCGCGATCACATCAAAGGGCCGGTTCTTTTCAAAATGCAAATCCATTTGCAGTTCCACTCCTTATTTCAGCTCCACCGTTTTTCCTGCGCGCAGCGCCTCGGTCGCGGCATAGGTCGCTTCGGTGCATTTGGTGCCGTCGTAAACCGTTACTTCAGGCTTTCGTCCTTCGCTGACACAGTTGATAAACTCGATCATTTCATTGAGGAACGCCTCGCGCCAGCGTTCCAGAAAATCCTCGGTGCATTGCTGCACCGCGCCGGTATGGTCGTAGATGAGCACGCGGTTTTTCTCCGGCACCACCGCAATGCGCAGGATGCCCTCGGTGCCCTGTATCTCGGTCTCCACATGCGAACCGTGCGGCGCGATACGGCCCGAATCAAACAGGGCGACCGTGCCGTTTTTAAACTCCATCAGCGCCACGGCGTTGTCTACATCGCCGCAGTCGGCAAGCTCCTGATATTTATAGCAGCCGCCTGCCGCCGTGATCTTTTTTACATCGCTTTCCAGCAGCCAGCGCGCCAAGTCAATGTCGTGCACGGTCAGGTCGCGGAAGATACCGCCGCTCGTTGGCGCGAATGGCAAAAAGCTGTCGATGCGCGAATCCGGGTCCAGACTGGTACACTTGACTAAAAACGGCTTGCCGATCTTGCCTTCGCGGATCATTTGCTTGGCCGCCGCGTAAGAGGGGTCGAACCGGCGCATGAACCCCAACTGGAACACTAGCTCCGGGTGTGCCTCGACCGCTTGCTCCGCTTGCTTGCACTGCGGCACATCCACGCCCAGCGGTTTTTCCGAAAATACGTGCAGACCGCGCGCCATCGCCTTACCGATCTGCTCGCAATGCTGCCCCGAGGGGGACACGATCACAACCGCTTCCATTTCCATATTGGTCAGGAACTGATCAAAATCGGTGTACACGGACGGGACGCCCCAGTTATCTTTTACAAACGCCGCCTCTTCGGGCCGTACGCTGCACGCGGCGACAAGCGCCGCGTTCGGAATCTGGAACATCAGGTTGTTTGCGTGGCGCATGCCCAGCCGCCCAAGGCCGACGATGCCAACTTTTACCTTTTTCATTTGTCATCACCTTTTCTCTATTTGCTAAGTTCTGCGTTTCTCTATCGTTTCTTTACTTTTCTTAGGTATGATTATAGCGAAACCGCCAGCTTAGCGAAAGGAAAATCCTGCTCTGTTTTCACGGAATTTTAATTTAATTTTGGCCGCCTTTGTATTTTATTGCGCATTTCCCCGCGCATTTTCCCTTGCAGATAGAAAAAAACGGTTCGTCGACTGACGCCCCGTTCCATTTGTCTGCAATCTGCTGTGGTTTTACTGTTTTGCGTCCTCGCTCAAATCATCAACAAATATAGCATACTCAACAATTTTTAATTATCATTTTATTGCGTTTTATATCTTGTTTTAGCGCTTTGAAATTTGATATCATCAAAGTGTCATAAAAATATCGGTTTCTGTGCGATTCAAGGAGGTCGTTTTATGGAGACAATGGTTTGGCGCAAAGATCTTACGCTACCACAGTTGTTGTATGTCGATAACACCACGGCCGCGAATCACATCCACTGTATGCATAAGCACGGCCGTATCCTCGAGATCTTGCTGATCGTATCCGGACACGGCATCTACTGTGTGGAGGATGAACGCTATCTGATCGAAAGCGGCGATATTATCATTTGCAACGCCGGTTCGATCCACGATCAAATCCCGTGCGACCGCGAACCCTACGTTACCGCCTGTATCGGCCTGACCGATCTGCACCTTCCCGAGCTGCCTCAAAATTGCCTGATCGCGCCCGATTCGCCCTCGCTGTTCCATCATCCCGCGCAGTTCGGTGAAATCGTCAAGCTGACACAGCTGATCTGCGCGCATATTCACGGCTTTTCCGAGACCGACCGCCTGCTTTGCCGTCACCTGTTGACTTGTCTACTGGAAAACGTGCTGCAAATGATCTCCTTCTGGCCGCGCCAAAACCCACAGAAAGACGAGCCGCTCATGCGGCAGATTAAGGCCTATATCGATGAGCATTACGCCGAGGAGCTTTCCTTGGCCCAGCTCAGCGCGTTGTTTTATATCAGCCCCTATCATCTGTCGCATTTATTTAAAAAATATCTGAACTATTCGCTGATTCAATACGTCATCCGACGGCGTATCGGCGAGGCGCAGTCGTTGCTGATGAGCACCCGTATCAGCATTACCGATATCGCCGGGCGGACAGGTTTTGCCGATACCAGCCACTTCAGTAAGCTTTTTGTCAAATATGTCGGCATGAGCCCTAGCGAATACCGCAAGTACCGCCACGAAAAGGCCCCTGCTGCGAATAATTAGCCGCTTCCTCTTCCTACATATCAAAAAGTCCTCTTCGCGCCGCGGCGCATATAAAAAGGAATCGCGCCCTACGATCTCGGTGAATCCCTTGTTTTTTCCTATGCGTTTCCCTTCACTAAATGACATTGATCATGTATCTCACTTTTTTAACAAACCGGCTTCTCTTGCGACAGACTGTCAAAATATTTTTCGACAGTTCAAACAGCGCCATCCGCATATGCGGATGGCGCTGTTTAGGCGATTGTATATATTTAATCTTGTTCCGGGTTCATGAAGTCGTATAGGGTTTGATAGAGGCGTTTCGGATCGATCGGCTTTGCCAGATGCGCGTTCATTCCCGCCGCCTTGCTTTTTTCGATATCATCGTCGAACGCATTCGCGGTCATGGCAATGATCGGGATGCTTTCCGCATCCGCGTTGCTGAGGTGGCGGATGTTGGTGGTAGCCGTCAGTCCATCCATTAAGGGCATGCGGATATCCATTAGGATCGCGCTGTAATAGCCCTCCGGAGATTTACTGAACATTTCCAGCGCCCGCAGACCGTTTTCCGCCGTGTCGACCTGAAAGCCCTTATCCTCCAGCAGCATCACGGCTACCTCGGTATTAATGGCGTTGTCCTCGGCCAAAAGCAAGCGCTTTCCCGTAAAATCAAAATCCACGTTTTGTTCCGGCTGCGACAGCGCTTCCTTGTGACCCAGCGCCTTGGTAAATGCCGAAACCAAGGAGGATTTGAACATTGGCTTGCTCATCAGCAGGTTGACGCCCGCCAGCTTAGCCTCGTGCTCAATCGAGATCCAGTCATAGGCGGTCATGATGATGATGGTGACCTCGGGCCCGACAATGGCGCGAATCCGGCGGGCGGTCTCGATACCGTCCATCTCCGGCATCTTCCAGTCGATCAGGATCATATCGTAATACTGTTCCGCGCTTCTGAGCTCCGTGACCCGGTCGACAGCCTTGCGGCCGCTGTCCACCCATTCCGCCTTAACGCCCATTTCACGCAGGGTGACGATGGCGCTTTCGCATACCGCAACATCATCGTCCACAACCAACGTTTTCAGGTGCGCGAAATTGCAATCCTGAAGTTTCTGGTGATGGCGCAGCTTTTCTTCCTCCGTGATACCAAGCTTTACATCCACCGTAAATTCCGTGCCGATGCCCCGGATCGAGCGCACGGTGATTTTGCCGTCCATCATATCCACGATGTTCTTGGAGATCGCAAGCCCCAGACCTGTGCCGCCATAAAGCGCGGTCGTACCCGTGGATTCCTGCGAAAACGGTTCAAAAATATGCGGGAGAAACTCTTCGCTCATGCCGACGCCCGTATCGTTTACAATAAAGCGAATGGTGGCGTCGTTTTTATTCTTTCTGCGCAGGGCGGCGGAGAACGTCACTTTGCCGCCTTCACCGGTGAACTTGATCGCATTGGACAGGATATTGATGAGCACCTGCTGCAGCTTCATGGCGTCGCCGATATAGTAGTCGTCAAGCACCGCGTCTACGATGCATTCATAATCCACGCCCTTTGTATCCGCCTGTGAATAGCAGATGGAATTGATGCCGTTTAAAAAATCCTCTGTGGGGATTTTCTCGTTTTTCAGCAGCATTTTGCCGCTTTCGATCCGGCTCATATCCAAAATATCATTGATCAGAGACAAAAGGAACCGCGAAGAGATCCCGATTTTCGAGATGCAATCCGCCACCTGTTCATCATCCCCGATGGACTGCGCAGCAATGGTGCTCATGCCGATGATCGCGTTCATGGGGGTACGGATCTCGTGGCTCATGCGGGATAAAAAGTCGCTTTTAGCGGCGTTTGCCTGCTCTGCCGCCACCAAAGCCGAGGCCAGCTCCTCCTTCTGCCGCTGTTCCTGCAAGACGATATCGGTCACATCGGCCCGCGTCATACAAACACGGTGCAGCTCCTGATTGACGTAAAACACCTGAAACTTCTTGACCCGTGGACCGCGCTCTTCCTGCACCTCCAACACAAAGGTATAGGAATCGGTCTCGGCAAGTTGCTTACGCATGTAGGTAAAGTCTACTTTGCGTAAAAACTCTTCATGGGCGGCAGCTCCCATGCTGCGTTCCGCGATCAGGCGGGCTTCTTTTTGAAAGCCGCCCTGAAACGGGATGCTCTTGCTCCAGTTATCATCATGGGCGACCAGACGGTATTCGCCTTTCAGCAAATCGATCTCGGTGATGATGTCATAATCGAACTGTGCGATTTTATTGAGCAGCTGCTCTTGCAGCTTCTGCTCGGTAACGTCCAACGTATAAAAGAAAATGATGATATCGCCGGTTTCGGGGTTCCGGCAAGAGCGAAAGCTTGTGTTGCTCCAAAACACGCTGCCGTCATTTTGCTTTTGCAGAAAATCAAAATGATACTCTATTTTTCCGACGGCATAATCGGCCAAAATCTTGTCGCGGCATAAATTCTGCAATATCTCCTGCCCCACCTGCGCTTCGAGGGCGGAAGCCGCCAAATTTTCTATCGTTTGGTCATAGGTATCCCCAATCTGCGCGATCGATACATCGGAAATGGAAACATAGTTCTCTACCCGGTTCTTGGTGACATTGACGCGCCCTTGATTGCTGCCCTCCGCGGAGGAAGCTTCTACGAAATAAGCCAGTTCCTTTTCATAGAGCTCCCGCACTCGCTCCTGCATCTGTTTTTCCTCTGTGATATCGACGAATACGCAGTAAAAATATTTTGCATCCGCCTGCTCGGAAACGAGCTGCGCCTTTATCGCGATCCATTTTATCACGCCGTCCTTGCAGATCAGGCGGTTTTCATTGCGTATGGTATTACTATGTTCGAGCTGCGCGAGCAGCTTGTCCGTCATGACCGCCAGATCCTCCGGATAGATCACGGCGGCCATCCGGTTGCCCATAGCCGCAAATTCTTCCCGGGTATAGCCCATAAACTCAAATAAGCCGTCGTTCGCGTCGATCACAGAAAAGTCCGCGTCGAACCGGCAGCGGAAAACAGCGCCGGGGATGTTGTTGTAAAGCCGCAGGACCTCGTCCTGCGCCTGCCGCTGCGCCGTGATATCGATGCAGACCGAGGAGATCGCCGGTCTGCCGTCCTCAGCCGTCATCCTGCGCCCCAGATCGTGCACCCAAATATACGAGCCGTCCTTTTTCTTCATTCGATATTCAACGACATAGCTCTCCGATTCTGCAAGCTGGGCGGCCACCTGTTCGTCGACCAAGACACGGTCGTCCGGATGCATGCAGTTTGAAACCAATCCGCCGATATCGGTCACAAATTCTTGTTCGCTTTCATAGCCGAGGTAGCTGAGCATTTGCCGGTTGATAAAATAAAAGGGAAAACCCGTTTCTATGTATCCGCCCATCATACCGCCGGGCAGCGAATCGTTTAGCAGCTCCTGCCTTTGCTGGGCAATGTTTTGGATCACCAGCGTTTGGGGGTAGTGCTCGCTCCCTCGCTGGCTGCTTCCCGGCTCGGCCACATGAAAGCTGATGATTTTCCACGTTCCGTCCTCCGCCCCGAGCAGGGTGAAAAATCCGCGCAGATGCCAAGTATACTGTGAATTTTGCAGCACGATTTCCATGGAAATCCCGCCGACGTCTGCGGTCAATCGCTGCTCATTTATCACGGACAGCTCGCATGCAAACGGTTCCGGCATTTCTGCAATGTCCTGCCGAATGTACTCGTCCATCGCCGCTTTGCCTCGGGCAAATTCATTCCTCCCCGTGCCGACGAAAGTCACCCCGTCAGATAAAAGTGCCATTGCCGCATCTGCATCGCGCTGTTCAAACCATGCTTTACAAAAATCGCATACAATATCCTTGACTCCCCTGATTCGTGTCATCATTCTCTTTTTTCCTTCCCATGGCGGTTCTATATCTGACCATTCCGCATCAAGCAGGCCGCAGGTAAATTATAGTCCTTTTTATTATAGCACGGTATCTCAAAACGGTCTACTATGCAATCTCGCAGAGATATGGCCTAGAGATTTTATTGTACGGTTTTAGCGGGAATGCCTAGCAAAAGCTGTATAAAAGGCATTGACAAACCAGCCAATGCCTTTTATAATAAATTAGTATTGCTCTATCGCATGAAATGCAAATTTTGTGCAAAACAGCATGGACATCCGGGTGTAGCGCAGTTGGTAGCGCGCCTGCTTTGGGAGCAGGATGCCGCAGGTTCGAATCCTGTCACTCGGACCAAAAGTACAAGGCAAAAAAGATTATGGCCCGTAAAGCCAGTGTTTTCAAGCCTTGTGGGGCCCTCAGCTAAGAAAAGTTGAAGGCCTTTATTCTTAGATATCAGACCACCCAAAGGTCACTCCGGCAGGAGTCGAACCCCCGGCTATCGGGAGAATAAGGCGGATGTACAACGGAATAAAGCACAAGGGCGGCTCCGGCAGGAACCGCCCTTGTGCTTTTTCTGGAGCTATATGCTATTTGTAGCCAAAAGCAAACTCCGCTGTAATTGAGCTAGAAACACCTCGGCTGCCCTGGTAAACACTTGGTACTTTTTCCAGACGACATACATTTTTGTTTCAAGGGCGGGCGTCAGCGGACGGAAGCACAATTCACTGTCAACACCAACGTTGATGAGCTTGCCGAAGGTGAGGACATAGCCCAAGCCCTCCCGCGCTAATATACCCGCGTTATAGGCCAAATTGAAGGTGGCCACGATGTTCAGGGAGTCCACCCTTTCCCCGAACCACTTGGGGAAGTCCTCCGTGATCCCCTGACGGGAACAGATGAGCGGTAAATGTAATAGATCTTCGATTTGGACAGCCTCCTTTTGGGCAAGGGGACTGTCCTTTCGCATGACCACTCCCCAGGTATCAGAGGACGGCATCTCCAGGTAATTGTATTTTGACAAATCCACCGTCTGGGCGATCACCGCGAAGTCCAGCAGCCCCCGGTCCAGCCGCTCCGACAGGTCCTCCGTGTTGCCGCTGTACAAATGCAGGCGGATGCGGGGGTATTGCTCCTGCATGGCCTTGACGCAGCGGGCCAGGTGCTTGATGTCGTCGGACTCGGCGCAGCCCACCCGAATATCTCCGCCGGTCAGCTCCCCCAGGGCCTTGAATTCCTCCTCGGTCTTATCCACCATGTCCAAGATGTCCTCCGCCCGCTTGCGCAGCAGCATCCCCTCCTCGGTGAGGCGGACGCTGAAACTGCTGCGGACAAACAGCTTTTTCCCCAGCTCGCCCTCCAAGTCCTTGAGCTGCTTGGACAGCGTGGGCTGGGAAATGTGAAGCCGCTGTGCCGCGTGGGTCACGCTCCCCTCACGGGCCACCTCCAGAAAATACCGCAAAACCCGAATTTCCATGATAACACCTCCAAGGACAGTATACCAGGAGATGTTATTTGATTCAAGAATAACACAATATAGAAAATGGGTATTTGCTATATCAGAAAAGGGACCGTATAATTGAGACAAAGGGAGGTGAAGCCGTGCCAGAAGCGTCGGATACCCAGAGCATCCTGCGTCAAAACCTGATGGACGCGGGTTGTGACCAGGAGATGGTCCAGCGGTGCGCCGCATTGGCCGGGGAAGAAAGGACAGCGGAGGTGCTGCGCATCCTCTCACGCCACAGGCGAACTCTGCTGGACACGGTCCACCAGAGGGAAAAGCAGATCGACTGTCTGGACTACCTCGTTTACAAACTGAAAAAAGAACAATCTATGGAGGAATGAATGATGATCCACTTTGACTTCAACAACCCCACCCACCTGCTTTTCGGCAGCGGCGCGATCTCCCGGCTCGGCAAGCAGGAGCTCCCCGGCAAAAAGGCGCTTCTGCTGATGTCCAACGGCAAATCCGCCAAGTTGAGCGGCGCCTACGACAAGGTGACGGCCCAGCTCCAGTCGGCGGGCGTTACATGGGCCGAGTTCCCCAAAATCATGGAGAACCCCCTCAAGAGCGCCGTCATGGAGGGTGCGGCCTTTGCCCGCGAGAACGGCTGCGACTTTATCCTGGCCCTGGGCGGCGGCGCGGTGCTGGACGCCTCCGTGGCGGTCTCCGCCATGGCGACCAACCCCGGCGACCTGTGGGACTATGTGCAGGGCGGAACCGGCAAGGGCCAGTCCCTCCAGAATCCCGGCCTGCCCATCGTCACCGTGACCCTGACCGCCGGCACCGGCTCGGAGATCAACTACTACGGCGTCATCTCCAACCCGGACACCAAAGAGAAAATCGGCTTCGGAGGACACCCCTCTCTTGTGCCTGTCCTCGCCATCGTGGACCCGGAGCTGATGCGCACCGTGCCTCCAAAGTACACCGCCTACCAGGGTTTTGACGCCCTGTTCCACAACACCGAGGTTATGATGTCCAACGGCCTCAATCTCCTTAGCGAAACTTTGGCTCTCTCCGCCATTGAGAGCATTGCCAAATACCTGCCCCGGGCCGTCCGGGACGGCGGCAATCTGGAAGCCCGGGAGCGGGTCGCCTACGGCAGCACCATCGCAGGTATGACCATGCAGCTCACCTCTACCACCGCCCAGCACTCTATGGAGCACTCCATGAGCGCGTACCACCACAATCTACCCCACGGCGCGGGCCTCATCATGATTTCCGTAGAGTTCGCCCGGTTCTTCATCGAGCGCCACGTCTGTGACGGCCAGTTCATCAAGATGGCGCGGGCCATGGGTCTTGAAAATGCCGACAAGCCGGAGAATTTTATCACCGCCCTGATGCAGCTTCAGGAGGACTGCGGCGTGGCGGACCTGAAAATGAGCGACTACGGCTTCACCCCGGACGAATTTCTGACGCTGGCTGCGGGTGCTCGCTCCATGCAGGGGGGGCTGTTCGCCGCCAACCCCTGTGAGCTGACCGACAAGGACTGCGCGGGCATTTTTGAAAAATCTTACCGCTGATTAAGGAGGAACTTTCTATGAACACACTGATTGCATACTTTTCCTACACCGGGAATACCAAGGGGATCGCCCGGCAAATTCAGGGACTGACAGGCGGGGACCTGTTTGAGATTCGTCCCGCCGCACCCTATTCTCAGGACTACGATACCGCCGAGCGGCAGGGCCGCAAGGAGACCCGCGACGGCTACCGCCCGCCTCTGGCGGAGCAGGCGCCCGACCTGTCCGGCTATGACGCCGTCCTGCTGGGGACCCCCAACTGGTTTAACACCGTGGCGCCCCCGGTGGCCTCGTTTCTGGCGGAAAACGACTTTGCGGGCAAGCACATCGCCCTGTTCTGCACCAACGGGGGCGGCGGTCTGGGGCATATCCCCACCGACATCAAGACGCTGTGCAAGGACGCCAAGCTGCTGGACGGTCTGAACCTCTACGAGGACGGCGGCGCTGGAGCCAAGGCAAAAATTGCTGACTGGCTGAAGAAAAATGGCCTGATGTAAAGGGGGACTTTCCGTGAATGAGGTAATCAAATCCCTGCTTGCCCACCGTTCCGTCCGGGCGTATACGGAGAAGGCGGTAGAGGATGAGGTTTTAGACCAAATCATAGGGGCTGTACAGATCGCCCCTAACTGGGTCAATCTCCAACACGTCTCCGTGATTGTAGTGAAGGACCAGTCGCGCCGGAAGAAATTTGCCGCGCTCTGCGGAGACCAGCAGCACATCGCCCAGGCCCCGGTCTTTTTGATATTCTGCGCGGACTACTACCGCACCTGGCTCGCCTGCCGAGCCAAAGGCCAGCCCTTTGACGAGGTGGTGGGACAGATCGACAATGTCCTCGTTGGGGCCCACGAGGTGGGCATTGCTCTGGGCACCGCCGTGGCGGCTGCGGAATCCTTTGGACTGGGCACTGTACCTATCGGGGACATCCGGCTGCACGCTCTGGATGCGGTCACGGAGCTGGGACTACCCAAGTATGTGCTTCCCCTGTTAGGGCTTTGTGTGGGCTATCCGGCGGAGTGGCCCGGCCAGAAGTTTCGTCTACCCAAAGAGGCGGTCTGCTTTGAGGAACGCTACAATCAGTCGCTTGCACCTCTTTTGGCACAGTACGATGAAGCCTACGCCGCTTATTTGATGGAACGTCCTCAGAACAGCCGCGTGGGGACTTGGACACAGTTGGCCGCCGACTTCTACCGCCCGCCCTATGACCATTACCCGGAGGTCCCGGAACTGTTGCGGCGGCAGGGCTTTTTCCACAGTGAACAGTTATAAGAAATAGAACAAAGGAGTATTGCTATGATACCATTTTTATTGGCAATCCCATTTGGTATGGGGATATGCCCATGATTTTATACAGCTTTTTGGAGCAGTATGACCTCTCCGGCAAGACCATTGTACCTTTTATCACCTCCGGCGCCAGCGGGTTCTCCGGCACCATCGGCACCATGCAGGAGCTTCAGCCGGGTGCAAATGTGGTTGAAAACGGGTATTCCATCACCAGAAACCGGATGGAGGAGGCTCCGGCGGGCGTTGCGGCTTGGCTGAAAGAGCTGGGTTATCTAAACTGACCACACACAGACAAGAAAGGATGATCACGATGAAAAAGCAATTATCAGCCCTGCTCCTGAGCGCTGCGTTGATACTCGGCCTGACGGCGTGTGGCGGGGGACAGGGCGGTGTCTCCAACCAGAGCGCTCCTCCCCAATCCTCTGCACCCACCCCGAGCACGACTCCCGAGAGCATGGAGCCCGGTAATGTCACATCGGCTCCCGACGGCAAGGCTCTAGTGGCTTATTTCTCCGTGCCGGAGACGGACAGTGCGGAGAATATGAACGCCGAGGAGGAAAACAGCACCGTAGTCATTGACGGCGAGGTGCTGGGCAACACCCAATATGTTGCCTATGTCATTCAGGAGAACACCGAGGCAAACCTCTTCCGTATTGAGCCGGTGACGGCCTATCCCATGGATCACGCCGAGCTGGAGAAGGTTGCCACTGAAGAAAAACGCCAAAACGCCCGCCCGGAACCTTCCGCTCAGGTGGAGGATATGGAACAGTACGATACCATTTTTCTGGGCTACCCGAATTGGTATGGCGATCTGCCGATGATCCTTTACAGCTTTTTGGAGCAGTATGACCTTGCGGGAAAGACCATTATCCCCTTTGTCACCTCCGGGGCCAGCGGGTTCTCCGGCACCATCGGTACCATCCAAGAGCTTCAGCCAGATGCGACTGTAATTACGGACGGGCTTTCCATCACTCGGGCCGTTGTGCAGGACGCGGAGCCGGAAATACTTATCTGGCTGAACGGTATGGGCTATGCGGGCTAAATGAAAATGTCTCGAAAGGCCGTCATAGACGTGCTGCTGACGGTGCTTCTTCCGCTGCTGATGGCCTATAACCTGATTGGAGAGGCGGCCCATGAATGGCTGGGCTTGGGAATGTTCCTGCTGCTCGGCCTCCATCACATCCTAAATGTCAGATGGAGCGGAGTAATTCTCCGGGGACGGTACGGCCCGTACCGCATTTTACAGACGGCGGCGGTATTGCTTCTTTTCCTTTCCATGCTTGGCTCAATGATGAGCGGGATCGTCCAGTCCAAACACATTTTTACAATGGTGCTGACCGGGCGGGCGATCTCCGCCATGAGAACAACGCATATGCTGTGCGCTTACTGGGGCTTTCTCCTGATGGGGTTTCACTTGGGCCTGCACTGGCCGGTCATCTTCAACAGGTGGAGGGGCGCTGCGGCAAAGCCGCTCCCACCGGCCTGCCGGGCGGCTGTGTGGCTGATGTCTGCATACGGCGTTTATGCGTTTGCGCGCCGCGATCTGACCGAATATTTATTTTTGAAAACCCAGTATGTATTCTTTGACTTTTCAGAACCCCTCCCATGGTTCTTACTGGACTATGCGGCAATCTTGGCCTTGCTGACCGTTATTGGACACATTGCCGCAAAAACGGCGATTCGTCTTTCGGTGAGGACCCAATCCCAAGAAAGGAAGGCGCTCGCATGAAATTAAAAAAATTGCTGTCTATTGGTCTGCTGGCGGTCCTGCTGTTGCAAACGGCCGCCTGTGCCTCCGCGTCCGCCCCTCCTGCGGAATCAGATGGCGGTGCTACAACCGTAGAAACGGTGGCACCGGCCTTTACGGACGTCCCCGCCGACGCCTGGTACGCGCAGGCCGTCCTGTATTGTCAGGAACGAGGGCTGATTGGCGGTACGACCGCCGACTCGTTTTCTCCCGACCGTTCCATGACCCGCTCCATGCTGGCCGCCGTACTGTACCGGCTGGCCGGAAGCCCCGCCGTTTCCACCGCCCCTGGATTTTCGGATACACAGGCCGGGGCTTGGTATGCGGACGCCGTTACCTGGGCGGCGGAGGCAGGAGTTGTCTCCGGCTATGGGAACGGTCTGTTTGGGACCAACGACGCCGTCAATCGGGAGCAGACCGTGACCACCCTGTGGCGATATGCAAATTCCCCCGAGTCTGGGGCGACGGCGGCCTTTACGGATACCGGCGACCTCTCAGTCTGGGCGCGTTCGGCGGCAAACTGGGCCTGGGCCCAGAGGATCGCTGCCGGGCGGGAGGGAAACCGCTTTGCACCCAAAGAAACCATTACGCGCGCGGAGGTATGTGTTATGTTACATCGTTGGCTGAATCTTTCTAACAGCGGTGCGCCGACAGCGACACCGTCTCCCGAAATCACGCTTCCACCTGACGGAGGAATTGCGTTCGACTTTGATAGCAAGACCGTCACACTGAACAGTGGCTATGAAATGCCCATCAACGGACTGGGGACCTACTCCCTGACCGGCGAGACCTGTGTCGCCTCCGTCACTGCGGCGCTGGAGCGTGGCGTGCGGCTCATCGACACCGCCCATATCTACGGCAACGAGGCAGAGGTAGGACAGGCGGTGCGGGATTCCGGCATCCCCCGAGAGGAGATTTTCGTCATCACCAAGCTCTATCCCAACCAGTTTGCGGGCGCGGAGGACGCAATCGACGAGGCGCTTCAGAAACTGGATATCGGATATATCGACCTGATGCTGCTCCACCATCCAGGCGCAAACGACGTGGAGGCGTACAGCGCGATGGAAAGGGCTGTGGCAGCGGGTAAGGTCCGCTCCATCGGACTGTCCAACTGGTATGTTGAGGAGCTGGAGGAATTCCTGCCTCAGGTAACGATTCCCCCGGCTCTGGTGCAAAACGAGATACACCCCTACTATCAGGAAAACGACGTGATCCCCTATATCCAGAGCTTGCGCATCGTAGTACAGGGCTGGTATCCCTTTGGTGGCCGCGGACATACGGCGGAGTTGCTGGGGAATGAGGTCATAAATGAGATTGCCGCAGACCACAATAAATCCGCAGCTCAGGTCATTCTGCGCTGGAATCTCCAAAAGGGTGTAGTGGTCATCCCCGGCTCCAGCAATCCCGACCATATTCAGGAGAACACGGAGCTTTATGATTTCGAGCTGACAGATGGGGAGATGGCAAGGATCAACGCCCTGAATCGAGGCGAAAAGCATGATTGGTATTGATGAAATGATTCTCTATTCCATTCCTGACAAGCCCCAGTTCATTCTGAGATTTATTTGTGAAAAATAATCCGTGTGGTGACAAAATAGCAAATATCATTTTTGCCTGATTATAAATAAATGGCTTAAACACTGGCTTTTGCATGGATTCTCACCTTATCAGCGCAAAAATATGCCACATTTCGACAAGAAAACAGGGGAAATAGAGGGAATTTCGTTGGTTCAAGTCCCTACAGTTGCAGCAGCTCAGAAACACCCCTGATGGCACGAATCCCCGTCTGCGGCGAGGCTTCTTAGCCGGGCGGGGTGTTTCTTCGCTTTCGCCCGCGATCCGCTACGAGGGGCTCTGACGAGAAGAAAACGGGATAGACATGAAAAAAGCAGGTGCACCATGCACCTGCTTTTTTTAATTAGCGAAACTTTTTCTTCTTGGCGCGCGCAGCCTCAGACTTCTTGCGGCGCTTGACGCTCGGGCTTTCATAATGCTCACGCTTGCGGAGCTCGGAAAGCGTACCCGCCTTAGCGCACGAGCGCTTAAAACGGCGCAGCGCGCTGTCAATAGATTCATTTTCCTTGATGCGGACTTCCGACACAGTTTTCCCTCCCTCCGCGCGTTCCCTTTGGAGACGCTTTGCACGGACATGCGCGCACATGCCGCGCATAGAACCGTAAGAATATTATATCTTTTTTTGGCCTTCCTGTCAACCCATAAATCAACGGACTACAAGATTGACGATCTTATTCGGCACAACGATCTGCTTGACGACTTCCTTGCCCTCGATCGCGCGCTGTACCTTCTCCTCGGCAAGAGCCGCGTCGATGGCCGCCTGCTTGTCGGAATCGACCGGCAGTTTAACAGTGGCCTTGAGCTTGCCATTGATCTGCACGGCCATCTCCACGCTGTCCTCGACGGTCTTGGCGTCCTCATACTGCGGCCACGAAGCGACCGAGAGTAAGCCCTCGCCGCCGATCTGCCGCCACAGCTCCTCGGTGATATGAGGCGCAAAGGGGTTCAGGAGCGCCAGAAACGTTTTGTACTCCGCCATGTTGACGCCTTTATCCGCAAACTCATTGAGCATGCTCATCAGCGCCGCGATCGCCGTGTTGGCCTTGAGGTTTTCAATATCCTCCCCGACCTTCTTGATCGTGCGGTGCATCAGCACCTCATGCTGCGCGGAATAGCTGTCGCCCGGCTGTACCTTTTCGGCAAGCGCCCAAACGCGCTCTAAGAAACGGCGGCAGCCCTTGATGGATTTGGGGCTCCACGGCGCGGCCTTCTCAAAATCACCGATAAACATTTCATACAGGCGCATGGTATCCGCGCCGTATACATCGACGATCTCATCCGGGTTGACCACGTTGCCGCGGGACTTGGACATTTTTTCGCCGTTCTCGCCTAAGATCATGCCGTGGCTGGTGCGCTTGGCATACGGCTCCTTTGTCGGCACAACGCCGATGTCGTACAGGAACTTATGCCAGAAGCGCGAATACAGCAGGTGAAGCGTGGTGTGCTCCATGCCGCCGTTGTACCAATCGACCGGAGACCAATACTCGAGCGCTTCCTTGGAAGCGAGAGCGTTCTCATTGTGCGGGTCCATATAGCGCAGGAAATACCAACTCGAACCGGCCCACTGGGGCATGGTATCGGTCTCGCGCTTGGCGGGCGCGCCGCAGTGCGGGCAAACCGTGTTCACCCAATCCGTCATCTTGGCAAGCGGGCTTTCGCCGTTTTCGGTGGGCTCGTAGGAGTCGACGTTCGGCAGCGTCAGCGGCAGCTGATCCTCCGGCACCGGCACCCAGCCGCACTTTTCGCAATAGACGAGCGGAATGGGCTCGCCCCAATAGCGCTGACGGGAGAATACCCAGTCGCGCAGCTTAAAATTAACCTTTTCGTGGCCAAGGCCCTTTTCAGTCAGGAAGGCGATGATCTTCTGCTTCGCTTCCGCAACGGACAGGCCGTTTAAGAAATCGGAGTTGACGAGCGTGCCGGTCTCCACGTCGGTGAACGCGGCTTCCTGCACATTGCCGCCGGCAATCACCTCGATAATGGGCAGGTCGAACGCCTTGGCAAAATCCCAGTCGCGGTCGTCATGCGCGGGCACCGCCATGATCGCGCCCGTGCCGTAGCCCATCAACACATAGTCAGACACAAAGATCGGAATCTGCTCGCCGTTGACAGGGTTGATCGCGGCCACGCCGTCCAAACGGACGCCGGTCTTTTCCTTGTTCAGCTCAGTGCGTTCAAAATCCGACTTGCGCGCGGCTTCCTCACGGTAGACGCGGATCGCCTCGATATTTTTCAGCTTGTCCGCCCAAGTCTCGACCGCCGGATGCTCGGGCGAAATAACCATGTAGGTTGCGCCGAACAGCGTATCCGGGCGGGTGGTATAAACAGTGAGCTTGTCTCCCTCGGTGGTGGTAAAATCGACTTCCGCGCCGGTGGAGCGGCCGATCCAGTTGCGCTGCTGGGTCTTGACGCGTTCGATATAATCGACCTCGTCCAGATCGTCGAGCAGCCGCTGGGCGTACTCGGTGATCTTCAGCATCCACTGGCTCTTATTTTTATGCACAACTTCGCTGCCGCAGCGCTCGCACGTGCCGCCCACCACCTCTTCGTTGGCCAGCACGCACTTGCACGAGGTGCACCAGTTCACGTTCATTTCCTTCTTATAGGCCAGCCCCTTTTTAAAGAGCTGCTGAAAGATCCACTGCGTCCACTTATAGTAGGCAGGATCGGTCGTATTGACCTCGCGCGACCAGTCGAACGACAGGCCAAGGCTTTTCAGCTGGCTCTTGAAGCGCGCGATGTTCTGCTTTGTGACTTCAGCCGGATGGACATGGTTTTTAATCGCGTAGTTCTCCGTCGGCAGACCGAAAGCGTCCCAGCCCATCGGATAGAGCACGTTGTAGCCCTGCATGCGCTTTTTGCGCGCCACAATATCGAGCGCGGTATAGGAACGCGGATGGCCGACGTGCAGGCCCTGACCGGACGGATACGGGAACTCGACGAGGGCGTAGAACTTCTCCTTATCAGAGTTGTTGGACGCCTCGAAGCAGTGCGCATCGTCCCAGATGTCCTGCCACTTCTTTTCCACTTGTTTATGATCGTACTTCAACGGTATTTCCCCCAAATGAATTAGTAATTAGAAATTAGTAGTTAGTAATGATATGAGCTCGTCCGCGTTACCGCTTTTGAATGACTCATTTCTAATTACTAATTACTAATTTTCTGGGATCACTCGGTAATACCGAGTGATCCCAGCGAGACGGGCGTGCCGTCCTTCCACAAATTCTCAAGATTATAGAATTTGCGCGCTTCGGGCATGAACACATGAACCAGTACGCTGCCGTAATCGAGCAGCATCCACTGGGCGGATTCATAGCCCTCGATGTGGTGCGGCAGGGTCTCATGGTCATATTTTAGGCGCCATTCAACGTTGTCCGCCAGCGCCTTGACCTGCGTGCTCGAGGAGGCCGAGCAGATGACGAAATATTCGGTCAGCTCGGTCAGGTGCTCTACATGCAGCACCTCGACATCGTTGCCCTTCTTTTCTAAAAGCGCTTCGCAGATCGCCTTTACTGTTTGCTGTGCAGTCAATTCATGCACTCCTTACTTATTGTTTTATGCTTCCGGGTCGATCGAACCGCCGCCGGATTCCCCGCCGCCGGTCTCACCGCCCGTGCTGCCGCCGCCGGATTCCCCGCCGCCGGTCTCGCCACCTGTGCCGCCGCCGGATTCTCCGCCGCCGGTCTCGCCGCCCGTGCCGCCGCCGGTTTCTCCACCGCCGGTCTCGCCGCCCGTGCCGCCGCCGGATTCTCCGCCGCCGGTCTCGCCGCCCGTGCTGCCGCCGGGTTCTCCGTCAGAGGTTCCCGGCGTAGTGGGCGTGCCGGGCGTTGTGCCTGTTCCCGTGCCGTCGCCCGATCCGTTACTGTCGCCTTGCTCAGGATCGATCGCGCCGGAACCGGAGCCGCCCTCGTTGCTGTCGCTGCCCGAGCCGGAGCCGGAATCAGGCCAAACGTAATCGTCGCCCGGGTCTGTGCTTACATGTCCGCCGCCCGAATAGCTTTCCGGTCCGTCCACCATGTCCAGCGTGGTGATCGGCTCGGCAAAGGGATTCATATACTGGTTGACCAGATCGAGCGTTTGCTGATAATACGGGAAATAGAATGAATACGCGACCGGGTCGCTGCCCGCCGTGCTCATTTGCCCATAGCCCGGCAGGGTAAAGAACTGGATATTCTCGTTTTTGATATTCATCGCCTGCATGCCCATCCATAGGATCTGACCGGCGGTGAAGTCGGTTTTGACGTTATTGAAGATCGCGTCCGAAATGTCCTTGATCTTGAGGATGTTCTTCATCTGGAACAAATCGCTCGCGATCTTTTTCAGGAACTTCTGCTGGTTTTCCACACGGCCCTGATCGCCCGTTTCATACTGCATCGAATAGTCGTTCGAGTGCCGCCAGCGCAGGAACTCGACCGTCTGCTTGCCGTTGAGGTGCTGCATACCGGCGTACAGGTCGATGTGCAGATCCTGCGAGGGATCGTCGTACTGCATACGGAACGGCACCTCGTAATCCACGCCGCCGATCGCGTCCACGATCGCGGCGATACCGTCAAAGTTGACGACAACATACTTATCCGGTTTAAAGCCAAGCAGACGTTCGACTTCCTTCTTGGTCTGCTCGATATTGCCGCCCTTGCCGCCGGTCTTGATGCCGTATGCCGCGTTAATCTTACGGGACGCGCCCGAATAGCCGTTGTTGCACATGGTATCGCGCGGGATATTCATGATATTGATGGTCTTTTTCTTGGTATCCATGCGCGCGACCATGATGGCGTCCGTTCGCGTTTCATCCTCGTCCACCGCGCATACGACGAAGGTAAACAGATCGTCCACGCGCGTGCCGGCGTTTAAAAGCTCGTTGACATCCACCTTGTCTCCGTTTTCGGTATCATGGATGGTGGGATCGTTCTTGATTTCCGGCGGGCGGATAAAGATCCACGCCGCGGTTGCAAGACCCACGCATAGCACCGCCACGATGACCGCCGCGATGATGATGCGTTTGCGCTTTTGATTTTTCGTTAGCGGCGTTTTTACTTTGCCGCCTTTTCCGGCTTTTGCCGGCTTTCCGCCCTTGCCCTGTGGCTTCGGCGCCGTCTTATGTGTGCCAGTGGCCGCTTTTGGAGCTGACTTTGGCGAGCCGCTCCCTGTCGTTTTCTTGCGGCCGCCGCCGCCTCCAAACAGTTTCAAAGATTTCCTGCCTCCAGTTTCAGTCCTGCGCGTCCCTCCAGCGGACGCCCTGCGCGATCAAGTCGTTGTACGCGGCGATCGTATCGCCGTGGATCAGCTTGGCCCGCGTCACCAGCTCGATCAACGTTTGGTCGAAGCAATACAGTAGCGCGCGGTCGATGTCTTCTTTTGCGAGTTCGCGCGCATTTTTCACACCGGGAAAGTCGCGCGTATCCTCGATATAATCCGCCAAATAGAGTATCTTATCGAGCACAGTCATTCCCGCCTTGCCGGTGGTATGGCAGGCAATCGCGTCGCACACATCCTGCGGCGCGCCGTACTCATCCTTTGCGATGGCGGCGGCCGTTTTTCCGTGCAGCATTTTTGGCTCGGAGAATTCAGCGTTACAGGGTATTATACCGTATTTCTTACTTAAATTCAACTGTTCTTCTTTAGAAAGATGCTTTGTTATGTCGTGCAGGATTGCTGAGAAAGCCGCTTTTTCCACGTCTCCCCCATAAAGTTCGGCTAGGTAGATCGCAGCGCGCTCGCAGCCGAGCGTATGCTCATAGCGGTACCCATGGAGACGCGCGAGTATTCCTTTTCTCATTTCGTCATTGCACAACATAACTTTTGACCCGCCTTTCTGTCTTTTCATCGAATAAAAATATTAAAAACCGTAAAGGTGTTTTCGCTCGATGTAATCGGCGACCGCGTTCGTGGTATAGCGGCGCAGATCGCCGCCGCACCGCAGTTCGGTCGAAGAAATGGTGAGTACGTCGCCGCGCACCAGCTCGATGCGCGCGCCGAGGCTGCTTTGAAGGCCCTTCGCTTTTTCCCGCAGGTTGTTCCAGTCATCCGCTTCACGGGCACAGACGGCCAGCGTGGCCAGATGCGCGATCTCATCCGGCGCGCGCCAAACGCGATCGAACGATAAAAGCATATCGGTGCCGATGATCAAAAACAGGTCGCTCTCGCCACGATCGTGCAGCGAGCGCAGCGTATCCACGGTATAGCTGGCGCCGCCGCGCCGGATCTCGATATCGCAGAGCTCGGCCCAGCTTTCCCCTTCGATCATCAGGCGCACCATCTTGCAACGGTCGGCTGCCGAAGCGGTGTCCTCCGGCAGTTCCTTATGCGGCGGTATATTGGTCGGGATAAACAGCACGCGTTCCAGCCCAAGCGCGGTCTTGGCGCTTTTCGCGGCGTTTAAATGGCCCAAATGCGGCGGATTAAAGGTGCCGCCCAAAACGCCCGTTCTCATTTGACGAGGACGATCTTCCGCTTGTCCTTATCCGACGCGGGACGATAGATTACAAATTTCGAGCCGATCACCTGCACCGGATTGGCGCGGCAAGCCTGACACAGCGCTTCGGATACCGTGCGCGGTGTGAGCATGGCGCTTTCCAGCACCTTACCCTTGACGAGTTCGTGGCTTTCCAGCAGCACGTCGAGCTCGCGCTCGACCGCGTCGGTCACGCCCTCCTTGCCGATGATCAGCGTATCGGGCAATGTATTTGCCATCGCGCGCAGCTGCGCGCGTTGCTTGGTTGTTAGCATAATGCTCTCCTCTTAATCAATTAGGAATTAGTAGTTAGGAATTAGGAATTGTGGTGGCCGCCAAGGGCGGCTTATTTGATTTATCGCGCTTTGCGCGATACCGCAAACTCCTAACTCCTACTTCCTAACTCCTAACGATTTCATTTAGTTTTTCTTTTAGTTTTTGCAGCGCTCTCGCTCTGTGGGAGATTTGGTTTTTCACTTCTGCCGGCAGTTCGCCGAAGGTGCAGTCATAATCCGGCACAAAGAATACCGGATCGTAGCCGAAGCCGTTCTCCCCCGCCAGACGGCGGGCGATCTCGCCCTCACATTCGCCGCGAACGGTCAGCTCCCGGCCGTCCGGCCAGACGCAGGCGATTGCCGAGACAAAGCGCGCCTGTCGTTTACCGTCCGGCACGGCGGCGAGGTTGCGCAGCAACCGGAGCGTGCGCTCCTTATCGTTTGCATGGGGAGGCAGCGGTTCCAGACCGACCGAAAGCCCATGCTTTTCCGCGTACTCGAAATATTCCGCCGAGCCGTACCGCGCCGAATAGACGCCGGGCGCGCCGTTAAGCACGTCCACACAAAGCCCGGAATCGTCAGCCAGCGCGGGTAGGCCGGTGAGCGCGCACGCGGCGCGCGCTTTGATCAGCGCGTTTTCCTCAAAGGTGTCGCCATCCTCCACGGGCTCGGGCGCGCCTTCGGGCAGCGCGCTGACCTCGATGCCAAGCTCTTGCAAAATAGCGTCCATTTCGCGCAGTTTGTTTTTGTTATGGGAAGCCAGTATAAACTTCATGCGAACCTCCATGAGAAGTAGGAATTAGTAGTTAGGAATTAGGAATTGTGGTGGCCGCCGTAGGCGGCTTATTCAATTATCGCGCTTTGCGCGATACCGCAAACTCCTACTTCCTACTTCCTAACTCCTACCTCTTTACCAAGTGTTTTTGCTGCACCTTGCACAGCCTAGCGCAGCCGCGTTTTGCAAGCGCGAGCAGCTTTTTTAGCTCCGCATCGGTGAACGGGCGGCCCTCGCCCGTGCCCTGCACCTCGATAAACTCCCCCTTGGAGGTCATCACCACGTTACAATCCACGATGGCGTGCGAATCCTCGGCGTAATTCAAGTCCATCACGGCCTCGTTTTCAAAAATACCAACCGAAACGGCGGAAACAGAAGCGGTGAGCGGCATTTTTTCGATCACGCCGTCCTCCAGCAGCTTTTGGCAAGCCAACCACAGCGCGACAAAGCCGCCGGTGATCGAAGCGCAGCGCGTGCCGCCGTCCGCTTGGATCACATCGCAGTCCACCGTGATCTGGCGCTCACCCAGCGCGGCGCGATCGACCACCGCGCGCAGGCTCCGGCCGATCAGGCGCTGAATTTCAGACGAGCGTCCGTCCAGCTTCAAGCTCTTGATATCGCGTTTTTTGCGCGTGTTTGTGGCGCGGGGCAGCATGGCGTATTCCGCCGTCACCCAGCCAAGGCCCTTGCCCGTGAGAAAGGGCGGCACGTTATCCTCCACGCTCGCCGTGCAGATCACCTTGGTGTTACCCATTTCGATCAGCACCGAACCCTCGGCGTGCATGGTGTAGTGAGGCGTTATTTTGACCGGTCGCAGGGCGCCCGGCGTTCTTCCATCGGGACGTGTCATTTATGATATTCCTCCTTCAAGCGGCGGCAGAATGGCTTCCAAAAAGGCCGAACGGTCGAAATCGACCAGATCGTCCAGTCCTTCGCCCACGCCGACCAACTTGACCGGCACGCCAAGACCCGCCGAGATCGCCACCACGATACCGCCCTTGGCCGTACCGTCCAGCTTGGTCAGCACGATGCCGGACAGCTTCGCGACCTTGTTGAATTCCTCCGCCTGATGCACGGCGTTCTGGCCTGTCGTCGCATCCAGCACAAGCAGCGTCTCGCGCGAGGCGGTCGGCAGTTCGCGGGAGATAACGCGGTCGATCTTGGCCAGCTCGTTCATCAGATTGGCTTTGTTGTGCAGACGGCCCGCGGTATCGACGATGATAACATCGCTTTCTCGCGCCTTGGCCGCCGCGATCGAATCGAACACAACGGCGGCGGGATCCGCGCCCGCCCCGTGGCGGACGATATCCGCGCCCGCGCGCCCCGCCCAGATCTCAAGCTGATCCGCAGCAGCCGCACGGAACGTATCCGCGGCGGACAGCATGACCTTTTTGCCTTCCGCGACATAGCGCGCGGCAAGCTTACCGATGCTGGTCGTTTTGCCGACGCCGTTGACGCCGATGACTAGGATCACGGCGGGCTTGCCCGTCGTATCGAGTGGCTGATTAGGCAGCATCATATCGGTGAGCGTGTCCTTTAAAACGTAGCGCAGCTCCAGCGAGGTGGTCACATTCTGACGCTTGGCGCGCTGCTCCACCTCCGCGACGATTTTCGCGGCGGAGACAGCGCCCACGTCGGACAGAATCAGCGCCTCCTCCAGTTCTTCCAGCAGATCGTCGTCGATCGTGACAAAGCCCGCAAACACCTGATCCAGCGACCGCGTGACCGCGTCGCTCGTTTTGGCGAGTCCCTTTTTGATCTTATCGAATAAACCCATTCTTTAATTAATTAGGAATTAGGTTTTAGAATTAGGAATTAGGAATTAGGAATTAGGAATTAGGAATTGCGGTGGCCGCCAAGGGCGGCGATCCAAATCATCGCGCCTTGCACGATACCGCAAATTCCTACCTCCTACTTCATAACTCCTACGTTCTTCTTTCTAACTCCTGACTCCCAGCTCCTCCCAATAATTACTAATTTCTAAATACTAATTACTTCAGCGTGTTTCCCAGCCGTTTTTCTGCTTCCGCGAGGTTCAGCATCAGCAGCTTGGAGACACCCTGCTCCTGCATGGTTACGCCGTACAGCATATCGGCTTCTTCCATCGTGCCGCGGCGGTGCGTGATGACGATGAACTGCGTCTTATCGGACAGGCGGCGTATGTACTGCGCATAGCGGACGACGTTGACATCGTCCAGCGCGGCTTCGATCTCGTCTAGCACACAGAACGGCGTGGGCCGCAGCTTTAAAATAGCGAAGTACAGCGCGATGGCGACAAACGCCTTCTCACCGCCTGACAGCAGCGTCAGCGTTTTGACCGACTTGCCCGGCGGCGAAACGCGGATATCGATGCCGCAGTTTAAAATATCCGAGGTATCGGCCAACTGCAACTCCGCATGGCCGCCGCCGAATATTTCACGGAAGGTCTCGCCAAAGTACACGTTCAGCTTTGCGAATTCGGAAGCAAAAATCTCTTTCATGTTCTGCGTCAGTTGGTCGATGACCTTGTATAGCTCCTTTTGCGCCTTTTCCAGATCGTCCTTTTGTGTTCCAAGGAAGGTATAGCGTTCGCATACGTCCCGATATTCCTCCACCGCGTCCAGATTGACGTTGCCAAGGCTCTTCATCTGCGCGCGGAGCGTACCTGCTTTCTCTTTTGCGGCGTTTCCGTCGCCCAGTTCTATGGCAACGTCCTGCGCGGGCGTGGGGGTCAGCTCATAGCTTTCCCACATTTTGTCCAAAATCTGCGCTTCCTCGTTTTTGAGCTGTGCGGCTTTGCTTTCCAAACGCGCGGCCTCTCGTTCGAGGTTCAGGATCGCCTCGTTCTGGCTCTGCGCCTCGCGGTCAACGCGGGCGCGTTCGCCTTCTATGCGCTCGCGCTGCTGGGTCGCGGCGGCAATGCTTTCACCCAGCTTTGCGGTGATGGTCTGCGTATCGCCGCGCCCGGCTTCGGCCTGCGCCAATTCCTGCGTCAGGCGCTCAATCTCGCGTTCAAAACCCGAGATTACATCGTCCGAACCGGAAACGCCTGCGTCCAGCTCGGCTTTCAGCTGCGTCAGTTCTTCCAGCGAGCGCGCCTCCGCCGCCGCAGCGGACCGGTTTTCCGCGATCGCAGTGCGCAGGGAGGCCGCTTCATCGGCTTCTCTCGCGGCTTCCTCCGCAATCTCGCGCAGCGTTTCGCGGCACCGCGCGGTCTCTGCTTCCGCCGCTTCGGTGGCGGCTGCCGCCGCTGTTTCGTTCTCCGCGCATGCGGCGATAACGCTTTGATAGCCCGCGCGCGCTTCGGCAATGTTATCACGTTCCAGCGTCAAACCGTTCAGCGACACGGTCAGGCTTTCGAGCAGCGCCCCATGCTGGGAAACGGAAGCGCGCAGCCCGGCTTCCTCCTGTTCGGCGCGGGCGCGTTCGGCTTCGATCGCCTTGAGATCATAGTCCAAAGCGGCCAGTTCCTCGCGCGCGGCTAGACTTGCCTGCTCCGCGTCCCCGAGCGCCTTTTGCAGCGCGGCGACCTGTTCGCGCAGGGCCTTCAGCTTGCCCGCGCGGGCGAGCGCGCCCGTGCCGCGAGAAGCCGAACCGCCCGTCATCGCGCCGCCGGCCTGCAAGATCTGCCCATCCAACGTCACAATGCGGAAACGCCGAGAATATGCTTTGGAAATGGCGAGCGCCGCGTCCATATCCTCTGCAATGACCGTGCGCGCCAATAGGTTGCGCACGATCGCCGAATACTTCGGATCGGCGGAAACGAGCTGGTCAGCAGTGCCGCAGCAGCCTTTATGACCAGAAAGCCCGGTTTCGCGCAGCTCCGCCGGGCGGATGGTATCCAGTGGCAGGAAGGTGGCGCGGCCGCCGTCCGAGCGTTTCAAATACTCGATACAGGCTTTGCCGTCCGCCGAAGTATCCACAACAATGGACGAGGCCGAAGCGCCCAGCGCGGTGTCGATCGCGGTAACGTACCGTTCCGGTACGTCAAGCAGCGCGGAAACCGGGCCGTGCACGCCTCTTTGCGCGCCCTTTTCCGCGCGCACCATGATATTTTTGACCGAGCGGGAAAAGCCTTCGTACTCGCGCTGCATGTCGGAAAGCATCTTCTCGCGGTTTTTCGCGTCTGTCAACGCGGCGGCGGCTCTCGAAAGCGCTTCCTGCGTCTCCGCCGCTTTTTTGCGGCGGCTTTCAGCCTTAAGCGCCGCGCCCGCCGCTTTGTTTTTGGCTCCCGCCAACGTATCGAGACAGTCTCGCAGACTGTTTTCCAGCGTTTCCTGTGCGGCCCGCTCGGCGGCCAGCCGCTTTTCAGCCGCCGCGATATCGGCGCCGATCGTGCCCACGCGGCTGTCCATGCCCGCTAGGCCGGTTTCGGCAGCGGTGCGGTCAAGCGCCAGCTTATGGGTCTGCTGCTGCGCCGCTAGACGTGCGTCCTCGGCCTGCCGTAGAGCGGCCTCCGCTTCGTCCTGCCGCGCGCGCCGGGTCTCGCTTTGACCCAGCACCGCGTTTAGGGACGCCATAAAGCCTTCGTGTTCGGCATTCAGCAGCTCAATGCGGCCCCGCCGTTCGGCCAGCTGTGCGCCCAGCCCCTGCGCCTGCGCCGCGCGCGTTTCGCTTTCGCGGCGGGCGCGGTCGATATTATCGCGGTTATTTTGAATATTGGCTTTCAGCACCGCGGCGCGGCTCGCTTCATCGGCGGCGCGCTGCTCGGCTTCGCGAAGCTGCTGACGCAGCCGGTCGGCTTCGCGGTCGACCCCGCGCATATCCTCGGAAAGCTGCTCGGAGCGCGCGTAAAGCGTTTCCTGCCCCGCTTTGGTTTCGATCAGCTGCGCTTTGCAGGTTTCCATGTCGGTCAGATTCTTTTCCGTATCGGTCTTGATGCGCGTAAGACCGAGCAGCCAGAGCGAAATCTCCAGCACACGCAGCTCGTCGCGCAGCAGCAGGTATTGCTTTGCCTTTTCCGCCTGCTTTTCCAAAGGGCCGACCTGACGCTCCAGCTCCGCGTACAGGTCGCGGATGCGGGTCAGGTTATCCTCGGTGGCGGAAAGCTTGCGTTCCGCTTCCTCCTTGCGGTAACGGAACTTGGTGATGCCGGCGGCTTCCTCGAAGATCTCGCGCCGGTCCTCGCTTTTCAGAGACAGGATCTCGTCGATACGGCCCTGCCCAATGATGGAATAGCCATCCCGCCCAAGACCGGTATCCATAAACAGCTCGTGAATATCCTTGAGGCGGCAGTGGCTGCGGTTGATATAGTATTCGCTCTCGCCCGAGCGGTAATAGCGGCGGGTGATCATGATCTCGGTGAAATCAGAGCGGAAGGCGTTTCCGGAGTTATCCAGAATGAGCGATACCTCGGCAAAACCGACCGGGCCGCGTTTGGCGGTACCGCCGAAGATAACGTCCTCCATCTTGGCGCCGCGCAGAGAACGCGAGGACTGCTCGCCGAGCACCCAGCGGATCGCGTCCGATATATTGGATTTTCCCGACCCGTTCGGGCCGACGATCGCGGTCAGGCCGCCAAGGAAGCTTATCTCCGTCTTGTCCGGAAAGGACTTGAAGCCCTGCAAAATCAGGCTTTTTAAAACCATGTATCCACCTCGTGAACATACTCTGGTAACAGTTTACCACTTCCGCCCCATCTTTTCAATCGCCAAACCCAGATTTTACACCGTGTTCATCTTCAAAAGCCTGCGTTTTCACGCGTTCCTTTCGTCTGCAATTTTCCCTCCCCCTATCTATTCACAAAAAGTTTACAGAGTTTGTACGATTTCCACGTGGTTGCATCCGCGCTATATCCATGCTACCATATTAAGTAGAAGGAGTGTCCCTATGCTGCAAAATCGTTTACACAAAATATCTGTTATCGTTCGTTCCAAGTTCAAAACCGTTACGCGGGATTTTCTGTTTATCTTCCTATTCATCACCCTATTCGGCATGCTGTTCGGGCCGGAAAATTCCATCGTCGGCGTGATCCTCACTATTTTGATGATGTCCTCCCTCGCGCAGGACCTGACCGCCACGCCGGTAAAAAATCTGATCTACGCTGCGTGTATTTTGGAAGCCATGACGCTCGCCGCGTTCCTCACCACGGCGCTGCCGCCGCTCTGGGCGGTGCCTTTCAACTTCCTGATGGTGTTTTTCCTGCTGTATACCTACACGTTTGAATACGCCAGCCACCTGTACATGCCCTATATCCTATCCTACCTGTTTCTGATCTTTCTGGCCCCCATCGGCGCGGCGCAGCTGCCGCGGCGGCTTTTCTGCATGCTGGTCGGCGCAGGCTGCATTATGGCGTATCAGCTGATCCGGTGCCATACCCGCGCGGCCGATACCGTGCAGGAAGCGCTCAACGCCATGCTGGATGAAGCGGGCAACTGCGTTTGCTGCCTGCTTACCGCTACTGCGACGCCCGCGGACCCGGAAACCGTGCGCGCCGAATTATGCAAGCTCAGCCGTGTGGTCTACGAGCGGCGGAAGCGGGCGCTGTGTGTATCGGACGCGAGCTTTTCCATGCTGGACGCGGGGCGCGGACTTGAGCACGTGATCTTACAGCTTTACGCGCTGGAAGGCCCCATCACACCGGCGCGGGAAGTGATGCTGCGACAGCTTCAAACCCAGCTTTCCGCTTTCCGCGCCTTTACCGATAAGGAATGCGGCACGCTGCCTTTGCTCGACCGAAACGCTTTCGGCCCCTTGGATGATGCTGAGGCGGAGGAGCTTTACCGGTCCGCCGCCTATATCCGGGAGCATCTGCTCCATATGGCCGACCCGGATAAGCGCACCGCCTACCGCCCCACGGCGCAATCACTTTCGATCCGTTTGAAAGCCGCGCTCGACGTCAGCCCGGTGCGCGTCGTTTACGCGTTGCGGGTAGCCGCGCTGCTCGCGGCGTTCACCGCGCTCGTGCAGCATTTTCAGCTGCCGCACGGTAAATGGCTGCTCTTTACGCTGGCCTCGGTCTCGATGCCGTACGCGGACGACGTGGCGCCCAAGGCGAAAAAGCGATTGATCGCCACGCTGCTTGGCGGCGCGGTTGCTTGGACCGCCTTTTCGCTGCTTCCCTCGCCGGGGATGCGCACGGCGGTGATGATGCTTTCGGGCTATCTCACCTCCTACTTTTCCGATTACCGCTTCACCTTTGCCTGCGCCACGGTGGGCGGTCTGGGCGGCGCGGTGACGGGCCTTGCCGGCTGGCGAGAAATAGGCGGTATGTTCGGCGTGCGGCTGGGGTATATCCTCCTCGGCATTGCGATCGCCTGCGTGGTCAACCGCCTGCTCTTCCCCTTTATGCGCCGCACGGCGACCGACCAGCTTTGGAAGAAATACGCCGCCACCACCGCGCTCCTTTCGGAGCTTTGCCGGCAGCCCGGCATCGATGTGCAGCTTTATTACAGCCTTGTGATACAAGCGCACCTGATCGAACAAAAGTTGCTGCAAAACGCTTCCGACGCCCGGTACAACGGCATGGGGGAACTGCTCGCCACCTGCCGCGACCGTGTCCGCCGCGCACACCGCATGAGGAGCGCGGCCGGTTTCTAAACAACGCCAAGACAACAAGAAGCGTTCCCGATCGGGAACGCTTCTTGTTCAGGCTGTCAAAAAACAAGTTTTGACAGCCTGTCGATCGAAACAAAGCCCCATTTCGATCGAGAATTCCGGCTTCTGCGCGCGCCTTACAGGCACACTTGAAGTCGGTTTGTATAAAATCCGAGATACATGCTCCCGGATTTTATGGATTTTGCCGCTTGCGGCAAAATCCTATTTTATACGCACTGCGGCGCGAGGGGTTCTTTGACACGCTTCTTGTTGTTTATTCCTCGCCCATGAGTTCCAGTGCTTTTTTTGCCGCCATCTGCTCCGCCTCTTTCTTGCTGCGGCCTTCGCCGGTGGCAAAGACGTTGGAGTTAAGCAGCAGCTCCATTTGAAAGCGCTTGTCGTGGTCCGGACCGGATTGCCCGGCCAAACGGTAGGACAGTGTTTCCTGCTTGTTTTTCTGCACAATTTCTTGCAGCATGGTCTTATAGTCCTTAAACATGCAGCCAGCAAGCGAAGCGTCCACCTTTTTAGGAATAAAACGCAGAACGAACGCCCGCGCGGGCTCTATGCCGCCGTCCAGATAGATCGCGCCGATCAGCGCCTCGGTCGCGTCCGCTAAAATAGAGGCGCGGTCGCGGCCGCCGCCCGCCTCCTCGCCGTGACCCAGACGGATATGGTCGCGCAGGCCGATCTCCGCCGCGATGCCGCACAGCGCGCTTTCGCACACGACAGAGGCGCGGATCTTGGTCAACTCCCCTTCCGGCAGATCGGGGAAGCGGTTCATCAGATGATCCGCCGTGACAAAGCCCAGCACGGAGTCGCCCAAAAATTCCAGCCGCTCATTGTGATGCAAGTGCTGGCTCTTGTGCTCGTTGGCATAGGACGAATGCGTCAGCGCTGTGTTCAAAAGTACCGCGTTTTTAAATTTATAGTTTAGATTCAGCAATCGTAAAACCTGCCTCCCGGTAAATAATTAGTAATTAGGAATGAGTAGTTAGGAATGATGGCGGCGCGCACAGCGCGCATTTATAATAATCGGCCTGCGGCCGATGCCGCAATTCCTAATTCCTAACTACTAATTCCTAACTGCCCTTATTCAACCGTCATGTATTGAATGTTTTCCGAAACCGCTTCGATCATGCCGCTTTTGGTGTAGGCAATGGCCTGCCGCACCGCGTTCATGATGGCGACTTCGTTCGACGAGCCGTGCGCCTTGATCACCGGCTTTGCAATGCCGAGGAAGGGCGCGCCGCCCACCCGGTCCTGATCGAACAGGCCGCGAAATTCGTCCATGCCCTTTTTACACGCCAGATAGGAAAGCTTGGTGCCAAGATTGCGGTAAAACACCTTCTTGATCTCGCCCGCCATAAACTTGGCCACGCCTTCGATCGTCTTGAGCATCACGTTGCCCGCAAAGCCGTCGCACACCGCCACGTCGCACGCGCCGAGGGGCGCCATGCTGCCTTCCACATTGCCAACAAAGTTGATTCGGCCCGCATCGCCCGCCGCCTTTAACAGGCCGTACGCTTCACGGCGCAGCGCGTCGCCCTTGGTATCCTCGGTGCCGTTATTGATTAGGCCGACGCGCGGATTTTTTACGCCGTTTATCTTTTCCGCGTACAGCGAACCTAAAAACGCGAATTGCAGCAGCATTTCCGCAGTGCATTCGGTGTTCGCGCCCGCGTCGCACAGCATCATCTGTCCGCCCGCGCAGGGCATGACAGGCGCGAGCGCGCCGCGGCGGATGCCCTTGATGCGGCCGCCGTACAGCGTCGCGCCGGTCAGCAGCGCACCGGTGTTGCCTGCGGAAACGAGCGCGTCGCCCTCGCCCTTTTTGAGCAGGCCAAAGGCAACCGCCATAGAAGAATCCGGCTTCTTGCGGAGCACGGTGGCCGGATCGTCGTGCATATCGACCAGATCGTTAGCCGGGACAATAGACAGATTCGGCAGGCCTTCCAGCCCCTTGGCCGCGAGGATCGCCTGCGCCGCTTCCGGCTTACCGACGAGCACGACCTCTTCCCCGAACTGCTTTGCGGCCAGCGCGCCGCCCCATACAGCCGATTCGGGCGCGTTATCGCCGCCCATTGCGTCTACGATGATCTTCATGCGTCTATTTCCCCTTTCAAAGCTTCGATACGCCCGAGCGCGCGCTCGGATATTTGCATGTTCTTCTCGCGCTTACCCTTTACCTTGAAGCCAAGCGGCTCCAGTATGCCGAAGTTGATATTCATGGGCTGGAATTTTGTTACGGTGTGATCGGAAATATACGCTGCCAGCGCCCCGGTAGCCGTTTCCCGGTCGAGCGCGGGCAGTTTTTTCCCCTTGATCTCCAGCGCGGACGCGATCCCGGCGACAAGCCCCGAGGCGGTCGATTCAATATATCCCTCCACGCCCGTCATCTGTCCGGCAAAGCGGATGCGCGGATCGGTTTTCAGCGCGTAGGTCGCGTCCAGCAGGCGTGGCGAGTCCAAGAACGTGTTGCGGTGCATAACGCCGTAACGCACGAATTCCGCGTTCCGAAGCGCCGGTATCATGGAAAACACACGCTTCTGTTCGCCAAATTTTAAATGCGTTTGGCAACCCACCAAATTGTACAGCGTGCCCGAAGCGTTGTCACGCCGAAGCTGCAAAACCGCGAACGGGTCGCGCCCGGTCTTGGGATCGGGCAGGCCGATGGGCTTTAAAATGCCAAAGCGGAGCGTATCGTACCCGCGCCGCGCGTTCACCTCGATCGGCATGCAGCCCTCGAACACGCGCGCGTCCTCGAAACCGTGGACGGGCGCTTCCTCGGCGGCCGTCAGCGCGTTCCAAAACGCGTCGTATTCCTCGCGGGAAAACGGGCAGTTGATATAATCCGCCGTGCCCTTGCCATAGCGGGAAGCGGCGTAGGCGCTTTCCATATCGATGCTCTCCGCGGTGACGATGGGCGCGGCCGCATCGAAAAAGTGCAGAAATTCGCCACCCACCGCGCGGTGGATCGCATCGAACAGCTTGTCCGAGGTGAGCGGGCCGGAAGCGACAATCACACACCCGGCGGGCAGCTCGGTCACCTCGCCCGGCACGATCTCGATCAAGGGATGGCTGTTGATTTTTTCGGTCACGGCTTTTGCGAAGGCCTCCCGGTCCACCGCGAGCGCGCCGCCCGCCTCCACGCGGTTTTCATCGGCGCAGCGCAGGATCAGGCTGCCCAAACGGCGCAGCTCCTCCTTGAGCAGGCCCGCCGCGTTCGTCAGCTCGTCCGAACGCAGCGAGTTGGAGCATACCAGCTCCGCGAAATCATCCGAATGGTGCGCGGGCGTGCGGACCGCCGGCTTCATCTCGCACAGCACTACCGGCACGCCGCGTTCGGCCAGCTGCCACGCGGCCTCGCAGCCCGCGAGGCCCGCGCCGATCACCGTCACTTTCTCATGCATCGGCGCCTTCCTTTCCTTCGTCCGTGGTTTCCGCCGCCTTTTTCGCCGCGGTCTTCTTGGCGGTCGTGGTCTTCTTTGTCGCGGTCGTCTTTTTCGCCGTCGTGGTTTTCTTAGCTGCAGCGGTCTTCTTTGCCGCCGTCTTCTTGGCGCCGGTCTTTTCCTCGCTTGCCGACTCCTCGGCATCCGCGGTTTTTTTCGCGGCGGCGGTCTTCTTGGCAGCGGTGGTTTTTTTCGCGGCCGTCTTTTTGGCGGCTGTCTTTTTCGTTGTGGTTTTCTTTGCGGCCGTCTTTTTGGCGGCGGTCTTCTTTTCGCCCTCTTCCTCTTCGCCCGCGGCCGCCTTGGCGGCGGCGCGCTCGGCCATCTTGGCGGCGCGCGCTTCGCGGCGGGCGCGGTTCTTTTCAGCCTCCTCGGGCGGCAGGCCTTCCTTAACCAGCTCAGAATAGCCGCAGCCCTCGCGCAGGCAGATATCGGTCACTTCCTTGGAATCGCGGTCGGTATGGCGGAACAGCGAGGAATCGCAGTTCGGGCACTTGGTTTTCAGCGGCTTGTCCCAAGTCATAAATTTGCATTCCGGGTACTTGTCGCAGCCAAAGTACACGTAGCCGCGCGCCGATTTCTTCTTGACCACCTTGGCCCCGCATACCGGGCAGGCCGCGCCGGTATCCTCCGTAATGGCCTTGGTGTTGGTGCACTCCGGAAAGCCCGGACACGCAAGGAACTTGCCGAACCGGCCCGACTTGATCACCATGTTGCGGCCGCACTTATCGCAGATGATATCGGTCACTTCATCCTGAATTTTGATGCGTTGGCCCTCAAGGTCCTTTTCGGCCTGCTCGAGCGCGTTTTCAAAGCCGCCGTAAAAGTTCTTGAGCAGCTGGATATATTGCAGCTTGCCCGCTTCGACCTCGTCGAGCTCGTGCTCCATGTTGGCGGTAAACTCATAGTCCGAAACAGAGGTGAATTTATCCACTAAAAGGCCGGTCACTCCTTCGCCGAGCGGGGTCGGACGCAGCGCCTTGTTTTCCTTGGTCACGTAGTCGCGGTCAATAATGGTGGAAATCGTCGGCGCGTAGGTGGACGGACGGCCAATGCCGCGTTCCTCCATCGCGCGGATAAGCGAGGCTTCGGTATAGCGCGCGGGCGGCTGGGTAAAGTGCTGGCCCGGCGTAAGCGACTCGACCGTAAGCTTGTCTCCCTCGTCAAAGGACGGCAGCGGCTTGCCGGCCTCACCCTTCTTATCATCGTCCGTGCCTTCCTCATAAACGGCGGTAAAGCCGGGGAACGCGACCGTGTGGCCGGACGCGCGGAACACATATGACTCACACAGAATATCGGCGGATACGGTGTCGAGGATCGCATCCGACATCTGGCAGGCGACAAAGCGCGACCAAATCAGCTTGTACAGCTTGAACTGATCGGGCGAAAGCGAATCGCGGATATCCTCGGGCACCAGCTTGACGTCCGACGGGCGAATGGCTTCGTGCGCGTCCTGCGCATTGCCCTTGGTCTTAAATACGCGGGGCTTGCCGGGATAATAGGCATCGCCGTAACGGCCCCGGATAAAACCGGCGGCGGCGATCGTCGCCTCGTCCGCCAGACGGAGCGAGTCGGTACGCATGTAAGTGATCAGACCGGTCAAGCCCACGTTTTTCAGCTCAACGCCTTCGTACAGCTCCTGCGCCACGCTCATGGTGCGGCGGGGCGTCATATTGAGCTTGCGCGAGGCTTCCTGCTGCAAGGTGGAGGTGATGAACGGCGCGGGCGCGGATTTCTTCTTTTTGCCGCGCTTGACCGGGCCGACCGCGAACGGTTTATCCGTGACGGCGGCGACGACCGCGTTCGTCTGCTCTTCGTTTTTGAGTTCCACCTTGCCGGTCTGGTCGCCGTAAAAGCGCGCGGTAAAGCCGCCGCCCGCCTCGGTCAAAAGGGCCGCTTCGATCGTCCAGTATTCTTCGGGAACAAAAGCGCGGATCTCGTTTTCGCGATCCACCACCAGTCTGGTCGCGACCGACTGTACGCGGCCCGCGGACAGGCCGCGCTTCACCTTGCGCCACAGGAACGGCGAAAGCTGGTAGCCCACGACGCGGTCCAGAATACGGCGCGCCTGCTGCGCGTCCACCAGATCCGCGTCGATATCGCGCGGGTGCTCAATCCCGTATTTCACCGCGGGCTTTGTAATCTCGTTAAAGGTAACGCGCTTGGATTTATCATCCTTCAGCTTTAAAAGCTCCTTCAGGTGCCACGAGATTGCTTCGCCTTCGCGGTCAGGGTCAGTTGCGAGATAGACGAAGTCCGCTTTACGGGCTTCGCTTTTCAGTTCGGTGATGATCTTGTTTTTTCCCTCGATCGGAATATATTCGGGGTCGAAATCGTGCTCGATATCAACGCCCATGGTCTTTCTCGGCAGGTCACGCAGGTGCCCCATCGAGGCCTTGACCACATAATCGGAGCCCAGATACTTGCCAATGGTCTTTGCCTTGGCGGGAGACTCCACAATTACTAATTTCGACATTGCTTCAACTTCACTTCGCTTTCGGTTTTCTATCCAAACACTTAAGAAAAAATTAGGAATTAGTAATTAGTAGTTAGGAATTATAGTACCGCTTATCGATATCCAATTTCTAATTACTAATTTCTAATTATGAATTAACAATCGTGAGCATGCCCCGTTCTCGTTTTAAGATACCGTCCATTTCCAGCATGGTGACGATGGACATCACACGGGCCGGGGCCATATCGCATTGCTCAACTAATTCTGCCGGCGTCAGAGCGCCGCCCCGCACCAACTCCGCGACCTGCCGTTCCTCCGCTGTGAGGTTTTCGGGAAGCGGTTTTGCCGCGGCGGGCTCGTCCGCCTGCGGCGCGGAGAGCGGCTTAACCGCCTGCCGCTGTTCCACCGCCTGCCATGCAGCTTTCGCATCCGCCGTTTCTCCGCCCGCCTGCCGCAAAAAGGCTTCGCGCACGCGCGCGCTGTCGGGCGGTGCGGGCAGCATACCGGCATAGGCGCGCAGAAGCGTTTCCGGTCCGGTCAGGATCGCGGCCTCGCCGCGCTCCAAAAGCTCGTTGCAGCCGGCGGAGCAGCCCGCGTCCACCGGGCCGGGCACGGCGTAAACATCCCGCCCCTGATCGAGCGCGTGGTGCGCGGTCAGCATGGTGCCCGAACGGTAGCTGCGCGCTTCCACGACGACCGACGCGACCGCAAGGCCGCTGATGATGCGGTTGCGCGCCGGGAAAAGCCCGCCTTTATGCACGGTGCCCGGCGGGTTTTCACTGACGACCGCGCCGGAAAGCAGGATATCGCCCATCAGCCGCCGGTTTTCCTGTGGGTAGCATAGATCCACGCCGCCCGCGAGCACGGCCACAGTGATGCCGCCGCCGCGCAGCGCGCCCCGGTGGGCGGCCGCGTCCGCGCCGCGCGCCATACCGCTTACCGTAACAAAGCCCGCCTCGGCGAGCGACCGTCCAAGCCCTTCGGCCATGCGCACGCCGTAAGACGTTGGCTCGCGCGAACCGACCACCGCGATACCGGGCGCGGCGTCCAGATCGGGCCAGCGCCCCCGCACATAGAGGACGAGCGGCGGATCGGCGATCGCGCACAGCCGGTCGGGGTAGGCGCTGTCGCCAAGGGTCAGGATGCGGATATCCTTCTTTTCACAATCCGACAGGATTTCATGCGCGCGGGTCAGGGACTTGTCCATCAGGCATTCCACCTGCCGGCGGTTCAGCCCGGCGGCGGAAGCGGCAAGAGCGGCGCGGTCCGCCGCGTACACCGCGTCCGGCGAACCGAACGCCTGCACGGCCAGATTTGCCGCCTGCGGCCCCAGCCCCGGCAATGTCGCCAGCCAAAGATAGCTTTGCAATGCAGACACCGTTCAACACCCCTTTTGTTAAATTAGGAATTAGTAGTTAGTAATTAGTAATGAAAGGACATCGATCCACGGTTATTTCCCGTGCAATTACTAACTACTAATTACTCATTACTAATTATTTTGTCATTTCATAGATCAAAATCGATGCGGCGACGCCCGCGTTGAGCGATTCGGCGCGCCCCGCCATCGGGATGATCACGGAGCCGTCCGCCGCGTCCAGCGCGGCCTGCGTCACGCCCGCGCCCTCACTGCCGACGATCACGGCGGCGTTTTTCATTGCTCTGTCGCAGATGGGTACGGCGTCCGCCCGCAAGGCGGCGGCATAAATATACAGCCCATTTTGCCGCAGCAGCGACACCGCCTCCAAAAGCGGCAGGCGCGGACAGGGCAAGCGGAAAATGGCCCCCATCGTCGCCCGCACTACCTTGGGGGAAAACGGATCAGCGCAGCCTTCGCACAATACCACGCCGCCGAGCGCGAACGCATCGGCAGACCGCAAAATTGTGCCAAGGTTGCCGGGATCCTGCACCCCATCGAGCAAGAGCACAGGCTTTTGCTCCGCAAGGGTATCCGCGCCCCACCGCGGCTGCGCGCAGGAAAACAGCACGCGGCCCGGCGTTTCCACCTCGGAGGCGGAACGAAACAGCGCGTCCGGCGCCTCGTACAGCTTGGCGCCGGCCTCCTCCGCTTTGCCGAGGAGCGCGGAAAACGCCGCGTCCTTCTCCCCCGCCCGCGCGATCACCGTGCCGATTTTCGCGTTTGACGATAGCGCTTCGCGCAGCATCTTTTCGCCCTCGCACAGCATTTCGCCGGTCTCGCGGCGGTACTTCTTTTCACGGCCCAGCCGGGCCAGATGGCGAAGCGCCGCGTTCTGTTTGCTTTCAATGAGGATCATTCGAGCTCCACCACCTGATTGACATTTTCGTTCGTGCCGATCACGATCAACACATCGCCTTCCGCGATCACTTGATCGACCGCCGGGGTCACATCGACCTTGCCGCCCTCGCCGTGGCGGATGGCCAATACGTTGATCAGATATTTGGCGCGCACATTGAGCTGGCCCAGCGAGTGCCCGATCCAGCTATGCGGCGGATGAATTTCCACGATCGAAAAATCATCGCTCACGCCGATATAATCGACCACGTTGGTGCGCGCGAGCCGCTGCGCCAAACGCTGGCCCATCTCGCTTTCGGGCAGCACCACACGGTCCGCGCCGATACGTTCAAGCACGCGGGCGTGCACCGGGCTTTGGGCCTTGGCCACGATATATTTGGCGCCCATATCCTTCAGCATGACCGTGATGAGCACGCTTGCCTCCAGATCGGTGCCGACCGAAACGATGCAGCAATCGAAGTTGCGCGCGCCGACCGAGCGCAGAACGGCTTCATCCTCGCCGTCGCCCACGATAGCCTGCGTCACGCTGTCCGCGATGCGCTGTACGTTTTCCTCGCTGGAATCCAGCACAAGGACTTCCTGTCCAAGCAGCGACAGCTCGCGCGCCACCGCCATACCAAACCGCCCAAGGCCGATCACTAAGAATGACTTCACGTTGCATCCCCCTCATGTTTGAGTTAGGAGTTAGGAAGTAGGAAGTAGGAAGTAGGAGTTTATTGTGCCGCGCTACGCGCGGCCACCGCAACTCCTAATTACTAATTCCTAATTACTAATTACTAATTCCTAACTCCTAATTACAAGCTTCATCCCACCATGACAAACCCTTCCGGGTAGTGCATCTTGGGCGGTTCGCGGCGGCGCATGAGCACGGCGACGCCCAGCGTCAGCACACCCACGCGTCCAAGGTACATCAGCGCGATCAATATGAAATGCGACACCGTGCCCAGCGCGGGCGTCAGCCCCATGGACAGGCCGACCGTTGCAAACGCGGATACCGCTTCAAACAGGCACTGGTGAAAGGGCGCGGCCTCCAAAAAGGAGATGGCGCACGCGCCGGTCAGGCTGAGCATAAAACCGACGATCAGCATGGTCACGGCGTTCATCACGCTGCGCGGCGCAATGGCACGGCCAAAGGCGAAAACCGTCGTCCTGCCGCGCAGAGCCGAAAGCGTGGAAAGCAGCAGGATCGCCGCTGTGACTGTTTTTACGCCGCCCGCCGTCGATCCGGGCGATCCGCCGATCAGCATCAGAAAGCAGCCGAGCGCCTGACTTGGCCCGGTCAGCGCCGCCTGATCGATCGTGTTAAAGCCCGCCGTGCGCAGCGTGACCGACTGGAAGCCCGCGGCCAACAGCTTGCCGCCCGTATTGAGCTGGCCAAGCGTGGACGGGTTGCCCCACTCGAACAACAGCGTTAGTCCGAAGCCCGCGAGCAGCAAAATGCCGGTCGTGACGAGTACCAGCTTGGTATGCAGGTGCAGGCGCTTAAAATTGCGCTTATCCCACACATCGCTCCACACGAAAAAGCCGAGGCCGCCGACCACGACCAGCACCATCAGCGTTAAAGAAACGATCGGATCGGAAACATAAGCCGTCACCGAGGGGTAGAGCCTGCCCGGCTCACCCATCAAATCAAAGCCCGCGTTGCAGAAAGCGGATACCGCGTGGAACACGCCCATTTTTACGCCGCGCGCCGGTCCGACGAGCGGGATAAAGCGCAAGGCAAGCACCACCGCACCCGCGCCCTCAAACGCGAGCGTGCCGAGCAGCACGCGGCGCGTCAGCCGCACGATACCGGCGTTTTCGGTCATATTGAGGCCCGCGCCCATCACCATGCGCTCGCGCAGCGTGATCGTGCGGCGCAGCAGGAAGGAGGCGAGCGAAGCCATGGTCATAAACCCAAGGCCGCCGATCTGGATGAGCAGCAAAATCACCAGATGACCGAAATTCGACCAATAGGTGGCCGTATCATGCACCACCAGACCGGTGACGCAGGTTGCGGAGGTAGCGGTGAACAGCGCATCCTGAAAGGAAGTGAAATCGCCGTTTCTGGATGAGACCGGAAGCGTCAGCAACACCGCGCCCAGCAGGATAATGCCGATAAAGCCAAGGGCCATAACGGACGTGGGCCGCCAGCACCTACGGCCACGCCCTAACGTATGGGAAAACGTAGTAAAACCTCTCCCCTCGAAAAGAAATACGAAATGCCGAAAGCCTGAACGGCACCCGTTCAGGCTTTATGTGCGGTTTAGTCCGCGCCCAGCGGTTTCATGGTCGGGAACAATAAAACGTCGCGGATGGAGGCCGAATCGGTCAGGAACATGACCAGACGGTCGATGCCCATACCCATGCCGCCCGTGGGGGGCATGCCGTATTCCAGCGCGGTGACAAAATCGTCGTCCATCATATTGGCTTCGTCGTCGCCCGCAGCGCGCAGCGCGACCTGACGCTCAAAGCGTCCGCGCTGGTCGATCGGGTCGTTCAGCTCGGAGAAGGCGTTGGCCAGCTCGCGGCCGAACACAAACAGCTCGAACCGCTCGGTCAGGCGGGGATCGGACGCCATGCGCTTGGCCAGCGGCGATACCTCGACCGGGTAATCGATGATGAAAGTGGGTTGGGTGAGCTTTTCTTCGACAAATTCCTCAAAGCACAACGCGAGCAGGTCGCCCCAGCTCTCCTTGCCCTTTTCGGTTTCCACGCCCTTGGCCTTTACTTGGCGCAGGGCTTCCTCGCCGTTTATATTCATAAAATCGATCCCGGCGTACTCCTTGACCGCGTCCGCCATGGTCTGGCGCTTCCAGCCCTTGGCAAAGTCGATCTCCGCGCCCTGATAGGTCACCTTGGTTTTGCCCAGCACCGCGTTGCACACGTGCACGATCATATCCTCGGTGATGTCCATCATGCCGTTATAATCGGTATAGGCCTGATAAAGCTCAATGGTGGTAAACTCCGGATTGTGCTTGGTATCCATGCCTTCGTTGCGGAAGATACGGCCGATCTCGTACACCTGCTCCAAGCCGCCCACGATCAGGCGCTTGAGGTGCAGCTCGGTCGCGATGCGCATGTACATATCGATATCGAGCGCGTTATGGTGCGTGATGAACGGACGGGCCGCCGCGCCGCCGGGGATGGTGTTCAGGCACGGAGTCTCGACCTCCATAAAGCCGCGGCCATCCATAAAGCGGCGAATTTCGCGCACAATAGCGGAGCGCTTTTCAAAGGTATCGCGCACCTCCGGGTTGACGATCAGGTCAACATAGCGCTGGCGGTAGCGCATATCGGTATCCTTCAGGCCGTGCCACTTTTCGGGCAGGGGCAAAAGGTTCTTGGAGAGCAGCGTCAGCTCCTGCACGGCAACGGAGATCTCGCCCTTCTGGGTGCGAAAAACCTCGCCGGAGACGCCGATCAGATCGCCGATGTCCAGCTTTTTGTAGCCCTTATACTCCTCTTCGCCGATGTTGTCGCGCTTGATATAAAGCTGCAACCGGCCGCGGCGGTCGGAAAGGTCGGAAAAGGACGCCTTGCCCATGATGCGCTTCGACATCATGCGGCCCGCGAGGCGAACGGTCTGCCCTTCGAGCGCGTCAAAGTTTTCGTGTATCTCGTTTGTGTGGTGGGTGCGCTCAAATCGCACCTGCTGGAACGGGTCGGCCCCGGCCTGCTGGAGCTCGGCGAGCTTTTCGCGGCGAATGCGCGCAAGCTCGTGCAGCTCTTCGGCGGTCGGTTCTGCCGCCTGCGGGTTTTGCTCAACTGCCATATCTTTCACCTATCTTTAAATATCGATTACTTCTTGATTTCGAGGATCTTGTACTTGACCGTGCCGGAGGGCGCTTCCACCTCTACGATCTTGCCCACCTTTTTGCCCAGCATGGCCTTGCCAAAGGGGGATTCGTCGGAAATCTTGCCTTCCATGGGATCGGCTTCCTGCGAGCCGACGAAGTGGTACTCCTCTTCCTCGCCGAACTCCATATCCTTTACGACAAAGCGGCAGCCGGGCGATACCTCGTCCGCCGAGTACATATCTTCATTAATAATGACCGCGTGCGAGACAATATTCTCAAGCTCCGCGATACGAGAGAAAACCTTGCCCTGTTCGTTTTTCGCTTCGTCGTACTCCGAGTTCTCCGAAAGGTCACCGAAGGAGCGGGCTTCCTTGATCTGTTCCGCGACTTCTTTTTCGCGTACAGTTTTTAAATATTCCAGTTCGTCGCTCAGTTTATCCAGACTTTCCTGTGTCATCTTAAATTCTTTTGCCATAATCGAAACCTTCTCATTCTACGGAATCGGCCCAACTGGAGCCGTACAATACTCACTATTATATGTAAGGAAAACAGCAATGTCAAGCGACGATCAATTTTTTTGCCTAATTTGCCATATCCACGCCAGCTTATGCGCGCTTTTTGTGCTTTATTCGCCCATGCGCAAAAAAAGGGCGGCGGTATTCCCCCGTCGCCCGTGTCGATTGCTATTTTTCTTCCAGCCGGTAGCGCCGCATAGCCTCCGGCAGCGTATCCTCCCGGTCGTCGCCCGGCCAGCGCGCCCGTTGCAGCTCATAGCCGCCCAGCATATAAATTTCGCGCACCGAGCGGTCGATCGCCTCCTGCCGCGTGCAGTACGCGCGGAATTGATTGACCTTTTCCTCGTCCGCGAGCCGCCGCTCGACCGCCGCTTTATGCGCTTCCGCCGTCAATCTGAGCTGCTGCACATACGCCCGCCCGCAATAATGCGCAAACTCAGCCTCCGCCTGCTTGAGGTCCGGCGCGCCCTCCGCCTTGCCCAGAAACACCAGCATGGCGTGCGCCTGTCCATAGGCGACAAAATAACCGCGCAGCGCGTCTAAATAGATCCAAATGTCGTACATTTCCTCGGTCAGCGCGTTACAGGCGGCGATGTCAAAGCCTTCGTAAACACGATCCATCAGCTTTCTGTTTTCCTCCAGCGCCTGCTGATAGCCCTGTCCAAAGTCCTTCAGATACCGGTTCAGCTCTTCCGTTATCCCGTCAAAGTCCGCGTGCTCGTCCGGCGCGAGCGCCTTGATCGCATATGACAGAATGCTCATAGCATCAAATCTCCTTTTTGTTTATAGGTATATTATGTGTCATTTTGGGACAAATATCAAGTGTTTCATTTTGGCACATTATACTTTGCTTGAGGTGATTTATGTGAGACTTCGTATAAAGGATGTGCGCGAAGACAAGGATTTAAACCAAGAGGATGTTGCCAAAGCGATTGGCATTCCACGGTCTACTTATTGCAATTATGAAAGTGGACGTCGCAACATTCCCAATCAGGTTCTTTTTGATCTCGCAAACTATTTTAATGTGTCGATCGACTATCTTCTTGGACGAACCGATTAATTGTATCAGTATAAACTTCCTTGCGTATTTTATTCAAACAAAAAAGCCGCTTGTTGCCCGGTCTGTTATCGACCAAGGCACAAGCGGTTTTTGGACGGTATATCAAAAATGCGCGGCCGGATGAGATCACCAATATCATTAAGATAAGGTCAGGCGAGACAAAAAGGTAACGCAAACACAGAAAAAGTAGGGCGCGACGCCCTCGGCGCGCCGAGAGCGAAGCACCGGGATAAGTGAGAGCATCAAACAGGCTGGTACGGCCGAGCGAAGGGACATGGTTTCTCAGCAAGTGTTACGTCCCTTCGAGACGGCGCGCCGAGGGCGTCGCGCCCTACTAGCTCGGTGAATCCCTTGTTTTTTTCTATGAGTTTCCCTTAATTAAATGACATTGATAGGGTCACTCGGCCCTACTTTTTTGTAGGGCGTGGTGACCCCACCACGCCGTTCCTTTGGTCACGAGCGCGGCGAACCGCCAACGCTACTTTAATACTTCTATCGCCTTTTGCAGCTGCGGGTCCTCCTCGGGCTCCAAAAAGTAAAAGTTCTTCCGTTGCTCTTCGGTTAGATTCACCTCAATATCGGGCGCGATTCCCTTGCCCGCAAGGCTCACGCCCTTGGGTGTGAAATACTCCTCCTCCGACAGGTTGACCGCCGAGCCGTCGGACAGCTTGAACGTCTGCTGCGCGCGGCCCTTGCCCGTCGTATGCGTGCCAATCAGCGTCGCGCGGCCATATTCCTGCAAGGCAGCCGGGAAAAACTCGCCGGCGGAGATGGAACGTTCATCGATCAGCACCGCGATCGGCAGGTCGATCATCTCCGCGTCCGACGAATAAACGGTCTCCTTGCCCTCGCGCGTGCGCAGCGTCATGACCGTGCCCTCGGGCAGAAGCGGGTCGAGCGCTTCGCTCAACTCGGTGACCCGGCCGCCGCCGTTGCGCCGCACATCGATGATGAGCGCCCGCGCGCCCTGCTCGATCAGGCCGTCCAACGCCGCCTTGAACTGCTCGGCGGCGCCCGCATGAAAGCTTGCGATGCGTAAGTACCCGATCTGATCCTCCAGCATTTCACCCCAAGAGATGCGCTGCACCACCATGGCGCGCGTCATCGCAAGCGTTTTTTGCTCGCCGGTCTCGCCCTTGCGGATGGTCACGGATACCTCGGTCCCCTCTTCGCCCGCGACGGCGCTGATCACTTCGCTCGCCCCGTCCTTTTCGGTGGTTTTGTCGTCCGCGCCCAAGATATAGTCACCCTTTTCGACGCCCGCCTTTTCTGCCGGCGAATCGTCGTAAACCTCGCTCACGCGGATCTCCTTATCGCTCGAAACAACGGAAACGCCGATGCCGCAGGTCTTCCCCTCGCTCGACAGGCTGTATTCCTCGTATTCCTCCGCCGTCATGTAATAGGACCATTTATCCTCCAGCCCTGCGACATAGCCGGTCGCCGCGTAATCGGCCAGCTTTTCTTGGTCGATATCTCCCACGAACACACGGTTTGTAATATCGTCTATTTCATGCAGCTTGCTTTGCACCGCCCGGTTGGGCCATGCAAACGCCGCATAGCTGCCCGCCACGCCTACCGCGAGCGCCATCAGGCACATCACGCAAGCCGTTAAAACAGAAACTCGCTTTTCCCTCATTTAAATTCGCCTTTCCTCAAAAACAGGGGGAGAGCGTTTTGTGCTCTCCCCCCAGATGTTGATCAATTAAAATGTAAAGTAGCTCTTCGGGTCGGTGGTCTGACCGTTGACGTACACCTCGAAGTGAAGGTGCGGGCCGGTGGAGTTGCCGGTAGAACCGACATAGCCGATTACCTGTCCCTGCTCGACATACTGGCCCACCGAAACGACCTGACTGGACTGGTGGCCGTAAGCCGTCATAACGCCGCCGCCGTGGTCGATGACCGTATAGTTGCCATAGCCGGAAACCCAGCCCGCGGTGGTGACGGTACCGGAGGCCGCCGCCAAGATCTCCGCGCCGTAGCCCGCCGGGATATCCTCGCCCGCGTGGAACTTACGGGTGCCGAAGATCGGGTGGATACGCCAGCCGTACGCCGAGGAATTGGAGGTGCAGCTCGGCGTGGGCCAAACAAAGGTGCCGGAATACGGGATGCCGCCCGCCGCCGCGGACTGGCGGCTCATCGCCGCGATTTCGCTGCTGACGGACGCCATTTCACTGGCGATGCGGTCATACTCGGCTTCCTGCTCGGATTTATAGGCTTCCAGACTTTCCTGCAAGGCGGCCTGCTGCTTTTCGTTCGCCGCAAGCTCATCCGCCTTGTAGCTCAGGTTTTCCTGATAGTTTTTCTGTTCATCCTGCGTGGTCTGCAATTCGTCGCGCTTCTTTTCAATGTCTTCCTTAGCGGCGCGGAACTCCTCGACCACCTTCTTGTTATGGTCGATCAGCTGGGTGACGACCTCGATGCGGGAAAGCATATCCGTAAGGCTTTTGGAGTTGAGGACAACTTCCAGATAGGAAGTGTCGCCCTGCTCATAGGTCTCGCGCACGCACTCGTCGAGCTGATCCTTCTTGACCTGCAACTGCTCTTCCGCAACCGTCAACTCGCTGGTTTTTACATCGATCTGGGTTTGCAGGCGGCTTATGTAATCCTCAACCGTGGCGATTTCCTGCTTGGTCAGCTCGATCTCGCTATTAAGCGCTTTTCGCGCGGCCTCGATATCGCTCACCTGATCGCCTAGAGAAGCCAGTTCCGCTTTAATAGCGGATTTCTGTTCCTCCAAGGTGGATAGCTTATCCTTTAATTCATCCGCGTCCGCCGCCCCCGCCAGAGGGACCAGACCGGAAACGACCACGGAAACCACCATGACGATCACAAGGATCGCGGCGATCGCACCGGAGATCATACGAATGGTCTTTTTGCTCATCATAGAAATCACATCGCTCCTTTGCTCAATCGGGAATCAGACATTCATAAACTTGCGGATGCTCGTGACCGAGCCGCCGATGCCGAACAGCACGCCCGCTCCCGCGAACACGCCGAGCACCAGATACCGCAGGTGGTCAAACGGAACAAGATCGAGCAGCGGTATGACGCCGGAAACAACATTTTGCATTTCGGTATACACGCCCCACTCGGCAAAGAAAGCCAAAACACCGGCGAACAGGCCAAGCACCATTCCCTCGATCACAAAGGGCCAGCGGATGAACCAGTTGGTCGCGCCGACCATCTTCTGAATGGAGATCTCCTCGCGGCGGGCAAACATGGCCAGCTTTACGGTGTTGGAGATGATAAAGATCGAAATGAGCGCCAACGCCACGACCATGGCCAACGCGACAATGTTGAACACGCGCTGAATCTGCACCAGCTTAGCAATGGCGGAAGCATCCGCGCGAACGCGGGCCACGCCTTCCACGGCTTCGATCTCGGCGATCGTCTGGCTGGCGATGCTGGCGTCCTTAAAGGTCAAAACAAAGGAGTTGCGCAGCGGGTTGTTGCTCGAATCGTAAATATCGAGAATATCGGAATCCTCGCCCATATCGATGCGGTAGTTGGCAAGCGCCTGATCGCGGTCTACGAATTCTATGGTCGCGACGTTCTCAATATCCTTAAAATCGCGGCCAAGGCTTTTGGCGGCGCGGGTATCGAGGCTGTCGTCAATGAAAACGACGATCTCGCTTTGCTTTTGCAAATCGACGATGTTCAGGTCGATATTGAGCGCGATCAGCGTCACGGTCCCGGTAAGAAGGAGACAGGCCAGCATAATGATCACAGCGGCGATGGACATAAAGCCGTGCGAAAAAATGTTGCGAAAGCCTTCCTTCCAGTAATAACTAAAGCTTCTCATAATTATAGTACCCACCTGTCTGGTCGCTGATGATTTCGCCCTGATCGATCACGACGACGCGCTTTTCAAACTCGTCCACAAGCCCCTTTTCGTGCGTGACGATCAGCACGGTCGTGCCCAATTCGTTGATCTTCTCGAACAGCGTCATCAGTTCGAGGGAGCGGGCGGGATCAAGGTTGCCGGTCGGTTCGTCCGCAATGATCAGGCGCGGATTATTGACCAGCGCGCGGGCCACCGCGACACGCTGCTGCTCGCCGCCCGAAAGGTTCATCGGCTTTTCACCGGCCTTTTCCGCAAGGCCGACCAGATCGAGCACATACGGCACGCGTTCTTTGATCGCGCGGCTTTTGGCGCCGATCGTCCGCATCGCAAAGGCGACGTTTTCATAGACCGTCTTATTCACGATCAGGCGAAAATCCTGAAACACCACGCCAAGCGTGCGCCGCAGGTAAGGAATCTGCCGTTTTTTCATTTCCCCAATGTTGTAGTTATTGACCAGTACCCGCCCTTCGGTGGGCCGCACCTCGCCGGTCAAAAGCTTTATCATGGTCGTTTTGCCCGAACCGGACGCGCCGACCAAAAAGACAAATTCACCCGCTTCAATGTGCAGGCTCACTTTGTTCACAGCGCGCGTGCCATTGTCGTACACCATGGTGGCGTCTGTCATTCGTATCACAGGTAGTCCTCCCCGGATTTCTGTTCTTTTTACAAAAAAAGACAAAGGCGCGTGCGTATGCGCGCCTCTGTCTATTGTAACAGATATTCCCCAAACGCGCAAGTCGACAATTCCTGTCAAAACCCCGCATAAGACGGTTTTTTTGTGAAGATTTCATGGATTTTTGGTAACACCGGCAATTCTTCCGCGCCGATTCCGCATCCCCGGTCGAAACTCTGTATTTTGATAAAACGCTTTTACCGGTTGTTCTCCTCGCGGCTCGCCAGATACTTGCGTACCATGAGCGCGACCTTAAATACGATCGCGTGGTCGAACTCGCGCAGATCGAGACCGGTGAGCTTCTTGATCTTTTCCAGACGGTACACCAGCGTGTTGCGGTGCACGAACAACTTGCGCGAAGTCTCGGACACGTTCAGGTTGTTCTCAAAAAACTTTTGAATGGTAAAGAGCGTTTCCTGATCGAGCGAATCGATAGAGCCTTTTTTGAACACCTCGGTCAAGAACATTTCGCACAGCGTGATCGGAAGCTGATAGATCAGTCGGCCAATGCCGAGGTTTTCAAAGCTGATGATACTCTTTTCCGTATCGAACACGCCGCCAACCTCAATCGCGGTCTGCGCTTCCTTAAAGGAGCGGGCGATGTCCTTCATCTGGGACGAGATCGAACCGATGCCAATCAGGCTCTTGACCGAAAGCTCGGTTTCGAGCGCCTCTTCGATCGCCGCGGCGGACTTGGTCAGCTCCTTCAAATCACAGCCGGCCTTGACCTCGCGAACGACGACGATATCGCTCTCCGAAATATGCAGCACAAAATCGCGCTGCTTGTCCGGAAACAGGCTGGTCACCACGTCGATGGCGGCGACGTCCGCCGGGGCCTGCTGGCGGATCAGGAATACCACGCGCGGCACATCGTTCCCAAAGTGCAGTTCGCGGGACTTGATGTAGATATCGCCGGGCAGGATATTATCCAGAATAATGTTTTTTACAAAAGTCGCCTTGTCGTGCTTTTCATCGTAAAGCGTCTTGACGTTGTTGATCGCGACTGCCACCAGCGAACAAATGCTGCGGGCAAGCTCATCTTCGCCCTGTACAAACACGGCGTACTCCATGCGGGAGGTCCTGTCCCCCGTGGTGTGGTAAGTATATCCGCCAAAGCGCACCAACTCTCCGGCAAAGCCAAGCTCGGTGACCGCTTCCTCGCGCATCTCACCGATACGAGGCAGATCGGTGCATGCGATGACCGCTCCTGAAGCATCCACGATGCCAATGGTGCGATCCACCGTATCCTTCATCTGCAAAATGATCGACTGGAACAATCTCGAAGCCATTTCCATCACCTTTCCCGACTGTCGTTTACCCTCTTCTTCTCCTGCGCCGAACGCGCCCCTCATCTGAAGGTCTCTTCTTTGTGCGCTGTCATATGCGTGCTCGTTTAAACGGTTATGAGGAACCATCATTGTTCACAAGAATAAGACGGCATCCCTGTGCATTTTAAGTAATTATATCACAACCGTCAATAGTTTTGTACAAATTTTTTAAAAATTCTTTGTAGAAATTTTATTTTTTTGTTGAGGTCGCCGCGGCAAGCCCCTCCGAAGGGCGCAAAAGCGCGATTTCAGCCTCCGTCAGCGGACGGTATGCGCCGGGCGCGAGCGACGTGTCCAGCCCCAGCGCGCCGATCGACAGCCGCTTGAGCGCGTTCACCTCCGCCCCCACGGCTTTGAGCATGCGTTTCACTTGATGGTACTTGCCCTCACACAAGGTGACGCGCACGGTGAGCGCGGGCGCGTCGCGCACGATCTCCAACGCGGCGGGGCGGCATACCGTGCCGTCCCCCAGCGTCAGCCCCTCGCGAAAACGGGCTTCGGCGTCCGGCGCGAGCTCACCGTCGCACACGGCTTCGTACAGCTTTTGCACATGGCGGCCCGGGGCCATGAGCGCGTGGCTCAAAGCGCCGTCGTCCGTGATCAAAAGCAGCCCTTCCGTGTCCTTATCCAGCCGGCCGATCGCAAACAGGCCCTTGCGCTCGTTCTCGGGAAACAGCTCCATCACCGTTTGATGGCGGCCGTCCCTGTTGGCGGTTATGACGCCGGCGGGTTTATTGAGCATATAATACCGCTGAGCGCGGTAACAAAGCGCCCTGCCGTCCAGCGTGAGCGCGGCAAGATCGGGATCGGCCTTATACGCGGGATCGCGTACGGTTTGTCCGTCCACTGTCACACGGCCCGCGCGGACCCACGCGGCGACCTCGCGCCTGCTGCCGCAGTTGAGATGTGTGAGAATTTTATCCAAACGCATTCCGGGCATTTTGTGCCTCCCGACCATCGATTACTGCAAATAGCATAACACTTTTTCGCAATTTGCACAATAGACAATCGTAAAAAAAGTGTATTTCTATCAGGCAACCGTGCGAAACAGAGAAACCAACAGCCATTTTTTGTGCGAATCGGCGTATACATTTGCATAAAAACAGCCCGCCGCAGACTCTGCTGCGGCGGGCTTTGGGTGTCATATTACTCGCTTGGCGCGCTTTCTGGCGTATCGCTGGCGTCCGCCGGCGGGGTCTCCGCACTGTCGGATGGGGCGGCCGCGTCCTCTGATGGAGTCGCGTCGGGCGCCGCCGTGCCCTCAGAAGGCGTTTCCGCGCCTTCCTCCGGCGGGGTCTGGCCGTCCTGCTGGGGCTGGCCGGTCTGCGGCGCGGCCGTCTTTTCCTCCGGCATGCCGGTGATTCCGTGCACAAAGCCGTCCGCCTCGGCGGCGCTGATATCGGCCGCGATCAGCTTGTTTTTGCGGATAAGCAAATTGGCGGTCACGCCCTCCGCCCCGCTGGGATATTCGGTCAGTTCATAGGTGTAAAGCGTGGCGCGTTTGCCCTGATAGGGCGTAAGATCGAGGCCCTGCGCGAGCTGAATGGCGTTGTAGGCCTCGTATGTTTCATCGAAGGTCTTGGGCACCTGCACCTCGCGCTCGCTGCGCGGCTCCGGTTCGACCTTCCAGCCGAAGCTGTTTAGAAGCGCGACGCGCTGCTCATTGTTCTTTAGTTTGGCGTCCATCCCCTCGGCCGCCGTAGCCTCCGCGCTGGCCGGTTCCGCCGCGTCGGGCACAAGCGCCGATACGCCCCACACGACCGCACCGACCACTAAAACGCCCGCAATCGCCTTTTTTACCGATACCTTAGTTGCGTAAACGATCATTTTCGTCCCTCCTGCCGCTAACATGGTCTATCCTATGCGGCGGGCGGACGGGTCAGAACAAAAAAGTTAAACAAGCTCCGCGGCAAACGCCTGCGCGAGCGCGTGCAGGCTTTCGCGCTGCACCTCGGTCAGCGAGGACCTGAGCGAGACCGGGTTCTCCATCACGTTCATGGCTTTCATTTCTGCAAGGCGCGCGGCCATGTGCTTGGCCGCCACGGGCGCCCAAGTGCCGTTATCGATCAGGGCCACCGTGCGGTTCTGCACGTTCAGCGCCTTCATATCGCTCATCAGCGCTTCCATTTTGGGATGCAGATTGCCATTATACGTCGGCGCGGCAAAGACAAGATGACTGCACCGGAAGATTTCGGCGATCAGGTCGGACAGATCGGCATCCGATACATCGTACATCTTGATATCATGCACGCCCGCTTCGGCCAGTTCGCCCGCAAGGACGGAGGCGGCGTTTTCGGTATTGCCGTACATGGTGGCGTAAAGGATGAGCACCGCTTTATCTTCCGGTTCGTAGGTGCTCCATTTCTGGTATTTCTCCACCAGCACCTCCGGATGCGCGCGCCAGACCGGCCCGTGCAGCGGGCAAAGGAACTGGATATCGAGCAGCGCGGCCTTTTTCAGCACCGTCTGCACCTGCGCGCCGTATTTTCCCACAATGTTGGCGTAATAACGGCGGGCGTCGGTCATCCAGTTCTGGTCAAAGGTGATCTCATCGTCAAACAAATTGCCGGCCAGCGCGCCGAACGTGCCGAAAGCGTCGGCGGAGAACAGGGTCTTGCCCAGCTCGTCGTAAGTGACCATGACCTCGGGCCAGTGCACCATGGGCGCCATGAGAAAATGCAGCGTGTGGCGGCCGGTGGAGAGCTTGTCCCCCTCGGCGACGACGAGCGTACGGTCGCTCACGTTGAGCGGGAAAAACTGGCCGATCATGGACAGGGCTTTGGCGCTGCAAACCAGCTTGACATCCGGCCAGCGGCGCAGCGTTTCGCCCAGCAGCACGCAGTGATCGGGCTCCATGTGGTGGATGACCAAATAATCGAGCGCGCGGCCATCCAAACCATGCTCCAAATTTTCAAAAAACAGGCGGCCAATGGCTTCATCCGCCGTATCAAACAGTACGGTCTTTTCATCCAGCAGCAGATAGCTGTTGTACGACACGCCGCGCGGGATTGGAAAAAGGTTTTCAAACCGGTTCAGCCGGCGGTCGCTGCCGCCGATATAAAGAAGATCATCCGTAATTTTTCTTGTGCAATACATATTAAGGTGTGCACCTCCATTACTTCTAAGTCTGCTTCCAGTATACCACGTATTTTTCTCTAAGTGTATACAAAAATCCTGCCACGCAAACCGTGCGCTTCGTCAAAAAAGCACGGATTCGCCGTATTTAATGCGCCCGCTCCGCCTTACGGGCGGCCGCTCATATGCCGCTTGCATGAAACCGGCCGCCCCTGCCCGGTCATGCTGGACCTGCCACTGCTCGACACGCGGCGGGGGCGCGAGGGGCTCTTTAACACGCTAAAAGGAACCGGAGAAGGCTTTCTCCGGTTCCTTTTTGGGTTTTTCTGTTATTCTTTATTGAGTGCTTCCAGACGCGCCTTGTTCTCAGCAATGACCTTTTCCTGAACCGGCTGGGGCGCTTCGTCGTACCGCTCGAACTGGGATACGAACGAACCGCGGCCCTGCGTCATCGAACGCAGCGTGATCGCATAGTCGGTCAGCTCGGCCATCGGCGCTTCCGCGACGATCTCCTGCTTGCCGCCCTCAATCGGGTTCATACCCATGATGCGGCCGCGGCGCTTGTTCAGGTCGCCGATCACATCGCCCATGTAAGCATCCGGAACGACGGTCTTGATCGCGGAGATCGGCTCGAGCAGAACCGGGCTGGCCTGCGGAATGCCCGCCTTGTAGGCCAGACGCGCCGCCATTTTGAACGAAAGCTCGTTGGAGTCCACATCGTGGTACGAGCCGTCGGTCAGCACGGCGTGCAAGCCGACCAGCGGATAGCCCGCCAAAACGCCATGCTCCATCGCTTCGCGGATGCCCTTATCTACCGCCGGGTGGAAGTTCTTCGGCACGGAACCGCCGAAAATCTTTTCCTCGAACAGATAATCGCCCTCGGTATACGGCTCGAAGTCCATCTTGACATGGCCATACTGGCCGTGACCGCCGGACTGCTTCTTATGCTTGCCTTCCACCGATACCTTTTTGCGGATCTTCTCGCGGTAAGGCACGATCGGCTCGGTCAGATCGACATCCACGCCGAACTTATCTCTCAGCTTGGCGCACAGCACATCCAGATGGATGTCGCCCGCACCCGAAATGGTGTGCTGCTTGGTCTCGGGGTTGAATTCGGTTTCAAACGAAGGATCCTCATCGTGCAGACGGCTGAGACCGGCGGATATCTTTTCTTCCGCGCCCTTCACCTTGGGCACGATACCGCGCGTGTAGCACGGCGGCGCGATCTCAATCGGCTCGAGTTCTACCTTGCGCACGCTCATGGAAAGCGTATCGCCTGTCTTGGTGGTGACCAGCTTGGATACCGCGCCGATGTCGCCGCAGCCGACAAGCGGCACTTCGGTCGTCTTTTTACCGCAGACGGTAAAGATATGGCTCATTTTTTCGTTCGCGTCCGCCCGCTTGTTGACAAGCACCATGTCCTGCTTGACCTCGCCCGACATCACCTTGAAATAGGAGAAGCGGCCGTACTGGTCGGCAACGGTCTTGAACACGAACGCGCAGGCGGAACCGTTGGGCGTGCAGTTAATCTCGATCAGTTCGCCCTTTTCATCCTCGCACAGCTCGATGGGCTTTTCATCCGGCGAGGGCATGTAGTCCGCAATGCCCTTGAGCATGGCATAGGAACCGATGCCGGTCGCCGCGGTACCACAGAACACGGGCGCGATAACCAGATCCTTAACGCCCTGACGGATGCCCGCGATCAGCTCTTCATCGGAAAATTCCTCGCCCGCGAAGTAGCGCTCCATCAGTTCTTCGGACAGCTCGGCCACGTTTTCGCAAAGCGCGGCGCGGTGCTGGTCGATGCGCTCCTTCATATCCTCCGGGATCGGAATCTCGACGCGCTTATTGCCATCCATCTTGTAGGCCTTGCGAATGACGCAATCGACCACGCCAACGGTATCGCGGTTGCCTTCAAAGATAGGCACGACGATCGGCGCGACGGATACGCCAAACTGCTTTTGCAGCTTGTGCAGCGAGGTATAGTAATCCGAGTTTTCCTCGTCAATCTTGGAGATGTAGAACATACGCGGCATAGCGTGTTCTTCGGCGCGCTCCCACGCTTTTTCCGTGCCGACGCCCGGGCCGGATTTACCGGTCGCGACGATCAGAGCGGATTCCGCCACGCGCATCGCACAGTTTACTTCGCTTTCAAAGTCGAAGAAGCCGGGCGTATCGAGCAGATTGATCTTGCAACCCTGCCACTCAAGCGGCGCGACAGCGGTAGAAATAGTGAACTGGCGCTTGATCTCTTCGGGATCAAAATCGCACACGGTGTTGCCATCTGTGATTTTACCGACACGATCGGTCACGCCAGCGATGTTCAGCAGGCTTTCGATCAGCGAGGTCTTGCCATCGCCGCCATGGCCCATCAGACATACGTTGCGAATCTTATTTACTGGATAATTGGCCATATGTTTATAACACTCCCCTGCCCTTGCTCCATGCGCGGGCACTTTGTTTCGGGAACAACTCCCTGTTTGTTATTATACACGAGTTTGCATGTCGTTGCAAGCGGTTTTTTGTGCAAGTTTATGAGGTTCGTCCGACGCAACCGGACAACACCCGCGCGCGTCCGGGCTATTGAAAATCTCTGCGCATTCCACACAATTTCCATTTTCGCATTTTGTGCAACTCGACGAATTTTAATTTTTTTCAAATTTTCTGTCACAAAACGCCTTTGTAAAACGTTTATATAGTATACGAACATTTGGAGGGATGGAATATGACCAGAGCCTATATCGCGACCGCAGCAGCCGTACTGATGGTAGCACTTGCCGTGTTTTCCATCCTATCCGTCATGCCGTTTTAAGCGTTGCCGTACATTCTCTTTTTTCTTCATTTCTTTTTTGACAAAGAGCCGTTTCCAGTAAGGAAACGGCTCTTTGTCATTTGTCTGAAAGCAGCTTTTCCAGCGCGTCGCGCAAAAGCTTCATATCGATGGGCTTGGCCACATGCGCGTTCATCCCGGCGGCCAGCGCCGCCTGCACATCCTCGGAGAAAGCGTTAGCCGTCATGGCAACGATGGGGATGGAAGCCGCGTCCGGCCGGTCAGCTGCGCGGATCGCCCGCGTCGCTTCATAACCGTTCAGTTCCGGCATCTGCACATCCATCAAAATCGCGTCATACGTGCCGGGAGCGGCGCTTAAAAACGCCTGTACGGCCCGGCGGCCATCCTCGGCCACGGTTGAACGCGCGCCGTACAATTCGAGCAGCGCGCCCAGTATTTCGGCATTGATCGCATTGTCCTCCGCCACCAGAAAGTGGCGCCCGGCAAAAGCCGCGTCTTCTGACTCAGCCCCGGCCAGATAAAGCTGTCCGGTCATCGTGTCGGCGCAGTCCGCTATCTCACAAAAGCGGAAATCCAGCGTGACAAGGAAGGTAGAGCCCTCGTCTACACGGCTTGAAACGCTGATCTGGCCGTCCATCAGATCGATCAGTCCCTTGGTGATGCTCAGGCCAAGACCGGTGCCCTCCATGCGCCCCGAAACCGATTCACGGCTGCGGGTAAAAGGCTCGAACAGGTGCGCGAGAAATTCTTCCGACATGCCGCGGCCATTATCCTGAATGGTAAAACGATACCTTGCCCAGCCCACGCCCTTATTTTCCGGCAGTTCGTCCACCGCAAACCGCACTGTACCGCCCCGCGGCGTGAACTTGACCGCGTTTCCAAGGATATTAATCAGAATCTGGTTTAGGCGCAGCGCATCTCCATAGAAGCACGGATGATCCAGCCGGCCCATTTGCCGTTCCAGCGTAAGGCCGCCCGTTTCCGCCTGCGGCTGTAAAATGGCGAACAACTGCTCGACAAGCTCAGGCAGCAGGATCTGTGTGCTGCCCAGCGTTACTTTGCCGCTTTCGATCTTGCTCATATCCAGTACATCATTGATCAGACTGAGCAAATGCTTGGATGAGATCGCAATTTTGGACAGACAGTCCCACACGCGTTCGGAATCGTCAAAATGGGCGGTGGCCAGCGTGGTCATTCCCATGATCGCGTTCATCGGCGTGCGGATATCATGGCTCATTGCGGAAAGGAAGTCGCTTTTGGCGCGGCTTGCCTCCTTGGCAAGCATGAGCGCCCGCTCCAGTTCGTCCTTGGCCTGCCGTTCCGCGCGGAGCATATCAGTCACATCGGCCCGCGCAAGGCAGACGCGGCCGAGCGCCAGATCCGCCGCGGAGATCGTGATGCGCTTGATGCGCTTACCCGTCGCGGACGATAGGGTAGCATAAGTAAACGAATAGGGTCCCTCGCGCGCGAGCCGGTCCATGATGCGGTCCCGCTCGAGCATATTGAAAAACGTTTCCCTATCCTCCGGCGTCACGTAAGCTTTGCCAAAGTGGCGCACCGCATCGGAGTAGCAATGGCGTTTGGGCCATGCATCCGCGCTTTGGGTAAAAACCAAAGCGGTAAAGCTGTCCTCCTGCACGTCCACATCGGCGACCAGATCGTAGCCTGTCAGCGAAAGACCGCGCAGGATACGGTCGGAGATCACCTGATCGGTCATATCCATAACGGTCAGGATACCCGTTACATTGCCGGTATCCGGCTCAGCCACCAGATGCACCGTGATTTGCACATACCGGCCGCGCTTTTCCCGCGGCATCCGCATGAAGCATTTCAGCCGCTGTTCGGACTCGCCGCGCCGAAAAGCCGCCAACGCCGGCTCGTTCAAATAGAGGCTTAAAAACGCCTGCCGCTCCGCCGGGTCGGGAATCAGCTCCGAAATGCCGGTAAAAAAGGCGTTGCGCTCGTTGCCCAGATTTTTCAGCAGATCGGAACCGGTAAAGTCGATGATCTCTTCTATCCTGCTTTCGGTCACATTGCAGTGGCCCACGATCAGCGTGTTTGGGTCGGGAGAACGATAGTGCTGCAACAGCAGTTCTTTATACTGCTGGCGGATGCGCTCCTGATCCTCTATCTCCTTTGTCACATCGTTGCAGGTGGCATAGATCCGCTTGGCGCCGGTTTCCTCCCGCGCGATGGACAGGCGGCATTTGATCCATATCGCGCTCCCGTCTACCCGTATCAGCCGCCCGCGCAGTTCCAGAAAATCGTCCTTCCCCGCCACAAATTCCCGCACAAGGCAGCTCACGCGCGGTGCGTCGTCCGGATGGATAAAGCCCAGCACATCGTTTCCATAGCGATCCTGCGCTTGCTCGGCCGTCATACCAAGCAGCGCGCCAAAACCTTCGGATAGGTATTCCGTATAGCATTGTTGTTCCGCGCTCAGCCGCACGACGGCAACGCCGCCGGGCAGATTGCTCACAATGGTTTGGAAGTATTGCTCTAGCCGCACCATTTCCTTCTGCGTTTCTTTCAGGTCGGTGATATTATGAAACACGCAGTGCAGCAGCGGACAGCCGTCCTGCTCGCCGGTCTGCTTGGCCAGCACATGCACCCAAACGGTGTGCCCATCCCGGTGCAGCTTGCGGAATTCAAAATCCGCCACGGTGTGGTTTTGCAGCGCCTCGTTCACCCGTCGAACGACCATTTCCGTATCCGCCGGATGGATCATCTTGACCGCGTCGCCGCGGCATAGCTCCCGGTATTCTTCCACGCTGTAGCCCGTTATCTCGGGCACGCCGTCGGAAAAGTAAATGGTTTCAAAGCGATCCGATATCTTATAGATCGCCACGCCGCCCGGTATGGCGTTAATAATATCCTGCATTTTTTCGCTGGATTCGGCCAGTTCCTTTTCCAGCCGCACCTGCTCGCTGACATCGGTATACACCGCGTACAGCAGCTTGGATCCATCCTCCTGCGCCTTGACCGAACCGTCGAGCTGGATCCAGCGGTATTCTCCTTTTTTATCGTTGAACACGCGGTAGATATGGCGCATGACGCGTCCCGTGCGTATGGTTTCCGCGATTTTCTGCGTCAGCGCGGGCAGATCGTCCGGATGCACGCCCAGAAAGGTGGTTTCCTGCTCCATATTCGCGATGTGCTCATCCGAATAGCCCATGATCTCGTAAAAAGCAGAGTTATGGAACACCGGCGCGATCGTGCGTCCATCGTACCGGTAGCCGCACAGACCGCAGGGCACGCTGCTGAAGGTGGTCTCCAGCTCCTCCGTGACCGCGCGCACCCGCGCTTCCTCACGCTTTTGATCGGTGATATCCAGAATGTATTCGATATGGGCGCGGCGGCGCCCCCAGAGAATGACCTTGCCGCTCAGCTGATAAACGCGGCTGTTGGAGGGCAGGCGGAACTCGCGCACACACAGCTCATCCTCCCGCATTTCACCGACCCGGCAAAACGGGCAGGGACGGTCGAAACCGGCGGCGCCGTAGCACGTTGTCTTTCCCACAACGCCGGACCGCATGAGAAGATCGCGGGACAGCCGGTTGGCATAGAGCAGCTCGTAATCGTCCAGCGCGCTCACGTACACAGCAACCGGAGCATTATCTAAAACGGCCGCCATTTGATCCGGGGATAAAACGATGCCCTGCATCATCAGCTTCCGCCCCCTTTCTGTTGTATATCTTCATTTTATCTCAGACGATCATCAATTACAAGTTCAAAAGCGTTCGCATGTTCGAAATCTACAAGATCCATAAGAAAAAAGAGGAAGAAAAACGCATGGTTTTCTTCCTCTTTTTTCTATCCCTGCCCCGGTTAGTGGGTTTGCTGTGTGATGATGAACACGGGGATGTACCAAATCAGTAAATAAAGCAGCAGGTGCAGCACGGGCAGCGCGGAGACGGCGTTCTGGAACAAAAGGTAGAACACGATCAGCATACCGCAAACACCGGCAAACGCGCCCAGCGTGATGCACGAACGCACCGCGCCCGCTAGCTTATCCGCCGCGCGCAGCACCGTGATGAACGGCCCGGCGCCCTCGCGCGTCAGGATGGCGGCCGGCGCATCGTCGGCGGTATAGGCCGCGTCCATGATACGATCGACGGTGGCCGGATCGGGTTGGTCGGCAAAGCCGCGTTTCAGATCGAACTGACTTTCGACCATGGCGGGCGAAATATTAAAATCCGTTACAGCCAGCGCGGCACTCATATGCATGCGGCGCATGGTGCGCATGGCGTGGTAGGTGCCCTTGGTCGGTTGGTAGCGCAGCGTCAGCACGCCCGCGAGCGCGCCGTCCACGACCAGATAAGCGTTGCAGGTGTCCGCGCTCTGCCCGGCACGCATGCGCACGCCCATCTTGACCATGAGCGCCGCCGTGCCCAAAACGGCGCGGTGCCCGCCTACTTCACCGGCAACGCCGCCGTCTACCAGCTGTACGCTTTTGGCGCTCGCGACCGCGCCGTACCGCTCGCGCAGCGTGTCGTTCAGCACACGGCCAAGCTCCAGCCCTGCCCCGTCGGTCAGCGCGGCGGCAAAGGCCAACACCTTATCATCCGCCATGCCGCCCATGTTTTGCAGCGCTTCCAGCGCGATCGAACCCGCGGGAAACAGATCGTTCTCCGTCAGGATGACTTCCTCCGTGCCGCGCAGCAGACCGGCCTGACGCGCGCCCGCGAGCGCCGCGCCCGTGCCGAGCAAGCGGCGGGATACGTTTTTATACCCCGCGCCGAACGCGCACAGCAGGCCGATCGGCGCGGAAACGGATAGGAGCGCGGAAAACGCCCAGAAAAAACGGATCGGATCGCCCCGGCCGAGCGAAGCCACCAGCGCGAAGATAATGGACGCGGCCAAAGCGATCGGCGCGTAGATCATGGAAAAGCGGTCGATCGTGTCCGGGCGCTCCATTTCGCGGAGAAAATCCTCCATTTGACCAAGCCTGCCCTTGACCGCGCGGCATACATCGTCCGTCCGGTCATAATGGCTGTAGACCGCCATCGGCCGCTCCGCCGAAGCGATCGCCTTATATGCTCTCGCCCGCGCCGCGCAGCGGCCGCGCTCCTCACGCATGGCCGCGTAAAGCAGCAAAATGCTGACGGCGAGATACGGGATCTCCACACCGGACTGGTTGTCGAACACAATGATGGACGCGCCGTGCAGCAGCGAGGCGATTACCGAGAACGAGACCAACGTGGAGCGGTCCGGAATGCCGTGGAACAGGTTGAAAAAACCCATGCCGAATACGTCGACGCCCAGAAAGATCGCGATAAATTGCAGCAGCATCAGCGCGCCGATCGCGATCGACTGGTTTTCGCCCGCATCGAGCGCGATGGGCACCGGCAGCATTTCAAACGTGGGCGCAAGGCTTAAGTAAGCGGCGGCGGCGGCGAGCAGCAGCACCAGAAGCGACCGCACATTCAGCCCGCGCGCGCGGCGTAGGGCCGAGCGCTGGGCCTGCGTGGGATCGCGCAGAACGATGTCTTCCTCTTCCTCGGCCTGCTCGGCGGCAAGGCGCGCGGCGCGCTCCTCCTTGCGGGACAGCTTCTGCCCGCGCGCGCGCTTTTGGGCGCGCGGCGAGGGCTGCGCCTGTTCGATCTCCTCTTCCGGCGGTTCGGCCGCGCGGGCGACACGGACGGCGCGCTTTTGTTCGGCCCTTTCACGTTTTGTATTTTCTTTCGCTTCACGGGCGGCGCGGCGCGCCTTGCGCTCGTCCACCTCCTGCTGTTCAAAAGCGCTCAGATCGGGCAAGTCGTCCTCGCCCACGACCTTCTTTGGCGCGGGCCGCGTTTTGGGAGCGGCCTGCGCGCGGGGCGCGGGCTGCGGCGCGGCTTTAGGCGCCGCTTGCCGGCGCGGCGATTCCGGGCGCGCTTGCGCCTGCGGGGCGGCCTGCGTTCTAGGTTCAGGCGTTTGCTGCGGGGCGGCCGGAGCTCTGGGGGCGGCCTGCGCCTTGGGCGCTGGCGCCGCGGGCGGCTGGCGCTTTGGCTGCGCCGGGGCCAGCCCTTCCACCTCGGCGATGATAGAATCAAGGTCGAACTCCCCGCTGTCAGGCACGTCGTTTAAATACGCCTTGAGATCGTCAAGGTTCATGGTTTCGTCTTTTCTATCCATATCTCTGTGATCCCTTTCTCTATTTCGCGTGCGTACGGCGGCGCACAGCCTCGAACAGCATCACAGCGGCGGCGTTCGACGCGTTAAGCGAGTTGACGCGCCCCCGCATCGGGATGCTGACGATATAATCGCATTTTTCGCGCGTCAGGCGGCTGAGGCCTTCGCCTTCGGACCCAATCACCAGCGCGCAGGGTCGGTCAAAATCAGCTTCAAAAAGCGGCGCGTCGCCGTCGGCCTCAGCGCCGAACAGCCAGATGCCGCGCTCTTTCAGCTCGTCCAGCACGGCGGCGAGGTTATTCGCCTTGTGCACGCCCATGTGGGCCAGCGCGCCGGCGGCCGCGCGGGCCACCGCGGCGGTCAGCCCAACCGCGCGGCGCTTGGGGATCACGATTCCGTGCGCACCCGCCGCCTCGGCGGAGCGAATGATGGCGCCCAAATTGTGCGGATCCTCGATACCGTCGCATACGACGAGAAGAGGCGGCTCTCCGCGCTGCTCCGCGACGAGCAAAATATCCTCCAGCGCCACGTAATCCTGCGCGGCCACCTGTGCGATCACGCCTTGATGGCTGCCGGTCGGGCTCATGTGGTCTAATTTGCGTCTGTCGCACGTGACCACCGGCACCCCCTGTTTTTTTGCGGCGGAAGCAATATCGCCGCCGCGGCCGCCCTCTGCCAGAAAGATCTTATCGATTGTCCGGCCGGCGCGCAGCAGCTCCAAAACGGCGTTGCGCCCTTCGATCAGCGTTCCGTCATCCTGACGCGGCGGGCGCTCACTCCGATATCCACTGGACATTTTTGTCCTCCCATTTAATTTCAGATAAATGGATTATACCATATTCGATGCCTACTATTCAACGCCGCTCGACCGAATTCGTGAAAAAAGCACAAAAGTTCGGCGCGTTTTTCCAAAACGCCCCGAACCTTTGCGCCCGTTTTACTCTGTCTCGGCGTGCTGCTTCGCGCCATAGGCCGTGGGAAAGTACCATGGCGTGCCGCCTGCCAGCGCGCCGCCGTCCACGTTATACACCTGCCCCGTCATATAGCTCGACGCGTCGGATAGCAGCAGGATTGTCATGCCCATCAATTCCTCCGGCTGCGCCATGCGGCGGCAGCAGGTCATGTCCTCAATACAGGATAGGCGCGCCTGATCCTCTTTCAATTCGCGGCACAGCGGCGTTTCGATAAAGCCGGGCGCGATGGCGTTGGCCTGAATGCCAAACCCGCCCCATTCGACCGCCATCGACCGCGTCAGTCCCAAGATACCGCTTTTGGCGCAGCCGTAAACCGAGCTGCCGCCGCAGATGCGCGTGGAATTGTAGGAGGCGATATTGACGATCTTGCCGCCCCGCCCCCGCATCGCCTTGCGCACCACCTGCTGCCCCATGAAAAAGGCCGCCTTCAGATTGACGTCCATGATCGCGTCGTACAGCGCCTCGTCCACATCGAGCAGGCCCAGCCGCTTGCTGACGCCCGCCCCGTTGACCAGACCGTCGATGCGGCCGTGCGCCGCAAGCACCTCGTCCACGCAGGCCTCGATCTCGCTCACCCGCCGCAGATCGACCCGATGCGCCGTATGTCCCGCGCCCTGCATGGTCGGTAGCACCGCCCGCACCGCATCCAAGTTCAAGTCGCACAGCGCTACCTCCGCGCCCGCGCCCGCAACGGCCCGCGCCATCTCGCTGCATATGCCGCCGCCCGCGCCGGTGATCAAAACCACCTTGCCTTCTAAAGAATAGTGTTTTCGCAGATTTTCCGCAACATTCATAGCTGTAAGCTCCTTCTTATCCTCCCACCGTCAACACGATCTTGCAAGCGTCCGCTTCCCGCTGCAAGGCAAGCGCGAACGCTTGCTCGTACTGCTCCAGCGGGAACGTATGCGTCACAAAGCGCCGCAGCATATCCATGCGCGCGGGCAGCGCCGCCAGCACCTTAGGAAACATTTTGTACTGATGCCGGGTGCCCGCGATGGTTAACTCCTTTTGATTGAGCGGCGCGAAATTGACCGGGACCGGGTCGCTGCTGAACGACAGCGGCACGATCGCTCCCGCGGTCGCCGCCAGCTCGATCGAGAGCGGCAGCAAGGAAACGTCGTCCGTCGCGTCAAAGATCTCGTTCGCACCCACGCCGCCGGTCTGTTCCATGACAAACGCCCGCAAATCATCTGTTCGCGGATCGATCGTCGCATCCGCGCCAAAGGCCGCCGCCCGGCAGCGACGGCTTTCACTTGGGTCGGATACGATCGCGCGGGCGCCCAGCCGCTTTGCGGTATCCAGCACCATCAGGCCGATCGGCCCCGCGCCGTGGATCAACACCGTGTCGCCGGGCAGAGTGCCCGCCCTCGCATGCGCCTGTTCGCCGATCGTACAGGGCTCGATCGCGGTGGCAAGCGCCCAACCAATATCGTCTGGCAAGTGGAACAGGTTGCGCGCCGGACTGACAAAATACTCGGCAAAGCCGCCGTCCACATGCACGCTGACGATCTGTAGATTCCGACATACGTTGCGCCTGCCCCGGCGGCAGGCGTGGCAATCGCCGCAGTATCGCAGCGGTTCCGCGATTACCCGGTCGCCGGGCGCAAGCCCGGTCACGCCATCGCCCACCGCTTGCACCTCGCCCACGATCTCGTGCCCCGGAATGCGCGGGTACTGCGCCGCGGAATTGCCGCCGCAGAGCAAATGCAGATCCGAACCGCAAATGCCCACAGCGTGTACCCGGACCAGCACGTCGTCCGGCCGAATGATACGCGGCGGCTCCACCTCACGCAATCCATAAACGCCCGGCCTTTCGACCACGATTGCTTTCATACTGATACCGCCTTTCCTTCCGCTGCCGCGCGGATGCGCGGCACGATCCGATCATAGGGCGCTTGCTGCCCCAAAAGCACGCGGTTGCCGCAGATGAATCCGCGTACCCCCTGCTTTGCGAGCCGGGCGATTACCGCGGGCGTAACGCCGCCGTCTATCATCACGGTATAGCCCCACCGCGCCTGCCCGGCGGCAAACCGCTTGATCTTCGGCTCGACAAAGTCCAGATAGCTTTGTCCGGCAAAGCCGGGATTCACCGTCATCAGCAGCACATAGTCGCAAAGCGGCAGCAGCTCCTCCACCTGTGCTAAGGAGGTCCCCGGATTCACCGCCAGACCGCTCTTGCAGCCCAACGCGCGGATCGTCGCAAGGGTCGCCGCAGGGTGGCGGTCCGCCTCCGCGTGAACATACAGGATGTCGGCCCCGTGCTCCGCCGCCAGACCGATGTAGCGCGCCGGATCGTTCACCATCATATGCACATCGATCGGCCGCTTCGTATGGCGGCGTATCGCGTCCAGATCCTGCATGCTCATTCCAAGGTTGCCGACAAAGCCGCCGTCCATCAGGTCAACATGAAACAGATCGACCCCCGCGCGGTCCAGCGCTTCCACCTCTTCCACGATGCGGTCCACCGGCAGGTAAAAGGCGGATACTGAAAGAACAAGAGATTGCATGCTTCGCCTCCCTTTTCTGTTTTGCTCGGATGAATCATTTTGCCCACCGGCGTGCTGCCGGCGGGCAAAAGAAATGTGTACGCTGTTGGTTTACCTTCCTTATCCCGCCAGCAGATTGGGCAAAAAGGTGACGATTTGCGGGATATACGTGATCAGCAGCAGGCAGATGATCAGCTGCGCGATATAGGGCAGCGCTTCCCTTGTATAGTCCTCTATTCGCGTGCCGGTGATCGAGGTGGAAACGAACATCATCGCGCCAAACGGCGGCGTCATGCCGGCGATGGTCAGGTTGACCGCCAGCACGATACCGAAATGGATCAGATCGATGCCCAACGCCTGCGCTGCAGGCACCAAAAGCGGCGCGAGTAAGATCATCGCCGCGCCGCCGTCGAAGAACATACCGACGATGAGCAGCAAGATATTGACGACGATGAGGAACACATACGGGTTGGAAATGCCGCTGATGATCGCTTCGGAGATCATATTCGGCAAACGCTCCCAAGTCAAGTAGATCGAAAACGCCTGCGCGCCCGCCAGAATGAACATAACGCCGGCCGTGTTCACAACCGATTCCTTGATGATCTTCGGAATGTCGGACGGCTTAAGCTCCTTATAAACGAACATGCCGATGATAATAGCATACAGTACGCAAATCGCGCCCGCCTCGGTCGGCGTGAAAATGCCGAAGCGCAGGCCGAGAACGAGGCCGAACGGCACGAACAGCGCTGGGAGCGCGTCGATAAAAGCACGGCCGAACTCGCCGCCGGAAGCCGCCTTTTCGCGCGAGGGCTTGTAGTTTCTCTTTTTGGAGATCCACCAAGTGAGCACCATCATGGTAACCGTAATGACGATGCCGGGGATATAGCCCGCATAGAACATTTTGGCGACCGAAACGTTAGAGGCTGTTGCGTATAGGATCAGGATAATGCCGGGCGGGATGATCGGCGTGATGCACGAGGACGCCGCGGTGACCGCGCAGGAAAACGCGCGGTTATAGCCGAGCTTCTCCATCTGCGGCACCAGCATTTTGCTTTGCAGCGCGGCGTCCGCGTTCGCGGAGCCGGACAGGCCGCCCATCAGCGCGGAAAGCAGCACATTGACCTGCGCCATGCCGCCGCGCATTTGACCGACGATCATTTCCGCCAGCCCCATCAGACGCTTTGTAATGCCTGAATAGCCGAACACCACGCCCGCGCAGGTAAAGAACGGGATCGCCAAATAAGTAAACGATGAATTGGACGAGATCATTTTTTGTATCATGCTGCACGGGTCCATCGTCCCCGGGGCGAGCAGAAAATAGCTGGCAGCCGCAATGATCATAGAATAAGCGACCGGCACCTTGAGAAAGAACAGAACGAATAAAATGATGATCGGCACTACAGACCAGAATGACACAGCGTTTCCCCCTTTCTCAGGTACGTTCCTCAAGGGCGGCTTCTTCGATCTTTTCGCCCTTTAGGCACTTTATCATGTTATAGAATGAATAGCCGCCCAAGATCAGGGCCGCCGCCGGCACGCTCAGATCGACCCAGAAATACGGGATGCGCAGGATCGGGGTCGAACGCACCAGCCCTTGGATCGAAAGCTCGATCCCCCAAACGATCAGGCCGATATTGGCCACGCCGACCAGCGCGAAGGTAAAAGCCTGTACTGCGCGCTGGACCCCTTCCGGCAGGCGGCTGACCAGCGCGTCAATGGAGATTAGCCCTTGATTGCGGTATACGATGCAGATGCCGAAAAACACCGCCCAGTTAAAGCTGAGATAGGCGATCTCCTCCGCCCAAGCAAACGATTTAGAAAACAGAAAACGCGCCAGTACGTTGACCGTTATGACGCCGACCATGACGACAAAGCCGGTTCCCGCCACGATCGTTTCCAGACGGTATAGGATATCTCCGAATTTTTTCATATGTGGTTCCTCCATCCGGTCCGGCAGTGCGATCGCTTACGCGATCGCCTGCTGGATGCGCTCATACAGACCATCCGACCATTCCGGGAACTGCTTCGGCGTGTCCTGCGCGGCTTCGATAAACGCGGCCTTGTCGATCTCAATGATCTGCACGCCCTCGTCCACCAGCTTTTGCTCGTATTCCTTTTCCACGCTCTGCACCCGCTCGACCGCCTTATCGGCAAAATCGGAAGCGCAGTCGTCGATCGCCTTTTTCGCCTCGTCCGAAAGCGACTGGTACACCTCTTCGCTCATGACGATCGCGGTGGAGGCGATCAAATGCTCGGTGCGTACCAGATACTTGCAGGGCTCGTACAGGCGCGCGGAATAGAGAAGGCCCATCGGAGACTCCGCGCCGTCCGCCACGCCCTGCGACAGCGCCTGATAGGTTTCGCTCCACGCGGTGTTGGTCGCGTTGCCGCCGAGCACGCGCACGACTTCGTTCCACATCGGCGTGGCCGCGCAGCGGATCTTCAGCTTGCCGATGTCCTCGCGCGAATGCACCTCTTTATTGCAGATCAGGTTGCGCGCGCCAAAGTAATGCAGATCGATCAGGTGCAGGCCCTTATCCGCCAGCGCTCGGCTCCAATCCTCGCCAACCTCGCTTTTCCAAAGCGTTTTGATCTGTTCGGGGGTCTGGATCAGGTAGGGCGCCATCCCGGCCGCCAGATCAGGCACGTAATTTGCCAGATAGGAAAGGTCGCAGTCCACCACGACCGGTTGGCCCATGGCCGCCATTTCCAGCACGTCGGCGGTGGCGCCGAGCGCTTCGGAGGGATACAGCTCGTAGTTCACTTCCTCGCCGGAGGCCTCGCGGATATCGGAAAAGTACTCGTCGTACCACTGGTACTCGGGATCGGTGCTGGCCTTGACGAAGTTGAACTTCAGTGTGACCTTGTTTCCGCCCGCCTCGCCGCTTTGCCCGCCGGCTGTTTTCGCGTCGCCGTTTCCGCAGGCCGCCAGTGATACGCACAGGCTCGCCGCTGTCAATGCTGCTAACAATCGCTTTTTCATTGTGAAAACCCCTTTTCATTACACGTTCTTAGTTTGTCTTTTTTTTCTTTATTCATGATGCCAAACGGCAACCATAAACATTTATTCGCCCCGGTAGTTCGGTTCGCGCTTTTCCAGAAAGGCCGTTACGCCCTCCGCGAAGTCCTGATGCCGCGCCATATACCGGGTGTAGGTGACCTCCAGATCGTTTTTTCGCTTCATCTGAAAATCCTCCTGTGCGTTCAGGCACGCTTTCAGGTACCGAAGCACCAGCGGGCCGCGTTTCACCAGCTCCCGCGCCTTGGCCATGGCCGCGGGCATCAGCTCTTCCAGCGTATCGACGACCTGCGTCACGCCGCCGTACCGTTGCAGCTCCTCCGCCGTCAGAAAGGTGCCGCAGTAGCACATATCGCGCTGGATCATCGGCGGCAGGATGCGCCCCAGATGGCCCGAGCCGCCGACAACGGATAGCTTGGCCTCCGGCGCGCCGAACACGGTGTCCTTCACCGCGATGGTGATATCGGCCCCCGCCGGGTAGCACAGGCCGCCGCCCAGACAGTGCCCGTGCACCGCGCAGATGAGCGGCACGCGCAGCTCGTACAGCGCCAGCGCCCCATCGTAATACTTTTCCTGTACGTTGGTCACGTCCCGGTCGTCGATGCTCTTCTTAAATCGTTTGATGTCAACGCCCACGCAAAAGGTTTTGATATCCGAATGCAGGATGCATACCCAAATATCATCCTCCCGATCAATGTAATCGCACAGCAGCAGAATCTCCTCCTGCACCGTGCCGCTCGCCGCGTTAACGGGCGGGTTGTGCAGCGTCATGACCGCAATGTGGTCCTCCACGGTCAAAAACACCTGTTCCAGCTTGTGCGCGCCCACGTGTTCCACTGTTTTCATGTCCCTGCCTCCTCGTTTCCATAGCGTTCGCGGTAAGCCTGCCGGAGCTCATCCCGGAAATCCGGGTGCGCGATAGAGATGAGCAGCCGCGCGCGTTCGCGCAGACTTTTGCCGCGCAGATCGACCGCGCCGTACTCCGTTACGATATAATGTACGTCTGTGCGGGTGGTCGTCACCGTGGTGCCCGGGGCAAATACCGGCACGATACGAGAAACGGTACCATGCTTTGCCGTGGACGGCATGGCAAGAATCGCCTTGCCATTCGGACACATGGACGCGCCCCGCACATAATCGAGCTGCCCGCCGATGCCGGAAAACTGCTTTGCCCCCATGGATTCGGAATTGACCTGCCCGTTAAAATCGACCTGTAAGCAGGAGTTGATCGCCACCATTTTGTTTTGCTGCGCGATTACGACCGGATCGTTGACATAATCGACCGGCAGCATCAACACATCGGGGTTCTGGTCGACAAATTCATAAAGCTTTTTGCTGCCCATCAAAAAGGCGGCCACCATTTTGCCCTTGTTCAGCGTTTTCGCCGCGCCGGTGATCACGCCCTTCCGGTATAGATCGACCACGCCGTCGGAAAACATTTCGGAATGGATGCCCAGATCCTTTTTATCGCCAAGAAATTTCAGCACCGCGTCCGGGATAGAGCCGATGCCGAGCTGCAAGGTCGAGCCGTCCTCGATCAGCGCCGCGCAGTTGCGGCCGATCGCCTCCTCCACCGCGCCGATGCTGCCGCCGCCCAGCTCGGGCAGCGGGCTGGACGCTTCCACCGCATAGGTAAGACGCGAAACGTGAATAAAAGAATCGCCCATGGTGCGCGGCATTTGGTCGTTGATCTGCGCGATCACGATCTTTGCCGCCAGCGCCGCCGGCTTAGTGCCGCCCACCGAAACGCCGAACGAGCAAAAGCCGTGCTTGTCGGGCGGGGTCAGGGATACCAGCGCCACATCGACCGGCATGGTGCCGTCCGTGAAAAACCGGGGCGACTGATAGAAGAAAAACGGGGTGTAATCCGCCCGCCCTTCCTGCACGGCGGCCCTTGTGGACGGACCGACGAACAGCGCGTTATGCCGGATGTGCCCTGCCATTTTGGGCAGCGTATACTCGCCCTTGCCCATCGGCACCCAATGAACGATCTCCACATTTTTATACTGCTCATAGTTTTGCACCATCGCGTCCACCAAGACCGGCGGCTCGTTCGCGGCGTGCCCGAAAAACACGCGCGCGCCGTCCGGTATATGCTTCACCGCCTCCGCAGCCGTGGTCAGCTTGGCGCGGTAGATCTCTTTCCAATCCTGCATGTTGTGTTCAGCCCCTTTTATGCGTTGTTACGAAAAATCAATGAGTACTTTCAGCATGGATTTATCCCGCCGCGCCGCCTCAAACGCTTCCACGGCCTTTTCCTTTGGGTAAACAGCGGAAACCACCCGGCGTAAATGCTTATCGAGCAGACCGTCGTCGATGATCTTGGCCGCGGCTTCCATTGAGCGCGCGGTCGAATTGCGCACGCCCAAATAATTCGCTTCATTAAAAATGATCGCGTTCACATCAAAGCCGCTTTCAAACGAACCGCTGCCCGGCATGCCGACCTGCACCATCGTCGCGCCCTGCCGCAGCATTTTCAGGCAGGTATCGAAGCCGCTTTGAAAGCCGGTCACTTCAAAAACGCGGTCAAATTTCCTGCCGCCCGTAACGGCGGTGCACTGCGCTTCAAAATCCGCGGCCGCAATATCCGCCACGTCAAAACCCAGCTCGCGCGCGATGCGGATGCGATCGGCGTTGATCTCGGCCAGCACCACGTGTGCAGCGCCGTTCAGCCGCGCCACCATACCGATCAGCACGCCGATGGTGCCCGCCCCGGCGATAAACACATCCTCGCCCGCCTGCAAGCCCGACCGCCGCACATCGTGCACCGCGATCGTCAGCGGCTCGACCAGCGCCGCGAGCTTCATATCGACCTCCGCCCGGAAGGGAACGATCCGGTCGGCGCGGCATTTCACATATTCGCTGTAAAAACCGTCGCAGCCCGCGCCCATGATCTCAATCCGCTTGCACAGGTTCTCACGCCCCGACCGGCACATCTCGCACGATCCGCAGCCCTTGACCGCGTGGATCGCGACCTTATCGCCCGGTTTCAGATCGCGTCTTCGCACGCTGTCGATCGATACGATCTCGCCGCATACCTCGTGCCCCATGACAAAGGGCGGGCGCGCCGTCGGATGCTGGCCGGACATGATGTGCATATCCGAACCGCATATCCCCGCGTACCGGACGCGGACAACCGCTTCCTCTTCCTCCGGTTCCGGAATAGGCGCTTCCACCAGTTCCAGCTTGTTGATATCTGTTAAAACCAATTTCTTCATTGCTCTATTTGCCTCGTTTCCGGTGCCGCTGCACCATATTCAAAGAAATGCTGTAAGAAACCGTTCTCGGTACCGCTCCCGCAGAGGTTTCAGAAATATCCCCTGTAAAGTGTAATCATAGGGGGATTACCATATATAGCCGGTACCGTGACCGGCACCGTTCCCGCGATCGAATAAAGAACCGTCCGCCCACGAATGTTCGCTCATGAGCGGACTTTGCTTGTACTCTCCCTGACGCACAGCGTCGGCGCGATATCAATCGAATGCGCGCGCTGCGTGTTCGGCTCCTCCAACAGGTCGAGCAGCAGATCGACGCATAGCTGCCCTTTTTCTTCGATATGCTGATCCACCGTTGTCAGCGCCGGGCTGATCTGTGCGGCGATCGGGATATTATCGAAGCTGACGATGGAGATATCATCCGGCACGCGCATGCCGCTGTCGCGCACCGCGCTTTCCACGCCAATCGCCATATAGTCGGAAGCGACGAAAAGCGCGGTGATGTCCGGATGGGCGGATAAGATCTCTTTTGTGGCGGCATAGCCCGATTCGATCGAGTTGCCGCCCTCGCGGATCATTCCTTCCGTAACCGGAAGGTTTTCGGCGCGCATCGCGTCCAGATAGGCGCGGCAGCGTTCCCCGCTGGAGGGCAGGAAGTGCGGGCCGTTGATATAAGCAATCCGCCGGTGGCCCAGCCCCAATAAATGCTCCATCGCGAGCATCGCACCTTTATAGTTGTCGGTACAGACCTGATAGGCGTTTGATAAGAACTGACACTTGCCCACCGTCACAAACGGAATATTGCTTTCCAGAAAAGTCGTCATCGCGCTTTTATGCTCGGGCAGCGGGCTGACCATGATCAGACCGTCCACCCGGCGCTGCTTGACCGCGTTAATGGCTTCCTTCATATCCTTGCAGCACAGCAGCAGCACATAATAGCCGCGTTTTTGAGCCGCTTTCAGCATGGTTCGCTGAATTTCGGAATAATACTGGTTTTTGAAAATATAGTCGATATCGTGCGGGATGACCACGCCGATGCAGTTGCAGCGCTTTTGCGACATGCTGATCGCGTACACGCTGGGTTGGAAGCCGTACTTTTCCACGATCTCCATCACCCGCTGCTTGGTTTCCGGCAGTACATCCGGCTTGCTGTTGAGCACACGCGAAACGGTGGATTTGGAAACGCCGGCTTCCCGCGCAATTTCAGATATGGTGATATTGGCCATCGTTTCTCCCCTCCTCCGTCCGTTGTTCCGTCTGTCTGTTTCACACTATACGTTCAACCGTCCGCTTTGTCAATACCCGAAAGGCGTATTTTTAACCCCTTCGCGGCAATTTTGTGAACAACCGCCATTCTGTGCAGATGATCTTTGTATAAATCTCATAAAACCGTTCCCGCAGAGTATTTCCCATCGTTTTATGTGGATTTACAATAGGACTTTGTGCAGGTTGCATTATCTCCCGGGAACGGTTTCGTGCAATCTTTTCAAACTTATTGAAATTTCGCAAAAGCGCTTGACTTCCGCTCCGCTCCGGTTTATAGTTGCCATAGAAACAGGAATGCGCAGGAGATCGGTCCGGCTGTGCCGAACCGTCCGCGCCTTTCTTTTTGTAACGTCGCGGTACCGCTCCCGCGCAAGGCTTCAATCATAATATCGATAGGATCACTCGTGCTTCAAACGCTAAGGAGGCTGTCTAACAAATGAAAGAATTTAAAATGTACGCTGATATCGTCTATCAGGATTCGCTGCAAGACTTTATGGAAAGCGAACGGATCGATGGAAACGATTTTATCCTTACGAACGAATTTCTCTATCACGAATTTGTAAGTCCCCTCGCCCCGCCGTGCGGCGCGCTCTTTATCGAGGCCTACGGAAAGGGCGAGCCGACGACCGATATGGTAGACGCCATTCGCAAGGATTTGCCCGCCGGCATTCGCCGCTTGATCGCGATCGGCGGCGGCTCGGTCATCGATATCGCCAAAATGCTCTCGCTTCATGTGCCAAGCGAAAAGACGGAGGATCTGTTTCTTGGCCAGCAAGCGCCCACGCGCATTTACGAGGTCTACGCCCTGCCCACCACCTGCGGCACCGGCAGCGAGGTAACGAACGCCTGCGCCGTCGAATTGACCAGCCTGCACACCAAGCGCGGTCTGAACAGCCCCTTGATGTTCCCGGCGAAGTCCGTGCTGATCCCCGCGCTGATCGAGGGCCTGCCCTATCGTTTTTTCGCCACCTCCTCGATCGACGCGCTAATCCACGCGGCCGAATCCTTCCTTTCCCCCAATGCCTCGCCGGTTTCCGAATTGTTTTCCAAGGAAGCGATGCGGCTGATCATCAGCGGGTATCGGTACATTCTGCAAAACGGAACGGACAAATGGGCCGACCGCGCCTCGGATTTTATCAGCGCATCCAATTTCGCGGGCCTTGCGTTCTGCTCCGCGGGTTGCGCCGCCGTGCACGCGCTCAGCTATCCCCTTGGCGGCGGCTACCACATCCCTCACGGCGAGGCCAATCAGCTCGTTTTTGCCGCCACCTTCCGCAAATATAAGGAGAAGCAGCCGGTAGGCAAGCTGAACGCGCTGGAGGCGCTCTGGGGCGAATGGCTGGGCGTGCCCGCCGAAGAGGCGCTTGAAGCCGCCTTCACGCTGTTCGATCAGGTGCAGGCCCGCCGGCCGCTGCGCGAGTACGGTATCCCGCAGGATGCGCTTTCCGGCTTTGCCGAGGGCGTGCTCGCAGGGCAGACGCGCCTTTTGAACAACAACTATGTGCCGCTGACGATCGCGGATATGATTGATATCTATCAGGCGGTTTATTGATGGAAGAAAGCGAAGGGATGAAACATGAATAACAATTTAAAGGAGCTCAACATTTTCGCCGCACGGATCCGAAAGGCGGCGCTGCGCTCGATGAACTCGTTCCATGGCGGCCACGTCGGCGGCTCCATGTCCATGGCCGATCTGATGGCCGCGCTATACGGCGCGGCCATGCGGGTCGATCCGAAAAATCCCCAGTGGCCGGAACGCGATTGGCTGGTCGTATCCAAGGGGCATTGCGGCCCCGCCGTTTACGGCACGCTCGCGCTCATGGGGTATTTCCCCGAGGACGAGCTGGAGACCCTGAATAAGGAAGGCACCCGCCTCCCCTCCCACTGCGACCGCAACCGTACCCCCGGCATCGATATGACCACCGGCTCGCTCGGACAGGGCGTTTCGTGCGCGGTGGGCGCGGCTTGGGCCATGCAGTACCGCGGCATGCCCAACATCGTATATACCATTTTGGGCGACGGCGAATGCGACGAGGGACAGGTTTGGGAAGCCGCCCTTTTCGCGGCGACCAAAAAGCTCGGCAACCTGATCGCCTTTGTCGATCAAAACCAAAAGCAGCTGGACGGCTTTACCCGGGAAATCTGCGACGTGGGCGACCTGCGCCAAAAGTTTGAGGACTTTGGCTGGCACGCGCAGGAGGTGGACGGCCACGATATCGCCGCCATTCTTGCCGCCATCGAGCAGGCCAAGCAAACGCCCGGCCAGCCTTCCATGATTGTGCTGCACACGGTAAAGGGCAAGGATTGCTGCTTTGCCGATCAGTATTACAACCACTTTATCCGCTTTTCGGAGGAGGATTATCAAAACGCTGCCGACTGGCTGGATCAAAAAATCGCAAAGCTGGAAAGTGAGGACTGAACCATGTACAAAGTAGTCAGCGATATCCGCCCCGAAAACGAGGAAATGCGCGTAGCCTTTGCCGCTACCATGGAGGAATTGGCCGCGGCCGATCCCGATGTGGTCTATTTCGACTGCGACGTAATCAATTCAATCGGCATGACGGCATTCTCCAAGAAATATCCCGACCGCTGCGTCGACTGCGGCATTCAGGAATCCAATATGATCTCCGCCGCCGCGGGCGCCTCCGCCGTCGGCCTAAAACCCTTTACGCACACCTTCGGTCCCTTCGCGGCGCGGCGCGTCATCGATCAGGTTTACATTTCCGCCGCCTACGCGGGCCTCAATATCCGCATGGTCGGCTCTGATGCCGGCGTGACCGCCTCCTATAACGGCGGCACGCACATGCCGATCGAGGATATGGGCCTTTTGCGCACCATCCCGCAGGTCACGCTGCTGGAACCGACCGATTCGGTCATGCTGGCCGACCTGATGCGGCAGACCAAGGATCTGCACGGCGTATACTACATTCGCATCACCCGCAAGGTGACCGACCGCATTTTTGAGGAAGGCTCCACCTTTACCATTGGCAAGGCCGCCGAGCTGCGCGACGGAAGCGATGTGACGCTGGTCTGTTCCGGCTATTCCACTTCGGACACGCTCCGCGCCGCCGGGCTGCTCGCGAACGAAGGCATATCCGCCAAGGTGCTCAATATTTTCACCCTCAAGCCGATCGACGCCGAGGCGATCACCGCGGCTGCCCGCGCGACCGGCGCGCTCGTCACGGTTGAAAATCATAGTATCATCAACGGACTGGGTTCCGCCGTTGCCGAAGTGCTGGGCGAGACCTGCCCGGTCCCGCTCAAGCGCATCGGTGTGCCGGACGTTTTCGGCGAGGTTGGCTCGATCGATTACCTGAAAGATACCTTTGGCATGAACGTTCGCCATATCGTGGACGCGGCCAAAGAAGTGCTGCGCCGCAAATAAAACAGCTTCTCTCTTTTTCTCCTCTCTTCTATCGGCCGGCTGCCCGTTTTCTCCGCGCAGAAGCAAAACGGACAGCCGGTCCCTTTTTACGGTCGCCGGCTTTTGCGCTTTGCTGGCAGACATACCAAGCCGCCGCGTAACACATACGCGGCGGCCCGATTTTTTTATTCAGCAATCAGAACATCGATATGCAGTTTTTCAAACATTTGCCGCCACGCCGCGTCCGGCGGCCGGTCGGTAATGATCGTCTGCACCGCTTCAAAATCGGCAAGCTTGGGAAAACCCAGCTTTTCAAATTTGGAGCTGTCGCAAAGCAGCACCGTTTGCTTGGAGGAGGCAAACATTGCCTTTTTAATATTCGCCTCGGCCTCCACCGCGTCGAAAATACCAAATTTTTGTGAAATGCCGCAGCAGGAGAAAAACACCTTATCCGCATAGAAGCCGGTGCGGATCAGCTTTTCCGCCGTTTCTCCCACATAGGAAAGGTTCTTCTTGCGCAGCGCGCCGCCCGTGCAGATCACGCGCACGCCCTCCTCATCGCACAGCTCGAGCACCACGCGTTCGGCATTGGTGATCACGGTAATGTCTTTTCGAGCCTTGAGGTGTTTTGCCACAAAAAGCGAGGTGGACGAAGCATCGATAAAAATCGTTTCCCCATCGGCTACCAGCCCGGCGGCCAGCGCGCCGATCCGGTCCTTGACCACTTGGTTGGTCACCTCGCGCTCGCTGATGCATACGGATTTGTCCTCCGCCCGTTCGGGCAGAACGGCGCCGCCGTACGTCCGCTTCAGCACGCCCCGCTCCTCGAGTGTTTCAAGGTCCTTTCGGATCGTTCCGGGGGACACGTCGAAATGCTCGCACAGCTCCACACAGGTGACGCTGTGCCGCTCCCGTACCAAACCCACAATTCTTTGTCTTCGCTCTGCCGGTAATACCATACGAATCCCGCCTTTTCGCTCTGATAAACGCCCGCCCTGCTTGGCAAGATATGGCGTTTTTTCTCTCTTACCTCTATCTTACTGAAAAAGCGACCCAAACACAAGCTGTTTTTGTAAATTCACGCCAAGGCAGCCCGGTTTTTCACAACAGCAAAAGGCGAAGCACCTATCGTACTTCGCCTTTTGCGTCGCGCTATTTAATGGATCAGCGCTTTCATATGCTCGATCGAACGCTTTGCCGCTTCCTCGCCGTTCGGCACGGGCAGGCACTCGACTGAGAGGATGCCCTCATAGCCGATCTCGTCGAGCGCTTCCAGCATGCGGCCAAAATCGAATTGACCGCTGCCGCAATACTGGCGGGAATTGTCCGCCAGATGGAAGTAGCCGAGCCGCCCCTTGCAGCGACGGATGGCCGCGATCGGGTCGCATTCGTCAATGCCCATGTGGAACGCATCCAGATGCGCGTAGCAGTTATCAAGATTATACTTCTCCAAAAAGGACATGGTCTCTTCCGCTGTTGTGAAAATGTTCACTTCGTAGCGGTTGATTACCTCAATATTCAGCTTAACGCCGCGCTCCTTGCCATAATCGTTTAGAATGCGCATATTTTGGGCCAGACGCGACAAATATTTTTCACGGCTGCCGCCCTTCGGCACATTGCCCTTGACCCAGCCGACCACGATATCGGCGCCGAACTTCTGCGCCATATCGATATACTGTCGCATGCCGTCCAGCGCGGCCTGCGTGATATAGGGCTCGTCCGCGATCAAGCTGCACATGCCTTCGGTATTGAGCCTGCCGGTGATGACCATGCCGACGCGCGCGCCGGTGCGCTCGGACACGGCGCGGATCGCGTCGTAGTCAAATTCGACGTCCTCGCGGGTGTGCACCTCAATCGCGTCATAGCCAAGCCTTGCCGCCTTTTCGAGGTTTTCTTCCACCGTTCCCTTGAGCAGGATCGGCGCCGTCGCCGGCGCGTCGTCCGCCGAAGATACAGCAAATTTCCAATTATACATCAAGCCGCCTCCTAATAAAGCCGGATTTGCGAATGGGGCCTCGCAAACGAGGCCCCATCCACATGAGAGAGAGAAGAATAGGAAAGATATAAAGGATAGAGAATTGAGAGCGAACTTAGTCGTCGAAGGTCAGCATGACCTTGCGGGCAACTTCCTGATTCTGCGCCATCTTCATGGCTTCATCCAGATCGTCAAACTTATAGTAGTGGGAAACCAGACCCTTGAAGTCGTACTTATCCTTGATCTTGGACATGAAGCGGATCGTGCGCGGGAACCAGTTGGTCGTGCCGCCGGAGCCCGAGATGTGCAGGGTCTTCCAGATGGTCTTGCCGATCTCGACCGGAACCTTGCGGCCGATGGAGTGGCCGACAACGCCTACGCGGGCGGAATGGCCGGCAATATCGAATAGGGACGCGATGCCGATGTCGTTGCCCGAGCACTCGATGACAACGGACGGGCCGCGGCCGCCGGTCAGGCGCTTGAGCTCAGCTTCGAGCGCGCCCGGCTCCTTGAACTGGGAGGGGTCTACGGTCAGGGTCGCGCCATACTTCATGGCGTTCTGACGGCGGGACTCTACCGGATCGATCACGATAACGGTCGCGCCGGAGGTAGCCGCTACCATCGCGGCAGAGCAGCCGATCGGGCCGCCGCCGATGATTGCAACATCATCCGAAGCGTCGGGATCACAGTGGTTGCCCCAAATGCCCCAGTAAGCAACGTTGAAGTTTTCAACAAAGATGCCGATTTCGTCGGACCAATCGTCCGGGATCACGTGGGTGTAAGCTTCCTCAAGGATCATGTATTCGCCAAAGCCGCCGGGCGAGTCGGGACGGAAGCCGACTTCACGCATGTTCAGGCACGCGGAGGACATTTTGCCGTCCTTGCAGTTTGCACACTCATGGCAGGGCAGCACGCAGTCGCCAACGACCTTGTCGCCAACCTTAACGGAGGAAACGCCGGAGCCGATCTCAGCCGCGACGCCCACCCATTCGTGGCCGGGGGTGTAGGGGCCCAGATCGTAACGGCCTTCGGCCGATTCGCCTTCAAAGCACTCTACGTCGGACTTGCAGATACCGCAGGCCTTCAGCTTGATCAGGATCTGGTTGGGCTTCAGCGGCGGCAGCTCGAGCTCCTCGATGCGCAGATCGAACGGACCATGCATAAACGCAGCCTTGCACTTGTTAGGACGATTCATAATAAACGCTCCTTTTCTTAACTGTTTATTCGTTGCGGCGGGGCCATGGGGAGACCCAAGTCCCCGCCGCGGTCATTCGTTTTCAGACGTCGGGAATCAATACTCCAGCGTGTAGATGTGACGGCCGCCGGGCTCGTTCGGCCCCTTGATGACGGCTTCGATGTCCTCGCGCGAACGCTGGGTCATCTTGTCGATCGGAGGCAGCTTGCCGGCCGGGTACATCTCGAGGATGTCGTTTACGAGCTTCTCGAGGTAATCGAGCGTGCGCTCTACGCCTGCTTCCGCCTTCTTGCCATCAGCCATGCGCGCATCGCCGATAACGCCCTCGGGCTGGCAGATGCATTCCATGCCGCAGGAACCAAACGCGTTGTACCACTTGATCGGGCCAGCGCCGTCCTCAGCAGAGGTATTGATGTGGCCGGCGGGCAGGAGCGGAGCCTTGTTGACAGCGATCGCGTCTTCCATGTGGATGAACTCCGGGAAGAGCTCGAGGCACCAGGACTGCTCCACTTCGTCAGCGTGTACGAACGGCATGTCGTAGGGCCCGCCCTTCTCCTTGGTGAACATCTGATCGCCCGCGCAGTTCCAGAAGTGGGTGTACAGCACGATGCCGGGCACCTGCCACTTCTTGCCGAAGGTGTGAATCGCAAGCGGGATCACATAGTCCTGACCGTGGCCGTTGACGATGATGATCTTTCGGAAGCCGGTGTTCCAGTAGCCGGCCAGCACATAAGCGATGTAATCGGCCAAGATCTTCTCGGGGATCATGATGGTGCCCTTCTGGCCGAGGTGGTGATACGGATGAGAGCCATACCAGATCGGCATTGCGACCGTGCAGCCGGTCTTTTCCGCTACCAGCTCGCAAAGGCGGGTATCAAGGTAAGTATCCTCGCCGTAGGGGGCGGAAGGACCGTGGTTTTCGGTGGAGCCGACAGGCAGCAGCAGTACGTCGTTCTTTTTCAGGCGCTCGTCGAGCATCTTGGTGGTCATGTTCTGGTAGTAGATGCCGTCCTGCGCTTCCATGTGTCCGCCCTTAGCGGGCAGGTTCCATTTGGACATAATTTGTTCCTCCTTAGTTTTCTTGAAGTGTGTGTATTTATATGGTTGTTAAAGATAGATCGCGAAAGTGATTACAGGCGCGGGTAGCTGGTGGATACCAGTACCTTGCCGGCGGTGATCTTCATACCTTCGAGGATGTCCTCAAGGTTGAAGCGGCCGGTGCACATTTTGCGCATATCAATACGGCCGGAAGCCATCAGCGCGATCACATCGGGGTAGATGCCCTGACCGGACTGGCCGTTGGAGCCCGAGATCGTCGCCGCGTTCCACTGCCAGTTGAAGATATCGACCGGGGTAATGCCCACGGTGTGGCCGATCTGCACGGTCTTGCCGCCGATCGCCAGCGCCTTGCCCATAACGGGGTAGGTAAACTTGGTGGCGCCCGCGCACTCCGCGAAGAGCGAGATGCCCGCGCCGTTGGTCATGTCCATCAGCATTTCCGCCTGCTCGTCGGGAGACTTGAAGGAGGTGGGATCGTACACGTAGTCCGCGCCGCAGGCCTTGGCCAGCTCCACGCGCTCCGGCACGCTCTCGAAAGCGATCAGCTTGGCAGCGCCCGAGGTCTTGAGCAGCTGAATGGCAGCCAGACCGATCGGGCCGCAGCCAAATACCGCCGCGTGTCCGCCGGGACGAAGGCCGCCGCCGCGAACGAACAGGCCGTTGTAAGCAACGCCGGTGGGCTCGATCATCGCGCCCAGCTCGAAAGCGGTCATCTTGTCGCCGCCATAGTAGTTCATGATATCGTTAAGCTTGTAGCAGTACTTGGCATGAACCGCCGTGTACTCGGCAAAGCCGCCGTCATATGTAAGGCCGGGCTCTTCAAGCTCCTTGCACTGGTTGAACATGCCGCGGCGGCATGCGTCGCACTCGCCGCACCAGTGCATGGATTCGACCGACACCAGATCGCCTACCTGCAGCTTCTTGACGTTCTTGCCTACCTCGACGATCTCGCCGGCGAACTCGTGGCCGGTGATGATCGGGTACTTGGAGTGTCCGTCATACATCGAGTAGCCGTCCGCGTCCTGCTTGAGCAGGTGAGCGTCCGTGCCGCAGATGCCGGCGGCGCCTACCTTGATCATGACCTGCTCGTCGCCGCAAACCGGCATCGGACGGTCGGTCACAGAACCGTGGATGTTCTTCCAGATCTGGTTGCCGCGCAGCGCACGTCCGGTCGTCTTTTCCCGTTCGGAAAGGACATAGCCTTCACGCGGCGCGTGATCCGCTTCCACATAAAATGCTCTCATTTCATTATCCTCTTTTCGTCAGCAGTTCGTTTGGTTGCTTTCCTTCGTGGTTTATGGTATATCCGGGGGTTTAAGGAACGCTGCGCGCCTTGCGTTCCCTCTTTGCTTTTGTGTCTCTATTATAGCTTTGCACGCCGCTTTCCGCTATATTTTTCTTGTGCCATGTTTTCTTTTTGAGGGCCGTTTTTCGTGAAATCCCGCCTCGTTCTTTCACATTCTTGCGAGCACCTAATTCTTGCGGTGTCCGGCGCCCCTTTCTTGGGCATTCCTGCTTTCCTCTCCCCCTTCCCCCTCCCAAAGAAGACCAATATGCGCTGTTTTGGCGATTATTTATAATTTACACCCTTCTTTTTGTTTACTTCGCATAATCGAGGCGCAAGGTATAAATCATTGTGAAATCATCAGAACGCCGGCCATATCGCAAAATTTCCATTCCCCTTGCGCGCGGTATGGGCAAAAGCACAGAGCCCCGGCGGCACGCGCAACGCGGCCCCGGGGCAAATAAAGAGGGCCGGAACTTACGTTCCGGCCCTCGATGCCGCTCTTACATCTTATATAGGAGCAGTTTGGGTCTGTCATTACTTTTCGCTCTTCTCTTCAGCCTTAGCAACAGCAAGACGCTTTGCGTTAGCTTCCATACGGCTGCGGACTACGTCGACGAATACCGCCGCGATAATGATGGCGCCGATAACGATCAGCTGCAAGTCGGACGAAACGCCCAGCAGGTTACAGCCGTTGCGGATAACGGTGATCATGAACGCGCCGATCAGCGTGCCCCAAACGTTGCCCTTGCCGCCGAGGAAGGACGCGCCGCCGATGATACAGGACGCGATAGCATCCAGATCGCCTTCCTGCGATGCCAGCGGTACCGCAGAGTTCAGACGGCCGATGTACACGACGCCGGCCAGCGCGCAGAAGAAGCCGCTCAGCGCATAGCAGGTGATCTGTACATTATCGGTATTGATACCGGCCAGACGGGCCGCTTCCGAGTTGCCGCCGAAGGAGTAAATCTTACGGCCAAGCGGCGTCTTGGAAAGGAAGATGTGCATCAGAACAAATACAACGATCGTCAGGATAAACGAGAGCGGAATGCCAACAGGCTCCGCGGTGCCCACGGTCAGTACGCCCTTCGGGAAGCCGGCGATAGAAGCCGAGCCCATGATAACGAGCGTGATGCCGCGGTAGATGTTCTTGGTGCCCAGCGTTGCGATGAAGGGGTGAGGCAGGTGCAGCTTGGTCAGCAGCAGGCCGTTGATCATACCCGCTACCGCGCCGATGACCAGACAGATGACGATCAGGACGATCGAGTTGACCATCGTATCGGCGGAAAAGAATTTCTTCATCAATACGGCGGTCACGCCGGTCGAGATCGCGAGCAGGGAGCCCGCGGATAGGTCGATACCGCCAAGCAGGATAACGCACAACATGCCGACGCTCATCAGCGCCACGATCGGCACCTGACGCAGCAGGTTTAGGATGTTGGTCATGGTAAAGAAGTTGCCCTTGGTCGCGATGCCGAGCGCTACACAGATCAGCACCAGAGCAAGCAGCGGGCCGAGCTTGCCGAGAGCGTCCTTAAAGGACGATTTTTTCGTGGTTTCAGTCATTCCAAAGTTCCTCCCCATGCGGCTTTCATAATATCTTCCTGATTGAAGTGTTCGGAATCACGGTCGATCTTCGCCATGATTCTGCCGTGACGCATAACGATCACGCGGTCGCTCATGCCAAGGATCTCAGGCAGTTCGGAAGAGACCATCAGCACGGCTTTCCCCTTTTTGACCAGATCGTTCATGACGTTGTAAACTTCGATCTTTGCGCCGACGTCGATACCGCGCGTCGGTTCGTCGAAGATGTAGATATCCGCGTCCGTGTTGACCCACTTGCCGATAACGACTTTCTGCTGGTTGCCGCCCGAAAGCGAGCCGACCGGCGTTTCCAGCGTCGGCGTCTTGATGCGGTAGGTCTTAACGTTCTCTTCCGCTACCTTTCTGTGCTTGCTTTCATCGAGCAGCAAGCCCTTGCGGTCGCGGTCGATCGTGGCAAGGTGCAGGTTGTTCATGACCGATGCATCGAGGATCAAGCCCTCGCCCTTGCGGTCCTCCGTCAGGAACGCGATCTTGTTATGGATAGCGTCCGCCGGACGGACGATATTTACCTTCTTACCTTTAATGTAGATATCGCCGCTGTCGCGGATATCCGCGCCAAACAGCGCGCGCATGGTCTCGGTACGGCCCGCGCCGACCAGACCGGAGAAGCCGAGCACTTCTCCCGCGTATGCGGTAAAGCTAACATCATGCAGAACGCCCGCGCTGTTCATGTGCTCAATGCGGAGCATTTCCTCGCCCTTCTGGGCGAATTCCTTCGGGAACAGGTTGTCAAGGCTGCGGCCCACCATGTGGGAGATCAGCAGGTCCTTGGTCATTTCCTGTACCGGCGTGGTGGAGATCCATTTGCCGTCACGCATGACCGTGATATCGTCGCAGCACTCGAAGATCTCTTCCAGCTTATGCGAAACGAATACGATCGAAATGCCCTTATCCTTCAGCATCTTGATCGTTTTGAAAAGCTGTTCTACTTCCGACTCGGATAGAGACGAGGTCGGCTCGTCCATGATGATCAGCCGTGCATCCGAAAGGATGGACTTGCCGATCTCAATTGTCTGCTGCACGCCAAGGCCGAGCTTCGAGCATTCCGTACGGGGATCGACCGGCTGTCCGAGGTCGGCCATGATCTCCGCGGCGCGCTTGTGCATTGTCTTATAATCACACAGGGGTCCCTTGGTTTTGTAATAGTTGATAAACAGGTTGTCCGTGACGTTCAGTTCCTGAACGATGTTCAGCTCCTGATACACACAGCCGACGCCCGCGTGCTTTGCGACCATCGGGTTGGTCAGATGGACCTGCTTACCATCGATAAAGATCTGGCCCTTATCCGGCTGGTTTACGCCGGTAAAAACCTTGATGAGCGTACTTTTACCCGCGCCGTTTTCTCCGATCAGACCATGCACGGTACCCTTGCGCACCGTAAAGGACATATCATCCAGCGCGACAACACCAGGGAAGTATTTGGTGATATTCTTTAACTCCATGATTACTTCGTTCATAATGCCGCAATCACCTACTTTCGATAGATACGTTTTAAAAGGAAGCCGGGGGATATTACTCCCCCGGCATTGCCTTTCCCCATATAGTTCAAGACTTTCAGGGTAGCTGTTTCGTTCTTACAGTACTAAGTACGGATCAGCTCTCGCCTACCAGCTCCTTGAGGTTCGCTACGAAGTCGGCAGCGTTCTCCGCGCTGACCATCTCCGCGCCGGAATCGATGCGATCTTCGATCGTTTCGCCCTTGGCAAGCTTAACAGCGTTCTCAACGCCCAGCTGGCCCATCTTGTACGGGCTCTGCGCAACGGTACCGACCATTACGTCGCTGCCGCCGGCGATGATCTCGCAAACCGGGATCGTGCCGTCGAAGCCGATAACCGGAATGGTCTTGCCCGCGTTGGTGATTGCGCGCTCAGCGCCCTGCGCCATGGAGTCGGCGGTGGTGCAGACTACGTCAATGTTGTCGTAGCGGTTCATCAGGTCCTGCATGACGTTCATGCCCTTCTCAGCCTCGGAGTCGGCAGCCTTGATCTCAAGGATGTTGACGCCAGCCTCTTCCAGACCGGCCTTGAAGCCAGCTTCGCGCTGATCATGGGTGGTGTCGCCCGCACGGCCGCGCAGGATGATGGCATTCTTGCCTTCGCCTACGAGCTTGCCGGCGAAGTCGCCGCCGATTTTGCCGGCTGCTTCGTTACCGGTGCCGATAAAGGAAACCTTCTTGTCAAAGGTCGGCAGGTCGGTATCAACAGCGATAACCGGAATACCGGCATCGTCAGCCTGCTGCAGAACGGGGATAACGGTGTCCGGAGAGGACGGAGCCAGACAGAGCACGTCGATCTTCTGACCAACGAGGTTCTGGATCATGTCAACCTGAGCCTGCACGTCCGATTCCGAGTTCGGAGCGATGAAGTCCAGCTTAACGCCGAGGCGGTCAGCAGCTTCCTTCGCACCCGCCTGAACGAGTACCCAGTACTGGTCGGCCAAGCTCTTTACAACAAAGCCAACATGCACATCGCCGCCGGCGGCACTGTCGTCGCCGCCCTCAGCGCTGGTGTCCGGAGTCTTTGTGTCGTCGGTCTTGGCCGGTTCGCTGCCGCAAGCGGTCAGCGACAATGCCATGGCACCCGCCAACAGCATTGCAAGTAATCTCTTTTTCATTTTTCTTCCTCCTTGAGTGTTTTATATAAACCAACCGAGTGGTTCATATCGTCTCTTAGCGCGCCGCCACCCCTCACGGGAGGAATTATGTACTGCGGCTGCGCGCACGCATAGGGTTCACAGGGCGCCGTTCTTTGGGTCAGTTCACTCAGCCGATGCATATATGCACCAAATGAAAAGGGCGCCTCTTCTATAAAACGCCCACGCCGGCAAGCAGCCTAACCAAAATATTGCGGGTGCGGTTTTCACCGCCTGTCCCTGTTTATCGGTGCGCCCGGCATGTCCGGACAACACCCGCCCTCAAGCGTGCAATTAGCATATCATGTTCCATCGTCGTTTTGCCATACAATTATTGCGGCGATTACACCCTTTTAGGGTTGTTTTAAGCCTCTTCAAGAATGTCAATTTAGTAATCTTGCGTTTTTGGGCCTTTTACGGACTTGTAACCTCATCCCGTTCAGTAACTTGCACAAATAAATCTTAAATTTTTGTGCAACTTTTTCAAAGAATTCAAGCACTGTCCGGTTTTTCTCTTTCTTGCGAACAAAAGTTGCTCAAAACTTGTGCCTTTTTCGCATATGATATGGTATCCTTTTGATTTCTTGCGATTCCACCCGCCTGTTTTTTGGGGTTCGAGCGATTGACAAGTTTGCGCTGACGTGGTATAAAGTTAGCGCTATCTATTAAATCTTGCGGTATGGACAAGACCGTCCGCGCCGTCATCCGACTATAAAGGAGGTTTGCCACGTGATCCAGTGCTTTGCCGATTCTGCGTATCAGTCCAGTTTTGAGGCTGGGAAAACGCCCCGCTTGCTTTTCGCCAGCAAGATTGACTCGTCCTATTCTTCACACCCGCGCGTGCTGCACAAACACAACGATTCTTTAGAAATTCTATATGTTCGCTCGGGCACCGGCGTATATATCATTGAAGAAACGCGCTACGCCATCAAAGCAGGCGACATCATCATTTGCAATTCCGGGCGGCTGCACGACGAGGACCCCTCCTGCAGTCAGGATCTAAACACCCTTTGCATCTCGGTATCCGACGTCCACGTGATCGGCCTGCCGCAAAACCATTTGATCGACGCGCAATACTCCCCCGTTTTCCCCGCGGGCGAATCCGCCGAAATCGTCGGCTCGCTGATGACCATGATTCACAGCATGCTCGCGAGCGATCCCTCCGGCTCGGTGGAGACCTGTCAGCACCTTACCGTCGCTTTGCTGTGCAAGCTGCTGCTCGTCATCCGCAAGCACTGTGCGATCGCGGGCGATACGGTGCACACCCGTACTGATATCATTGTAGAACAAGTGAAGAGTTATATCAACACGCATTTTGACGAACCCTTCACTTTACAAGATATTTCCGATTCCATTCATGTAAGTCCATACCATCTTTCCCATGTTTTTAAGGCACAGACCGGTTATTCACCCATGCAGTACACGCTGCGCCGCCGTTTGGGCGAAGCGCAAAGCCTGCTGATCTCGACCGGGCTGACGATGACGGAAATCTCCGTCATGGTTGGTTTTGGCAATCCGTGCCACTTCAACACCATGTTCTCCAAATATATCGGCATGTCGCCCAGCAAATACCGCTCTTCCTATGTCGATCGGAAAAGCGGTGAAAAAATACCGGAAACGAGGAAGCTGTTATGACCTTATCACTTGCCGTTTATATCTTCATTATTATTTCCATTTCCTTTATCGTCAAGGGTCTGGCGGGCTTCGGCGATCCCCTGATCTCCAATCCGCTGCTCGCCATGCGGCTGGACAACAAGGACATCACCCCCGCCCTGCTTCCCGTTTCGCTCATTCTGAACGCCTTTATCGTGCTGAAAAACCGCGCGGCGTTTTCTCTGCGCGCCGTCGCGCCGATCGCTTTTTGGGTGCTGCTCGGCATCATCCCAGGCACGATGCTCCTCAAGCTCGGCGCGCCGTGGATCCTCAAGGTCGTGCTCGGCCTGCTGATCATCGGCCTGGGCATCGAGATGCTCACCCGCAAGGATACGGGCGATATGAAGCCCAATCCGGCCGTTCAGGCGATCATGAGCTTTCTCTCCGGCGTTACCGCGGGCCTGTTTGGCATCAATATGCTTTTCCTTATCTACTTAGAGCGCACCGCAAAGGGCCGTCAGGAATTTCGCGCCAATGTGTGCTTTGTCTTTTTTCTCGAAAATCTGTTTCGCACGATCGTTTACATCTATAACGGCATTTTCACCGCGTTCACATTACAGATCACGCTGGTCACCATTCCCGCGGCCTTCCTCGGCATGTGGATCGGCTCGCAGATCGACAAGCATATCGACGAAAAGCGCATCAAAAAATTGATCATCTATGTATTTATTCTCGGCGGCCTATCAACGCTGATCAAAGCGCTGCTGTTCCGCGCCTGATAGAGAGGACAATCCGAAACCGACATGAAGAAACAATCTTTTTTCGGGTCTCTTGTGCCCCGCGACCGTTTCATGGTGGGCAACCTTTTCTTTCTGTATTTGATCCAAGGTATATTTACCATCCTGATCGGCTCGATCCTGCCGATGATGAAAGCGGAATACGGACTGGACTACCGCATCGGCGGTTTTTTGATCTCGGCGCACTCCATCGGCAACCAACTCACCGCGCTGATCGCCGGTCTGGTGGCCCTTGGACTGGGCACCAAGCGTTCGCTCTTAATGTTCAACGCCATGCCCTTTATCGGTTTTGCGCTGACGCTGGTCACCGGCAATCCGCTGCTTTTGATTTTCGCGTTGCTGCTCACCGGCGTAGGCCGCGGCGCGATCAGCAATTATAACAATCAGATCATCAGTTCTCTTTCGGGGGGCTCGGCGGCGCCGCTCAACATGCTGCACGGGTTCTTTGCGATCGGCGCGGTCTCCGCGCCCTTTCTTGTGCTCTTTTGCACCCGGAACAGCGACCACGGCTGGCGGTATGCCGTCATTGCCATCATCGTGCTCGGCATCATCTCGATGATCTCCTCGCCCTTTATGAAAATGGACAGCGCGCCCAGCGCGGATTCCGCCGAGGGCGGCAGCTCATTCGGCTTTTTAAAGGACCGGCAGCTTTTACTGTCCGCCGCGATCATGTTTTTCTATCAATGCGTCGAGGCCTCGGTCATGGGCTGGATGGTCACCTACTACATCGATTCCGGCGTCGCCACACAGGATTCGGCGCAGCTTCTCACCTCGCTGCTTTGGGTGACGATCCTCATCGGGCGCTTCGCGTGTTCAGCGCTTGCCAGCCGCTTTTCATCCGCGCGTATCATCCTGTTTTTGTGCAGCGGCATCATCCTGTTCCTTATCGTTTTGCTTTTCTGCCACAGCCTTGTTCCCATGCTGTTCGGTACGATCGGCCTCGGCCTTTCACTTTCGGGCATGTACGGCACAACGGTCGCCAACGCGGGCGACGTTTTCGGTAAGTATCCGCTCGCCATGGGCGTATTCGTCACGGCCAGCGGCATCGGCGCGATCATTACGCCCTCGATCATCGGCGCGATCGCACAGCATACCGACATGCGCCTCGGCATGGGCGTATTGCTCTTCCCCGCCGTGATCGCCCTGCTGCTCGCCATCCGCAACCGGATAAAAAACCCCGGGTAAATTAAAAAAATCCTTCGGACAGCGCATAACCGTCCGAAGGATTTTTTTATTGGAAGCTCTGAAACACGCCCAGCGCGCCGTGCGAGGCGGCCAGCATGATCAGCCCCGCCGTGACCACGCCGCACAGAATGGAGAACAGCGCCTTGCCCTTGGGCATTTTCAGAATGGTCGCGATCAGCGCGCCAGACCATGCGCCCGTTCCGGGCAGCGGTATCGCAACGAACAGGAACAGACCGATGCGCGCGTACTTGGTGACTTTGTCGGTCTTGCTCAAAAGTTTGTTTTTATAAGCCGTGCCGAGCTTGGTGAACGGCCGCAGCGAGATCACCCAGTCGAGTATCTTTTCCCCGAAAAACAACAGAAACGGGATCGGCAGCATATTGCCGAGGTATGCGAGCGGCAACACGACATGCCACGGCAGTCCGGCCGCCACACCGAGCGGCACCGCGCCGCGCAGCTCCACCAGCGGCACCATGGAAATGATCGTTACCGCCAGCTCCGCGCCCGCGCCGAGCAGCCAGTTGAATAAATCGGCAAACATGTATTCCGTCCTTCCTTTTTTGCTGAAACTACTGCCTATAATACCCCAAAAACGTCTCAAGCACAAGCCTTTTCTGGAAATTTTACATTTGACATACCTCGTTCATCGAGGTATACTGTCCACACATAGAGTATCATAGGTTGCTTGGAGGTGTTTTTATGCCAAAGAGAAAAGAAGAGCCCGCGTTTGCGGGCAGCAATATCCTGCTCATCCTCGCCCTTCTTGAGGATGAGGATAAGTATGGCTACCAAATCATCCGCGAGCTGGAATGCCGTTCGGACAAAACCTTCTCCATGAAGGAGGGCACGCTTTACCCCATCCTGCACGGACTGGAAGAGCGCGGCGAGGTGCGAAGCTACGAACGCGAATCCGAAGCCGGCCGGCGACGACGGTATTACAAGCTGACGCGGCAAGGCGTTAAAACACTCGCCCGCTGCCGGCAGGAGTGGCAGGCCTTCTGCCGCCAGTTCGGCAAAGTGGTCGGGGGTGAAGCCTGTGTCGTCCTCTGAACGGATCGAGGCTTTCCTTACCCGCGTATGCGTCCACATCCGCTGGCGGCCCTACCGCGACCGTATCCGGCGCGAGCTGACCGACCATATCCTCACCCGCGCCGAATACCTGATGAACGATCGCGGCTTTAGCGAAAGCGAAGCCGTCGCGCAGGCCATCTGTATGATGGGCGACCCGGACGAGATCGGCGCCGCGCTGCACCGCGAAGGCCGTCCGCTACGCCGCATCCTTTTCGTGTGCTTCACCTGCGTAATCTGGGCGGGTATTCTTTGCTGCCTGATCATGCTGTTAAACTGTTTGATACGTTAAAGCGCGCTGTAACCAGTGATGGTACAGCGCGCTTTTTGTGTTTTACACGTCGATGATTTCTACCTTTTCCAGCTTGCCGCTCTTGAAAGAGCGGGCGGCGGCTTCCGCGATCAGCACGGCCTGCAGACCGTCAAAACCGGTGACGAGCGGCTGGGTTCGGTTTTCGATCGAAGCGGCAAAGGCGCGTAATTCGTCGAAATACGCTTCCTTGTAGCGCTCCGGAAAATGATAGGGCACTTTAGCGCCGTGATAGCCCGTTTCATTGAACAGCCGCACGTTGTTCTCATACACGTTATCATCCATTACGCAGCCCTTGGAGCCGAGCGCTTCAATCCGCTGGTCGTGGCCAAAGCTCGAACGGCGGCTGACTTCCAGAATTCCGATGGCGCCGTTTGCAAACTTGAGCACCGCATGGCCGCTGCCCACGTCGCCGTATTCGCTGATCTGCGGATCGCACACCGAGGTGCCGGTCGCAAACACCTCGACTACCTCGCTGCCGGTTAGGAAGCGCGCCATATCAAAATCGTGGATCATAAAATCGACAAAGATACCGCCGGATTCCTGAATGTACTTCATGGACGGGGGCGCGGGATCGCGCGAGGTGATCTTCAGCACCTCCACATCGCCCACGCGGCCCTCGGCGATCATGCGCTGCATGCTGCCGTGGTGCAGATCAAAGCGGTGGTTAAAGCCGATCTGAAGGATCACGCCTTCTTCCTTGACCGCCTTCAGCGCTTCGCGGATGCGGGGCACGTCGTGGTCGATCGGCTTTTCGCAGAACACATCCATCTTTTTGCGGGCGGCGCGGATGATCAAATCGGAATGCGTCTCCGTGACTGAGCTGATGATGACCGCGTCGATGGTGGGATCGTTAAACACCTCGTCCGGGTCGCGCGTAAACTTGGGCAGGCCCATTTCCAGAAGCTCCGCTTCCTGCTCCGCGGTCAGGTATGGGTCCATGCCGGTAACGACTTCAAATTCCTTCATGGTAAGGATATTGCGGGTGTGCATTTTGCCGATACGTCCGACGCCAAGCATGGCAACGCGAATTGACTTTTTCATTGCGATAGCACTCCTTTTATTGATCAATACTCGATTTGTACCGGATGATTTTCACGGAAGGACTGCGTGGTCGCAAAGGCCATGCGGCCCTTTGGTGATCTGTTCAAAATGCATCACGCTCGGCGTAACGATCGCGACCGCGTCGATATCCGCCTTTTGCAGCATTTTATCATAATCCGTATAGGTATCTGCTATGCCGAATTGTTCGCGGGCGCGCGTAAGCTCCGTTTCGACCGGCGAGCAGGCCGAAGCGAGCTGTACGCCGGGAATGCGAAACGCCAGATTCGCCGCATGCACGCTGCCCAGCCGCCCAACCCCGCAATGCCGATTTTGATTTGCTCCATCGCAATTTCCTCCCGTTATTCCACCGGCATCCAGACACTGTCCCGCCGGTCGCTTTCCACGCAGGCATGAACGAATTTTAACCCGCGCACGCCGTCCTCCACCGTCGGGAAGGTAAAGCTTTCCGGCTCGCGGCCTTGCTTACGGGCCAGCAGCACCTCGCAGAACGAACGGTAGATGTTGCCGAACGCCTCAAACAAGCCTTCCGGATGGCCGGGATTGGTGCGGCTCAGGCGAATGGATTCCTCGTAGTTGTACGGACTTGCCGCCGAATAATACTGCACCGGCCCGCCAAGGCGGGTGAACTTGAGCCGTCCCGCGTCCTGATGCTGCCATTCGATCGCGCCCTTGGTGCCGAACACGCGCAGCTTGATATCGCACTCGTGCCCGATGGCGATCTGCGAAGCCCACAGAAGGCCGGTCACATTATTGGGATACTGGCACAGAATGGTGGTGTTGCTCTCCATTTTCAGGTCGCGCGGAATATGGTCAAACCGCGCCAGCACGCGCTCGGGCGAAAGGCCTGTGGCCGCTTTAACCAGATATTCGATATGGGTGCCGATATCGGCCGTTGCCTGTGATTCGCCCGCCCGCGCGGGGTCGAGCCGCCACATCGCGTTGGCGCTGTTTTCCTGCACCAGCGCGAGCGCCAGCCACTCCTGCGGGTATTCCGCGTTAATATAAGTGATCTCGCCCAGCTCGCCGTGCTCGATCAGCTCGCGCGCCTGCCGGATCATGGCATAGCCGGAATAGGTATAGGTAACGCCGAACAGCAGGTTCCTTTCCTTGGCGATCCGGGCCAGCTCCTCGCCCTCTTCCACGGTAAAGGCCAACGGCTTGTCGCAAACGATATGGATGTTCTGCTCCATAAACGCCTTGGCGATCTCGTAATGCGTATCGTTCGGCGTGACGATCACGACGAAGTCGAGCCTGTCGTCTCCCGTGCGCGCGCCCTCTTCCGCCGCCATGGCGCGGTAATCGGGATACAGGCGGGTCAAATCGCGTATGCCCCATTCCTCCGCCTGCGCACGGTTTTTTTCCTCATGGCGGCTAAAGCAACCAGCCGTCAGTTCGCATTTGTGGTCCAGCAGCGTGCCGCGCATATGTACCGGGCCGATCCCTCCGCCTGCGCCGCCGATCATACCGAATTTGAGTTTCATGCAACTGCCTCCTTCATTTTATGCGCTTCAGTGAACCGTTTTATTTCTTATCAAAATTTGTTCGATTTTTTCTATCTGTCTGCATTATACTATTCCTGATTTCTCCTGTCAATACGTGAATAATGCACAAGCTTTCCGATTATTTATCATGCATCTTTTTTATTTTTTCGCTTTATATTTTGATTTTGTTCGATTTATTTTTATAATATTTGATTTTCTTTCGATGCATTCACACTTTAAATTTCCGTTCCCTATGCAAAACAGCAAGAAAAAAAGGACGCTTGCAAACTTGTTTGCAAGCGTCCTTCAGGCTGTCAAAAACAATTTTCAATTTTATTACGCGCTGCGGCACGAAGGGTTTTTTGACAGTCTGTAGTCCTAATCAATGCGCCTTTTTTCCTTGCCGCACAAAGGCAAGGATATGCAGCACCGCCTGCACGGCGCAGCCGGCTAAAATAATGCCGAAGGAGATCACGCCCGCCTCCTTGAGGACGAGGCTGCCCATATGCGTAAAACGCTCCGTATCCCCACTGACCAGTGCGAGCGTCGTGTAATACAGATCGCCGCCCGGCACCAGCGGCACCATCATGGGCACCATCAGCGTCAAAACGGGTGTGCGAAGCACGCGTGCGGTCACTTCCGCCACGGCGGCTGTTGCCAGCGCTGCCACAAAAAAAGCGAACACGCGGCCCCCGGTCAGCTCAAACGCCACCAGATAGGCGATCCAATCGAGCGCGCCGCCAAGGCCGATCGCGACCAGCTTGCTGCCCGGCACGTGAAACAGCCAGCCGAACCCAATGGCGCCGATCAGCGCCATCAGCACTTGGACCACATAGCTTATCTCCATCACGCGCCCCCTCCGAACCGCATCAGCACCAAGGCGCAGCCGCCCGCGATCGCCAGCGCGCGCAGCAGCGCTTCGCACGCGCCCATCAGGCCGCTGATCGTATCGCCGTTTATCACATCCCGCAGCGCCGTGACCAGCGCAATGCCGGGAATGAGCAGCATGATGTTGCCAATGATGATCTTATCCACATTTTGCCCAACGCCGATTTGCGTCAGCCCTACCGCCAGCAGACACATCGCGGCGGAGGCCACGATCGTCAGCACGACGGGCTGTAGCTGCACCCGCGCGCCGCCCCGCATCACGGCATAAAGCAGCAGGCTGCAAACCATCGCCGCCAGACCGTCCCACGCGGAGCCGCCGAAAAACACGGCAAAGGAGCCCGCGATAACCAGATACGCCATGACCTGCGACAGTGCAGAGCCCGCCGGGGCAGCGGCGATCGCGGCGATGCGGCCCCGCAGCACCGCCAGCGGCAGCGGCGCGGCGCAGACCTCGCGCGAAAGGGCGTTTACCTGCTCGATCCGCCGCATGTCGGTATCGCGTCGGGTGACGCGGCGGGTCTGCGTATAGACAGCGCCGTCTTTATGGCGCGCCGTAACAATCACGCTTGCCGTAATGGTGAGCACATCGGCCCGTTCAAAGCCATAGGCAACAGCCATGCGGCTCATTGTGTCCTCTACACGGCTCACCTCGGCGCCCGAGGTAAGCAGCATTTCGCCCGCGTCCAGAATGCAGCTGAGTATTTGCTCGCTGTTTTCCATCTCCCGTTCCCCTTTGATATGTTATAGCAGCGGCGCGAACAGCCGCAGAACCGACGCCGCGATCGACCGCAGCCACGGCACGCGCCGCAGCCATGCGTCGTCCACGATGCGGCATTTGTTGATCGTTTCGAGCACATCCTCCTTGACCGCATGCACCACGGAGCTATCGTAGAAACAGGTGGCGCACTCAAAGTGCAGGAAGAAGGAACGGAAATCCATATTTATCGTGCCGACCACCGCGGTATCGTCGTCTGAAACAATGCACTTGGCGTGCAGGAAGCCCGGCGTATATTCGTAGATCTTAACGCCCGCGCGGTGCAGCTGCTGATAGTACGACCGCGTGATCAGATACACCAGCTTTTTATCCGGGATGCCTGGCGTGAGAATGCGCACATCGACGCCGGACTGCGCCGCAATGGTCAGCGCAGTGATCATCTCGTTATCCAGCACCAGATAGGGCGTGGTGATATATACATACTCGCGCGCGGTGTGGATGATCTGCAAATAGACCGATTCGCTGATGTTTAAGTCATCCAGCGGGGAATCGGCAAAGGGCTGCACGTAGCCGTCCGCCGGCAGCTTGACCGTGGGCAGGTACGCGTCGAGCGGCGGCACAGGCTCGCCGGTGGCGTATTCCCACATTTGAAGGAAGAGCGAGGTCATGCTTGCTGTGCCTTCGCCCCGCAGCAGGATGCCGGTATCCTTCCAGTGTCCGAAGCGCACCTTTTCATTAATATATTCATCCGCCAGATTGATACCACCCATATATCCCACGTTGCCGTCAATGATCATCATCTTTCGGTGGTTGCGGTAATTTAAATAGGTGTTCAGCGTCGGAATAAAGCGGTTGAACCGCACGGCACGGATGCCCAGCGTGCCGAGATAGCGGTCATAATTCGTGGGCAGCGTCGCGATACAGCCCACATCATCGTAGATCAGGCGGATATCAACGCCCTCGCGAACCTTTTCACTGAGGATCGAAAGGACGCGGTCCCACATGATCCCCTCTTCCACGATGAAGTACTCCATATAAATGAAGCGGCGGGCTTTTTTCAGTTCCTCGCACATGGACTCGAACATTTCTTCGCCCACGCGGAAATAGTGCGCTTCCGTATTGGTCCAAGCGGGCATGCCGTCTAAATTCTGGATATAGCGCGCACGGGACGCGTGGCGGGGATTGTCCGCGGCCAGCGCCTCGGTCGCCGGATGCCGCATGTATTCATTAAAATCAGGCGGCTGGGGCTCGTACTTATGCTGGGTGCGCGCGCGGTTGAACGGTGTGTTGCCCCACAGCAGATAAAACAGGCCGCCAAACAGCGGCAGCGTCAAAATAATTACGATCCACGATATTTTATACGTAGGGTTGTCATATTTTCGCACCAGCCAGATCACTATAATAATACTGAGGACCACGAGCGCGCGCGGCATCCACAGCCATTTCTCGCTGAGCAGCCCCACGCCGAACATAACGATGACCAACTGGATGAGGACCAGCAAACCTCCCACAACACGTCGGTCGCCCAAAAAGCGGCCTAACAATTTACGCATGGCGCGCCTCCCTTCTACGAATTCTTCTCCAAATATCATGATATCGCACGAAATGCCAAAAGTCAACGCGCGCATTGCCGAACAGGCAAAACTATGGTAAAATAAAGCGAAAGTTAAATTTACCACCTCGGGAGGAAACAAATATGCCCCATACCCCGGTCCCGGCTCAGGAACTTACCAGCCGGCTCACCCGTCTGCGTGCTGAAATGCACCGCCACCATCCGGATTGGCACATGATCATTCTGGACAATAAGATCGATCTTTATTACTTTACCGGCACCATGCAGGAGGGCGCGCTCGTCGTCACCCCCGACGAAGCCGTGCTGTTCGTCCGCCGCTCCTTCGACTGCGCGAAGCGTGATTCGCTCTTCGCGGATATCCGGCCCATGGGCGGATTCCGCGCGCTGCGCGAAGCATTTCCGCAGGTGCCCGAAACCGTATTTTTCTCCACCCGCACCATGACGCTGCAAAAGCTTTCCATGCTGCAAAAGCACCTGCCGTTTACCGCCTATCTCTCGGCCGACCATGTGCTTTCCGCCCTGCGCGCGGAAAAGAGCGAATACGAACGCGCCTGTATGAGAAAATCAGGCGAGATCCACGCGCATGTGATCGAAACGCTCGCCCCCGCTCTGCTGCGCGAGGGTGTGAGCGAGGCGCGGCTCTGCGGCGAGATCTGCACCGCGCTGCTGGAACAAGGCGGCATGGGCATTTCGCGCTTCAACCAGCCTGCGGCGGAGGATGTGCTCGGCGTGTGCAGCTTTGGGGAAAACGGTTTGCGCGAGGCCGCGCTTGATTCTCCGAGCGGCACGGTCGGCACCTCGATCGCCATGAAATCCATCGGTTCGTCCGAGCGGCGCCTGCAAAACGGCGAACCCATCCTGCTCGATATCCCCTGCGGTTTTCGAGGCTATCACACGGATAAAAGCATTTCCTTCTTCTTCGGCCGCCTTGCCGATCATCCGCAGGGCGATCTGATCCGCGCGGCGCACGAGCACTGCGTCTTTTTGGAATACGAGATCGCCTCCATGCTGACGGCGGGCGCGGCGCCCGCTGAGATTTATGAAAAGGTGCTCGCCATCGTCGATTCCCGCTTCCGCGAGGGCTTCATGAACGGCGCTAAATTCCTTGGCCATTCCATCGGGCTGACGATGGACGAAACGCCCGTGCTCGCCCCCGGCTTTACCACACCGCTCGCGGCCGGCATGACGATCGCGGTGGAACCCAAAATCGCGCTCCCCGGCATTGGCCTGATCGGCACGGAAAACACTTATGAAGTCGTCAGTCATGGCCCCGCGCCGTCACTGTCCGGCGCGTGCCAAACGCTATTTGAAATCAGCGGCTGAAACATGCCGCGGAAAAGAGGAAAACCGCTATGTATCCATTTGTTTTGGTGACCGACTCCACGATCGACGAATCCGCCTCATATTTTGAAACGCACGATATCAAATGTGCGCCGCTCTCCTTTACCATTGACGGACGCACCATTGAGGAGGATTGCGGACAGACCGTGTCCTTCCACCAGTTTTACGATCTGCTGCGGCAGGGCAAAAAGTCCGTCACCTCGCAAGCCAAGCTGGAAACCTTTTTGCAGATTTTCCGCGATGCGCTGAACGCCGGGCAGGACGTGCTGTATATCGGCTTTTCCTCCGGCCTTTCCGGTACGTTTCAGGCTGGCTGCATGGCGCGGGACGAGCTCGCCCCCTCCTATCCCGATCGCAAGATCGTCTGTGTGGACACGCTCTCCGCAACCGGCGGCGAGTTTTTGCTGCTTGACCGCGCGCGCGAGCTGCGCGACAGCGGCTGCACCGTGGAGGTGACCGCCGAAGCCATCCGCCAAATGCGCCTGCACATCATCCACCTGATTACGGTAAACGATCTGGAGCATCTGCACCGCGGCGGCCGCCTTTCCAAAACGACCGCGGTGGTCGGCGGACTGCTCGGCATCAAGCCGATCATTTGGGTCAATAACGAAGGCAAGCTGGGCGTCGGCCACAAGGTACGCGGGCGTCAAAAAGCCATTGAATACCTCGGCAGCCGCGCGCTGCGCGAAATGACGGACAAAAAGCAGATCGTCCGCATCTGCCACGGCGATTGTATAGAGGATGCCGAGGCGCTTGCCGCCTATCTGCTCGAGCATGGCGCCGTTCGGTCGGAGATCCGCTATTGCGGCACCGTGATTGGCACGCATGCCGGTCCGGGCATCCTTGCGGTCTTCTTTATCGGCGGCGAGCGCAAGGCGGAGTAACTTTACCGCGGTATCCGAAAAAAGGATTTCCATATTTTTAAACAAAAAGCACCACATAATGTGAATTATGTGGTGCTTTTGCCGGTTAATTATACTTTTAGGCCCTTAAATTCCCTTTCAGTTTTGTGTCTTTTTCACAAAAATACAAGCAAACCCGGTTGCAATATTAGAGGGCCTGTGCTACAATGCAAATGAACTCATAATAAAAACACCACATAATTCACATTATGTGGTAACCAAACGGCAAACTCTTTGAATAGCAGGGCCGCAACGCCACGGCGGTTAGCACCGCTGTGCGCGGAAGCCCCAGCCGCCGTTGTCGTTTGCCAACAATAAGGGGTGGGGGGGTTGATGCCGTCTGAAACTGGTAAGGCAATGGCAAACTAATGAATTCAGAACGGAGTGATTCAATGAAGTTACACAGAAAACTGGCCGGGCTGGTCTCGGCCGCGGTCGTGCTGTCCTCGCTGAGCGTGGGCGCGTTCGCCGCCTCGCCGTCGGACTTTGCCGACATGCCGAGCGACTGGTCGCGCCCCGCCTTGGAAAACGCGATTAACAACGGCCTGCTGAACGGTTCGGACGGCAAGATCAACGCCTCCGGCCTGCTCACCCGCGCGGAACTGGCCGCTATCGTCAACCGCGCCTTCGGCGCGACCAAGACGGCGGATATCTCCTCTTATACCGATGTTCCGGCGAGCGCTTGGTACTATGCGGATATGCAAAAGGCCGTACATATGGGCACCTTTGAGGGCTCGAACGGCAAGCTTAGCCCGGCCAGCGCCATCACCCGGCAGGAAGCGTTCACCGTGCTGGCGCGCGCGTTCAGCCTTGCGGACGGCAGCGCTTCTTCCCTCTCGAAGTTCTCGGACGCCTCGGCTGTTTCCTCGTGGGCCAAGGGCCCGGTCGCGGCGCTTACCGAGGCGGGCTATGTGAACGGTTCGGGCGGCAAACTCAATCCGACCGCTTCGATCACCCGCGCGGAGTTCGCGCAGATCGCGGACAACCTCGTTTCCGCCTACCTGCCCAAGGAATACACGGGCACGGCGGACGGCAACGCGATGGTGCGTGAAGCGGGCGCGGTGCTCGACAAGGCCGACATCAAGGGCGATCTGATCCTTGGCGACGGCGTGGGCGACGGCAACGTCACCATTCGGGACAGCAAGGTTTCCGGCCGTCTGGTCGTTCGCGGCGGCGGCGTACACTCGATCATTATTTCCGGCTCGACCGAGATCGGCACGGTCGTTGTTTCCAAGGTAGACGGCAACGTGCGCGTCGCGACCGAGGGCAACGCCAAGGTGCAGACCATCGTTGTAGACGACGGTAAGGACGATGTGATCATCGAAGGCACGGTAGGCAAGGTCGAAATCGCTTCGGCGAACGTGCCGGTTGTGCTGCAAAACGCCAAGGTGGACGAGGTCGTCGTCTCCGCGGCGGGTGCGGATGTGACCGTGGACAAAAACTCCACCGTTAAGACCGTGACCGTGGACAGTGCCGCCGCGAACACGGCGCTGACCGTAGCAGGCAAGGTAGACACCGTGGCCGTACAGGGCGATAACGCGACCGTGACCGCCGAAAAGGGCGCGACGATCGCCAAGGTACAGACCGCCGCCGCGAACACCGAAGTCAAGGGCGACGGCAAGGTGACCAAGGTAGAGGCGCAGGCAGGCTCGACCGGCGCGAAGGTAACGACCCCCGGCACCTCCATCACCGTTGATAAAGGCGCGGACGCGGTCAAGACCGATAAGGGCACGGTAGAACCCGGCAAAACCGGTTCGACCAGCGGCACGACCACCGGCGGCGGTGGCGGCGGCGGTGGCGGTGGTTCTTCCGCACCGTCCGCTGAATCGCTCCGTGCCGATCTGCTGGCCGCGGTCAAAGCCAAGATTCCGGAAGTTAACGATAACATGGACTATGCCACTCTGCTAGATCCTGAAGCGGTGGAAAACAGCGATATTTACGAAGTAAGCGTGGATGTAGAGATCTACGACGTAACCAAGGGTCTCGCCAGCGTGGCACAGGATGTGCTCTCGCCCGTTATTAAAATCGTGCAGGACTACGGCCAGATTACCACGATCAAGATCGCGGATTCTGACAATATCTCGATCGCGGCGGACAATGCCGATTTGAGCACCCAGATCATTTCTGCCATAAAGGGCTGGATTCCGGGCGGCAAAACGCTGGCCGATGTAGTAGGCAAGGATTTGACCGTTACCTTAAACGGTTCAAGCCGCGGCACGGACTACAGCGTTCCTTACACGCTGCATTTCAAGGATATGTCCGATGCTGCGATCAACGGGCGCGCACAGGAAAGCATGAAGGCTGTATTCGACCAGTTGACCGATGTAGCTACCAGCGAGTGGGCCGATAACACGCTGACCGTCAACATTACCGATGGCGACAAGTCCGTTAAGGACGTTTACACCATCATGAGCGACACGCTGGCTATTGAGCTGGCCAAGTATAATGATTTCACGACGCTGAAGATCGGCGAAAGTGATGCGCTGACCTACGATCAGATCAAGGATAAGGATCTGGTTGCGCTGGTCGCAGCGATCAAGAACTCCGGTCTGATGGACGGCGATAAAAAGGTTGGCGGCAACACCAAGCTTTCCGTTCTCAATGCGCAGAAGGTGGACGTAGTCGTCACCTCGCGCGGCGGTCACGAATACAAATATACCGTAGCATTTGTATATACCACCGCTTAAACTAAGCCTCCTTGCTCCAGAGCCCGGGGAAACGCTTTACGGCTTTCCTCGGGCTTTTTTACTAAATGAAATCGGGGGAATACGAAATGAAACCTATCGGCAAAAAACTTATCAGCTTGCTTCTCTCCGCTTGCCTTCTCACTGGCATGGCGCCCGCGCTGGCGGTAACCGATGCTAAAGTTGCTGATCTTGAATGCACTGATACTATCCAACAAAACGATCCCGCGCCCACTAATGTTACAATCCAGTACTATACCGATGCAGATACCGCTGATTACAGCGGCCTGATTACCTACAGCGATACCGATATAACGGCGACCTTCAAAAACAATGCCAACCGGAAGGGATACTCTTGGGAAAAAGCTGATTTTAACCATAATGGCCATGTGGTATGGCAAAGCGATAACACCGCCGGTGTTACTTCTGCATTAGCCATTGGTTTTGACAAAGAGTGTTACCTAGTATATGACTATGTATTAGCCTCAAAAGACGCTTCCACATTTAATCATTATATGACACCTGATTTATCTAAAACCTCATTTCGAGGCGCAAAATATTATAGTAAAATTCCTAGTGACAATCGCATTGACTTTTCTGATGTCGCCTCACTTTCCAATGCCGAATGGCAGACCGCAGTGATTGATTTATCAGAATTTAATGCGCTTAAGCCAAACTTATGGCTAGAGCATATACATAATTCACAGGATTCCAATACAGTTGGCCGGGCTTTTATTTCTAATATACGTATCTATTCATCTGTTGATAGCCTACCCGACCCATATAAGGCCACGATCAATTTAAAATTTCACGAAAACCATGGTGAAATGACACTTTTTGGACATAACGACGACTTCGGATACGATTTCTTCGCGCCATGTTCAACAGTCGTCCCCCTTTATTCATCTTGTGACCTATATTTTTGGCCCGATAGTAACGATGTTTCCATGCATGGATGGACTGTTACAAACAGCAAGGGTGAAGCAGTAAATCAGTTTGATTCTAGCCAAGACAAAAAATTTACTGGGTGGCTTATCACAGACCCCGATACCTATGATGCCATTTTCTCCTCTGAATGGTTTACCCCCACACCAGACAAAATAGAACTTTTGACGCGTGAAAACGAATCGGGCAGTTGGGTGCCTGCCAGTGGCAGTGACAGCCTAACTACACAGGACAATTGGTGGTCGCAAGCCTATGGTACAGATCAAGATCGTCAATGGCAAGTCAAAGTTACACCGGGTGAAACACAGTATGACAGTATTGCAATCGTTGATAACGGCTCCAAAACCGTTTTATCCGCTCCTTTTAGCTACGAATTGACACCGGGTAGTCAACTCCATAATATTGAAGTGCTCTGCACGCAAGGCGCGAGCGATACGTTTGTTCGCACCATAGCTATTTGGCCTACGATACTGTTTGAACAGGCGTGGGACTTTTCCGAAAGTGATCTTAATATCGACAACAACAGCCCAATCGATTTATATCACAACAAAGCCTTTCCATGGCAATACGATCCCTCGGCCAGCACGCCAGATCGCACTGTTTTCACCACGACTAACAGGATTGCGCACGATGGGGAACTTTTCCCGGAATCTAACTTAAAACTTCACGCAAAGCATACCGGACTTTTATCCTTCGATTATCTGGTCGATGGCGGCGACCGAAACACTTTTACTGTGAAGAGCGACAATGTCCAGCAACTTTCTATCAGTGGTAAAAAAGGCTGGACGCATTTCGAGCTTCCGATCGAAGTAGCATCCTCCAATACACCAAAGTCTATCGAAATCAACTACGAAAATATGGATGCAGGTACTGTTCCTAATTCTTATGCCGCACTTTCTAACCTGAAATACGAAGTGGGTACTAAAAGTATTATACTCAATGTTTCTAAGGGCGGCACAGTGAGTGGCCTTGAGCCGGGAACGAACGCAATCTCGATTGGTACTCTCATAACGCTTACAGCCTCTCCCACCGGCAACAACCAATTTCTCGGCTGGTTGGACGCGGAAAACAATCTGCTATCCGCTGAAGCCACCTATTCTTTTGTCGCGCGAAAGGATCAATCCATTACCGCCTTATTCGCCGATCCCGGCGGAAGCATTGCACAGGCGGGCCTGAACCTTTACGACAGCTTACCCGAAGCGTTTGAAGCGCTTTCACAAACCGGCGGTACCGTGCGCCTGCTGCACGATTATACGCTGCCGGAAAATATCACGGTGCCCGCGGGCGTAACCCTTCTAATTCCTTATGCCCAAACCGACACCGGCTACAATGCTTCCACCGGCTATAATCCGGACGGCACCGAAACCAAGCCGAACACCGGTGTTTCACCGAACGCCAAGCGGTTTTGCACGCTAACGGTCCCCGCCGATAAAACGCTCACCATCAACGGCTCGGTACTGGTCAACGCCGTAACAGGCCGACCCGCGGCAGGACACTACGATATGGATGTGACCGGCGGCTTTGCGCAGATCAACCTTGCGGGCAGCATAGACGTTTCGTCCGGCGGCTTATTGGACGTATGCGGCTATATAAAAGGCAGCGGCACCGTCACCGCTCTGCCCGGCGGCGAGATACGCGACCTGTATGTGGTACGCAACTGGCGCGGCGGTTCGCAGGCCTTCGAGGTATTCCCCGAGGTTTATCCGATGAATCAGGTGGATATGCATAACATCGAGGCGAAGACCGTGATTCAGGCGGGCGGCAGCCTGACCGGCACAGTGAAAATGAACGCTTCCGGTAGCTACTATTACACCCGATTTCCGCAGGTCGATCCGAAAAACGGCTTAATCCGGCAACATACCGGATCGGTTGTCAAGACCTATGACCCGAATACGGACCGTGAAAAACTAGTGCTTTCCGGCGGCGGTTCGATCGAGTCCAGCACACTCGAGATCGTCGGCATGGATCTGAGCACCTCCAGCTTCCTTTACCCCATCGACGGCGATATGGATTTTATTCTGACTTCCGGTGCGTGGACGGTAAACGAGCGTCTAAAATTTATGCCGGGTGCAAGCATCACCGTGGCGGACGGCGCTTCGCTTACCGTTTCTGATAAAACCGCAAAATCTGGCGCCGCCAATCAAATGGTGCTATATGACAGCTTCCAGCCCGAGGATCCCAAGAACACCAGCACAACAGCCTACCCCAAGGATCGCGGTCCGTCCATATTGACGCTTCAGGGTGGCGCGGCGCTCACCCTCTCAGGCGCGTTCGGCGGTGCGGTGCAAGTGGACGGCACCGCTACGGCGGACAAGCCGGTACGTATTGCCACCGCGCCGAACACCGCTATGACAGTGACGACGCTTGAAGCCAACGGTTACTGTAACGGTACCCGCGAGCTCACCTTCCCGGCAACGCTGAACGGCCTTGCTATGACGGCGGATGAAGCCTATAAGTGCTATTTTGAAAACGGCACGCTTGTGCTGAAAAACAAAGCCGAGCAGGGGTTCGAGGACGCGTGCGCCCGATTGGACGCGGCCGCTTACGCGGACACCTCGGTTGCCGGCGAGGAGGCGCTCGCCGCCTATGTCAAGGGCCTTGCGGAGACCGCGGTCAATGACAGATCGATCGCCGTCACCGTTACGCAGGTATCCTATACCGCGCCGGTGGGCGGTACTTCCGAAAAGCCGGAAGGGGTAAACGGCAGCTATACCTTTACTTCTTCCCTTGCCGCGGGCGAAAAATCCTACACCGCCGCGCAGAAAACCATTGCCGTGCTGGCCGAGCCCTATCACCGTCCGAGCGGCGGCGGTTCCGGCGGCGGTGGCGGCGTCAATACCAACACCTCCAAAGGCGATACGACGACAGGGGCGGACGGTTCCGTCACCACGACGGTCACCGATCCAACTACCGGCACAGTTACCGAGACCACGAAATCTACGGACGGCTCCACAACAGTAACGGAGACCCAAAAGGACGGCACCATAACCGAAACCGTCAAGGAAAAGGACGGCTCGACCAGCGAAACCGTAACAAAGCCCGATGGTTCCGTTACCGCCAAGACGGAGACCGCTTCCGGTATCAAATCCGAAGCAAGCGTTACAGCGGACGGCACGGCCGAAGCGGCGGCCACCGTTCCCGCAAAAGCGATCCCACAGGACCAGCCGCTTTCCATTGAAACCCCGGCAGGCTCGATCACGCTGCCGCCTGAATTGCTTAGCACGGTGGCAAACGCGAAGGAGCTATTACTCTCCGTGTCGGTCACGCCTGCCGCAAACGATTCAGCGGGAAATGTCGCCACCATCCGCCTATCCGTAAAGGCGGACGGCAAAGCCGTTACCGGCCTTGGCAGTATCACGCTGCGCGTACCGGTGGGCAAGCTGCTGATCCCCGACACCAGCACGCCGCTGGCGGACGGCAAGACCGCCGCTAGCGTGCAGGTTACGCAGCCCTCGTTGATCGTAAGGGCGGACGGCACGCTGCTGCCCGGCGCCTATGTCACAGGCGACACGCTGGTCGTCACCCTGACGGGCGACGCCACGCTGACCCTTTCGGAGAACGCAAAGGACTTTTCCGATGTGCCCGCGGATCACTGGGCGCACACCGCCGTTGCCTTTGCCACGGCGCGCGAGCTGTTCAGCGGCACCGGCGAACACACGTTCAGTCCCGGCAGCGACATGACGCGCGCCATGCTGATGACCGTGCTGGCGCGTCTGGACGGGCAAGACGTATCCGGCGGCGCGACCTACTACGAAAAAGCCATGGTATGGGCGCAAAACGCAGGGATATCGGACGGTAAGAACGCCCTTTCCCCCATCACCCGCGAACAGCTCGCCGCCATGCTGTACCGCTACGCGGGCAGCCCGGCCGTAAACGATGCGGCGCTGTCCTTTGCGGATGCGGCGCAGGCGTCCTCTTATGCCGGAAGCGCGCTGCGCTGGGCCGTGGACGAGGGCCTGCTCACCGGCAAGCCCGGTGGCCTGCTCGACCCCAAGGCTTCCGCCACGCGCGCCGAGGTATCCGCCATCCTGATGCGGTATCTGGTCCAATAAACTTGACAAGGCATACAAAAAGCCCCGCGCGACTGCGCGGGGCTTTTTGTATATGATAGGCTTGTCAGTCGTGCGGGCGCTGATAAAAATTGCCCGCGACTTGATCGGTTTTCAAAATATTGATGAACGCATGCGGATCGATCTCGCGCACTTGTTTGGTGATGCGTTTAACCTGATCGCCCGAAATGACCGAATAGATCATATCCCGCTCGGTACCGTTATACAGGCCGGTGCCGCGAAACAGCGTCGCGCCGTGGTGCGTGGTATCCTTGATGTTTTCGTATACCTGCGCGGCCCTGTCCGAAATGATGAACAGCGTGGTGCGCTTATAGCGCGGGTTGATCATATGGACCACCTGCGTGGAGGCGAATTGGAAGATGATCGAATACAGCGCCTTATCCCAGCCGAAGAGCACGCCGGCAATGCCAAGCATCACCGCGTTGCCGACTAAAATATAATTCCAAGCATCAATATTCAGGCGTTCCGAAAGCGCCACCGCGATGAAATCCGTGCCGCCGCTCGTCGCCCGGCCCAGCAGACACAGGCTGATCGCAAACCCGTTGATCAAGCCGCCGAAAATACAGACGAGCAGCACGTCGTTGGTCAGCGGCATGGAAGGGATCAGGTCGGTCAACACGCTGGTCAGCACGATCATCAGGCAGGAATAAATGGTGAAGCGCTTGCCGATTAGCCGGAAGCTGATAACCGCGGGCACCGCGTTGAGCAAAAAATTGATCAGCGTAAACGAAAGGGTAATGCCCGCGAACTGCTGTGCGCTGCGCTGGATCAGCAGCGTCAGGCCGTTAAATCCGCCTGGGAATAGGCCGCCCGCTTCCACAAAGCTTTTGATGTTCATCGCCATGAGCACGCTGGCCAAGATCACAAGCGCCAGACGCTTTGCCATTTCCCGCCCGGCATGCGCCTGCGCCGCACGTTTTTCCGCCGGTTTATCCGTTTGTCCCATTGCCGCCGCACCTCGCTTCTTTTTCATAAGGCTACCGATGCTTTTATTATAGCACGTTTAAACCAAATTTTTAAGATAGCGCGCGCGTTTTTTTGTTCAATCTGTTTGCAGCATTTGTTCTATTTCACCCTGCCGCAGCAGCTCGGAAGCGCGGGCGATAAATGCGGCGTTTGTCGGATGGCCCTTTTTCCAAGTCGATACCGGGCCAAAATACTCTTCCAGCAGTTCCCGATTGCCTTTTTCCACGATCTTTTCTATGGCGTTGCGAATGACGCGTTCCACGTTTTCCGGCTTATTATCAAACTTCGCGGCCAGTTCGGGATAGATCTGCTTGGTGATGTTGCTTGCCGCGCCTTCATGCATCAAATCATAAAGGATCGCTCTATTGATATAAAGGTAGCCCTTGGTTCCCTGCGGAATGCCAAGCACATGCATCATTTTGACCACGCTTTTCTGCCAAAGCAATTCTTGATCCCGTTCCTGCTGCTGGCCCTTGCTGTCCCGCAGCACTTCCAGCCGCGTTAAAATGGTTTGCGTTAGCAAGGGCTTTTGTAAAACGGCGGCTACTTTCAAATAGTGGCAGTCAAGGCTGAATTGCGGGCTGACGAAAAACGTCAGCAGTACAACGTCGATCGGCAGCCGTTCTTTCTTCAGGAGCGCCGCGATTGTCACGCCGTCCAGCTGCGCCAGCATCGCGTCGAGAACGACAACATCCGGCCGCTTTTCCAATGCGATGCGCAGCGCTTCCGCGCCATCCTTCACCGATGCGATAAGATCAATCCAGCCGCACTGCTCCATTGCCGCCGCCACGATTCTCCGAAATTCGTCATCACGCTCCGCGAGCAGCACACGGATGATCCTCTTAGGCTCTTCCATTGTTCCCGCCACCTTCAAATATGAATTTTTTTCCTGTCTATAAATTACCATATTTCATAAAAATCTTCAAGGCATCCGACTACTTTCGACGAAAAACATGTTGACATCTACCGACATGCGCCGACATATAGAAACAAAACCGCACCAACTGTTATCTTTTGAGCGCCCATACAGGTTATACCATAAGCGTATGTCAAGATATCATCGTACATGACAAAAAATTTTATTTCCGTCCTTTGCCGCACAGATGCATTTACGGCCAGCGGGAAATATGATAAAATAGAGAAAATATGTTAGTTCACGCGCTACCCGAACAGCGCTTCGCCGGGAGGGCAAGAGAATGGTACGACGCTTATTACGAAAGATCGGCGCAGGCGCGCTCGCGTTGCTGCTGACGCTGACCGGCTGCGGCACGGCAAACGAGGTACATAATTACGCGGAACAGCCCGCGCCCACAAAGCAGCTCACGTTCTTCGGCAACAAATACGAACCGGAAAACGTAAAGATAATAGAAGAGATTCTGACCGACTTTATGTTGGAGCACAAGGATGTGCAAATTTCCTACGAAAGCCTAAAGGGCGCGGATTACTATACGGCGCTGGAAAAACGGATGGCCGCAGACAGTGCGGATGATATTTTCATGGTCAACCACGATACCGCGCTCGCCTTTACTATGGGTGGAAAGCTGGCGGACCTGTCCGGTCTGGATGCGATCTCCGAATTTTCCGAACACATGCTGAGCCAGATGACCGAGCCGGACGGCAGTATCTACTGGGTGCCGACCACGATCTCCGCGTTCGGCCTTTACTGCAACCTTGATCTGTTGAAGGAGCATAAACAGAAGGTGCCCGCCACCCTTGCGGAATGGCAGGCCGTCTGCGACCATTTTGTATCGCAGGGCATGACCCCCATTGTGGCGAATAACGATATTTCGCTGAAAACCTTGGCCATCGCCCTTGGTTTTTATCCGCTTTACCGGGATAACCAGCAGCAGAATACTTTTGCCCGCATCAACGCCGGCGAGGCGCTGCTGAGCGATTACCTGAAGCCCGGCTTCGCGCTGGCCGAGGCTTTTTGCCAAAAGGGCTACATCGATGCGGCGGCCGCGCTTGAAACGAAAAAGACCTCCGACGACCTTGCCGCGTTTGCCGAAGGGGACGCGCCCTTTATGCTGACCGGCGCATGGGCGGCGGGCCGGTTCAAGGCGCTGGAACCGGACTTTGATTTTCAGGTGATCCCCTACCCCGTGCTGGAGGACGGCTCGGTTTTGGTGATCAACCCCGATACCCGGCTCAGCGTCAGCGCGGACAGTACTGAGCCGCAAGCGGCTCTTGACTTTGTTTCTTACTTTTTGCAACAGGAAAATATTCAAAAATTCGCGGATAATCAGGCTTCTTTCAGCCCGCTACAGGCAGGTTCTGCCACCTCTCTGCCCGAGTTGCAGCCCGTGGTCGACAGCTTCCGGACAAGCCCCACCGTGATCGGATCGGACAGTCTGCTCGACTTCCCCATTTGGGACCTTACGGCCGACGCCTGCGCGCTGCTGCTTGCCGGAAACAGTCTAGAACAAACGATGGATTGGCTCGACGAACAGGTATTGGTGGCGCTGCATGAATAAAAAGAAATTTGCGTTTGTTTTAGCTTCCGCTATGCTGGCGGCCGTGCTTTGCGCCGCTACCTATCTATTTATCAGCGACGTGCGCGCGCAGCTTTGGGATAACTCCATCAGCACCATTATGGAGAGCACCCGGCAGGGGGCGAATGCTTTGCGCATTCAGCTGCAAAAGGATTACGACATCCTGCGGCCTTTATCCAAACGCTTTGGCTCTGTCTCCGTCTCCCAGCTCGCATCTTATGACACGATCGATAGCGGCACCTCGCTCTATCTGGCGGACGGCACCCGCGTTTCCGCTTCGGCCGAACCCGACCTTTTTGTCGTTAACGCATTGGGCGACGCATCCGGCGACGAAGGCATGATTGATCCCCATATCTCCAGCGTTACCGGCAAAAACGTCTTTGATGTCTACCTCAGAACGCAGCTTGCCGATGGGACGGATTGTTTCATCGTCAAAGAATACGGGGTGGATGAAACTGCGGCGCAGTTTTCCCTTTCGTTCTATGACAACACCGGTTTTTCTTATTTGGTTAACCAAAGCGGCACGGTGCTGATCCGCTCCGCTCATGTCAACAGCAACAAGACGATCCAAAACCTTTTCGACATGCTGTCGCAGGAGCAAAACGATCCCCCCGTCGTCGATCAGTTCCGGCAGGCGCTGATCAGCGCGCAGACCGGCTGGGCGCGCTTCTCCTACAAGGATGCAAACACGATTTTCTGCTACACGCCGCTGATGGAGGAAAACGATTGGTACCTTGTTTCCATCATCCCGGAACAAGTCATTCAGGCGCAGACCAATAATATCCTATTCAAGGCCATGCTGCTCTTGGCATTGGTGCTGCTGAGCATGACGCTGCTGCTGGCGGTCTATCTGTACAACAGCGGCAAAACGCACCGCACGCTGGAAAATCAGGCGGCCTTTATCACCCATCTTTACAATTCCGTGCCGGAAGGCATTGCCCTGATCAGCTTGGAAGAGCCCTTCCGCTTTATTCAGGTCAACCGGGAAGGCCGCCGCCTGCTGGGCTATCCGGAGGACACGCCAAACGATTTTTCGCAGACGGGGCCGATCGAGGCGATGCTGCATCCCGATGATAAAGAGCAGATCAAACAAAAGCTGCGCGAAGCCGCGGCGGGCGGCGGCAAGCAGAGCATCGTCAATCAGATCGTTAAGCTGGACGGCAGCTATTTTTGGACATCCGGCATCGTGGAGCGTATCGTGGATATGAACGGTACCGCCATTCTCATCGCCACCTTCCACGATATTACCAGAGAAAAGCTCGCCGAAGAAGAAGAGGAACGCGAAAAGCTGATCGAGCGCCGCTCGCTCATCAGCGCGATTTCAAACGCCTATCCCCTTATTTTGAGCCTGAACCTGACGCGCGACGAACTGAATGTGCTTTACGCCGCGCCCACCATGCGGATGCCGCTGCTCCCCGAACGCACCTGCACCGGTATCTTCGGCGCGTTTGAAGCGTCCATCCACCCGGATTTCCGGCAGGAGTACCGGTCGCGCCTATCCCCGAAGCATTTGCTCGAATGCCTCAGCAGCGCAAAAAGCGAGGTGTATTGGGAGGCGCGCGGTCTGTTCACAGACGGTATGTACCATTGGCTTTCGCTGCAGATCCTTCACGTGGACAATCCCTTTTCCGAGGACTGCACCGCCATTCTGCTCATCCGCTGTATCGACGAGCAAAAACACGATGAGGAGCAAAACCGGCAGGCGCTGCAAACCGCGCTGGACGCCGCCAATGCGGCCAGTCAGGCCAAGGGGCAGTTCCTTTCCAACATGAGCCACGATATCCGCACGCCGCTCAACGCCATCATGGGCATGACGACCATTGCCGAGGCGCATCTGGACGAGCGCGACCGGATCGAGGACTGCCTGCACAAGATCGAGCTTTCCAGCGCGCATCTACTCAGCCTGATCAACGACGTGCTGGACATGTCCAAAATCGAAAGCGGTAAGCTGTCGCTCCGAGAAGAGCCGGTACACTTGACCGCGCTGTTCTCCAATGTGGTCGAGCTGGTCCGTCCGCAAGCGAGGGACGGTTCGCTCACCATGGAAGCCAACCTGATCCACATGCGCGACGAGCAGGTCATCGGCGACCCGCTCCGCATACGGCAGGTGATGATCAATATCATCAGCAATGCCATCAAGTACACGCTGCCCGGCGGCGAAGTGCGGTTGATGCTTTCGCAGGTTGCGCCTTATCAGGATGGGTACGGCAATTACCAGTTTGAATGCACGGATACCGGCATCGGCATGGACGAGGATTTCCTCCAAAAGCTGTTTCTGCCCTTTGAACGCAGCCGGGATTCCACCACTAGCAAGATCGCCGGCACCGGTCTGGGCATGGCGATCACCAAGAACATTCTTGATATGATGGGCGGCAGCATCTATGTGACGAGCAAGCCGGGCAAGGGCTCCGCTTTCACGGTCACGCTGCATTTGAAGTTGCAGGAACACGGCGCCAAGCCGACGGAAGCGCCGCCGCGCCTGTTGGAGGACCGCCCGCTTCTTCCGCCGCTGCAAGAGGAAGCCGCGTTCAGCGGCAAACGACTGCTGCTGGTAGAGGATAACGAGCTGAATCTGGAAATCGCGCAGGAGCTGATCGGGATGACCGGCGTGCATATCGAAACGGCCTGCAACGGCTTGGAAGCGGTACGAAAAATAGAACAGAACCCGCCCGGATATTACGCGTTGGTCTTTATGGACGTGCAGATGCCGGTCATGGACGGTTACGAGGCCACGCGGCAGTTGCGGCAGTTGGCCCGGCCCGACGTCAAAGCGCTGCCGATCATCGCCATGACCGCCAACGCTTTTGCGGAAGACATGGAAGCGGCGAGCCGCGCGGGTATGAACGGCCACATCTCCAAACCGATCGATCTAAACGCGGTACACGAGACCCTCCGCAAATGGCTGACCGACGACTAGAGAAGCCCAAAACATAAGAGCACCGCTGTTTACAAAGCGGTGCTCTTTCTTGTTATAATTGCGTTGGGAGTTACCGGCTCAGGTCCACCAGCTCGTCCAGCAGGAGCGGGATCTTCGTTTCCATTTCCTCGTCCGGGAATTGGCAGGTGCCGACTTGCCGGTGACCGCCGCCGCCGTATTTTAGCATCAGCTTACCGACGTCCACTTGGCTGGTGCGGTTCATAATGCTGTAACCCACGGCGCACGAGCACCCCCTGCCGCCCTTGCCGCTGACAATCCACACCGAAATGTTCTGCTCCGGGTATAGGCTGTAAATCATAAACCGGTTGCCGGAATAGATGGGATCGACCCCGCGCAGATCGGATATGATCACCGGGCCGCGCACCACGGTATGGGCGCGCACCATTTCAATAAACTTTTCCGTCTGCTCCCAATAGAGGTCGCGCCGCTCCTTCACATCCGGGTTGGCCATGATCTCCTCAATGGGCTTGGTGTGGCACCAGTCGATCAGTTCCTCCATCAGTTGATAGTTGCTGATGCGGAAGTTATGAAAACGGCCCAGCCCTGTGCGGGGGTCCATGATAAAGCCGAGCTGTATCCAGTCGTTCGGGTGCAGGACCTCTTCACGCGTCAGATTAGCGGAGTCCACTTTATCCACCGCGTCGAGCAGAGCTTTGCAGTCCGGGAAGCGTTCGGCGCCGCCGTAATAATCATAAATGATATGAGCGCAGCTCGGACAGCTGCGGCTTTCCCCCTTGTATTTTCCCTTATAGGCGTTCCGTTCCTGCTCGCTCGAATGGTGATCGAACCACAGGCCGCAGCCCTCTACAAAAGGCACGTTTGCCAGACAGTCGTCCGGGCCGACTTCCACCAAGCCGTCCTGCAAATCCTTGGGATGTACAAATTTCCAATGGTCGATAATACCGGCTTCCTTAAGGAACACCGCGCAGGCCAAACCGTCAAAATCTGAACGTGTCAGCAGTCTCATATGCACCCAGCTTTCTTCATTTCAATCGTATCGCACGGATGAAACATCCGGTTACAATTAGTATACCATTTCCATTTCACAACCGCAATGCGTAATCGACAGATTCAGCGACTTATCCGCGGAAGCCCGCAATCGGAACAGCAGACATTTTGAAATGCCTGCTGTTCCGATTGTAAAAACGGCGTTTAGCGAGAACCAGATTCCTTTTTGCCCCCAAAGCAATTACCGATCAGAACGCCGATGACCGTCGCGGCAACGGCGGGAAGGATGCCGCCGTTAAACATGGCGTTCAGCTCCGGAACGCCTTGGAAGATGATCGCGACCACGATACCCGCCACGATACCGCACATTGCGCCCGACGGCTTCAGTTTGGAGGAATAGGCCTTCGATTTTCGATCCATCAGCACCAGTCCAATAACGAACAGCGGTACCAAAACACCGCCGCAAACCGTATAGCCAAAGTTGGCAAGCTCATAAATAGAGGGGAAATACATGGCCACGGCAATGGCGATTACACCGCTGACAACCGTTGCGGTACGGCTGAGCCGAAGGGTCTTTTCGGTCGTAAATTTCTTTTCAGGGTCCATGATATCCGCCACCACATTGGCCGCAGAGCAGTTCAAATGCGTATCCGCGGAGCTGAGCGTTGCCGCCAATACGGACAGCCCGAGCAAAACGGTAACGATTGGCGGCATGTTGTTCGTGACCAGCCAAACCAGCGCCTGATCGCCCACTCCTTGATTCATCGAAAATGCCAACAGTCCCATCAGAATCGCGGCCAGCGGTAGGATGGTGCCAACGGTAAAAGCAAAAATGTATGCTTTGCGGCAGGTGGACGCATCCTTTGCCGCAAACGCGCGGTTCCAGTAAATTGGGTTTGCCAAAGTGCCGAGGAAGCCGGTCATGAACGCTGTCACGATCTGAAGCGGGGACATGGTGTGCATATTCCACATGTTCGGGTCGATCGCCATCACATTCGCTTTCAGCGCGCCAATATCAAAGTTCATCAGCTTTAGGCTGAGGAAGATGACTGTGACGCAGGAAATGATGGCAATGATGCCGTGAAGCGCGTCCGTTACCAAAACGGATTCAATGCCGCCCATCATCGTATAGAAGATGAATACGATACCGCAGACAACCGCAACCACGCGGTAATCGATGCCGATGATGTTCTGCACCACATAGGAAATGCCCATGATCTGCGCGCCTGCCCAAAACACATTTGGGAAAAGGTTTGCCACACCTGCCAGCCGCCGGATCGTCTTGTTTCCGCCGCAGATATAGTCCCCAATAAAATGCGCCATGGAATAATATTTAAAGCGAGCTAAAAACGGACCGATCAGCAGCGCCATGACGATACCCGCGACAATACCTTCGCCGAAAAGCTGCCAATAGGCTGAAATACCATACATCGCGCCGCGGCCGCATTGTCCCATAAACAGTCCCGCGCCCAAAAGGCTCGAAAAAGCGGTCATCGTCATAAAAAACATACCGGTCTTTTTGCCTGCGATAAAATAATCGTCCGCATTATTGACCGCGCTTTTTTTCCGAATGCCGGTGATGATACAGAAACCGAGATCTGCAAGAAGAACCAAGATCGCAAGAACCCTGTACATAATAGACATTTTATAGCTCCTTTCACCCTGCCCTATTATTTTTATAGTTTTAATTAGGTCTATTCCATCAAAGGCATCTTCCTTTCCCGTATCCCTGTTGTTGTAACAAGCCCTTGCTTCATATCATGCAAAAAGCGTGCCAGCTCAGCAAGTATACGGAAGGCGTAATGCCCAATCTTTTTATATAGTATTTATATAAAATGCATAGTGTCTTGTCGTCTCTACTTAGCAGGCAGAAACGATAACTGACAAAACATACAGTTAACGGAAAGCAAAAGCATGGGGCGCAATTTATAATTGCACCCCATGCAGCAAACCGCCATTTTAAATTGCATCCGCACAAATCCGGATTAAAACCGCCTGCATCAAGGGATCATTCCCAGCTTTTTGATATAATGCTGCAGATTTTGCCTCGTTAGACCGACAGCCTTCGCCGTGCGGGAAATATTGTTTCCATTTTGCTCCAACGCCTGCCGTATGCAGCGCCGCGCCGCTTCCTGCATAGCCTGCCGCACATTTTGCGGCTCCCGATGAGCTGGGACGGGCGCATACCGTTGTGCGCCGACCGCTTCTAAAATATGTTCCGGTATATATTCAGGCAGGATGATCTCCAGATCGTGCGGCAAGATATTGAGCGCGTATTCTATTGCGTGCTGTAGCTCGCGCACATTGCCCGGCCAATCATAGGCATAGAAAATCTGCAGCGTTTGCTCATCCAAGCCGGATGCATTCTTACGGATCTTTTCGTTACCCGCCATGATAAAGTTTTTTGCCAGCAGCGGAATATCGTCCTTTCGTTCGCGCAGCGGCGGTATGGTGATATTTACCACGCCCAGCCGGTAATACAGATCCTTGCGCAGCTGCTTTTCTTCGATCGCCTGCATGGGCGGGATATTGGTATTGGAGATGATGCGCACATCCACATGGGTGCTGTTCAGCCCGCCCACGCGGCGCACCATGCCATCCTGTAAGACGCGCAGCAGCTTGGATTGCAGCGTAATATCCATAGAGTTAATCTCGTCAAGCAGGAGCGTGCCCATATTCGCCTGCTCAAGCAAGCCTTCCCGCTGGAGCGCGCCGGTGTACGCGCCCTTTTCCGTGCCAAACAGCATGGATTCCAGCAGAGTGCCCGGAATCGCGGCGCAGTTAATGGCGATGAACGGCCGGTCGCGGCGGCGGCTCGCATTGTGGATACTCTGCGCGAAAAGCTCCTTTCCCGTACCGGTCTCACCGTATATCATGACCGGTGAATCCGATTCGGCGATCAGCTGGCATCTTTCTATGGTTTTCCGCATCGCCGCGCCCGTATAGCTGATATCGCTGAAGTGATATGAGGCAGACAGGCTCGGCCCTGTCTGCGCTTTTGGGCTGTTGTGCGCCACTGTCAACAATCGTTGCAGCTCCGAGACGCGCTTGGAAAGGTTGTCCAGAGCGGACAGGTCCTCCTGCATACACATGGCGGCGACCAAGCGGCCCTTTTCCATGATCGGATAGCTGTTGGAGACAAGATGCAGCTTCTTTCCCAAATGGGTGACGAAGTTTTGGCGCAGATTCAAGATCGGGCGTTTTTCTTCCAGCACCAATGGAATCGCAAGCACGCTGTCCTTTTGCGCCGTAAACAGCTCCTCCCCATGCTTTCCAAGGATGTTCTCCGATAAATGAGATTCCAGTTTTTCCGCCGCGCCGTTCAGCATGAGCATACGACATTCGCTGTCGTACACCGTAATTGCTTCGGGAACATGGTCCAGTATGCTCAGCAGGATATCGTGACGCACCTCCTGCGTTGCATCGCGGAATACCAGCAGCCGGGTGCCGGGAGGCAGATCGGCCAGTTCCGGCGAAGGACAGGCTTTTAAATATACATTAAAGGCCGGATTTCCGATGCAGTCCGCTCCCTCGTCTTTTAGCAAAAACGGCGCGGCCTGATCGAGCACCATGCCTTTCATTTTCCCTTCGCCGTGCAGCAAACGGTCGCCCGTCTCGTTGATATCCAGAATCGCGTTGTCCTGCGCGGTCAGGATCGCGCCAAGGCCGCAGTGAGAAAACGCATCCATCACATTCCGGTACGTCATCATCCCATCCCTCCATGCACAACCGCCAATAATATTGGCGGTTCATTAAAGCGCTGCAACAATCAGTGGCATCTATTGATCTTATCTTATGACAGGACGGTTTTTTTGTCAATGGACCGAACGATATCCATCCATCAATTATGCGAGTAGTATAAAAGTAGCAGCTTAATTTGGTGACTTTGTCTATTGGCATCTTATAAAACAAGAAAATTGCAAGGATTCTCCTCGCTTTCTCGTGTTTGGCACGCGACTTGCTGCTATATGGGCAACAAGCCTATTTAAGCAAACCAATGAGAGGAGCGATTAATGATGAGTGTAACCAAAAGCTATATGGAGCGTATCAACCGCCTGAAGCAGCGCGTGCTGGATACCGAGCCCGAAGTGGATATGGAGAACGCAATTATTGTGACGCGGGCTTTTCAGGAAACCGAGGGCCAGCCGCATTATTTACAAAAGGCTTATTCCGTTTACAAAACACTGCTGGAAAAGAGCATCCCCATTTGGGATGACGAGCTGATCGTCGGCAACTCAGGCAGCAAACAACGCGGCGGTCTGGTCTGTCCGGATGATTGCTGGGCGTTTCTGGACCGCGAGATCGACACGATCAATACGCGCCGGTACGATCCCTTTCATTTAAAGGAAGAGGACAAAAAGCTGTTTCTTGAGATTGTCAAGCCGTACTGGAAGGGCCGCTCCATCAATGATAAGTGGAACGCACAGATCCCTGACGACGTGGCCGCGCTCCGCGACTGCGGCGTGCTGTACATCGACCGTAAGTGCGTGCGCGGTTGGGGCGAATTGACCGTCGATTATGCGATGATCCTCAACGAGGGCGTGACCGGCATTGAAAAGCGCATTCACGACGCGATGAGCAAATTAGATATTACCGCGCCGGGCGACTATAAAAAGATTACCTATCTGCGAGCTCTGCTATACATCACGGAGGGTCTGCGCCAGCTGGGCAAGCGTTACTCCGCCAAGGCGGCGGCAATGGCCAAGGCCGAGGCCGATCCGAGACGTAAGCAGGAATTGCTGCAAATCGCCAAGGTTTGCGACCATGTTCCAGAGCATCCGGCGCGCACCTTTCATGAAGCGATCCAATCGATGTTCTTCCTGCACACCTGCGTCTACATGGAGCACGAATCCGCGAGCTACAACCCGGGCTGCTTTGACCAGTACATGTATCCGTTCTACAAGGCGGATATCGAGGCCGGCCGCATCACAGAGGAGCAAGCGCAGGAACTGCTTGACTGCCTGTGGGTCAAATTCTCCGAACCGTGCCTTTTTCAAGACGCTACGACCGCGCGCTATTCCGCGGGCTACCCGCTGTTCCAAAATCTCTGCGTCGGCGGCGTAGACGAAAACGGTATGGATGCGGTTAACGACCTGTCCTATCTGGTGCTGCAAGCGACGATGGATGTACGGATGTTCCAGCCGTCGCTTTCCGTCAAATACAATTTGGCGCACAACCCCGACCGGTTCCTGCGCAAGGTGGTGGAGCTGATCCAGCTTGGCACCGGCTTTCCGGCCTTCCACTCGGACGAGGCCGGTATCCTGATGATGCTGAACAAGGGCGTTCCTTTGCCGGAGGCATACGGTTGGAATCCGTGCGGCTGCGTGGAGACCAGCCTTGCCGGCAAGCAGCGCTGCTACACCTCTTACGCGGACTATAACCTTGGCGCCATCGTCGAATTTGCACTGAACGATGGCAAAAGCCGCAAGTATGACCGCTATGTAGCGGCGCGCACCGGCGACCCGCGCACTTTCCAAACCTACGAGCAGTTTCTGGAGGCGATCAAAACCCAGATCCGCTATGTGCTCAAACGCATGGTCGCCGGCAATCAAGTCACCACCGAGATCGTCCGCGATATGGAATGCCCCGTCGCTTCCCTGACCTTTAAAGAATGCACCGAAAATGCTTCCGACTATGCGTGGGGCGGCCCCAAGTACAGTATGGGCGATGGTCTGGACGCCATCGGCGTTGCCGATCTAATCAACAGCATTTTATCCGTCAAGGAACTGGTATACGAGCAAAAGGCCGTGACCATGGACGAGCTGTGCAAAGCCTTGGATGCGGATTTCGATGGGTATGAGGCTATCCAACAGCTATGCCGTAACACGACTAAGTACGGCAACGACGACGAGGTCGCCAATGCGCTGGCGCGTGATATATTCAACTTTATCGCCGACTATATCGAGAGTTTCCGACATATCTACGGGCGCTATACCGCAGGCATCTTGCCGGTATCCGGCAATACCCCGTTTGGCATGGAGGTCGGCGCGCTGCCGACCGGACGCCATGCATGGATGCCGTTGGCCGACGGGCTCAGCCCGGAGCAAGGCACGGATACGAACGGTATGAGCGCGGTAATCAAAAGCGTTGCAAATATTCCGCACGGCCGCTTCAGTCAGGGCACGCTGCTCAATCAGAAGCTTGACCCGATTTTCGCGCGCGGTGAAAACTCGGTCCAATCGCTGATGTCCTTCCTTAAGAGCATGTGCGCGATGGGTGTGTTCCATGTACAGTTCAACGTCGTGGACGAAGAAGAATTGCGTGACGCGCAGGCGCACCCGGAAGATCATAGCGGCCTGCTGATCCGTGTTGCAGGCTATACCGCGTATTTTACCGAGCTCGGGCCGGAAACGCAGGGCGATATTATCTCCCGTACCTCGCAAACTTCCATTTGACCAGTGCCGTGTGGCAGAAGAGCAAAGCCCCCCACACGGCCGATGCGGATATCAGGAGGGGACGGTATGGTTCAGGGAACCGTTTTACGTATTGAAAAAATATCTCCCAATGACGGTCAGGGACTGCGTACCGTCGTTTTCTTCAAGGGATGCCCGCTCCGCTGTGCTTGGTGTTCTACGCCGGAATCCCAATGCGCCAAGCGGGAGCTTTATTATCAACCAAACAAATGCTTGCATTGTGCGCGTTGTATCAAGGCTTGCCCCCAAGGCGCGTTATCGGTTGCGGCCAACCGGCGCGGCGTTGTCCGCGACAAGGGGAAATGCGTTCACTGCTACCACTGTGTAACAGTATGTCCCTCTCACGCGACCGGGCTTTACGGAGAAACGATGACGGTGGAGCAGGTCATGGCGGAGATTCGCAAGGAATCGCTTTTTTATTTCTTTTCCGGCGGCGGCGTTACGCTCAGCGGCGGCGACGTTCTGCTGCAAGCGGATTTCGCGCGCGCGATCCTGATGGCCTGTAAAGAGGATGCGATCCATACCATGGCCGAACTTGATATGTTCGGGGCGTACGACAATGTGCGTCAGATCGTCCCGTATTTAGATGGCTACTATGTGGACATTAAGCTGATGGATACCGAACAGCATCGCCGCTGGACCGATCAGGGAAATGAGAGCATTTTGGAAAATATCCGCCGCGCTGCGGCGGACTTCCCTCAAACGCCGCTGCGGGTGCGCGTACCGCTGATTCCCGGTGTAAATGATTCCGAAGAAAACTTGGCGGCGACCGTGTCGTTCTGCCGAGAACTCCCCTCATGCGCCGCATTGGAGTTTCTCCCCTATCACCGGCTGGGCGCCGCCGCCTACGGCTATCTGGGCCGAGACTATGCCATGGAGGACCGCCCCAGCATGACGGCGGAACAGGCACGCGCGCGCATCCGCTTTCTATCCGCGGCAGATCTCCCGTTTTCCATCCATGTGGCCGGGTAGTACAGCCGCAAAGCAATCGCATCGATTGGAAAGCGAAAGGCCGCTGACTTGGGTCGGCGGCCTCACAGACTGTCAAAAAACAAGTTTTGACAGTCTGTCGATCGAAACAAAGCCCCATTTCGATCGAGTATTCCGGCTTCTGCGCGCGCCTTACAGGCACACTTGAAGTCGGTTTGTATAAAAACCGAGATACATGCTCCCGGTTTTTATGAATTTTGCCGCTCCCGGCAAAATTCTATTTTATGCGCGCTGCGGCGCGAGGGGTTCTTTGACAAGCTGAAAGGCCGCCGACTTGGGTCGGCGGCCTCAGACTGTAGAGTCGATATTAAGAACTTTTTTCATTGTAAAAAATTTTTCTCTATGCTATACTGTTATTAATTAACAACGAATATTAGCAAAGGAGGAAAGTTTATGTCAAAACATCTACCCCTTAGTGTCCGCGTCGCGATCGACAGGGACAATCCCAGCATTCGCCGTCAGGAAGAAAAGTGCATTAAATGCGGCATGTGCAAGGAGGTATGCACCCGCGATATCGGCGTGCATGACAGCTATACGTTAGAGGAGACCGGCGATCATGCGATCTGCATCAACTGCGGCCAGTGCGCCAACGTCTGTCCGCCGGCAAGCATCACCGAGGTATATGAGTATCCCGCGGTCCAAGCCGCGATCGACGACCCTGAAAAAATAGTAATCTTTTCAACGTCGCCTTCTGTTCGCGTGGCGCTTGGCGAGGAATTCGGCGGCGCGGTGGGAAGCTTTGTACAAGGCAAAATGGTGGCGCTTCTGCGTGCGCTGGGCGCGGATTACGTGTTGGATACGAATTTCGCGGCCGATCTGACCATTATGGAAGAAGCATCGGAGCTGATCGAACGCATCACCAAGAAAAACAAGCCGCTGCCACAGTATACGAGCTGCTGTCCGGCGTGGGTCAAGTTTGCAGAAACCTATTACCCGGATATACTTGCCCATATTTCTTCGGCAAAAAGCCCGATCGGCATGCAAGGACCCACGATCAAGACCTATTTTGCAAAAAAGATGGGTATCGCACCTGAAAAGATCGTCAATGTAGCGGTCACGCCCTGCACGGCAAAAAAGTTTGAAATTCGCAGAAGCGAAATGAACGCCGCCGGCAAGCAACTCGGCCAGCCCGAAATGCGGGACATGGATCATGTGATCACCACGCGTGAATTAGCGCTTTGGGCCAAGCAGGCCGGCATTCGCTTCGACGCGCTTGCCGAAAGCGAATACGATAAGCTGATGGGACAGGCTTCCGGCGCGGGTGTCATTTTCGGCAATACGGGCGGCGTGATGGAAGCCGCCCTGCGGACCGCGTACGAATTCATTACCAAGGAAAAGGCCCCGAAACAGCTCTATCAGCTCGAAGCGGTGCGCGGCTGCGACGGCATACGCGAAGCCAGTATCGATATCGCCGGGATCGAGGTCCATGTCGCCGTTGTTTACGGCACTGCCAACGCCCGCAAAATGATAGAGCTCGTCAAAAGCGGGGCCAAGCAGTATCATTTTATCGAGGTCATGACTTGTCCGGGCGGCTGTATCGGCGGCGGCGGTCAGCCCCGCGATCTGGAAGCGGACGCAGACGCCGTGCGCAACGCGCGCATCGGCAGCCTTTATAGCCAAGATGAGAAAATGACGCTGCGGCTCAGCCATGAAAACCCGGAGATCCAACAGCTGTATGCCGATTTCTACGGCAAGCCCTTGAGCGATACGGCGGAAAAGATGCTGCATACAGCCTATCAGGACAGAAGCAACGATTTACATCAAGGAGGAATGAAGCAAATGGCAAAATGGAAATGCAAGGTATGCGGTTATGTATACGAAGGGGACGAGCTGCCCGCGGATTTCAAATGTCCGATTTGCAAGCAGCCCGCTTCCGCGTTTGAAAAGCAGGAAGAACAGCCCGCCGCTGCCGGCGCCTCCCCCTATACCGGCACCAAAACAGAGCAAAATTTGATGGAGGCCTTTGCCGGCGAAAGTCAGGCGCGCAACAAGTATACTTATTTTGCACAAGTCGCGCAAAACGAAGGCTATGACCAAATGGCCGAGCTATTCCTGAAAACCGCCAGAAACGAGCAGGAGCACGCCCGCATCTGGTTTCAGGAGTTGGGCCACCTCGGCGACACGGCATCCAATCTGCTCGCCGCCGCAGAAGGTGAGAATTACGAATGGACTGATATGTACGACCGCATGGCAAAGGACGCGGACGAAGAAGGTTTCCACGATCTGGAAGAGCGTTTTCGCAAGGTCGGTGCGATCGAAAAGCGCCACGAGGAGCGCTACCGCAAACTGCTTGAGAATATCCAGATGCGGCAGGTGTTTGAAAAAAGCGGTCAGGCCATGTGGGAGTGCCGCATTTGCGGCCACATCGTAGTGGGCACGAAAGCGCCCGAAGTATGCCCGGTTTGCAAATACTCGCAGAGCTATTTTGAAGTACATATGGACAATTTCTAAGCGATTAAACTTCGTATTATATAGAAGCACCGCTCCGCCGGCTGAAAGCCGGCGGAGCGGTGCTTTTTTGATGCAATCAGATTATCCGTTTCCGTTGTCTACCGTGACCCATACATTGTTATGCGCGTTCGATTCCAAGCAGGCGTCTACAAATGCTATCCCCTTCACGCCATCCTCAACGGTTGGATAGCGGAAAGAGCCCGGGTCGCCGCCGGTCTTGCGGGCGATCAGGTTGACGCAGAACCCACGGTACAAATTGCCGAACGCCTCATAAAACCCCTCAATATGGCCGGACGGCAAACGGCACAGCTCTCTGGCCGCCGGATATAAATAATCGCGATTGGTCGTATAGATTTGCGGCGGTTGGTTGATCCGGGTCACGCGCAGCTCCCACGGCTTGAGATGACTCCATTCGACCGAACCCTTTTCGCAAAAAATGCGTACGGTCAGCTCGGTCTCATGGCCTATGGCAATCTGCGAGGTCCAGATCATACCCGGCACGCCGCCGTCAAAATCGACCATGACCTGCGCGTTGGTCTCCAACGGGATATTTGCCGGAATGCTGTCGAACCGGGCAATGACACGGCGCGGATGCAGGCCGGTCATTTTCGCGATCAGGCACTCAACGTGCGTGCCGATATCCGCGCAGCAGCCGGACGCGCCCGAGCGCGCCGGTTCCTGCCGCCAAGTCGCCTGTTCCGAACTACCGGACACCAACGATACCGCCAGCCATTCCTGCGGATATTCACCCTGTATGCAGGTGATCTTGCCGAGTTCTCCCGCATCGATCATTTCGCGCGCTTGCCGGATCATCGCATAGCCGGTATATGTATAGGTCACGCCAAAAAGTAAACTCTTTTCCTTGGCGAGCGCGGCCAATTCGCGGCCCTGCGCGGCATTCAGCGCGAGCGGCTTATCGCACATGACGTGGATGCCGCGCTCCAGAAAGCACTTAGCGATCGGGTAGTGCGTGTCGTTCGGGGTAGTGATGGACACAAAATCAATCCCGTCTGCGCGCGCGGCCTCCCGCTCGGCCATTTCCGCATAGCTTGCGTACACGCGTTCCGGCTTGTCAATGTTCCACCGCTGCGCAAACGCGCGGTTTTTCTCAATATTGCGCGAAAAGCAGCCCGCTTTGAGGATGGCGAGGTCGTCCATCAGCGCCGCATGCCGGTGCACATCGCCGATGAAGCCGCCGCCCCCGCCCACCATACCAAATGTTAACTTGTTCATTTCGCATCACCTTCTTTAAAAATTTACATGGTAAAAATCCGGACAATCGACCGATCGGATCGGGACAATCCCGCCTGTCAGGCGGGACTGGCGGCAGGCGCTCGCCACCAAGCTTGCGATATAGCCGTCCCACGCGGAGGGGCCGGTAATGTTTTCCGCTTGTACCGAGGCGATCCATTCGCGAAGCTCAGTGATATACGCCTCATCAAAACGCTCCTGCCAAGTGGGAACGATCTGAAAGGCGCTTTGTCCGTCGCAGCGAACGACCGTGTGGGCCGGATCGGGCAGACTGGCCGTTCCCAGATCCCCCACCACTTCGCAGCGGATGTCGTACCCATAGTGGCAGTACCAGAACAATTCCAACTCCACGCGAACGCCCTGCTTGGTTTCCAAATACACGAGCTGCGGATCGATCAAGTCGTCCCCGCAAAAGCGCGAAGAACGCGGAGCGACCAGTTGCGCGGAAACGTAGGTATCTTCGCCGCCGATCAAATAGCGGGTAATATCAAATTCATGCACAAGCGCATTGGTCGCAGACATATCGCTCGTGATTGTTGCGCCGCCCGCCGGAGCTAGGTTGCGGTGCTGCGCCCGTACCACCAGCGGCCTGCCGATGGTTCCCTTTTCAATGACCGCGCGCAGTTCCCGGTAAGCCTGATCGTAGCGGCGCATGAAGCCGACTTGCAGCAGCCGCTTGCCCGCCTTTTGCTCCGCCTCCATGATGCGCAGGCAGCCTTCGGGCGTATCCGACAGCGGTTTTTCGCAGAAAACATATTTTCCGGCTTCGATGGCGGCGATCGAAAATTCCTCATGCGTCGGGTCCCAAGACGCGATCATCACCGCGTCCACATCGTCCGCGCGGATCAGCTGCCGCGGCTCCGCGATAAAGCGCGCGCCGCAGTCTGCTGCGACCTGCTTTGCGATAGCCTCGTTCGCATCATTGACCGCCGTGACCCTTGCCCCCGGAATGACCGACCGTATGTTCCCGATATGGTGCCGACCCATACCGCCGGTCCCTATAACTCCAATGCGTAACATGTTTCCCACTCCTTTTGAATAACCCATGCCTAAAATAATCAGTCCTTTGTCAGTTCGTATCGCAGCTTCGCAATATCCTTCCGGAACAGATCATTGGGGTCCTTCGCTTCTCCCCGCAGGGGCAGCTTTGTATAATAGTTTTCAAAAACAAACCAGCCCCGATAATCCTGTTCGCGCAAAAAGCGGATTTGCTCCTCAAAACGCGAATCTCCTTCGCCCAGACATTTGCTGCTGTAGGCTTCGCCCAAGCCGTCCTTTACATGCAGTTGGTTTACCATGTAGGGATAGACAATCGGCAAATGCTCCATGGGGTCATAGCCGCGAAAGCACCTGTAATTCTGCGAATCGTAAAACAGCTTTAAGTTTTCACGATTCACTAAGCCGAGCAGCCGCTGCAGCTGCGCCGACGAGATCGCGGTTTCGGTCCCGATGATCGTGCCGCTTTGCGCGGCTTCGTCGCATGCATACCGTAGCGCTTCCACCGTGTTTTCGATATCCCGCTCGGTGCGCATATCGTTATCGACAAAACTGGGGATCATCAGCACCGGAACGCCCAGCGCCGCCGACGCTTCCAGCGCGATATCCAGCCCTTCATAGGCAATATCGCCAAATGCCGTGCCGCGGCCGTTGCGCAAGCCGTGAACGTTTAAATCGTTCATGACAATGGAAATTAACTCGACCCCATATTGCTCGGCCGCCTCCCGATACAGCGACCGAACCCACGGATGGCCCAGTTTGAACCCGGTCTCATAAAACCCCGCTTCGATCTGCACCCCGTCCATCCCCAGCGCGGCGGCCATTTTCATGCTAAAAATACTATCGCCCGGCAGACACCATTCGGGTACGGCCAGCTTATATTTTTCCGAATCAAACGCAGTACACATCTTGTATTCTCCTTACGCCTCATAAAACTGGCTGACTAAAATTTTGCCCGCGCAGCCCGAACCGGCCCGCGCGATCGCCTGATCGGTCTTTTCGAGCGGATAACGGCCGCCGATGCAGCGCCGCATATCCAGTACCTTTGTCGCGAACATGCGCAGTACGCTCGGGAAAATGTCGCTGCCCGCCGAACCGCTGCAGCAGTATACCGAGGTGCCGTTGTAGATGAACGGCGTCATATCGATCGGCGGCACCCGCCCGGGCAAGCCGATCTGTACCAGCTTGGCATGCGCGGACATCATGCCCGCGATCTGCGGATAGGTTTGGCCCGGGTTGCCGGCCGCTTCAATACACATATGACAGCCGATGCCGTGGGTCAGTTCTAATACAATGCCCGGCAGCTCGCCTGCCGCCGGATAATCCAACGGGTTCAAGCAAACGTCCGCCCCCATTTTCTTTGCAAGGTCCAGCTTTTCGGGAACCGTATCGAACACAAAGACCTTCGCCGCGCCCGCCGCACGGCAGAGCGCCACCGCCGACAGACCGATCGGCCCCGCGCCGAATACCGCGACATGCGCGCCCGGCTTGATCCCGCCCGCGTTGATCACGACCGAATGATAGGCAACGCCGGTCGGTTCAGCCAGCGCGCCCGCTTCCAAAGCGGCCATTTTACTGCCCAGCAATTCCGCGATGTCGTTGATCTTGCAGCAATACTTTTCCGGCACGACCGCGTATTCGCAAAAACCGCCATCCGCGGAAAGGCCGATGTCCTCGCGCTCATCACAGTTGTTGTAAAGGCCGATGCGGCAGTTGTTACATTTCCCGCAATAATGAATCTGCTCGACCGCGATCAGATCGCCAGCCTTAAACTCCTTTACGTTTTTTCCGGTCTGCACGATCTCGCCTGAAAACTCGTGCCCTAGAATGACCGGCAGCCGCGTATGGCAGTTGTACTGCATATAACCGTTTTCTTTTGATGCAATGGAGTGGATATCGCTCCCGCAAACGCCGCAAGCGCCGACTCGAATCAGCACCTCGTCCTCTTTGGGTTCGGGCGTCCGCACATCCTCCATCTGATAGGACAGATTCTTCCAGCACAAGCCGGAGGTATAGGAGCGATGCTCCTTCTGCTCCCTTTCACCCAGCTTGACCCCGCCGGTCGGCGCCCATTCCCCTCGCAACACAAATGCACGCATCGTTTACCGCACCCCCAGTTCGCTTTCCGTCATATCAAACACCTCGAGAATGGCCTTAAAATAATCCTCGTCCTCTTCGTAGCCGCCGCGCGCGCCGCTGCACGTAAAATATCCAAAATCCGAACCGCATTCGCCGCCCAAAATACGCGTGACCATGGCAATGTGGTTCATACCGCACATGCAGTACGGCGTTTTGCATATGCCCTGCTCCCGAATCCGTTTCGCCGTTTCCGCGATGCGGATCACATCCTCGTAGCTGTGCGCGGTCAAATACAACTTGGGGATGTCCGCGCCCTTGTCCATCGCTTCCCGCACTTTGTTCAGCATAAATTCGTTATCCGGTACGCGGTCCCAATCATGGAACGAAAGCAGCACCTTGGTGCCGAAGCGCGCGGCCGTTTCCTTGATCGCTTCGATATATGCTTCATCGCTGTCGATCTCCACGTCCACCATGCCGATACGCCCGGTTTGGATGCAGGCCTTGACCATGCGCAGCCGCAGATCGCGCGGGAACGCACGCACGCCGCCTTGCTCCTTGACGCGGAAGGTCACGAGCAGCGTGGAATCCCTGACAATATCGGCCAAACGGTTCGCGGTCTCGCATAGCAGGCGCTCGGCAAAATCCGTATCCGCCATGGGGGCTACGTAATCCAGCCGCCATTCCACGATGTCCGGCGCATGCAGCATGACTTCTTCGGCCGCCGCAAGGATCGCGTGCTGGCTGCCCTCCTTGACCATGATGCAGGAAAGGTATTTTTCACCGCCCATGGTCACGCCGTTCATTGGATATTGAAGCCTGCTTGATAATTTCATGTCCCGTCACCGTCCCCATCGTACTCATGATCGATCGCGTATATGCGCCGCAGCTTTCGGTACTCGTCAAGGGTCTCCAGCGCCATGCCCTCGTTCGCTTTCCGGCTGAGCGGATAGCTTCCGAAATCATTGCCGCAGCGCTCGCCGAAAAGATGCAGCATCAGCCCCGCTTCGCCGATGGCGGAAATACAAAACGGCGTTTCGAGCATGCCCTGCTGCTTTGCGCTTCGCGCCGCCTGCGCGATGTGGAGCATATCCACATCGTCCACCGCCAGATACAGCACCCGCGTCAGCGCCGGTCCCATCGCTTCGACCGTCTGTGCCGCCTGTAACACTTCCGCCTTACTGCCAACGCCCCGGTAATTTTGCCGGGTCAGGATGAGCTTTACGCCCGTGCCCGAAAGCAGCGCCTTTACCTGTGAAACAAACCCGCTGTCCTCCGGCTCTATATCCACAAAATCAGCAAGGCCGTTGCGCACACAGGCTTCCAGTACCGCAAGGCCCAGCGTTTTGTCAACCGGGTCGTCGGCGCCTTGCTCCTTTATCCGAAGGCTGATAGGGATCTCTAGCGAAACGCACGCCGCAAGATCCTCCGCGAAACGGTTAAGCGCGCCGTATTGGTTCAAGACGATCTCTAACACGTCCAACGTACCGACACAGGGCAGGTTCAGCTGCCGCCGCAGCGCTTCCGCGTTTTCCGGCGCCATGCTTCCGAATACCCGATAACGGCTACCGCCGATTTCACACGTTTTTGCCCGTACCTTTTTCTTGCTTTGCAGCTTCATGATCTCACCGTTTTCCTTTACAAAGTGCTTTCCAATATCCGTTCCTGCGTCATTTGGCATTTATCCTCTATTTCCAGCGAAATCGATCCCTTTTTCATCACATAGATACGGTCGCTCATGCCGATCAGCTCGGGCAACTCGGACGAGATCATCATGATCGCCACGCCTTGCTTCGCAATGCCGTCCATGATCTCATATATTTCCGCCTTGGCGTTCACGTCGATACCGCGGGTCGGCTCGTCCAAAATGAGCAGGTCGGGCTTGCTTTCCAGCCACTTGGCGAACAACACCTTTTGCTGGTTGCCGCCGCTGAGCGTGCTGACCGGCTGATCCATGGAACGGCAAATAACGTTTAACTCCTCGATCTTCGCGGCGGCCTCCTGCCGCTCCAATTTTTTGTTCACCATATGGTTTTGAAACAGCCGATAGAGCGAAGCCAGTGAAATATTTTCTTTAATGTCCTTATCGATGATCAATCCATCGATCTTTCGATCCTCGGAAAGGTAGGCGATCCCCTGTTTGATGGATCGGCCCGCTGTCGGCGCGGTATAGGTTTGGCCCTTGTAAACGATTTTCCCGCCGAAGTACGTCCGCACGCCGAAGATGCTCCGGGCCAGCTCCGACCGGCCCGAACCGACCAAGCCGCCCATGCCGACGATCTCGCCCTTTCTGATGTGCAGGTCAATCGGCTCGGTATTCGGCCCTATCCGCAGGCCTTCCACCTCGATCACATCCTCGGCACCCACGGTATGCGTACAGGTATACATGTTCGAGATGGTACGCCCGACCATTAATTTAACGACCTTATCCTGATCAAATTCCCGCATGGAGATGGTCTGGATCGATTGCCCGTCGCGCAGCACCGTGAGGCGGTCGCCGATCTCCTGTAATTCGTCCATACGGTGGGAGATGTAGATGATGCTGACCCCGTTTGCCTTGAGCTTGCGGATCAGGTCGAACAAATGATTGATCTCGCTGGCTGTCAGCGACGCGGTCGGCTCGTCCATGATCAGAATCTTTGATTGGTACGAAAGCGCCTTGACGATCTCCACGACCTGCTGCCGCGCGGTGGAAAGGTCACGGATCATGGTTTTCGGGTCGATCTCGCGGAAGCCGAATTCGTCCAAATACTCGCGGCTTTTTTGATAGATATACTGATGGTCAACAAAGCCGCGCCTTACCGGTTCCCGCCCGAGAAAAATGTTATGCGCGATATCCAGATTCAAGCAAAGGTTGAGCTCTTGGTGGATAAATGCCACGCCCTTTTCCCGCGCCTCTTTCGGGCCCTTGACCGAATAGGCCGATCCGTCCAGCGTGATCGCTCCTTCGTCGGCCGCGATATTGCCGCCAAGCACCTTCATCAGGGTGGACTTGCCAGCGCCGTTTTCTCCCATCAGAACGTGTACTTCTCCGTGTTCCAAATCAAAATTCACCCGGTCGAGGATCTTTACCGTGGTGCCGGCGATCTTTTTGCCGTATTCATCAAAGATATATTTCGTGATGTTTTTCATCTCTAATATTTTTGCCATCATGCCGCCGCCTTTACTGAATCACTCGGTTTTTCACGTTTTCAAAGATAATCGCAGCTAAAATAATAATGCTCTGTACCGCTGTGTACATGTAATAGTTCACACTCATCAGACCCAATATATTCTGTATGGTGAAGATCGTCATGACGCCCAGCAGCGATCCCCACACCGAACCGATGCCGCCGAACAGGCTCGCGCCGCCCAGCACGGCCGCGGTGATGACCGTGAACGTAAAGTCGGTCCCCCCCATGGTGCACACGCAGTTGTTGACGCGCGCCGCCATCAGCACCGCGCCCAACGCGGAGCACAGGCCGCATATCACATACACCGCGACAGTCGTAAAGGCGGCGTTGATGCCGCTCAGGCGGCTGGCGGCCGCGTTCAGTCCGACCGAGGTCAGCGCCCGGCCGTAAGTAGATTTATGCAGGATAAAAAAGCAGACCAGCGCGACCAGCAGCATGATCCAAACGGTAGAGGACAACCCCAAGATCTGCACGCGGCCGACCGCGAGCACGGATTCCGGCAGGTTGGTGATTGCCGAGCCGTTACTGAAGATCTGCGCGATGCCATAAATGATATACCCCGTTCCGAGTGTTACAATAAACGCCGGAATGTGCAGAAGCTGCACCAGAATCCCGTTGAGCAGGCCGAACAGCGCGCCAACGAGCAGCGTAAGGAGGATGGCGGTCAGAACCGGCATGCCCTTTGTGACCGAACAAAACCCAAAGATGTACGCGCAAAAGCCGACCAAATAGCCGACCGACAGATCAATGCCGCCGGTCATCAATACAAAGGTCATGCCCAAGCAGCAAATTGCGGCAATCGAGCCCTGTGTGATGATATTGACGCCATTGTCGACGCCGATAAAATTTTCGACAAACAGCATGCCGTACAGCCAGACGGCAACAAAAATAATGACATTACCATAGGATTTCACAAAATGCTTTACATTTTGTTTTCCGCTCCCCTTCGAGGGTGCGGCAACATTTTTTACAGCAGCCATTGTTTACACCTCTCCGTCCGTTAAAAGACCTTCGCCGATTTGAGCTCTTTGTTCTTGTTCAATACGCTTACGCCGACCACGACGATGATCGCCGCGCCGATGACTAAATTCTGATAAAACGGATCGAAGGCCAGCATATCCAAAGCATTGCGCAAAAAGCCGATGATCAGCGCGCCCACCACGCTCATCCAAGCCTTGCCTTCGCCGCCCAGCATGCTTACGCCGCCGATCAGCGAAGCCGCGACGGCGTCCAACTGATAAGCCGCGCCCTGCGTCGGGTGCACGGTCGCCATCTGCGCGCTCAGCAGAATGCCCGCGATCGCGGAAAACAGGCCGCAAACGGCAAACGCGAAAATCTTCACGCGAGAGGGAGAAATTCCTTCGGTCTTGACCGTGTTCTCGCTGCCGCCCAGCGCGTAAATATGCTTGCCCATACGGGTGTAACGCAGGATTACCGACGTGATCACAAACAGAATCACCATAATCCATGTGTTGATTGGGATACGGAGGATCAGGTTGTTTCCAATGGCGGCGTAGGAATCCGGCAGACCGCTGATCGAGGTGCCCTTGCCTACCACCAGCGCAAGGCCGAGCATGATCTGTCCGGTGACGTAGGTGGCGATGAAGGGGGGGATATTGATCTTGGATACCAAAATACCGTTCAACACGCCAATGAGCATGCCGACAAGCGCGCCCGTTAGCATGGAAAGATAGATATTGATACCTCCCAGCATCAAGAACCCGCTGACCATGGCGCAAAAGGCCATCACGCCGCCGGTACCCAGATCGATGCCCTTAATAATCAGTACCAGCGTCATGGCCAACGCACAGATCGCGATGGTGGAAGCCTGTCTGGTAACGTTCATGATATTATTGAACGTAAAAAAGCCCGGGATAAAGCTTCCGCAGACGCAAAGCAGGATCAGTAAGGCCAAATAAAAAATATGCTTCTTTTGAACGCTCTTACGCTTCACTTCCGATACTCCTCCTTTTTCCGTGGGTACAAGTTCGGGTGAATAACCAAAGATTATTCACCCGAACCGAACGCCGCCCGACCGCGCCTAAGCATTCGGCGGCAACTTCATATGAAATATCGCATTAGAATACCACGTCTTCCGCTTCTTCGGTATTATCCGGATTGATGAAAAAGTAGCCCGAGTCGATGTATTTGTCGTAATCCTCCGCTTTGGTTTCGCCGCTTACAATATCGGCCATGATCTCTCCGCTTTTCTGCCCGATCACGCCGGGATACTGGGCGACACAGCCGTAGCAGTTGCCCGCTTTGATGGAATCCAACGCCGATTTGTTGCCGTCCACCGATATGATCGCAATATCCGCCGGATTCAGTCCCTTGTTCTGCACGCCGCTGATCACGCCGGAAAGCATGGCGTCCGAGCAGAGGAAAATGCCCTTCATATCGGGATCGGACGACAGCATGTTCTCCGTGACCTGCATCGCGACGTCGCTGAGCCAGTTGCCGGCCTGCTGGTTGACGAGCTTGACCTTGTCCTGCTCCTCAATCGCTTCTTGGAAGCCCTGCGCACGCAGCTCGCCGCCCATGGCGCCGGACGCGCCGCGAACCGTACAGACCTTGCCCTCCTTGACCTTTTCGATCATCCGCTTGCCCGCTTCATAGCCAATTTTATAGTTGTCAGAGCCGATATAGGTCACATATAGATCCTCGTTGCCTTCCGCCACGGCGGCGTCGGCGATAATCACCGGGATATTCGCTTCTTTCGCCTTCTTGAGCGCCGGTATGATCGCGTTGCCGTCCATAGGCGCTATGACGATACCTTTCGCCCCGCGGTTGATGGCGTTTTCAATGTTTTCCACCTGCTTTGATACCGTCAACTCATCGCCCGCCAGCGTCAGCTCGAACTTAAAGCCCGCCGCCTCCACTTCCTTCTGGCATTCTTCGACCATAACCCGCTGAAATTCGTTGTTTGTGATCGTTTTGGTGCTGAAAACGATGGTCCCCTTTTCATTGTCCGAGCCCGCGGCTGTTGCTGAACCTCCGACATCGCTTTGCGGCGTTCCGCATCCGACGAGACCCACCGTCAACCCAGCGGCCATCAGCAACGCGATACCTCTTCTTCTCTTTGCCATTTTTCATGCTCCTTTCAACAATGCATTTTAAATACATATTCTTTTTAGAATCATGTATTTTGTATGCTTATATAGTACATCCTTCCTTCCATCTGTTTCAATGCATTATTCTCCCAAATTTTATAGGCTATATTTAGCCACATCGCTTGTTATTTCTTTGAATCAATCGTTAATTTATGCATTCTATACATTTTTCCGCTGCCCATTTCAGCACAATATCCATTGCGTTTGACATCAATATGTCTTATTCTAATTTTAGTACATATCAAATACATATTAACAACAGGATTTGCAAACATGTATATACGCAGTAAGAACGATCTTTCCCTTAACCGCGTACCATCCAACCCTTTTTCAGCGGACGATCGGGTTGTTTTTGCAGAATAACCGTGCTAAAATGTATGATATATAGGATCGATACAGCAACATACATAGGATATCTTCATGTTTTAGAGCATGTAGGATGATGGAGCGAAGGTTATTATGCCAAAATATTTATCAATCGCCGACCAAATCGAGCAGCAGATACTGTCCCATACCTTACAGCCTGGCACACAGCTCCCTACCGAAAAGGAACTGATGAGCCAGTTCCACGTCAGCAGGCAGACGATCCGCAACGCGTTTTCTTGCCTTTTGAAAAAGAAATTGATCTATACCGTCAAGGGTTCCGGCACTTTTGTTTTCAAAAGCGTTTTTCCGCCCACCAATTCCAAAAACATCGCCGTGCTGATCACGGACGCGGACAGTTACATTTTTCCCTACAAATCAGCCAGCATCAATGGCGTTTTGACCAAACACGGTTATATCAGCAATGTATTCGTCACCAACAACCGGATCGACTATGAGGAAAACACCATCCGCGAGATCCTATCCACCAATTATGCCGGCGCGATCATCGAGATCACCAAGGCAGTGATCCCCCGTTCCAGCAAGCTGATCGCCGAATTGAGCCAAAAGCTCCCCGTCATCCTGATCGACGGATACTATCCCGATTTCCCCGAGATCCCCTATGTATCGTTAGACGACCGCAAGGGGGGCTATAAAGCCACGGAATATCTCATCCGACACGGACACAAAAAAATCTTCCACGTGGGGAAGATCGATGATCTGCAAGGCGTATTGCGGTATCAAGGCTATGTCGGCGCTTTAACGGATCATGGGCTTGCGTTTTCCGAGGATCACGTATTTTGGGTCACCGAACCGCTCTATACCAATGTTCCGGAGGGCTTGATGGAGTCCCTATGCCAAAAGATTCAGCAGTGTACCGCGGTCTTTTTTTACAACGACGACATTGCCGCCAAGGTCGTGCCGGCGCTGCTGCAGCGCGGCGTCAAGATCCCGGACGACCTTTCGGTGATGAGCTATGATAATTCGCTCTTGTCCATGCACCCGCTCGAGTTGTCCTGCATCTCCTATCCGCTCAACGAGTTGGGAAGGGTCGCGGCGGAACATCTGCTGCGGCGAATTGATGATCCGAATTTTGACGCGACCTATATCTTTGAACCCGAAATCGTCGAGCGCTCCTCCGTACGGCGTATCGCCGACCCATAATTTTTTTACGAAAGGACTGATTCATCCCATGAGCAATCTGATGCGTGCCGCGATTTTTGAAGGAAACGGCGTATTAACGGTCAAGTCCGTCCCCATCCCCCAGCTCCAGCGAGATACCCAGCTGCTGCTCAAAATCGAGGCGGCCAGCATTTGCGGCAGCGATCTGCACGGACTTGCCGTACCGCCGGGACAGTACATGAAGCCCGGCATCGTCTACGGGCACGAGTTTTGCGGTACCATCGTTAAAATGGGCCAAGCCGTTCAAGGCTTCGCCTTGAACGAGCGGGTCGCGGTCAATCCCCGCGTGCGCTGCGGCGCCTGCTATGAATGCACCCACGGAAAGGGCGATCTTTGCTCCAATTCCTACCACTACGGCCAGACCGGGGACGGCGGTTTCGCGCAGTACGCTTTGGTCGAAGCGAAGCAGCTTTACCGCGTGGATCCGTCCATTCCCCCAGAAATCGCGGCGCAAGCCGAGCCGCTCGCCTGCGTAATGAACGCCATCCATCGGGCGCGCCCCACGCCGGTCGACCATGTGCTGCTGTACGGCGCCGGGCCGATCGGGCTGACCTTTGTCCGCGTGCTGAAGCTGTTCGGCATACAGAACCTTATCGTCACCGCCAAAGGGGAACGGCGGGTGCAGGAGGCGCGAAATTGCGGGGCGGACATCGTCGTGGATACGCAAAAGGAACGAGTGGAGGACGTGATGCGGGCGCACTGGCCATACGGCGCGGACCTAGTCATCGACGCGGTCGGCCGCGGCCCGATCTTTTCCGAGGCGCTGCCGCTGATGAACCCGCAGGGCCGACTTATCCTGTTTGGTTTTGACGCCAACGCTTCCACCACACTGCCGCCTTCTCTCTTTACCTTAAACGAACTTTCCGTTTGCGGCGTGCTGGGCAAAGACTTTCCCTCCGCGCTTGAAATTTTAAAGCGCAAGGATCTTGCGCTCGACCGCTTTATTACACACCGGCTCGCACTGGACGACATCCTGCAAGGCATTGATCTGATGCGCCGGAAGGAAGCATGCCGCGTGATTGTTTATCCAAACGGTTCGCCTATTGCTTAAGTGCCCCTGCCCGTCGCCTCCTCACTGGCGCTACAAAAAAGAACCCCCTCGCGCTGCGGCGCGAAGGGTTCTTTGACACGGCGAAAGGACGACATTTGCACGGTCTTGCAACCATGCAAATGTCGTCCTTCGTATCGCGTCACCGATACAATCAAGCTACGGAAGGCTTGCTATACCCTGTATCGCACATACTTTTTCAAAATGACGGACATGTCCCAAAACGCGCCTGATATTCCTCGGCCAGCTCCTTGCGGAACTTCGGATGCGCTATGGCGATTAGGCGTTTCGCTCGCTCGCGCAGCGTCTGACCACGCAAGCACGCGACACCGTATTCGGTCACGATATAGCCCACATCGCAACGGCTTGTTGTCACAGGCGCGCCGTCTGTCAAGGTGGACACGATTTTGGACGCGGATTCGTCGTTTGTTGCCGCATGCAGGGCAATGATCGACCGTCCGCCGCTTGAAAGATTGGCGCCGCGCACAAAATCCATCTGGCCACCAATGCCAGAGATCTGCCGCAGGCCGATCGCTTCCGCGCAAACCTGCCCTTGCAGATCGACCTGCACGCAGGAATTGATGGAAACAACATTGTCGTTTTGCGAAATCACTGCGGGATTGTTGCACACGTCCACCGGAAGCATACGAATCATCGGGTTATCGTTGACATAATCGTACAAACGCCGCGTTCCCATCAAGAAGGTGACCGAGACTTTACCGATATCGCGTTGCTTACGTTTGCCATTGATCACACCGCTTTCCAGTAGTGGCAACACACCATCTGAAATCATTTCGGTATGCAAACCAAGATCCTTTTTGCTACCCAGAAACGTGCACACCGCATCCGGCAGCGCACCGATCCCCAGCTGCAGACAATCTCCATCCTGAACAAGGCCCGCAATATGTTCACCGATCTTGCGGTCGATTTCTCCGATTACAGCCGGTTTGCTCTCCGGCAGCGGTTCCCATGAACAAAGAAAGCCGTCAATTTCGGACACATGCACAAAGCTCTCTCCATAAGTACGCGGCATATTGGAATTGACTTCAGCAATCACCGTTTTGGCCGATTTGACCGCCTGCGCGCCGTAATCGCATGAAAGACCGAGCGACACATATCCGCGCTCATCCGGCGGCGAACAGGTGAATGCGAAAACATCCACGGGAAGTGTTCCATCACGAAACATTCGCGGTACATCGGAGAAGAAAACCGGCGTATAATCCGCCCGGTTCTCCGCGATTGCCTTGCGCGCCGGCCCACCGACGAATAACGCGTTGTGCCGAAAGTGCCCCTCCATGCCGGGCTGCAAATACTCACCCGAACCGAGATAGACCATATGCGCGACCTCAACGCCGCTGAACCGATCGGCCATGCGCGCCATCGTACGCTGAAAGACGATCGGCTCGCCCACCGCATGGCCGAACACCACACGGTCGCCATTATGAATCACCGATACGGCTTGCTCAGGCGTTAGCGTATGCTCTTTATAATAGGTCCTCCAATCCATTGCGCCCTCCCTGCTCAAAACGCCCGCCGATAGATATCCAAAATATCGTCTTCCAAAAGCTCCACATAGTTGTTCTCAAGTAGACGCTGCTGCGTATTCAGCACATTCCGCGCGAACACCGGAAGCTCCTCCTCTGTCACGCCGTGCATGCGCAAAGGCGTTTTTTTCATCACCTTGTCCATCAGTCCATACAGCTCGTCCAGCGCGCGTTCAGGCGTACTGCACAGCGCAGCCGAGAGCAATTCCTGCAGCCGGTTCAGCTTGCCCACCGGTTTTTTCTCCTGATATTTGCGCATCACATCCGCGAACATCAGCTGGTTGGCCTGTCCATGCGGGATATGATGCACACCGCCCAGCGGATAGCTCAACGCATGTACAGCCCCGCAGCCCGCATGGCCAAATGCAATACCGGCAAAGTTAGACGCACGCAAAAATTCCAACGCCTGCCCCTTCCATCCTTCCGGCCCCCCGCAATTCACCGTAATTTTCCACCCGCGCAGTATCAGCTGCAGCGCACGCTCGGAAAACACCTCGCTCAGCGCACAGGCGTTCGGGCTTAAGTAACTTTCCACCGCGTGTATCATAGCGTCGATCGAACTTGTTGCAAACACCGGATATGGCAGACTAGCAAGCAACTCCGGTATAAGCGCAGCTTTTTCCGCAAACATCGCCGGCGATACCAGCCCGACCTTTATCCCCTTCCTCGTTCGATTGAGGATCGCAATATTCGTCGCCTCGCTGCCCGTACCACAGGTCGTGGGGACAAGGATCAGCGGATGCTCCTTTTGCAGCGCGGCCATACGCCCGTACATAGCATCTACCGTATCATCGCGTTGGGCGACCGCCAGAACCTTCGCAATATCGATCACCGTGCCGCCGCCTACCGCAATGATCCGGCGGTACTTCCGGCCGCGAAGCGACTGCAAAATCCCGTCCACCATCACATCGGTAGGCTCGCCCGCACCAAACTCCTCTTGGAACAAAGTCTGACAGGACAAATCCAGCCGTGCGATTGCCGGTTCATAAATATACGCATTGGTCAGTATTAAATCATCGATGCCCAAATGTTCTTCATTGGCAAACTGCTGAAAGCTTGCAAACTCCTTCATACCGGTGACAATTTTAAAATCTTTCATATTCGTCTTTCACCCGATTCCTTCCTTTGGACTTTCTTCCGATTGGACGCGAATGAGCCGCTACCTCTTCTCTTGAGAAAATTCCGGAAAATCAAAATCCTCATAAAAGGTGTACTGAACAGCATCCGGCTTCGGTCCATAAAAACACACGAGGTGCAGCGGGATTTCCCCCGTGTTCCAAACCATATGCGGAACGCCCTGCGGAAACAAAACGCAAGCTCCCGGCTCCAGCCCAAAAGTTTCACCACCTACTTTTACTTTACCCGTACCTGAAAGAACAAAAACGGTTTCCTCTCCATGATCATGCGCATGGGCCGGCTTGGCTCTGGCGCCCGGTTCATAAACGACCGTACAAACAGAGCTGTACATGCCGCCTGTTTTTTGCGGTGTTTGCAACCAATAAACCCGGCGGCCATTCATATCGCGCTTTTCTCCATCGCGCTCATTGCTGCATAAATTCATTGTCTTACCACCTTTCATTCGTGGCGGAGACTGTGTAAAAAAACCAGTCTCCGCCGCTCCGTTTAACGTCTGTAGTGGTCGACGTTTTCCGTGGTGATCACCTCGGAGGGAACCAATATTTTAGCCTCCACCGCTTCACCCCGAATGGCTTTCAGTGCGTTTTCGACGCCTTCCTTGCCAAAGGTGGGAAAATAACCGGAAACCATTTTCCCGTTTTCAACATTATCCAAAACCTCGGGAATCATACCGTCCGCAGCGGATACCACACAAATGCCATGATCGATATCCGCCGTATACCCCATCGATTCGATCGCCTGAATCGCGCCCAGCGCCATGTCATCGTTATGGCAGTACACGACCTGAATCTTATCCCCGTGCGCTTGCAGTTGATCTTCCATAGCGGTCATAGCTTTGCTGCGTTCATAGTTGCAGGAAAGTTCGGACAAAACCGTAAATTTCGTATTGGCGTCAATAATCTCATGGAACCCCACGCCGCGGTTCACATTGACCAGCGACCCTTCCTTGCCTGTGAGCTGCACGATATAGGCGCCGTCCGGGAATTTATTCTGTACATATTCTCCCATCATCCGTCCGGTTTCCGTCGCGTCCACAGTAATCAGAGACGTTACGTTTGCCCCCGGGATCTCGGATGACAGTGCGATCACCGGAATGCCCGCGTCGACCGCATCCTGCACCGCGTTTGCAATCGTATCCGCGTGATATGTCTGTACAATGATCGCGTCCACGCCAAGGGTGATTAAATCTTCAATATCGGAAGCTGCTTTTTCCCCGCTGCCGTTCGCATCCGTGATCGTCAGTTCCACGTCATTTTCTTCGCAAGTCGCCTGAATGTCCTCTTTCATACTTTGCGTCCAATCGATATCGTTCTTATCCTGCGAAAAACCAATCACCAGCTTTTCGGCGCCGTCGCTGCGAACTTCCTCGTTCCCATCCGCATTTGTTTCGCCGCCCGTGCAGCCTGCCAGACCAGAGACCAGCATGAACCCTGCCATAATCAGTGCAAATCGCTTTTTCATTCTTTTTCGCTCCTTTTCGTATGATTATTCTCGTCAGACGCAACTTTTTGGAGATCAATCTGCAAAGTTGCCGGTTCTCCTGTTATGCCTGCATTTAGGAATTTTCGTTTGGGGTCGATCTTCGTGCGAATCAGCGCCAGATCCTCTTTTGTCGGCGGTTCCGTTACCGAAACGTCTCGCGGTATGGAAATGGCAAACCCTGTGTTTTCGACTATCATTTGTTTGGTACAGCCGGGATGGATACTTCGCACTTTCATTTTGCCATCTATCCCAAATTCCATGACGCCGTACTGTGTCAATACGAGCACCAGTCCCGCGCCCGGCAAGCCTTCCCGGTCATTTTGGCCTGCCGAAGATGCAAAGTCCACATGGTCCACAAAGGTACGGCGGTCGTGCTGAAAAATGCCAAACGTTCGCTTGGCCATAGACATGATCTCGCTTTGCGCCAGACAGCCCGGAAAACGTGCTTTGATGCGCTCTCCCCTGCCGATCTGCACAAGATTAGTATGGCCGAATTGATCGACCTGCGGCGCAGAAATAAAACCGATACTGACGTGTCCCCGCATAAAAAAGTTGAGCACATCGTGGGACGGTAGCTGCGCGCGGCCGGGCCACGCCAATACGTCCGGTTCAAAGTTCGTTTCCGGTATGCAGTCCCCATCCAGTTCCATATCTACCACCGAGCCCAGACACATGATAAAATCAGGGGCTTGTCTTAGTTGCGCTAACCGCGCCGCCACCGCCGGAATGCCCACCGCACGAATATAAGCCTTGCCGCCCGTCCCTGTTCCGATAAAACCGCATAGATCATCCGGCCTAATGTGGCGTGACATTTCAACCGCCAGAAGCTCTTCCAACGTATAGTCACATGGTTTCATTTCACTTCCCCTCCCTTTGTATCGCTACTTTGGCCAAATACTCTTGCCAGTCTCCGGGGGCCATGACGAACTCTTCAATATACTGCCGGCTGCCTTCATCCGTTGCACAGCATGCCTGATAGTATTCGCCATGTTTCAAGTCAAAATCATAGCGCGCATCGCACGAGTTCGGGTGTGCGCCTAACGGCGCCAGACAAACGCTTTCCACTAAAAAACCCGGCAATAAGGTTTGGAATTTGCTTTTCATAATCACCTCCGTATCAACGATCTCTTCGACCGAAACGATCAGCTTTTTTGCGCTTTTCGCAATAAAAATATCGGGTTCATTTTCCATCATGCGCACCGCATCGAACTGAATGTTTCCGTATTCATCCGCCCGACTTGCATGGATTAAGGCATAGTCGGGCGTCCATGCCTGTAAGGCAACATATCGTTCCCCTGTGAAAGGACAGGAAATGGTTTTTTGGTAATCAGCCTGCTCCATCAGCGCCGTATGTAGGGGAACTTTTGATACCGCAAAAGTCAGGCCTTTGCTCGCTGCCAAGAACCTCTCCTGCGCTGTTGTTTCCGTATGATCCACATACCGTATGCGACGCTCTTGATAGGCCCTGCGAAAATTTTTTGCCAGTCCCAAATTTGCCATTCCCACGTACGATGAATGCGCTTCACGCACCAGCCCCGCCGCGATCAAAAGATCATAATCGATTCCGTTATTCCAACCTTTCAGCACCAAATCCGTTTTCTGCTGACGGATCAATTCGTGCACCAAGGCCATTGGATGGCGGCGATTATAAGAACCGCCAATGGCGACCTCGCTTCCCGACCGAATGGGCGCGACCGCGTCGTGTATACTTTTCAATTTAATGGTGCGGCTTTCCAAACGAGCAGTCATTATGATTCAGCTCCCTTCGCAAAGTTTTGATTATCTTTTCTGCCGCTGACTGATCAGCACCGCGATCACAATGATGATCCCCTTTAGAATCTGTTGTTCCGAAGAGCCCAAACCGATCAGGTTAAAGAAGTTCGCCAAAACCGCGAACACCAACAGTCCCAGAAATGCGCCGGAAATCGATCCTCTGCCGCCGAGCAGGCTGTTCCCTCCCACCAGAGCCGCCGCGATCGCATCAACCTCCAATGCCTCTGCCGCCAACGGCTCCGCAGTGGACAGCCGTGCGACATTGATGAGCGCCGCAATGGCACACATGCCGCCGCTGATGACATAGGTCATCATTCGTACCTTTTTTGTCCGAATACCGGATAAACGCGCCGCGATCTCTCCGCCGCCGCTCGCAAATACGTTGCGTCCAAATATCGTTTTAACCGCAATAGCGTCGAAAATAATAAACATTGCCACCAGAATGATGGCCGACACGGATACCACTCCAATCTTGCTGTTTAGCCAGGAATAGGTTTTCACATTGGAAATATAGGTCCCGCCGGTCAGAAACAGACACAGCCCGCGCAAGGCGATTTGTGTGCTTAGCGTCACAATAAAAGGCTCCATGTTCTGATATGCCACCAGATAGCCGTTAAGCATTCCCGCCGCTATGCCAGTAGCCAGCACCGCTACCAGCGTGAGCACCGGCGGCAAATGCATACAATAGCCGGTTACGAGACCGCAGATCGCCACCGTGGAGCCTACAGACAGATCAATGCCGCCGCCAATGATCACCATGGTCATGCCGATCAGTACAATGCCCAGCATGGCATTTTGCCGCAGAATATTCAGTAAATTGTTTACTTTTAAAAACGACGGCGAAAAAACAGATGAAACAATGATTAATACCAAAAGCGCAATCAATATGCCTAATTTATCGTTTGCTTTAAAACTAAAAAAATTTTTTACTTTTGAAAAGCTGTACGGCTGTGCCGCAGTATTTCTATCCATTTTTCACCACTCCCGTCGCATATTGAATAATCAAGCTTTCCGTGGCATCCTGACCAGCAAGTTCTCCTGCGATTTCTCCGTTATGGATTACCAATATCCGATCGCTCATACCGATCAATTCGGGCAGCTCCGAGGATATGACGATCGCCGCTTTCCCCGCATTTGTCAGCTCTCTGATCAGCTTATATATTTCTTCCTTTGCGCCGACATCCACGCCGCGCGTCGGCTCGTCGAAAATATATAGATCAGCGTCTCTCATCAGCCATTTTGCAAACACTACTTTTTGTTGGTTGCCTCCGCTTAAACTGTCCACCGGGGTCATAAGGTCCGGCGCACGGATCGACAGTCTGGCCTTGTATTTTTTTGCAGCCTCTCCACGCTTTGTCTCATTGATGAACAGGTGTTTTACAAACATCTTGAGCGAAGCCAATGTCATGTTTTCGCGGATCGAGGCATGCATGACCATACCGCTGTGGCGGTCCTCCGTTACATAGGCGATCTTGGCCGCAATCGCATCATTGGGTGAGTTGATTTTGACTGTACGCCCCTTTACCACGACAGTTCCGGCATCTGCCGGACGCATACCGAAAATTGCATCCATGATCTCCGTGCGCCCCGCTCCGATCAGACCGCCGAATCCCAACACCTCACCCGCATACGCAGAAAAGCTGATATTCCGGAACACATCCTTCACACCGAGATTTTCCACACGAAGGATCTCGTCGCCGACGGTATCCGCCTTTTTCGGGAAATTCAATCCAACTTCGCGCCCTACCATTAAATTGACCAGACTCTTTTTGTCCACCTCGCTGATTTTGACCGTGTCTACCAGTTTTCCATCTTTTAATATCGTCGCTTCATCGCATAGCTCAAACAGTTCTTCCATTCGATGTGTGATATATACAAAGGTAACGCCCTCCGCACGCAACTTCCGTACGATTCCAAAAATATGCTCTTTCTCATGCTCGGTCAGAGAGGAGGTAGGCTCGTCCATAATAATCAGTCGTGATCGATAATACAACGCCCGCGCAAATTGCAGCAGTTGCTGTTCTCCCATACTTAAGCGCCCAGCCGGTATGGTTACGGGCTTCTGGATACCCAAATGCTCGCAAACCTTTTTACTTTCCGCCAACAATCCCTTTTGATCGACAAAGAAACCCTTTTTCGGCAGTTCTCCCAAGCAAATATTTTCTGCGATAGAAATGGTCGGAATGATTTGCGGCTCTTGATGAACCAAACCGATCCCGGCATTTCTCGCATCCATCGCATTGCGGAATTCGACCTTTCTGCCATCATACAGCACTTCGCCCTCATCTTTCGGATATATCCCGCTCAGCACCTTCATCAAGGTGGACTTTCCCGCGCCGTTTTCGCCGACAATAGCATGAATCTGCTTCCGTTTCACAAACAAATCCACTTGATCCAAGGCCAAAACACCGGGAAATTGCTTTTTTATTCCTCGCATTTCGACCATGTAATCCTCATGCACTGTTCTCACCCTCCTTCAAACGCTTTCCCATCATGTTCCTCCCTGTAAAATTCCTTTTGGATCAATCTCCTTTCTCAAAAGTCTCAGCTCTTCTTGCGTGGGTTCCGTTGTCATCGGCACCTCACCCAGATCGCCTATGTCAAAGCCGGTGCTTTCAATGAGCTCTTGTTTGGAAACTCCCTTATGAACGGATTTAACATAGATCTTTCCATACTCATCAAACGCAAAAATACATTTTGGGGTAAAGATATATTTGGGGCCGTTTCCCGGCAAGCCGAGTCGGCGGCGTCCCTGTATGCCGCCGGGATAACCGACGCCTGAAATATGATCCACCTTGTTTACGAAGTTTCTTTTATCATGATGTGGCATCATGATATATTCGCGACCGAATACCGCGAAATGCTCGGGCAGAAAAATCGGACCGACTAATTGTACTTTCACCGCCTTGGGCTCACCAATGTACGTACAGTTGATATTGCCTTCACGATCCACTTGAACGCCTGTTCCAAATGCAAAATCAATGTCGCCCGCTTTGTAAGCCCATGTGCCCGGATAATCCTGCATCTGCGCCTCGCATTCCAGATTGAGCAGATCATTGCTGAATTCACAGGACGGCATTGCGGTAAGCTTGCTCAGCACGGGGTTGTGCAGCCAGCCGCATAGCAAGATCGTTAGATTCGGGGCATGGGTCCGCTTTGCCAACTCCATTCCCAAGAGCGGTATGTTGGTATTGTACATTGCTGCTAACTTTCCTGTTGCCAGACCGGTAAATCCCACTTCGTTGTCCTTAATTGTATGGGCCAAATTCACCGCCAACAACTCCGCTATGTTGTACTCCATCTTTCCCCTCCTTTTCTTCCGTCAATGCACCGATCTGTTCGTACCCTATTTGCTTTAAATACGCCGCCTGATCCCTCGTTTGCAAGATCAGCGTTTGCAGAAACGTATGAAAGGCTTGTGGATCCGCCGAGGCTTCTACGTATTTTTCAAAAAACGCATCATCCATCTTGCGTACACCGAGCACCGGCGTCGGATGAGAACCGTTCGGCGCATGCACGACCGCCCGAACGCGGAACGCAGGTATCACATTCAAATGCGGAGTTTTTTGTATCTCTTCTGTTTTAATGATCTTTTCGGCTGTCACGATCAGATTCCGCGTCGCTCTTGCTATCGCCACGTCCATGCTTTGCGGCAGCAAATGTCTCGGCTGTATTCTGACATTTCCATAGATATCCGCCGCCGGGACATGTATCGCCGCAACATCCGGGTTTGCCGCCGGAACGGCATACAGTGTCTTTCCGGTTATTGGATCTAGAAAGGTTTGAATATCCTGATTCAGATTGACAATATCCGAACCGCCTAAATAGGAGACCGGCCAAAAACTCAGGCCCTCCGCGTTTGCCCGAAAACGGTCCCAGCTGATGAGCTCCGGATAATGCACCACGCGTATCTCACCGGCTTGTACCGCACGGCGATAATTTGCGGCAAGACCAAACTTTTCAAGACCGACATACGAGGTTTCCACACCTTTGAGACAACCGGCCCCCGCCAGCATATCCACGTCGATCGAGTTCACCGAGCCAACTACGGTTAGGTCCCTTTTCTGCGACCGGATCAGCTCATGCACCAACGCCATGGGCTTCTGATAGATCGCAAAGCCGCCAAGCGCGATACGATCGCCATCCCGAATGAGCGAAACTGCCTGCCGCATACTGCATAGTTTTGATTTTCTTTTTGACATATGAAACTCCTATTGCGTAATTGCATGTCTATTCTTTAATTCTTCCAGTTGTACGTCATCCAGCCGCAGCCAATCCTTCAACACCTCCTCATTATGCTGTCCCAACACCGGACAAGCCCGCTGTGGCGGAATATCCAACGCTGAAAAATGGTAAGGCATATCCATCATGGTCACATTACCCATGATCGGATGCTCTATTTGAATCAATTTTTTCCGATAGCGGAGCTGCGGATTTTTGATCAGATCAGCCGTGTTTTCCACCCGTGAACATACCAACCCGTGTTGTTCCAATATAAGCTGCACTTCCTCCGCGCGTTTTTCAGCGATCCATGCGCCCACGATCCTGTCGATCTCGTCGCGATGCTGGAAGCGGGCTTGCTGCTTCGCAAAGCGTTCATCTTTCAAAAGGTCGGTTTGGGCCATTGCCTCACACAGTGCTTTAAAATGCGGTTGGCTGCCGGCGATCAATAATATGTGCGCTCCATCCATCGTTCGATAGCAGTTGCCCGGCGATAAGTAGCGATCTTGATTCCCCACACGGGAAGCGATTTTTCCGTTTGCCGCCTGATCCGGTATGCTGCTGAGCAGCAGTGTGGCGGCGCATTCCAACAACGAAAGCTCTATCAACTGCCCCTGCCCGTTTTGCTGTCGGCCGATATAGGCCGCTAGAATCGCATATGCGGCATAAATTGCGGTCACATGATCTACCGTAAAAGTGCCGTGCACCATCGGCGGGCCGTCGGGGTCGCCGGTTACCGACATCAGTCCGCTCATTGCCTGAATCGCCGCGTCAAATCCCGGTTTATCACGGTAGGGACCTTTCGAGCCGAACCCAGAAATAGAGACCATGATCAGACGCGGATTGATTTCGTGTAGTGTTTCCCAGCCGCATCCCATCTTTTCCATCGTTCCCGGTCGAAAATTTTCGATTAGCACATCCGCTTCTTTTGCGAGGTCTCGCAGTAGCGCTTGACCCTCCTTCGTGCGGAAATTCAATTCCAAACTGCGCTTGCTTCTGTTTACCGCAAAAGTGTAGATACTTTCCCCATGGATTTTAGGTTCAAAGCTTCTTGTATCATCTCCCACGCCGGCTTTTTCTACTTTGATCACATCTGCGCCTAAGTCGCCGAGCAGCATGCCTGCAAACGGTCCTGAAATATAACGCGAAAGATCCAATACCTTCATTCCCTTTAAAAACGGCACCATTGGTGAATCCCCTCTTTCGTTGCATATTTGGATACTTAGTTAGAAGCAATTACCGTGCCAACTCTGCAAAAATCGAAAAATATTTTTTATCGCGTTATTAGGGCTATTTTTGCTACTTCCCATCTCCGAACAGCGCAAACTTTTGTGTCATAATTGACACATGCGACATGTGCGTGCGTCCATTTTGTCACATGTTATAATATATCAAATCAACGCGCTTGCTTTTTATGCAATCTTTCTATACAATAGAAAGACCAAATAAAATGTAGCATTGAATCGGGGTGATTCTATGAGTAATGATTTGTCATTGCAAAGAGAGCAGCAGGCGCGGCAGCTTTTTTTTGAACAAGGCTTTTGCGATCTCAACATTTTTCCGGAGGAAATCTATGACTCATGGAGGCGCTGTCTAGCACATCATCTTGATCCCGCGGCTCCCATGAAAAAGGTTTTATCCAAAGGTGAATTTAAAATGCGCTGCGATCAAAACGCGCAGCTCTTATCGATTGCCGTACCATTCATGGAATTGCTTTATCAGGTCGTCAAGGATACTGATTTTTCAATTATGCTATCGGATAGCGACGGCTACATCTTAAAGCTCATTGGCGATCCGTCTATTCTGCGGGACTATAAGCATAAAGACAACCCCTTGGTTGAAGGTTCCTGCCGCAGCGAAAATATATTTGGCACCAACGGTATAGGAACGTCGCTCGCTCTGCGCAAGCCCATTCAGTTGACGCCCAACCAGCATTTCCGTTTGGAGCCTCATCCGGTGAGCGGTACAGGCGCTCCCATCATCTTAGCCAACGGGACGCCGATCGGCGCTTTATCCATGTCCGGTCCCCCCAACAAAGTACATCGGCATACGCTTGGTATGATCACCGCCGCCAGCAGAGCCATTGAAGAGCAATTTGCTTTGCAGCAAACCAACACGCAGCTCGCTACCACCAAAAACCAGCTGCAAACGATCTTGGACACCTTTGATCAGGGCGTTTTTCTGATTGACAGCAATTATACGATCATCGATGCGAACCGTACCGCCCAAAAGCTTTTGGGATTTGGCAAGCATGAGATCATTAATCAGTCGGTCTTTTCTTTTATTAAAAAGCTGGATTTTTCAAATGTTGAATCCGCTGTCTATGATGTAGAGCTATCGTTTCACACACGATTTAAAACAGAAAATTTTTTTGTCACCCTGCATAGGATCGATCAGGATGCCTATCATTCTTTCCTGATCGTATTTAGAGAGTCTGAGCGTGTGCATAATCTTGTCAACAAGTACATTGGTTCCAATGCCTACTTTACCTTCGACGATATCATTGGCGAATCCACCGCGATTGTATCGGTCAAAGAGAACGCACAAATCGCTGCGCAAAACGGCTCCAACGTTCTGTTAGTTGGCGAAAGCGGCACCGGCAAGGAGCTATTTGCACAATCCATTCACAACAGCAGCAGCTTTTGCAATGGCCCGTTCATTGCGGTTAACTGCGGAGCGATTCCCCGCACCTTAATCGAAAGCGAGTTGTTCGGTTATGAATCCGGCGCTTTTACTGGCGCCAAACGGTCCGGTAACGCCGGCAAGTTTGAGCTTGCGAACAACGGCACTATATTTCTTGACGAAATCGGCGATATGCCATATGAGGTGCAGATCGATCTGCTTCGCATACTGCAAACGAGAGAAGTCACGCGGATCGGCGGAACCAAGCCAATCCCACTGAACATCCGAATCATCGCCGCCACCAACGTCGATCTGGAGCAAGCCATCGCGAAAAAAACGTTTCGGCGTGATCTATACTACCGCTTAAATGTACTGACCTTTCACATCCCTCCACTTAGAGAGCGTGAACAGGATGCGCTCCTATTGGCCGATTATTTCATTCAAAAATACCAGCAGCCGCACAGGCAATCGTTACTTGGCATTTCTCCTTCCGTACGGCAGTTATTTCTACAGTATCCTTGGCCCGGCAACATCCGCGAACTTGAAAACACGATTGAGCGCGCGTGTTTACTCACCCAAGAGCACGAAATCTCGCCCAAACACTTGCCCATTAACATTTTGAAAGGTACAATATTTCACAATTCCGCTTCTTCGCAGCGTGACGACAAGGCTTTTCGCATTCAAATAGCATCCTCCGGCTCTTCGATCCGCCCCGTTGAGGCGGCCGAAAAAGAGTTGATCGAAACCACACTGAAAATTTGCTGCGGTAATATCAAAGAAACGGCCGAGCGATTAGGTCTCAGCCGCCGCACACTGTATCGAAAGGTCGATAAATATCACATCGATTACCATGGAATCCGCAAGCTATTTTAAAATACATTCTTCATAAATCATTCAGCGAGCTTTCTTCACCTATTATTTATTCTATATCCATTTTGCAGGCAACTCACTATGCAAATAATGGTAATGCAGTCCACGCCGTATTCGTGCATTACGTTTTCTTGTGCCAGTATTCGTGTTTATTCCCAGTTCATTGGTGCTATACTATTTTCATCTTTGACAAGGAAGTGGTATTATGCCCCGTGGTGTAAAAAGAGAAGTCAATTATACGGCCGAACTAGCCGAGATCGACGCAAAGATCAATAGACACAAAGCACAGATATCGACACTAGAAGCCCGCCGCAAAGAAATCGTGGATTTGCAGCAGCAGGCCGATGCCAAACGCTTAATGGAGTTCTTAACAAAAAGCGGTCTTTCTATCGCCGATGTTATTGAAAAGTTATCTCCAACATACAAAGAGAGCGCTTAACAGCGCTCTCTTTTCAGACTGTCAAAAAACTATTTTTGACAGTCTGTCGATCGAAACAAAGCCCCATTTCGATCGAGAATTCCGGCTTCTGCGCGCGCCTTACAGGCACACTTGAAGTCGGTTTGTATAAAATCCGAGATACATGGAGGTGCGGACAAAAAGTTGGACAAGTGAAGGCTCCAAGAGGAGGGAAGCACGATGTTCACTGAAGAAAAGCGCCTGCGTGCCATAGAGTTATATAGGCAGAGCAAATCTGTCACCGAGACCATACGAGAGCTAGGCTATCCCGGACGTGAGACCTTATATCGATGGCTCAAGGCACAGGCACAGCCGCCAAGGGAAAAATCGCGGTTTCGTGGGATCAATACACCGGAGCACCCCCGTCATCCGCCGGTGAAAGTGAAATTAGCAGCGTTGCACCGTTGCTTTGAGCTTGGAGAAGATGTAAGATTAGTATCAAATGAGATCGGATACAGCCGAGCCAGCATTTATAGCTGGCGACGGAAGTACCAGCAGGAAGGGGCGGTCGCACTGATGAATCGAAAAGACAATCCAAGAAAAAAGCTTGTGCCGTGCAGGCCGTCGTCTTCAGAAGAAATGGGCCAGCTGAAGGCTCAAATACAGGATATGCAGATGGAGATCGATATTCTGAAGGAGACGCTTAACATATTAAAAAAAGACCCCGGCGTCGATCGGACAACACTCCGGAATGCGGAGAAGGCAGCGATCATCGGCGCTCTGAAGAATAAGTATCCGCTGTCGAAGTTGCTTGCGGCCTTACAATGTGCTCGTAGCAGCTACTATTATCAAAACAAGAGAATAAACCGGCCAGATCAATATGTGACACAACGGATCTACATTAGAGCAATTTTTGAAGAAAACCATCTATGCTACGGGTATAGAAGGATCTATTTATCGCTCAAAAAGCGCGGTATACAGCTTTCCGAAAAGGTAATCCGCCGTTTGATGAAACAGGAACAGATACAGCCCATTCCAAGAAAACGGGCGTATCACTCCTATCGAGGTGAAATTACGCTGGCGGTCCCCAATGTAATTGCGCGTAACTTTCACGCAGACCGCCCCAATGAGAAGTGGCTGACCGATATTACGGAGTTTGCCATTCCAGCAGGAAAAGTTTATCTCTCCCCAATCATCGACTGCTTTGACGGCATGCCTGTCTGCTGGCGTATCGGCACGTCTCCCAATGCAGAACTGGTCAATCAAATGCTGGATGACGCGATCTCTACGCTAAAAGAAGGGGAGCATCCCGTCGTCCACACCAATCGTGGCTGCCACTATCGCTGGCCCGGCTGGATTGAACGGATGGAGCAGGCGAAGCTGCAACGTTCCATGTCGAAAAAAGGCTGCCCGCCGGATAATTCCGCCTGTGAGGGCTTCTTTGGCCGTATAAAAAATGAAATGTTCTATGGGGTTTCTTGGATTAACGTTTCCATTGAAAGCTTTATCCAGTTGCTTGATGACTATATGCTCTGGTATCGTGAAAAACGTATCAAATGCTCTCTTGGCGGGAGAAGCCCCCTCGAGTATCGACTAAATTTCGGGCTTTGTGCGTAAGTCCAACTTTTGGTCCGCACCTCCCATGCTCCCGGATTTTATGGATTTTGCTCTTGCGGCAAAATCCTATTTTATGCGCGCTGCGGCGCGTGGAGGTTCTTTGACAGTCTGCAAAGAGAGCGCTTAACAGCGCTCTCTTTTTTATATAAGTGCGGCGTTAAAAAAGCCAAGGCGTTTCGCCCAATCGAAACGCCTTGGCTTTTTCTTTCGTTATACAAGTGCAGCACCGCTAATCTGCTGCATTTTATTCTATGGCTCCGTCGGACACAGCTGGCGCAGGTTGCTCCGCCGCTTCCGGCTCAGGTATCGGCTTTTTGTCCTTGCCCGCCAGCAATATCATTGCCGCGACGATAAACGCAATGCCGGCATAATCCATGACTTGCAGCGGTACGCCCAGCCAAAACACGCTTAAAATCGCCGAAGTAACCGGCTCAACCGCCGCAATAATGCTGCCCTTCGCCGCGCCGATGCGGCGCACGCCTTCCAGATAGCAGCAGAAGGCGCAGATCGTTCCGAACAGAACGATAACAATCAAACCACAAACCGTAACCGCATCCCATTGGCCAACGATATGCCAAGGCTGAAAGATCGCTCCCAGCGCGATACCGCCGATCAGCATACCGAAGCCGGTGACCGGCACCGTGTCATACCGTTCGATCAATGCGCGCGGCTGCACGCTGTATACCGCAAACGCACACGCGCCGATCATGCACCAGACAAACGCTTTGCCGCTCAGCGCGAGCTGCGTTGGATCGCCATGCGTCGCCAACAAATATACGCCCACGATCGCACACAAAACAGCCAGCAATTCCTGCTTGCTCGGCATACGTTTTTCGCGCAGCGCCAGCCAGACCAATACGATCGCCGGACCGGTATACTGCAACGTCGTTGCCGTAGCCGCGTTAGAGAGCTCAATAGAGCGAAAAAACGCATACTGGCACAGCGCCATGCCAAATAGCCCAAACACCACCAACGCGCCCACTTTCCGCGCGGAGCGAAACATCGCGGTCGCTTTGCCGCGCCAGCGCGCAAGCGAATACAGCGTCAGCAGGATACCGGCGACCGTCAGCCGCACCGAAACCAGCCAATCGGCATTGAGGCCGCGGTTCATAAACAGATATTGACCGCAAGCGCCTGAAAAGGCCCAGCACATACCGCCAAAGGCCGCCATAAAATAACCGATGCGTTTGTATCTTCCCATATGAATCCTCCCTCATATTGGAAATGTTCGCTGCGTCAAACCGGCGGCTCTTGCGCAAATTCATAGCCGTATGCATATGGTGAAAGCCTTGTATGGAACAGTGAAAAGCTTTCTCACAGGGTCACATCAGCGGATTACCGCCATGCTTGCGCAGCCATGCTTCGTCCTTAGGATCGATCACGTCCACTTCCGTGGTCAAAAACGTGGAGGCCATTGAGGCAGCGTTTTTCAGCGCCTGCTTGGTCACCTTCACAGGATCCACGATGCCTGCTTCGATCATCGGTACATAAGTATTGGTTTCGGCGTCAAAACCGATGCCCTCGCCGCGCCGCATCGACTCGGCTATGACCACATCGCCGCTGCAACCCGCGTTTTCCGCGATCTGTCTGGCCGGCTCCTCGATCGCCCGGCAAATGATGCGCGCGCCGGTTTTCTCATCGCCCGTCAGCTCCTGTGCATACGCTTCCACGGCGGCAACCGTATTGCAGAGAGCAAGGCCGCCTCCGGCGACTACGCCTTCCGCCAAAGCGGCGCGCGTCGCATTCAAAGCATCCTCGATCCGCAGCTTCTTCTCTTTCAGTTCTACCTCGGACGCAGCGCCGACTTTGATGACGCCCACGCCGCCGGCGAGCTTACCCAGCCGTTCCCGCGCCTTATCGATATCAAATTCGGTCTTTGCTTCCGCGAGCTGCCTGCGCAGCATCGCCATTCGATCCGCGATCTTCTCCTGATCGCCGGCGCCATTGATGATGAGCGTCCGATCCTTCATGATCGTAACCTTTTCAGCCTGACCGAGGATATCGACGGTCGCCTCGCTCAGCACGTCGCCCGTTTCCTCCCGGACCACCGTTGCGCCGGTCAAAAGCGCCAGATCGTCCACCAGCGCCTTCTTTCTGTCGCCAAAGCCGGGCGCGCGGACCGCAACAACGTCGATCGCACCCTGCATCTTATTTACGATCAACGCCGTGAGCGCCTTGCCCTCGACGTCATCGGCCACGATCAAAAGCGTCCGTTTGCGTTGCGCGACCTGATCGAGCAGCGGAATGACATCCTGCAAGTCGCTGATCTTCTTATCTGTAAACAGGATATAAGGATGATCCAGCACCGCTTCCATCCGTTCCTTATCGCTTACCATATAAGAGGAAAGATAGCCCTTGTCAAACTGCGTACCGGTTACGATCTCAAACGTGGTGTCCAGCGTTTTTCCCTCTTCGACCGTGATAACGCCGTCTTGACCGATCTGCTCCATGATTTGAGCGATCATACGGCCAACCGCTTCGTCAGAACCGGACACGGTCGCGGCCCGTGCGATGTCTTCCGTCTTTTCCACGCGATACGCCTGCTCGTCCAGCGCTTTGACCACCACGTCGACCGCGCCGTGGATGCCTCTTCTGACCGCCATGGGGTTCGCGCCCGCGGCGATATTTTTCAGGCCCTCACGAATGATGGCCTGCGTCAGCAGGATCGTCGTCGTCGTGCCGTCGCCGACTTCGCTATTGGTTTTATCGGCAACCTCCTTGAGCATCTGCGCGCCTAGGTTTTCAGTGATGTCCTCCAATTCGATGCCATTGGTGACAGTCGCCCCATCGTTTGCAATGAGCGGCGTGCCGGACGGCCTGTCCACCAAAACATTCCTGCCCTTTGGCCCCAGCGTGACCTTCACCGCGCTTGCGAGCTTATCCACGCCGTTCCAAAGCTTGTTTCTGGCGTCCTCACCATAATATAAATCTCTTGCCATATTTGTCTCTCCTAACTTTTTATCCAATTATGGGTGATATCTAAGGATTTGAAAGGAAGCAAATACCACCGAATTATATTATACTACAAATTAATTGGTAATTCCAGTAAAACAGCGCAAAGCCTTGGACCGCACAAGTCTGCTGAAGCCTTTTTTAGATTCTTCTCCGAAAGAACCGCGCCGCGTGGGAATATCCGAAAAAAGCCAAGGAGACTCGCTTTCGCGAGGCTCCTTGGATGCCGCGGCTGCCTAAAACGGCCTCGGCGCTTTCCGTATGGCAATCAAACCTTGACTGCCACCTTCTCTTCTACCTTTTCTTGTGGCTTTGCTTCATCAGCCTGTTTCTCATCTTCCGCCAACGCTTCCTGCCGTTCCTCCTCTTCCTGCTGCGCAATAATCTTCGCGTGCAGGCCGATTCGGTCGTCATGCTTGAGCCATCGCATCAGTCCGATTTGCGTGCCCACCAGAATAACTAAAAACGGCGCTGAAAGAATGATCGCGATTTGCTTAATCGCAGTAAAGCTTGCGCCAACCAAAATGATCGCCATTGGGATCACCGCGAGCAATACGCAGAAGAACAAACGCAAGGCCATTTTAGGCGTTCCCCGTTTTGTCACAGTTTCAGCCAGCGCCAACGAGGCCGAGTCCATGGACGGCGCCACGAAGCCAACGATCAGCAATAGTATAATAAATGGAAGCAGTGTTTTTCCTAGCGGCAGTACCTCTAAAATCCGGTAGATCGCCGCATCGCCCACGCCGCTGGTAACCAGACCGATTACATCGACCGTACCCTGCAGATGCGTAAAGATGGAAAAGCTGCCGTTGATGCCGAAAATCGCGATACCGCCGCCCGTCATGATAAACATCGTGTAGATGGCTACTTCCCGAATCGTTCTTCCCTTAGATACCTTGGCAATGAAAATACCCATCATCGCCACATAGTTGAGATAGAACGCCACGAAGTAGATCGTCCACGCTTCGGGGAAACCGGTATTGGAGACCGGATCGGTGAACAGCGCCATTCTGGGAAGCTTTACGATCATATGGCCCAGCGAATTGACGATGTTCTTGAGAATAAAAGTGGTCGGCCCCATAAACAACACGAACAGGAGGAACAGTACACAGAGGATCGAAGCGGCATTGCTAATGACTTTCATACCCTTCTGTGTGCCAAGATAGGCCGTGATCGAGTAAACGACCGCGATGAACGCAATGACACCGATCTGCACCACCGGAGTTGCCTCCCAGCCGAACAGCTGCTTGAGACCGCCGGTTGCCAGCGGCACCGCCAACCCCAAAGAAGAGCTCAGCGCGCCTAAAATGCCGAAAATAACCAGAAAATCAATGACCTTGCCAATAGCGTTCTTTCCCTTTACCTTTTCGCCCAGCATCGCGCAGCAGACCGCGCTCGTTTGGAAGGACTTCAACTTTCTGACATATACGCCGTAGGCGATTGCCACACCCATGATGGTGTACATGGATTGGTTGACAACGCCCCAGTGGAAGAACTGATAACCAAGAGACGACTCGATGACCTCCACGCTGCCGGGCACCATGCCGAGACCGGGCGTTTGATAATAACTCGCCCACTCGGTAAAGGACCAATATAGTGCGGCCGACGCGAGCGACGCCAACAGCATCATTGAAAAATAGCTGAAATTAGAGTATTCCGGCTTACAGTTTCCGAGCCGGACCTTGCCATACTTACCGAAACAGAGATAGAGTCCAACGATAAAGGTCACAAACGCCACTACCTCAAAAATCGATCCCAATCCGGAAATCATCAAATTAAAGAAGGAACTGATCGCGTTCAGCGTCGATTCCGGGTTCAAGATCATGAAGATGATGAATACAATGAGCACCGCCACGCTTACGACGATCAAACCGACTTCAACATCTGAATTTTTGCCTTGCTTTGTGTTTTTTCCCATTCTTTCCTCGCCTCCGTTCTGTTTATTGTTAGGTCATACCGTTAATATTTTCCTCATCAAGTCAGTGATCGGACGGCTGGCGCGTTTTTCTATATCATAGCCTACATATACAGATTCGCACCACAGGATCAGATCGTCCTCTCCCTGCCGGTATATTTCAAACTCAATGGTAAAGCTCTTGCGGCCGATCTTGATCTTGCGAATGCCGACCTCGAGCATATCCCCTTCATATGCACTGGAAACAAATTCGTAGGTAGACTTTTTATGGCACACCTCGGAGTCGTACTTTTCCGCAAGCTCTTTATAGGAATATCCTCTTGAGCGGAGAAATTCTTCAAAAGCCAAATCGGTATATGCCACATAATTGCCGTTATACACAATGCCTTGGCGGTCAACCTCGCCAAAGCGAACGCGCAAGGGGCAGAAGAAAACGCAGTCTTTTCTCATTTTGATTCTCCCTGTTTCTTCCGGTATTCGCGAGATCTATTCAGGCGCTTTTGCGCCGCGCGCAATGCAGCGGCCGCGTTGGCCGAGCGTTTACGCACTTTGTGCCGGAGCGCGCCAAAGGCGCACACGTCTACGCAGTACCCGCAGTTGATACAGGTCAGAAAGGCTGTGGTAATCCCCCGCGGATAGCCCTCCTCGTCGACCTCGATCACGCGCATGGGGCAAATGTCGACACAGGCATTGCACTTAACGCATTTTTCCTTATCCGGCGAAATCAGTTCAACGGTTCTCACAACTATGTCCTTTCCAAAAAATCCACCCAATGCGCCGCCTTGCATTTTCATGCAGGCTGTGCATTGGGTGGATCGTTTGTTGCACCCATAACATTTTTCAACCTGCTTGGTGCACAGCTCCATCTGCGATCAGGCTATCGATCTTCTGCTGGCTGTATCCCAGCCCGCTGAGTATCTCTTTGCTGTTTGCACCCGGGGAACCGGCCGCCGACGCGTTCGGGTCGACCGGCGTCTTGCTGAATAGGATGGGCGTATTGGTAACGGTGTACTCGCCTACGCCAAGCTGATCGATCTTGGTTATCACATTGAGTGATTTTGTTTGTGGGTTGTTATCAAACTCCTGCAGCGACTGTACCGCAGCTGCTGGTACGCCGGCCTTGCCGAGTTTATTCTCCAAATCATAGCGGCCCATGGATTTTGTCGCTTTTTCCAGCTCCGCGATCAATGCTTCCCTGTTCTGAACCCGCTGCTCGTTGCCGGCGAAGCGCGGATCCGATACAAGAGCGTCCAGCCCCAGCGTATTGCACAGCGCCCGCCACTCTTCCTCCTTGGTCACAGCCACAACGACGTTGCCGTCCTTGGCCGCAAATTCACCGTAAGGCGCATACCATACATAATGGTTGCCCGTGCGCTCGGTGAACTCGCCCGTGATGGAGTGCTCCAGCACCGGCGACTCGCACATATAAAATGCGCAGTCGAGCATCGCAATGTCCACGCGCAGTCCCTTGCCGGTCCGCTGCTTGTGCAGAAGCGCCATGGACAGGCCGCGCAGCAGCTGCAAGCCGGCCCAAGTATCGCACAGAGAGAAACCGGGCTTGATCGGCGCGTCTCCCGCCATACCGGTCTGCCCTACCAGACCGCTGCGGGCCGCGGCGATAATATCCATGCACGGAAGGTGGGACAGCGGTCCATATGTACCAAAACCGGAGATCGAGCCATAGATCAAGCCGGGATTGACTTCGAGCATCTTATCGTAACCGATGCCGAGTTTTTCCAGCGTGCCTGCCTTGAAGTTCTCGATAACGATGTCCACCTGCGCGACCAGATCAAGGACGACGCGCTTGCCTTCTTCGGAGCGCATATCGATCGCAATGCCCTTCTTGCCTCGGTTGTATTGGCAAAAATACAAGCTGATATCATTGACGTACGGTCCGTATTCGCGCGAGATATCGCCCGCGCCGGGCCGTTCGATCTTAATTACCTCCGCGCCCATATCCGCCAGCATCATCCCGCAGAACGGAGCAGATAGAACCTGAGAAAAATCAAGAACTTTGATCCCGTTAAGAGGTCCTTTCTTCATTTTCACTCTCCTCACTTATCTTATCCACACACGCCGCTCAAACGACGCCTTGCTGCTGCAGCTTTGTAAGCGCCGCTGCATCGATCCCCAAGGCGGAGTAGAGCTGCGCGTTCTGCTCTCCGATCGCCGGCGCGGCGCGCAGAGGCTCCTCTTGCTCTTCGGCGAACTTGACCGGCTTGCCCGGCATTTCCAGTTCGCCCAGATCGTTATCCTTCACAGAAACGATCATATTTCTTACCTTTAATTGCGGCTGCTGGAGCGCTTCCTTGGTCGTCGAACACATCGTGCCCGGAATCAGCGTTTTATCGCAAATATCTGCAATTTCCTGCATGGAGTAGGTCGAGAACAGCGTTTCCAGCTTGACGCGCAGATCGCCGAAATAATGGTAGCCGCGCACCAGATTGGAACAGTACAACTCGTCTTCCTTCCACTCCGGCCGTTCAAATGCATCGCAGAACTTGGCCCACTGTGCATCCGACGAAATGCCCATGGCGACGTAGCCGTCTTTGCATTTAAGAATATCATAGGGGTTGATCAGCGGATGGGCGTTGCCTGTGCGCATCGGGTCCTCATGCTCCGCGCCGTAGGTGATGACCTTATCCTCTGAAATAGCGATGGCCGAACCGCAAAGCGTCGTTTCCACCAGCTGACCTTCGCCGGTTTCCTTGGCGTGATAGACCGCCAGACACACCGCGGAGGATAGGAAACTCGCCGCGTAGCGCTCCGAGATTGAGAAGCCGATCCGCGCGGGCGGATTTTCCGGGAAGCCGGTAAAGTGCATCACGCCGCTTTTGGCCTGCGCGATCAGATCGTACTGCGGTGTGTTCGCCCCTTCGCCGGTCGAACCGTATGCCGAAATGCGTCCATATACGAGGGATGGTTTGATAGCTGATAATTCTTCATATCCCAGACCAAGCGCCTGCATCGTGCCGGCAGGAAAGTTCTCCAAAACAACATCGGCCGTGGCCGCCAGCTTTTTGAATATCTCTTTGCCCTCGGGATGATTCAGATCGAGCGTAATGCTCTTCTTGCCGCGATCACGGAAGCTATGATGAATACTGGCGCCATTTTTTAATGGCGCCAGCATTCTCAGCGGATCCCCGGTCTCCGGAGCTTCAACTTTTATAACTTCCGCTCCGTAATCAGCCAGTTCCATCCCGCAGTAACCGGAAAGTGTCATCAAATCGAGTACTTTGATTCCTTCTAAAGGATACATAGTGACCTCCTATTACTGTGAGAAGAAAGCCTCACGGGTTTGTTTTTAATTACTCCTCGTAAGCCCAGCCAGTGTACAGCTCTACGCCGCGCTTCTTGATCTGACCGCCGATGACGTTGCGCTGGATCTCGGAGGTACCCTCCCAGATGCGGTCAACGCGCTGGTCGCGCCACAGACGCTCGACAGCGTTCTCACGCATGTAGCCGCGGCCGCCAAGGATCTGAACAGCCTTATCGGTTACGTGGTTAACCATTTCAGAGCACCACAGCTTGATGGCGGATGCACGGGCATGCTTCAGCTTGCGGTCCATATCGCCGGAAATCTCCCAGCATACGCGGTACAGCAGGCTCTTAGCGGCCATGATCTCCATGGTCATGTCAACCAGCATGTGCTCGATTACCTGATAGTCGCGGATCACGCGATCGCCCTGAACGCGGTTGGCCGCAAAGTCGTTGGCTTCCTTCAGCACGCGCTCCGCGCCGCCTACACAGCGAGCCGCAATGCCCAGACGAGCTTCTACGAACCAGTCCTTGGTCATGTTGAAGCCTTCGCCGATGCCCTTCAGGATCTTGGATTCGTCAACAACGACGTCCTCGAACAGGAATTCGGGGTGTTTGAACGCGAAGTGATGCGTAAACTCGGGGGTGCGCTTAACGCTTACGCCCGGCGCGTCCTTCTCAACGAAGAATACGGTGGCCTTGTTTGCATCGCCGTCGATGTGGGTATGTACCAGCAAGAAGTCGGCAATATTACCAACGGTTACGTACCACTTTTCGCCGTTGATCTTGTAGCCGCCGTCGCACTTAACAGCAGTGGTCTGGCACATGGTCGGGTCGGAACCGGCGTCAGCTTCCGTGATGGCGTATGCATCGCGGCGCTTGCACTGGTTACTGGGGATCAGGTACTCGTCGATCTGCTCCTTGGTGCCGAACTTCATCGGGAAGGACGGCTGCGGAACCGCATCCCAGATCGCGCCGGTGGACATGCCGAACTGCTCGCTGCAGAGCATCTGCTCGAACAACGTCATGCCCTGACCGCCGTGCTCCTTGGAATGGTTGGTGGCGTTGAAGCCCCACTCCATAACCTGCTCCGTGATATATTTGTGCGTTTCGGGAGAGATGCCGTTATTCTCCTCGCACTCCATCTCGTACGGGAACAGTACCTGCTCGGTAAATTCTCTTGCCTTCTCCTGAAGTGCGCGATGCTCCTTGCTCAGTTTGAAATCCATACTAACGCTTCCTTTCATAAAAAGAGATTTTAGTTAGACCGATGTCGGTTTGTCTGTTATTTGTTTGTCTGTTCTCGGTTTGTCCGGCATCGGATAATTTATGGTTTTATTATATGTCATCTGCCCAAAAAGTCAATAGCATTCTCTTCATTTTTGTTCGATTTGTATGTTTCCACAGAAAAGCCCGTCCAACTTTGTGCAGTACGAGGAATCCGAACTGCCGTGGGCATAATTGACGGACCGCCGTCATACCGGGCGCGTGCTACGTCCCCTTTTGTTTCTTAAAGCAGAATGATTGTGTGATTTTATGTCATTTGGCATATAAAACCATTGACGCGCAGGCTGTATATGGCATATAATATATAGAATTATAATTGTATGGACTAAGGGGGAAATGACCATGCAACATCAGTTCAATGAACTATTTGACCGTTATTATAAAAGTTGGCGCGGGATAGAGTCTGCGTATGATAAAATCGCAGCCAACCATGGCGTCACCTCAAATATCATGAATATTCTCACGCTGCTCTATAAGCAGCGCGCGCCCATGACACAGAATGAACTGAGCAAGGAACTTAACCTATCCAGACAGACCGTGACAAGCGTGGTAGACAGTCTGGAGGCGCGCGGTCTGGTCACGCGCAGCATAGCCGAGGGCGACCGGCGCAGCCGTGTGATCAGCTTAACCGAGCAGGGACGGGCGTCCGGCCGCGAGATGGGCCGTGCGATGCGCCGCATCGAGTTATCCGCGTTTGAGGCGCTTTCCGGTGAGGACCAAATCGCCTTTGTGGACAATATGGAAAAGCTGTGGCACGGCTTGGCTCACGCCTTGGGGGAAGAATAAAAAACAGCAGGGATTATACCCCCCTGAAAAGCAAAAGAATCGGCGGCTCGTTTTATACGGGCCGCCGATTTCTGTTTCTGCGTTCCATATTTGTTTTTATCCCAAGCGGGACCGCCTCTCTCCTATTCGATCCGCGCGGTGCAGAAGTTGAGGACCGCGTCGCCGGTCGTCAGGTCGATCAGCCGGAACACGATTTGCCGGTCATCCATCTTCCAGATCTGCGTCTGCACCGGGCGGTTAGGCTCCAGCGCCGAGGTAAAGCGAACGGACAGAGAACAGATCGCCTCCGGCCGCCCCGGGCAGACCGCCTTGATCAGCGCGCGGCAGGCATAGCCGGCCGTACACATCCCCATGAGGATAGGCCGGTCGAAACCGCCAAGAGCGGCAAAGTCCGGATCGATATGCAGGATATTCGGATCGTTATCAATGCGGTAAAGCGCCGCCTGATTCGGGCCGATATGGTCGTCCACCACGAAGTCGGGCGCGCGTTTGGGATACTCCACCGTCACATTGGGCGGCTTTTTGCCACCGAAACCACCGGTGGACATATCGATATCCTTGGTCAGCAATGTGAACGCCTTGTCTCCCTGTTCGTCAAACGCTTCGGCTTGAATGAACGCCAAACTGCCGCGCCCTAAGCCACGGTCATAAATATCCAGCAGCTCAACAGAATAGCCGATCCTGCCTTCGATGTTGGTGATCGGCTTGTGATATTCGATCTCAAAACCGTAGTGCAGCGTATCGGGCAGGCTCTGTCCGTATTCGTAGGCATCGGTAAACGTCTTAAAACCGAGGATCGCCGCCCAATAGGTGGGAATGATCTTCATATTTTTCTCGTATACATATTCCAGCTCGCCATCGACATTCGCACCGACACTGAGCGCGTAAAGAGCCAGCTTGCGCCAATCGTAGCGCAGCTCCATCGGCGCGCTTTTCCGGCCGATTACTTCAAATTTCAGCGCCACCCTGACCGTTCGCCCCTTTCGTTTGCATTGTTTTTCCATTATATCACAGGCGCCGGACTGATTGCAAGCAGCAGCGGTTTTGCTTTCATGCACTTCATTCCTGCACGTGAAACCGCCAGCCGCCCCCTGATCTTTCACGGTTACCATTGCATGGCGTATTGCGCATAGGTATCCGCGTTAATTTCTTCCAACGCCACACCGTCCATTTGTTTAAAAAGCGTACTGATTACTTTGCTGACGCTCCACGGCGGTTTTACTTTTTGCATTACCAAGCCGTTCTGCATATAGAATATCACTCCAACTCAAACTTTTGCAGCGGTACATCATACTCTTGCGCGGTTTCTGTAAACGCCCTATTGTTCGCGATGATAACGTTAAATATTTTCTTTCCCTCATCGGTACGGATCGTGTTGACCGCCTTCCAAAAGTCTAAAAAGCGTGCCCGGGTCAAATGCAATTCTCTTTTATGCAAAAGCGTGAGCAGCTTATAAAGCATTTGCAGTTTATCGATATCTTTTGCTATTTTTATATTATAATCCGTGATCGTTTGATCATCCCAGCTAAACCATAGCTTCAGATATTCCGTCAAATCTGCTACATCGCGGTGCGTGCCAGATAAGAACACCTTCTCGCAGTAATTGCTTTCCAGCTCTTTCATCCCCTCATATTGCACGCAGCATGGCGGGTAATCGCCCGTATAGGCCTCGCCCATATCATGTATCAGCAGCATATTGAGAATTTTTTGCTTATCATAATCACTATGGGTATAGCTTTTGCTTGGCAGGAACAGCAATCCGATCAAATACGCTTCAAACACATGCTCGAGCGTGGTTTCATGCTGCTCGCCGTTCTGAACGATTCGTAAATAATCCGCTTTGCTTAAGCTGTCTTGTTTATCCGGGATGCACCAGCCAGTCTTTTTTACCCGTTCCAACTGAGACAATTCTTCCAAAAGCGCACCGGGATCAAAGAGATCGTCCGGACGCAGAGCATCCCCCGAACGCATTCTTTCTTTACACGTTTCAAAAGCAGTCTTTTGATGAATAAGATACTGGATAAAAAGTTCCTTCCTGTTCGTTTTTTGAAACCGTCTGACATAGATATCGATTATTTCAATCAGTGATGATAAAATATTAATTGCCATAGGGTCGTCATATGTATTATATTTACTGTTGTAAAAAAAGGAACGGATTTTCTTTTCGCTGTTTTTTCTCAGTGCAAGGGGCGAATCAATACGAACCTGCACCAGATCGCATAGGGTGAAAAGTTCCAGCCGCAGCAAGGGATAGTGCTTATTTGCACCGATCCGCGTTTTCAAACGGCTCGCTAAAAGATGATACGTATTGTAAATATCAAACCCTTCGTATACGACATCCTCTCTGATCGAAATGTCTTCCGCCTTCCGATCGCCGTAAAATTGCAGGTAAAAATCGCGATTGACCTTTCTCTCCCATTTATCGGACAGCAACCGGTCGATGTACGCGTCAATCATTTCATCTTGGTTGTTAGAATTTGCAATTCTGCTTAAACAGATCGACCGCTTCGCAACAGAAAACTCATAAAAATCCGCACTTGCAATCGTTCCTGCTTGCGCCAGCTGATCCAAACTTTGTTCCTGCTCTGCCAAAAGTTGAAGAATTGTATCGTTATCTCCCCGCGTGCGGCCCAGCAGGTGCGAAATCGTTGATTTCCCAGTATACGATAGCTTGTCATATTGTAACTGCGCAAACGAGATCATTTCCGCATGCAGATTCAATTTGTCTACAAAGCCCCGGATATAAGAACAAATTTCGTGTCCATATAGCTGATCCAGACCTGAATGTGGCGATATTTCCGTGATGGCTTTCACGTTTTGCGCGCTAAGTACATAGTTCGCTGCAAGCAAATACCTTGCAATCAGCTTTTGGGTTCGGATTACTTCAAAATCCTGATTGCTGATCTGCTTGACATGCTCACGGATCCAAGTATAATTCTTTTGCGGTTTCCCCATGTACAGGTGATAGCTCATTTCTGCCGCTTTTGCTATATTGGCGTTCCCCAGTTTAGATCTAACAAAGTCATCTAACATATCAAAGAAGGTGTGTGTATTTCGCTTGCACAGGTATTCTCCAAAAACAACCAGTATGTTCAGGTCGATCTCTAGAATCTGCATTCTATTGATATTTTCCATGATACAGTCATACGTATCGTCTTCATAGCTGTTCAAATCGCAAAACGCCCTGATAAAGTTTTCATATTTGATCGTAGAATTGACCTTATGTGTTCGGATCCGGTTGAAATAAATTAAATATTCGGCATCGCGCGCGATTTGCTGCGGCGTAAACTCAAGATTGAGATCCTCATCCGTATCGATCCCATAAATAAAGTGTGCATATGGCTGAAACTCTTTGCTATTGATCGTTTGGTCGATCATTTTCTCAATGCGTGCGTTATGATAAAATACATGCTGGCTCAGTCCATCTATCATGCAGCACGGCCGGCAGTTGTATTTCTTCGACAGATCTAGTCCCCGTCTGAGTATATCTTCTACCTTCCGTTTTATTTTATTGACATAGGCTGCCGAATCCTTATTCTCATTCTGTCGGGAATGCGTATGAATAATCTCTTCCAGATTGATATAGATCGGCAAAAAATCAAAGGTACCGCTGCCAAACTTATAAAGCAAATTTAAATAGGTGATTGACATAAAAAGGCTTTTCCCTAGTCTGGCTTCGCCCCTTAATGTTACGCTTACCCGTTTTTCAGATTTCTGGATCAATTGTGATAGTGTATTGATCAAACCATCCTTCGCACTGATTACGTTGCCTGCCATGCCCGCTTGCGGCTGCTGCAGGGTTGCAAAGGAACGGAAAAGAATGTCGATCAATCTCCATTCTGGTCCGGAACGAACCGCCTCAAAGCTCTTGACCCGTTCCGCCAGATTGTGCACCTCTTTTGTACCGAACAAATACCGTAACGCTTGCCGTTTGAGCGACGATTCACTCAGCTCCAAAATCCGCTCGATGTCATTGAGAGAACCGACAATTTGCCATTTCTCATCCTTGTACACGATCGTACGGTGATAATACTGATTGGTATCGCTGAATTGGTGCAAGCCGCATGTGATATGGTCGCTATCCAAGGGCGCGCCGACAATATAGTCATAATTATGCGCGCTATCCGTATGCTTATCGCCATATAGCTGCAAACCGAACAGTGTTTCTATTTGGTCAAGAACAGCGGTGTATTCGTTTTCCGGGTAGGTCAACAAGGCGTGCTCACAATAATCCGTTCTCGGCGCATGAGCCACCAATACATTGTGCTGCTTGCTTAAATTGTTTTTCGTTTTAATCAACGCATCTTTGTTTTTCTCTATGTTTTTTTCAATCGAATCGCAATCCACGCAAAGCTTCTGCGTACCTTTATCAATCCAATGGCTGTTTAGAACCAGAAAATTAATTCCTTCAATTTTCCTGAAATGTGTTTCATAGGTGTTTTTCTTCATGATCATTTTATCAATGAACCGGCTGATCAAGGAAAATCTCCTATCGCCATATTCCACATTATGCAATTCGCAAACCACCTTGTTATTTCCGGCAGCGAACATATTGACATCATGATTACCGCAGCATATGATCATTCTGTTATTCGCAATATCAAGTTCCCGCATCAGATAGGCAAAGTACTTTTCGGCCAATGCAAAGGCTGTGCTGGCTTCCTTTTCCCATAGCGCCGCCTTTTCTTCCGCCGAAGAGGATTCTGGAATACGCCGTCCGATACATTTGCTATCAATTACATCCCCGTTATATACCAAAATAATATTCGATAGGTTGAGCCCCTTGATAAAATCCACCATTGTGCAAAAAACAACATTGTCCTCCGGCTCCCCCATTGTCGCTTTGATATGAAAATCTGACAGCTGAAGGATCGTTTTCATAGTATCACCTTTTACCTATTCCGTTCATTTGTAGCTTCAGTCAGTACAGTACTCAGTAACAGCAGGCGGCAGGCTGCTGATCGTTGCTCGCAGAGTATTGCATAGGAGTTTACGGCAAATTGGATTCGTCATAACGACCACACTCCCCTTGCCGCCGCCCACTTGTTTTGTATATATTATATCATACTATTTCAGAATTTCCACCTTATCCTTGGTCATTTTGGGACATTTTAGAAGTTTTGTTTGTTTTGAATATCAAAGCAAATAACGCGGAACAGTCTATTACGAGTGTAGTCGAAGTCGGTGCATAAGAGAGGCCACTTATATCGTCGCATCTAAAAAGTTTATAAAAATCGCAAAAAGACCGCCCAACACATCATTTCTAACGTGTTGGGCGGTCTAAAAATATGGTCGAGGTGACAGGATTTGAACCTGCGGCCTCTTCGTCCCGAACGAAGCGCTCTACCAAGCTGAGCCACACCTCGATTATGCTGTCTTTTTCCTGTGACAGCTTTATTATTATATCGAATTTATGAGGTGTTGTCAACTATTTCTTCACTCAATTTTTAATTTTATATATGGGAGATCAGCGCGAGGATGAACGAACGGAACACGGGGCCGCGCGCGGCGGCGATTTCGTTTACCTCCGCGCCGGATAACGGCTGCATCAGAACGCCGGAAGCCATATTGGTGATCATCGCCACGGCGGCAACCGGCAGGCCGCAATGCGCGGCGGCGATCGCCTCGTACACGGTCGACATGCCGACGGCATCCGCGCCGAGCGCGCGGAACGCGCGAATTTCGGCGGGCGTTTCAAACTGCGGGCCGTTCACACCGCAATAAACACCGTGGCGCAGCGCAATACCGCAATCCGCGGCAGCCTGATTGGCCAGTTCACGCAGAGCGGGCGCATAGGCAAACGTCATATCCGGAAAGCGCGTACCCAGCGCCGCATCGTTTGGACCGGTGAGCGGGCTCTTGCCGGTCATATTGATATGATCCTCGATCAGCATCAGGTCGCCGACCGAAAAGTCCGTATTGATACCGCCCGACGCATTGGTCAGCACCAGCGCGCGCACGCCGAGCGCCTGCATGACATAAACCGGAAAAGCGATGTCCGCGGGCTCGTAACCCTCATAGCCGTGCAGGCGCCCCTGCATGCACAAAACGGTTTTGCCCGCCAGCTTGCCGCAAACGAACCGGCCCACGTGGTCGGGCGCGGTAGAGGTTTTAAAGTGTGGAATCTCCCCATAGGGCACAAAGACCGCGTCCCCAATCTCATCGGCGATCGGGCCCAGCCCGGAGCCGAGCACTAGACCGATTTCCGGCTTTTGCGATAGCCGCTTCGCGACGGCTTCCGCCGCCTGCCGTACCTGCTGATGATCCATGAGCGTCTCCTTCCCTTTTTACAGGCCCGCCAGAATGCGGTCTGTTTTGCGTTGCGCTTCCGCCTTGACCCGCTCGATGTCGAGCGTCAGGAACGCGCCGTCGCGATAAAGCACCTTACCGTCCACCATGGTTAGTCTGACATCGCTGCCGCCGGCGGCGTAGACCACATTGCAGGCGGCGTTCGTCATCGGGGTAAACTGCGGCGAATCGGTATCGATCACACACAGATCGGCCCGACCGCCCACCTTGATTGCGCCGCTGTCCTCCCGGCCTTGGCTGTGCGCACCCGCGCGCGTCAGCGCGTACAGCGCTTCCTTAGGCGTAATGAGCGTGGAATCATGGTAGTAACCCTTGTAGGCTGTGGCGAACAGATACAGATCCTGCAAGATATTCAGGTTGTTGTTGGAAGCCGCGCCGTCCGTGCCGATCGCCACGGAGATACCGCGCCGCATCAGCTCCGGCACGTTGGCATAGCCCGAAGCCAGCTTCAGGTTGCTGGCCGGACAACAGGCCACGGTAACGCCGTGAGAACGAAGAATTTCAAAATCCTCCCCTTCCAGCCAGACGCAGTGCGCCGCCGTTGTGGGCACATCAAAAATGCCGTGCGCCTGCATATAAGCGGCGGGCGTCATGCCGTGCCGCAGCTTGCAGCCCTTGTGTTCGGACTCGGTCTCGGACAGGTGGATGTGCATGCGCGTGCCCCGCTCTTTCGCCTGCGCGGCCACGGCTTCCACCACCGCCGGAGAGGAGGTATATTCCCCATGAATGCACAGGTCGATCGTAAGCCGCCCATCGCCCGCGCCCTGATAATCGCGCAGCAGCTCCTCATTGTCGCGGTACGCCTGAATCTGCTCGTAAGCGCTGCCGTCGAATACGGTCAGGCCCCGGCTGAGATTGCACTTGATGCCGCTTTCCAAAACGGCCTTCGCCATCGCTTGGCATTCAAAATACATATCGGTAAAGGATACCGTACCGCACTGCACCATTTCGGCAATGGCCAGCTGCGTGGCCCAGTACACATCCTCATCCGTCAGGCAGTCCTCAAACGGGAACACCTTTTCATTCAGCCACCTGTCCAGCGGCAGGTTTTCCGCATAGCCGCGCAGCAGCACCATGGGCGCGTGACTGTGCACATTGTAAAAGCCAGGCAGCAGCAGGCGGCGGCGGCCGTCATAGCGTTCGCCGTAATCCTCCTGCGGCGCGGTTTCGCCGATATAGGCGATACGGCCGTTTTTTACGCCGACATACCGGTCCCGTTCCAGTTCCAGTTGTTCGTTTAACAGATCAATATTGCAAAATAACATGATTTTCACCTGTCCTTTGGGTGTATGTATGGGTTTGGCGGCTTAACTACAAATATTGTGGAGGCGTTTTCCCCAAATAACGTTCATCGGCACGGCATAGGTAGAAAAACGCACGCCCAGATCGATATTAAAATGATCGATCGATTTCATCAGTCCAATGCAGCCGACCTGAAACAGATCGTCCGGCGATTCGCCGCGCCCGTGAAACCGCTGGATGACCGAAAGCACCAGCCGCAGATTGCCGCGGATTAGCTCGTCCCGCGCCTGTTTATCCCCATCCTTAACGCGACGCAGCAGCGCGTCGGTCTCCTTCGCGGTCAATACGGTGAGCCCGGCCGTATTGACCCCGCATATCTCTACCTTTGTTTGCACGAAAAAACCTCCTGTCCCTGATCCAAAGAGCAAGTGTTCAACATGAGGATTTTCCCCTGCGCACCAAATGAATATACTGCCGAAATTTTTTGCCAGCCGACTTTTTTCGACTGGATTTTGCCCGGGTTTGTGCTTATACCGGCAAACGCCTTACAGACTGTCGCCCGCGCTTTCCATTTTGTTCTTTTTTAATTTTGCGGGCAGGTTCAGCAGCACGATCGCGCTGAGGACGAGCAGAATGCCGCAAAGCTTATCCCACGATACCGCTTCGTGTAGCAGCGTTACGCCGAGAACAGTGGCGACGACCGGCTCCGCCGTGGAAAGGATGGCGGCTTGTCCGGCGGGCACCTTAGCCAGTCCCGCCGTGTATAACAGATACGCCACGACCGTGCACACCAGCGCGCAGCCAAGCGCGTTTCGCAAAACCGCAGGACTGCGGCACAGCCCCAAAAGCCGTACCGGCTGCGACAGCGGGATTGTCGCCAATGCGGCAAATACCGCTGTATAGGCGGTAATGGTCTCCGGCTTGTAATGAACAAGCGCAAACTTGCCGAAAATACTATATAACGCGTAGCCAAAGCCAGAGCCGAGCCCCCAGAGAAGCGCCACAGGCGTGAGCCGTACCCCGCCCGCGGTAAATACGCCCGCCACGAACACACAGCCCAATACCGTGAGCGCCAACGCGGTCACGCTGCGCGCGGAAAGCTTTTCATGAAACAGTACGGCGGAAAGCACCATGACAAAAACCGGCGCGGTATACAGCAGCAGCGCCGCCACCGCGACGCCCGCATATTTGATGCAGGTGATATAGCAAAAATTAAAGAAGGCCAAGCTGCACACGCCCGTGCCGATAAAGTAGAGCAAATGCCGCGGCCGTTTGATGCGCAGCGCCGCCGGATCGCGCACCGCGAGATACACCACATATCCCACCGCGGCGAGTGCAAACCGCATGGTAATCGTCTGCATGCTCGTCAGACCCTCGGCAGATAGCCCGCTGTAAAACACCGGGATCGCGCCCCAGCACACCGCAGCCGCAACGATGAGTAAATACGCTTTTTTCATTTTATTGGTTTCCCCCAGACACGTTTTTATTCTACCGCATTTTTCCGCTCCATGCAAGTTTTACAGCACGGTGCAGCCGGTAAAAAAACGCCGCGGCAAAAGCCGCGGCGTTTCAGTGCGGGAACCACACTCATACCCACTTCAGAATGTCCTTGCGCATGCGCGCGATGATGCGCTTTTCCAAACGGGAGATGTAACTTTGCGAAATGCCGAGCAGATCGGCTACCTCCTTCTGCGTCATGGCTTCGGCCATGCCGATGCCGAAGCGCAGCGAGATAATGCGCTTCTCCCGCTCGGGCAAGCGGTCTAGCGCGCGCAGCAAAAGCGCCCGATCCACATCGTCCTCCAGTGGACGCAGCACGCTGTCGGCCTCTGTACCCAATATATCGGAAAGCAGCAGCTCGTTGCCGTCCCAATCCGAGGAAAGCGGTTCGTCAAAAGAAATTTCCGTGCGCTGGTTGCCGATCTTGCGCAGATGCATTAGAATCTCATTTTCGATACAGCGCGAGGCATAGGTGGCAAGCTTCACGTTTTTATCGCTTTTATAAGTACCCACGGCCTTGATCAGCCCAATCGTGCCGATCGAGATCAGATCCTCCGTGCCAACGCCGCTCGATTCAAATTTACGCGCCAAAAAAACGACCAAGCGCAGGTTGTGCTCGATCAGCGTATTGCGCGCGGCTTCGCTTCCCGCCTGACAGGCGGCGACCTGCTGCGCCTCCTCCACGGCGGAAAGCGGCGGCGGCAGCACCTCGCTGCCGCCGATATAATAGACGCGCCCGCGCCGTTTCAGCAAGTTCAGTAATTTTCCCAGCCATTTTTTCAGCATGATGCTCTCCCTTTCACACGCCCAGCAAGCCTTCGTAACCGCCCTGATCCATTCGTTCCGTTCCAATCGCCAATACACAATCTATTTTTTTGCCGGCGGCGTCCCATACCCCGTCCGGCCTGAAAAACAACAGCAGGCCGTTCGCCGTGCCGACCGCCTGATACGGCAGCAGCCCCGCGCGCCGCGCCAGCTCGGGCGGCAGGGCGGCAAAGCAGGCGGCGGCGTTCCCCGCCGTCAGCCCTTGCAGCGCGGCAAACCGTTCGCCCAGCAGCCGCGCAGCGGCGCTTTGCCCCAGAATAAGCGCCGGTTTTCCGGAAGCGGGCTCGGCCAGCTCATTGCCTGTGTCGCGCAGCACATTCACCTGTATGCGCCTATCAAACAACGAGACCGTGACCGTACCGATCTGCCGCCGTACCGCGCCGTGAGCCGCGTCGCCCCGGAGCAGCACGCCGCTTACCGCGTATCCCACGGCGGCGGCCAGCAGCAGCAAGCGCAGCGGCACCGCGAGGTAATAGCCCGCGCCGAACAGCAGCCGTTTCCCGGTCGCCGCGCCGAGCGCCAGCGCCACACCCGCGAACGCGGCCGATACCAGCAGATAAAGCGCGCAGACACGCACGAACGGCCCTTTGCCATAGTACGCCGCGGCGCAAATCCCCACGCCCGCTGCAAGCCGCAGCGGCAGGGCTCCCAGTACCGGCATTACGGCGCCCAGCACCGCATAAGCGCCGCCCAGCAGCGCCGCGAGGGCGATGCGCCCTCTTCCGCTATGTATACCGCCCAGCCGGGCCGCGGCCAGCAGGGTCGCGTAATCCATCAGTGCGTTCACCGCGAACAGCACATCCACATAGACCGTCATACGCGCCCTCCCTCCGCCGATTGCTATCATATCACTTTGCGGCCGAGCTTTTTGACGAAAGGACACAAGCAAAAAAATAGGAGATAGGAAGTAATGAGAAATTAGTAATTAGTAGTTAGGAATTGTGGTATCGCGCAAAGCGCGATGATTGAATATCCGGCTTTGCCGGAACTCCACCATTACTAATTACTAATTTCTAATTACTACTTCCTAACCCCTACTTTAAAAATTAAAACGTATGGCAAACGGCGTGTGCGAGCAGCGCGGCCGCGGCGGCGACGTCGCTTTCGGCGCACATTTCGCTTGGGGAGTGGATATACCGCGTCGGGATGGACACCGCGCCGGACAAAACGCCCGTGCGCGTCTTTTGCAGGGCGGCCGTATCCGTGCCGCCAAACTGCAATATCTCGCGCTGGAGCGGCAGGCCGAGCGCTTCGCCCGCCTGCGTCAGCCCCGCGACGACCTGCGGCGCGCAAATGACCGAGCGATCCATGACCTTGATCGCGGGGCCGCCGCCGAGCGATACCGCCATGGGGCTTTTGCGCTCGGGCAGGTCGCCGGTATCGGTCACATCGACCGCGAGCGCCAGATCAGGCTCAACCGCGAACGCGGCGGCGCCCGCGCCCCGCAGGCCGACCTCCTCCTGCGAGGTAAACACAAAGTATAGGTCGTTATCCGTTTCGGCGAGCTGCTCCATCGCGAGCAGCAGCGTCACGCAGCCGATGCGGTTATCCAGATAGGGGCCGCACAGCACGCCGTTCTGTGAAAAGCTCGGCGCGGCAAACACGGCGAAATCACCCACCTGAACCTGCCGCTCCGCCTCTGCGCGGTCTTTCGCGCCGATGTCGATAAACAGGTTGTCGAGCGTCAGCTCCTTAAAGGGCGTTTTTTCCTCATAGGAGATCACGCCGCGCGTGCCGTTTGCAAACCGCACCTGAATATTGATCAGATCGCCCTTAAATAGGCCGCCGACCGGCGAAAAGCGCAGAAAGCCGTTATCGTCGATATACGTGGCGACCACACCGATCGTATCCATATGCGCGGCCAGCAAGATCTTTTTGCCGCCGCCTTTTTTCCGGCAGATCAGGCTGCCGAGCGCGTCCGTCGTCATATCGTCCACATAGTCTGCGGCGAGGGCGGCAATGGTCTCGCGCACCCCCTGCTCGCGGCCGGACGGCCCGAACGCACCGCCCACCTTCTGGTAAAGGTCAAATATTTTACTCATCGTCGTTCCCTCCGAGTTCCTCTAAAAATGCGCGGCAGAGCGCCAAAACAGCCTCACAGTCCGCCGTGGCCGCGACGCTTGCGGGCGAGTGGATATAGCGCACCGGCGCGGCGACCGCGCACACGCGCACGCCCGCGCGGCTCTTGTGGATGCGGCCCGCGTCCGTGCCGCCGGAAACGCGGCTTTTGGTCTGCCACGGAATATGGCGCGTAGCCGCGGCGTCCCGCAGCAGCTCGAACAGCGCGGCGTCGTAGATCGTCGAACCGTCCATGAACGGAATGACCGCGCCGCCGCGCAGGCGGCAGACAGCCTTGCCATCCTTTACATCGTACAGGTCCGCCGCGGTCGTGCCCTCAATCACCAGACAAAAGCCGGGGTCGAGCGCATACGCCATGGTCGCGGATCCGCGCAGGCCGGTTTCCTCCTGCACGGTGAAGCAAAACCACGTATCAACCGGCGGCTTGTCCTTCAGCATCGTCAAAAGCACGGCGCAGCCGATCCGGTCGTCGATCGCGCGGGCCTTTAAAAAGCCATCGCCAAACAAAACGGGCGGGGAATCAAACACGCCGTAATCGCCGGGCGCGACAAGCGCCTCCGCCGCAGCACGGTTCTCCGCGCCGATATCGATATACAGGTCGCGCGTCTTTGGCATGTGTTTTCGTTCCGCCGCCGTGGTCAGGTGTACGGCCTTAATGCCGATCACGCCCACCGTTTTGCCGAAGCGCACGCGCCGTCCGATGACGACGCGGGGATCGACCCCGCCGACAAAGCCAAATTTCAGCATGCCGTCCTCGGTCGCGCGCTTTACAATCACGCCGACCTCGTCCATGTGCGCGGCCAGCACGACCGGGCGCTCGGGCGCTTTTTCGCCCCGGCGCAATACCATCAGGTTGCCGATCGCATCCTCGCGTATTTCGTCGGCAAAGGGTTCGGCCTGTCCACGGATAAAGTCCCGTACCGCGTCCTCACAGCCCGAGGGGCCGGGCAGCGCGCACAGGGTTTTCAGCAGCTCGATCATGCGCCCACCTCCCCATCGAATTTGCGGACAAACTGGTAGATCAGATCAGCCGTGTCCGTCAGATCGGACAGACGGATCGCTTCGATCGGCGTGTGCATGTAGCGCAGCGGAATGGAGAGCAGCGCGGTCGCCACGCCGTGCGCGACGATCTGCATCGTCCAAGCGTTGGTGCCGGTATTCCCTTCCATCACCTCGGTTTGATAATGGATATCCTCCGCCTTGGCGGTCTTCTGAATAGCCGTCGTCAGCCCCCGGTGCAGGTTGGGGCCCACGCCGATAAGCGGGCCGCCGCCGTATTCAAACACGCCCTCCGCCGGTGCGTCCGGCGTTTTGGCATGGCTGACATCCACCGCGATCGCAAACGAAGGCTGCACCGCAAACGTACCCGTGGCCGCGCCGAGGCCGGTCACTTCCTCCTGCGCGCTGATCAATACGGCCACATCGCATCGCAGCGATTTTTCACCCGCAAGCCGCTCCATCGCGCTGAGGATGGCGGCAATGCCCGCGCGGTCATCCAAGCTTTTGCCCGAAACGCAGTCGCCCGCGAGCCTCACCGGCTCGCCCGCGAACACGATCGGCGTGCCGATCGTGATTTTCTCCTTCGCGTTCAAAAGACCGGTGTCGATCAGCATTTCGTCGACCGGTACGGCATTGTCCTGCTCGCCCGCCTTCAGCAGATGCGGCGGCAGGCAGGATACCACGCCGAACAACAGCTCTTCCGCTAGGATGGTCACCTCTCCCGCCAGCAGCATACGCGGGTCAACCCCGCCCACCGGCGCAAAACGCAAGAAGCCGCCCTCCAGCACATCGGTCACCAGAAAACCGATCTGATCCAGATGCGCGTCCAGCAGGATGGTGGGGGCGTCCGGCTTGCCGCAGCTTTTGCGCGCCAGCACATTGCCGTGCACATCGACCGAGACTTCGCTGCAATAGGGCCGCAGCATATCCGCTACCGTTTCCGCGGCCTTTGGCTCAAACCCACTCACCGCCGGCAGGGCGCACAGCGTTTTTAGGGTCTCAAATATCTCCAAAACATTCATTCCTCCCTTTCCTGATTTGTTTTGTCAAGGAATATTATACCCTTTGGGCCCTCCCATTACAATAAAATCTGATTGCTTTGCCGCTATAATTCCCTTTTCTGTTGATTCTCACTTGACGGCCTTGCCACGCGGTGGTATATTGTTGTTATAGCAAAACGTAAATATTATTTACCTTTTTGAAAATGGAGGGATCGAACATGACCGAGCTCACCCTTGCCGCGCGTTTTGCGCTGCTTTCTCTCAATGCACAGGATAGCCTGCATATGACAGTTGCCAAGCGCATGGCGCTGCGCTGCACGGCTGCCGCCGCTGTTTGTGAAGTACAGCTTGATCGCGGCTTTCCGCTGGATAGCGCTTTTCTCACCGCGCCGGGCGATCCTTCTCTGTCGCTTTACCAACAGGCGGCGCTTGAAGCGCTGGACCCCCAGCCTGCAGACACGGCCATCGACCTGCTCGCGCGCACCGCGCATCTGCATGATAAGGCGCTCGCCGCCGTTGAGCGCGCGGTGACCGATCTGTTAAAAGGCCGAAATCTGCTGGACGAGGTTCAATCCCTGCTCGCGTGCGATATGGATTTTGACGTACAAAACATGGATTTGCTCGAATACCGCGCGGAGCGGGAGGCGTATCATTCCATCGCCGAAGCCCTCCACACCGAGATTTTGACGGACGACCAAATGGACGATGAAAACGTGCTGTTCTTTTTCCTGCTGCGCGAAAGCGGCTGCATCCACGACTTGTTTTCCGAAGGCGAGATGCCCACGGTCCATGTGCAGATGCAAAAAGCAAGCGCCTTTTCCCCACTCGCCAAAGTGCTGTTTCCGCTCGAGATCCATAAAAATATGGAGAAAAAGATCAAGGAATTTTTGGTGGGGAAAAAGAACATGTCCACCGCAGACTGCGGGGTCGGCCTGAACTTTCTTTTCCCTGTTTTTCAGCGCAATCAATCAGTCTTTATCGATGTGGAAAAGCTGTACGAATCGAACGAGGACTTTTTGGCTCATGTTTTGGAGCGTCTTAAAAACCACGAAGTCGAGGTGCTGCGAACCGGCAAGGTACCGCTTTTGCGGATCGATAATGTTCTGTACGAGGCCGTGCCCAGCGCCGTACCCGTCGGCGGCGTAGGTTTACGCGTACCCGTTTACGGCGCGCGCCTGCGGCTCTATCCAATGTTTCAGTAAAGACGCGGCAAGCTACCGCAGCTCTCCCCCATGGTGGACAAAACGGCGGCGTGTGGTCACGCCGCAGCGCGCATAGAATGGAAAATGGAGCGAAGCGACGTAAAATCTGTTTTTTCGGGGGCGTGTACCTCGAAAAAACACCTCGACCCGCGCCACCGGGCGCGTAACCCGGGGGTATCGAGACCGGTTTCTCCGAAACTGGTCGAGTGTCTAGGGGGCACCCCGTGCCCCCTAGACAGCGTGTCGACTTTGTCGACACGCTAAAAAGGAGGAGGGACAACCAAACGGTTGTCCCTCCTCCTTTTTATCATGCTTTTGAGTTTTCCGGCTCATTCACCTGTAAAAGCGTGACCTCGCCGGTTTGGGTATTGTACTTGGCGGCGGCAAAGGTCAAATCGGGCACGCTTGCCAGCACGGGGTCTGCCCGAAGCAGGGCAAGGCTGCTTAAAATATTGAAATTCTCCGCTTGTTCGGCCACCTGCTCGGGCAAGGCCGCTTGTCGGATCGCCTGTTCGACCGAGGGGGCGATATGACTCAGCACCCGCTTCATGCAGCCGTTTCCCTTGCCTTGCAGCGCGCCCGCCACAGCGCCGCAGCCCGAATGGCCCATCACCAGCACCAGCCGCGCGCCCAGATCGGCGACCGCGTATTCCACGCTGCCGCGTTCAAAATCCGAAACCACGTTTCCAGCTGTGCGGATCGAAAAAATCTGCCCCAGCCCTTGGCAAAAAACCAGCTCCGGCGTGACGCGGGAATCCGAACAGCACAGCACCGCCGCCCGCGGCCGCTGCCCTTCGTTGCAGAGGCGGGCAATCTCCGTCCGGTCCGCGATGGCGGGGCCTTGCCCTTCGCGAAAGGCGCGGTTGCCCTCCAGCAGGCTTTCCAGCACCGCCCGGCCTTGCCCGCTTTGCTTCATGCCATCGGCCCCTTCCCTGTTACAGCTTTGCAAGCTCCTCCGCGATCAGCTTATTGATGATCTGCGGATTGCCCTGTCCCTTGGAGGCCTTCATGCACTGGCCCACAAGGAAGCCGGTGACGTTTTTACCGGCCTTGAAGTCGGAAACGGCCTTTTCATTGTTTGCCAGCACGTCCTGCACGATCGCGCGAATCGCGCCCTCATCGGACACCTGCTTGAGGCCCATGCGTTCGACGATCGCCTCGACCGCTTCGTCGGTCTCAAACATGGCGGGCAGCACCTTTTTGCCTGCCGCGCCCGAAATCGTGCCCTGATCGATCAGCACGATCAGATCGATCAGCTTATCGGCGTTCAGCCTCGTGCTTTCCAACTCGACCGCCTTGTCGTTCAGATACTTGGAAATATCCGAAAGAATCCAGTTGGCGGCCGCCTTGGGTTTTACCTTGCCGGATTTCGCGCAACGGTCGAGCAGCTCCGCCTTGGCGAAGTTCTCCGAGATCAGGCGCGCTTCCATCGCGGTCATGCCGTACTCGTTCAGATAGCGCTCGTAGCGGCTGATCGGCAGCTCAGGGATCTCGCTTTCGATCCGGCGCATCCACTCGTCGTCGATCTCGACCGGAATCAGGTCGGGATCGGGGAAATAACGGTAGTCCTGCGCGTCCTCTTTGGTGCGCATGACGGTGTTTTTCAGCTTCACATCATCCCAGCGGCGCGTTTCCTGCTGTACCTCACCGCCGTGCTCTACCAGATCGATCTGGCGCGCGATCTCGTAATCAATGGCGCGCACCGCGCCCGAGAAGGTGTTGACGTTCTTCATTTCCACGCGCGTACCCAGCGTATCCGATCCTTCCGGGCGGATGGACACGTTCACGTCGCAGCGGATCGAGCCTTCCTCCATCTTGCAATCCGAGATATCGAGGTAGCCGAGCGTGGTCTTGATCATTTCGAGAAATTCCTTGGCCTCCGCAGAGGAACGCAGGTCGGGCCGCGTGACCATTTCGATCAGCGGCACGCCGCAGCGGTTAAAGTCGACGACCGTGCCGTCGATCTCGTCATGCAACAGCTTGCCCGCGTCCTCCTCAAAATGGATGCGCTCCAACCGGCAGGACTTTTTTTCGCCGTCCACATAGAAGAACACCTCGCCGTTTTCGCAAATCGGCACATCGAACTGCGAAATTTGGTAGGCCTTGGGCAGGTCAGGGTAAAAATAATTCTTACGGTCGGCCTTGCACAGCCGGTTTACCGTGCAACCGGTGGCCTTGCCCATCTTGGCGGCATAGTGCACGACCTCGCGGTTCAATACGGGCAGCGCGCCCGGCATGCCCGTGCAGACCGGGCAGGTATGGGTGTTGATCGGCGCACCGAATCCGGTCGAACACGAGCAGTAGATCTTGCTCTTCGTCGATAGCTCCGCGTGCACCTCAAGGCCGATGACAGCTTCGTATTTCATTTAAATGTATTCACTCCTTAAACCTATCTGTCATTCTGATGAGCGGAGCGAGGAAGAATCCCGCGCGTACGCGCGAGTTCCTTCGCTGCGCTCAGGAAGACGATGCGGGTAACTTACAGTGCCGCGATAATATTCTTGAGACCGGACGCCTGCTCAAACGCAAGGCCGGCGTTTAAAAGCTTTTGCTCGCCAAAGCGCGGGCCGATCAGCTGCATGCCGACGGGCAGGCCCGCCGCGTCATAGCCGCAGGGTTGCACCAAACCGGGCAGGCCCGCGATGTTGACCGATACCGTGCAGATATCGCCCGCGTACATCTCGATCGGGCTGGCGGTCTTGGAGCCCAGCTCGTACGCCGTCGTCGGCGCGACCGGGGTTAGAATCACATCGCACTTCCGGAACGCTTCGGCAAACTCCTCTTTGATCTTGCGCTGCGCGGCGCGCGCCTTTTTGTAGTAAGCATCATAATAGCCGGAGGACAGCACATAGGTGCCCAGCATAATGCGGCGCTGCACCTCGGCCCCAAAGCCCTCCGAACGGCTTTTAACATACAGGTCGATCAGATCCTCAAAGCCTTCGGCGCGGTAGCCGTACTTGACGCCGTCGAACCGCGCGAGGTTGGAGGACGCTTCCGCCGACGACAAAATGTAATAAACCGGCAGCGCATACTCCACAAGCGGCAGAGAGATCTCGAATACCTCGGCGCCTAGGCTTTTATAGGTCTCGGCGGCCTTCATCACGTTTTCGCGAACCTCATCCGAAACGCCCGCGCCGAAATACTCCTTCGGCAGGCCGATCTTCATGCCCTTGACGTCCGCGTTCAGGTTTTGGCGGACCGAGCCCTCAAACGGCGTCTTGACCGAGGTCGAATCGTGCAGCGGGTCGTGGCCGGTGATCGCGTCCAGCAGCATGGCCGCGTCCTCGATCGAACGGGCGAACGGGCCGATCTGATCCAGCGAGGATGCAAACGCGATCAGGCCATAGCGGGACACCGCGCCGTACGTCGGCTTGAGGCCGACCACGCCGCAGAACGACGCGGGCTGGCGGATTGATCCGCCGGTGTCGGAGCCGAGCGAAAGCGGCGCTTCGCCCGCGGCCACGATCGCGGCCGAGCCGCCGGAGGAGCCGCCCGGCACGCGGTCCAGCCCGTGCGGGTTATGCGTCGGATGCACGGCTGAATTTTCACAGGAAGAGCCCATGGCGAACTCGTCCATATTGGCCTTGCCGGTGATGACCGCGCCGTGCGCGGCCAGCTTTTCCACGACCGTCGCGTTATACGGCGGCTTAAAGTTATAAAGCATTTTGGAAGCGCAGGTGGTCAGCGTTCCCTTGGTGCAAATATTATCCTTCACGGCGACCGGAATGCCCGCAAGCGGCGAAAGCGCTTCGCCCGCGGCGCGCTTATCATCCACCGCCTTCGCGGCGGCAAGCGCCGCGTCCTCGGTCACGGTCACATAGCCCTGTACCTTGTCCTCCACGGCCTTGGTGCGCGCCAGCACGTCTTGCGCCAGCTCGACGGCGGAGATCTCCTTATTGCGGAGCTTATCGGACAGTTCCGCTGCTGTCTGCTTAAAAAGTTCCATTCTGCTGCTGTCCCTCCCTTATTCGACGACGCGCGGCACGGCCACGCCGCCCGCCTGAAAGTCCGGCGCGTTCGGCGCGACCAGCTCGTCCGGTGTAAATTCCTGAATCACTTCGTCCTCATGGAACGCGTTCTTGCGTTCGGTGTCGATCACATCGGTGATATCGCCCAGATCAAGGTCGGCCAGCTTGTCCACCATGCCGACGATGCCCTGCATATCCTCCGCCAGCCGGTCGAACACGCCGCCATTGGAATCGAGTCGCGCCAAAACGGCGATGTGCTCGATCTCACCCCGCGAAATTGCCATATTATTTTTCCTCCTCTGCTGCTTCTCGTATCATGTTTTGAAATTCTTCTTCTGTCAGCACGGGAATACCGAGTTCAGCCGCTTTTTGCAGCTTGCTGCCCGCGTTTTCCCCTGCGACGACGTAAGCTGTCTTTTTGGAAACCGAGCCGGACGCTTTACCGCCCAGCGACTCGATTAGATCGTTGATCTCCTGCCTGCTGTAAAGCGTCAGGCTGCCGGTGGCGACGATTGTTTTGCCCGCGAGCAGATCGCTTTTGGCGGTCTTTTCGCCGGTAAAGTTCACGCCGTGCGCGCGCAGCTGATCGATCAGCGTCTTCGACTGGTCGAGCTCGCGCCACGCGGCGATGGATTCCGCCGTGGTCTGCCCGATATCGCGAATCTCGGTCATTTCCTCCACCGTGGCGGCCAAAACCGCGTCCAGACTGCCGAAGTGGTTGGACAGTACCTTGCCCGCCTTCTGGCCGACATGGCGAATGCCGAACGCAAAGAGCAGCCGCGACAGATCGCGCGTTTTACTGTCCTCAATGCCGCGCAGCAGATTGCCCGCCCACACATCGACCTTTTTGCCAAGCGGCAACAGCTGTTCGAGCGTTAGGTCGTACAGGTCGGCCGCCGAACGGACAAGACCCGCGTCAATCAGTTTGACCAAATTTCCTTCGCCGCAGCCGTCGATATCCATCGCGTCGCGCGAGGCAAAGTGCATCAAATTGCGCAAAAGCTGCGCCGGACAGGCCGCGCCTGTGCAGCGAATGGCGGCTTCCTCCTCGTCCTCGAATACGGGCGCGCCGCAAGCCGGGCAAAAGCGCGGCATTTCATAAGGCGCCGCGTCCGCCGGGCGCTTGTCCAGCTCCACCTCGACGATCTCCGGAATGATCTCCCCCGCCTTACGCACCGATACCGTATCGCCCACGCGCACATCGAGCTCCCGGATAAAATCGCGGTTGTGCAGCGTAGCGCGGGACACGGTCGTGCCCGCGAGGCGGACCGGCTCTAAAACGGCGTTCGGCGTCAACACGCCCGTGCGGCCGACCGAAATGACGATATCCTTCAAAAGCGTTTGCTTGATTTCGGGCGGATATTTATACGCCGCCGCCCAGCGCGGGAATTTCGCGGTGGAGCCAAGCGTTTCACGCTGCAAAAAGTCGTTTACCTTGATCACCGCGCCGTCGATATCAAAATCCAGCGCGCCGCGGGTCTCGCCCATGCGCAATATCTCGCTGTGGCACTCATCCGCTGTGTGGAAGATCGGATACACCGGACTGACCGGAAAACCCAGTTTTTTTAAATAATCGAGCGACTCCGTATGGCTGCCAAGGGGCAGCTCGTCCGCGTTTTGGATGTTGAAGCAAAAGATCGAAAGGCGGCGCTCCTTGGTGACCTTGCTGCTCTTTTGCCGCAAGGAGCCCGCCGCCGCGTTGCGCGGGTTGGCGAGCAGAGGCTTTTCGTGCAGCTCCAGTTCGGCGTTCAGCGCATCAAACACCGATTTTTTCATATACACCTCGCCGCGAACGATCAGCCGCGGCGGCGCGTCCTCCAGCTTAAGCGGGATGTCCTTAATCGTTTTCAGGTTGGCGGTCACATCCTCGCCCACCTGACCGTCTCCGCGCGTAAGACCCTGCGTGAATACGCCGTTTTCATACAAGAGCGCGACCGAAAGTCCGTCGATCTTGTATTCGACCACATATTCGGCTTCGCCCACCGCGCCTTCGACACGGGCAAAAAACTCACCCAGCTCCTCGAAGGAAAACACATCCTGCAAGCTTTCCAGCGGATACGCGTGCCGCACCTTGGCGAAACGGCCGGATGCCGAACCACCGACCCGCTGGGTCGGCGAATCAGCGTCGGCGTACTCCGGGTGTTCGGCTTCCAGCGCGCGCAGCTCGCGCTGGAGCATGTCATAATCATAATCCGAAATTTCGGGCGCGTCTTCGTTATAGTATTTTTCATTGTGATACCGCAGCTTTTCACGCAGCGCGGTGATCTGACTGAGCGTATCCATCAGCACCTTCTCCAATCCCAATACAGTTTATTATACCAAATTTTCTCGCCCACTGAAAGAGGGAATTTAATTAATTAGGAATTAGTAATGAGTAGTTAGTAATTGTGGTATCGCGCGGGGCGCGATCATCAAATCAATCGGCCCGCGGCCATTCCTTGTTTTTAATTCCTAATTCCTAACTACTAATTCCTAATTGGTTTCCGCGTAATCGTTGATTTTTCCCAGCAGACCGTCCCTCGTATCGTCGATATAGGTATACTGCTCGGGTACGGTGCCGATGATCACGGTATCCGTCACCGGATAGGAAGTCTTCACCTCTTTATACGTCACGCCGAACGGGGTCAGGATGCGGAAGCCCGCCCGCACCTCGATCAGGATGTTATGCCGTGTTTGGTTGATGCCGGCGGAGGAAAACGCGCTGACGAACTCGGCGGACATCTGCGATAGCGCGGTCATGCCGACATCCACCGTCGGCCCCATGCCGCTGAACAGCGAGGGCGCGAACACCGAGCCGAGCGGCACCTCTACCGTTGTCTGCTCCAGATCCTCCAGCCGTTCAAATAGGCCGTTGACGAGCGCGGCCTTGATCTGGCCGATCGCGATTACATCGGTTTTCAGCGCGGTGACATGGTTTTCGTCGTCTCTTTCCAGTACGACCAGATTTTCATAGGTTTCTCGGTCTGCGTATATTTTATCCTGCAAAACGTTGTTGATCTCTTGCAAGGCGCTGTCTTCGCATAAATTCACTGCATATTCCATAAAAACCGGCCGAAACCGCAACGTGATCACAGCGGCGAGCGCCAATACAACCAGCGCGCAAACGACCAGCCACCGCGCGCCCCGCCCTCTTCTCCGGTACCTTCTTCGCCGCATTCACACCAACCCCTTCAGGGTCAGTATACGCGGAACACGCAGTCTGGTATCACAAAGATTGAACGCGGCACCCCGCCTGCTGTTTTCTATTTTGTGCCCGCCGCCGCATGATGGACGTTTTCTAAAGACAAAAAGGCCCGCTGCAGCATGCAGCGGGCCTTTGAACGCATTTGAAACTTATTCGTCGTCGTACTCGTCGTCATCGACAAGCAGAGCGCGGATGGAAAGGGATACCTTCTTCTTCTCATCGTTGATGTCGATGATCTTGGCATCCACCTGCTGGCCGGCGGTCAGCGCATCCTCGGGCTTGGCGATGCGGTGATCGGCGATCTGCGAAATGTGGATCAGGCCGTCCACGCCCGGTACGATCTCAGCGAACGCGCCGAAGGGCATGAACTTGAGGATCTTGACTTCCGCTACGTCGCCCACAGCGTAGTTGGACTTAAATACGTTCCACGGATTGTCCTCCTCGCGCTTGTAGCCGAGAGAGATCTTCTTGTTTTCCTTGTCCAGACCGATTACAAACACCTTGATCTGATCGCCGACAGCGACGACCTCGCTCGGGTGCTTGATGCGGCCCCAAGACAGCTCGGAGATATGGACCATGCCGTCCACGCCGCCGATGTCTACGAACGCGCCGTAGCTCGTCAGGGACTTTACGGTGCCGTCGTACTCGTTGCCGACCTCGATGGTCTCCCAGATCTTTTCAGCGGCAACCTTGCGGGCTTCCTGCTGGATCTGGCGGATCGAACCGACCACGCGCTTGCGCTGGCGGTTGATCTCGGTAATATAGAAGGACTGCTTGGTCTTAACCAGCTGGCTCATCGGCTGATCCTTGGGCACGCCGGTCTGGCTGGCGGGCACAAACACACGCACGCCGAACGCCGTGGCGACAACGCCGCCGCGGTTCTCTTCGACGATAATGCCTTCGACGACCGCGTGGTCCTCAAACGCCTTCTCGATGGTCTCCCAACCCTTGAGCTGATCGACGCGCTTCTTGGACAGGGTAACGGTACCCTCGCCGTCGTTGACACGAACGACAACGGCTTCGATCTCATCGCCGGGGTGGATATTGGCGTTTACGTCGTAGGACGGGTCGTCGGACAGCTCGCTCAGCGGGATGTAAGCGGTATGCTTAACGCCTAAATCGACCTGCACATCGGTCGAGGAAATCGCTACTACCGTACCGGTGACTTTCTCTCCTGTATTTAAAGTTTTGAAGGACTCTTCGAGCATCGCCGCAAAGTCTTCACCATTTTCAATTTTCGTTTCTTCGCTCATCATGTTACTGACCTCCTTAATTATCCATGCCGGTGTGGATGCTCCCGCCGTGATCCCGACCCTGCGGCCGTGCCCGCGCTCCTGTGCCTGAAGCTCCTCGGCGTCCTCGATGAGCAGGACGTTTCCGCACAGCGAGCGGCTGATCTCGTACAGCCGTTTGGTGTTGGAACTTTTTTTATCACCGATTACGATCATCTCATCCGACGCACCGGCAAGCAGACGAGCCTCCGACTGGCGCTCATCCGTCGCTTTACATATTGTATCAAAAATTTTGAGGTTTGTACACCTTTTTTTTAGTAAGCCGATAGATTTATTCCAAAGCGTTCGGTTTACTGTCGTCTGCGCGACGACAGAGATCGGCCGCCGGCAAAAGGCGGGGTCTTCCACGGCGCGCGCGGTCTCCGTTTCGCTTGCCAGAACGACCGATTCCCCGCACCAGCCCTGTATGCCCACCACCTCTGGATGGCCCGGGCTGCCGAAGATGACGACGAGCCGCCCGTCGGCCGATTGCTCGTCTGCTATTTTATGGATCTTATGCACAAAGGGGCAAGTCGCGTCGAATATCTCGCAGCGCTTTTCGGCCAGCTGCCTCAGTGCCGCGCGGGGCACGCCGTGCGCGCGGATCAAAACGGGCGCGCCGTCCGGAATCAGCGCGATCTCCCCCGCGGTCTGCACGCCCTTTTCGGTGAGCCGGTCTATCTCATGCTGGTTATGGATGATCTCGCCGTAAGCGTAAATGCGACCGCGTTTTTCAGCTTCCGCCTCTGCCAGCTCGACCGCGCGGCGCACGCCGAAACAGAACCCGGCGGTTTTGGCGACGGTCACACTCATATGGTATCCTTCAGCGCATAAATGCGGCGCAGGATATCGTCCGCGATCACCGCGTAATCCTTTTCCTTGGAATCTGGCAGGAACGGCTTGCCGATCACGACCGTGGCATGGCAGCGGCGGCCCTTGCCCTCTGAAATGTACATGGGCAGAATCGGCGCGCGGGTCTTGACCGCGAGCATCGCCGCGCCCTTTTTCGTCTCCCCCTCGGCCGCGTCGCGCGTGCCCTGCGGGAAGATGATGAGTTTTTGCCCTTGCTTTACCGTATTCAGCGCCGTTTTGATCGCGGTGATATCCGCGCCGCCCCGGTCGATCGGGAACGCGCCCAGCCAAGTGATCAGCGGACCGAGCAAGCCCTTCTGGAACAGCTCCTTTTTCGCCATCAGCCGCAGCGGCACCTTGCCGCCGAGCGCGGACGCGGCCAGCGGCGGATCGGACAGCTGGCAGTGGTTGGGACAGACGACGCAGCCGCCCGCCGGGATGTTTTCCCGCCCTTTTACCGTAAAGCCATAATAGATATGATAGGCCAGCGCCACGAACGGGATCGCGATGCGCTGAAACCAGCGATGATATTTACTTTTCATGCTGTCTCCTCCTTTTCCCGAATGATGCGTACGACCGCTGCTATGCTCTCCGCGAGCGTCAAATCGCTCGTATCGAGCTTAATAGCATCCTCCGCTTGGCGAAGCGGGGCGATAGCGCGCGTCATATCCTGCCGGTCGCGCCTTTCGATATCTTGCGCAACGCTTTGCAGCGTTACGGTAAGTCCCTTTTCGCAAAGCTCGTCGTACCGGCGCTTGGCCCTGCACGCGACCGAGGCGGTCAAAAAGATCTTCACCTGCGCGTCCGGCAGAATGACCGTGCCGATATCGCGCCCATCCATAATGACGTTGTTCTCTCGGGCCATGCCGCGCTGTAAATCGAGCAAGAACCGCCGTACCTCGGGCACGGCTGAAACCTTGGAGGCGTACTGCGCGATCTGCGGCGTGCGAATGGCCGCCGAAACGTCCTCGCCGCCCAGCAACACGTGCTGCACGCCGTCTTCGTATCGCAGCGAAACACGCAGGCCGTCAAGGGCCGCAATAATACCCGCCGTATCCTCTTCCGCCACGCCGCGGCGGCAAACGCAAAGGCCGATCGCGCGATACATCGCGCCCGTATCCACATAGATGAAGCCGAGCTGCGCCGCCGCCGCCCGCGCCACTGTCGATTTGCCCGCGCCCGAAGGCCCGTCAATCGCAACCGCAAGATATCCCATCATAGCTTCCTCCCTATGCGTGCGCCGCGGAAAGCCCGGCAAGCCTTCCGGTCGACCACGCGATCTGTAAATTGAACCCGCCGGTATAGCCGTCCACGTCGAGCACCTCGCCCGCGAAATACAGGCCGGGCGTTTTTTTCGATTCCATCGTCTTGGGGCTGACCTCCTTGACGGATACGCCGCCCGTGGTGACAATCGCTTCCTCCACCGGACGCTTGCCCGACAGGGCGACCGGAAACGCGCGCAGCGTGTGCAGCAGCTTCCGCCGTTCCTCCTTGGTGATGGAATGCACCTTGGCGCGCGGATCGATCCCGGCCGCCAATATCACGGCGGGGATCATCTTACGCGGCAACAGCTCGCCCAAGGCGTTAACAAAATCGCTATTTTTATGCTTTTCAAAGTCGCTCAGCAATCGCTTGTCAAGCGTTTTTTCATCCAGCGCGGGCTTAAGGTCGATCTCCGCGCGGTAAGTTTTGCTACCAAAATGCCGCATGTGCGCCGAAGCGGACAGCACCAGCGGACCGGATAGGCCGAAATGCGTAAACAGCATTTCGCCAAAATCCTCATAAATCTTTTTATCGTTTTCCAGAATGCTGAGCCTCACGTTGCGCAGGCTCAACCCCATCAGCTCGCCGCACACGTTCCCCGCTTCGGTCAGCGGCACGAGCGAGCCGTTCGGCGGCACGATCTTGTGCCCCAGCGCCTTAGCGAAGCGGTAGCCGTCGCCGGTCGAGCCGGTCTGCGGATAGGACACGCCGCCGGTGGCCAAGATCACAGCGTCCGCCTCGTAGGTCTTGCCGCCCGCGCGCGCGCCGGTCACGCGGCCATCCGCCGCGGTGAGCTCCTCCACGGCTTCGTTTACAATCGTAACACCCGATTGTTTGTTCCATGTAAAAAGCGCGTCAATAATATCGGCGGATCGATCGGAAACCGGAAAAACACGGTTTCCCCGCTCGGTCTTGAGCGGCACGCCGCGCGCCTCAAAGAAATCCTTTACATCCTGCGCGGAAAAACAGCCCAGCGCGGAATACAGAAAGCGCGGATTGACCGGTACATTCTGCAAAACGGTTTCGTTATCGCAATCATTGCACACATTGCAGCGGCCCTTGCCGGTGATGAAAAGCTTGCGCCCCACCTTTTCATTCTTTTCAAACAGAGTGACGCGCGCGCCCTGCTCCGCGGCCGTGCCCGCCGCCATCAGTCCGGCGGCGCCGCCGCCAACGACTAAAATATTCAAGTGGTCTCGTCCTCCGGCTTCTCATATACGTCATATTCCTCCCAGATGCTCTCTAAGGAGTTAAAGGTGGCTTCAATCTCTTTTTTATGCTCCATACCGACCGCAACGATCAGCGCGTTGATGACGGAAAGCGGCGCGATCAGCGAATCGACAAAGCTGGCCATGTCGCTTTTGGCGATCAGCGTATGATCGGCCACGCGGGCCAGCGGAGACAGGTGCGAATCCGTCAGCGCGATCACGCGCGCGCCGCGGTCCTTCGAGTAACGCATGGCGGAAAGCGTGCGCTTGGAATAGCGCGGAAAGCTGATGCCGAGGAACACATCCCCCTCGCCGATGCGCAGCACCTGCTCGAAAATCTCGCTGATGCTATTGGTGTGCACCAAATGCACGTTATCGAACAGCAGGTTAAAGTAAAAGCCCATGAAGCTCGCCAGCGCGCCCGAGGAACGCACGCCGAGAATGTACACGCGGCGGGCATGCAGCAGCGCGTCCACCGCGCCCTGAAAGGCGTCCCGGTCGATCTCGTCCAGCGTCATGCGGATCATATCCATATCCGCGTGCAGAACGGTCTGCAAAACGTCCCGGCCGCCCATCCGGTCGGAGGATACCTCCATACGCTGCACCGAGGTAAGCTTGTTGCGGATCATTTCCTGCAGCGCGCGCTGTAAATGCGGGTAGCCCTCGTAGCCAAGTTCGGTCGCAAAGCGAACGACGGTCGATTCACTGACACCGACCGTCGTTCCGAGCCGGCTGGCAGTCATAAACGCCGCTTTATCATAATGCTCTAAGATAAAGCGCGCGATCTGTTTCTGACCCTTGGAAAAGCCGGGCAATTCATTTTGTATTTTTCCGATCAAATCGTTCATTCCTTAACACTCCTGCTGCCGCTTAGGTTTCGGCCAATTTCATTCTAAGCGGTTTACAGCAAAAATGCAAGAAGTATTTCACCCTTCCTGCATATTTGCAGCAAGGCCCTGCAAATACGCAAGCTCCTTTTCGGTCAGCTCACGCCATGAGCCGGGCGTTAAACGCGGGTCGAGCATCAATTTTCCAATGGCGATACGTTTTAAACGGCGCACCTCCAGCCCGCACTGCTCGCACATTTTGCGGATCTGGCGGTTGCGCCCTTCGTGTATTCCCAGACGCAGTTTCACGCTTTCGTCGTCATGCTCCAAAATGTCCACCGTGGCGGGCGCGATCTGATAGCCGTCAATTTCCATGGGTTCGGACAGGCGCATAGCCTGATCGACGCGGCCGCGCACGCGTACCTCGTAATACTTGGGCACCTCATGGCGCGGATGGGTGAGCGCATAGGTCAGCGCGCCGTCGTTAGTGAGCAGCAGCAGCCCCTCGGAGGTATAATCCAACCGGCCGACCGGCACCACGCGCGCGCCGCAGTTCGCTGTGAGCGCGGCCACGGTTTTGCGCCCGTGCTCATCCTGCATGGTGGAGACCACGCCGCGCGGCTTGTTAAGCATCAGATAGCGCTTTTGCTCGTTTCCGCCGATCGGCTTGCCATCCACGCAGACGCGCTCCTTTTGCGCGTCCGCCTGATCGCCGAGCGAAGCGCGGCGGCCATTCACCGTCACGCGACCGGCTTCGATCCAGCTTTCCGCCGTACGGCGCGAGCACAGGCCCGCCTGCGCGAGTATTTTCTGTAACCGTTCTTTCAAGATGTCATCCTCCGTTTTGTCCAATGCCTATCGTCTTGTCTTTAGGAAAACAGGCGCTCCCAAAGGCGCGCGGGCAGGCTTTTCTGCTCCGGCGTTAAAAGCGACGCTTCGCCGTACAGCACGTTATCCTCAGCGAGCACCGCGCCTCCCAGCCGGTATTCCATACGCCCCGCGCGCGCCGTTTTGACAACGGGCGCGTAGCAGATGGTATCACCGTAGCGGACCGCCTGTATTTTTTCCTTTTCCTCTGGCGTTAAATACGCCGTTACCGTGTGCTGCGCGATCAGCGGTACTTCGTCCGCGTCGCCGCCGAACACATGCTGGGTGCCCACCTGATCGCCCGCGTGGTGCAGCGTCACTTCTTCGTAGCGGGAAAAGCCGTTGTCCAGCATGGCCATATGATCGTTCCAATCGTCCGGCGCGTTCAGCGTCACGGCGACGAGCGTGCGGCCATTTCGCTCGGCGGCGGAAACCAAGCAGCGGCCGCTGCGCTTGGTAAAGCCGGTCTTGATGCCGATCGCGTCGTTATAAAGCGTCAATAGCCGGTTGTGGTTGCTCATCACGCGCTCGCCCGCGCGGTAGTTTTTCGTGCCGACGATCTGCCGGAACGTGGGGTCCTGCATTCCGGCGGCCGCGATTTTGGCAAGCTCTAGCGCGGTGGTATAATGCGTTTCGCTGTCGAGCCCGTTCGGGTTGTCGAAATGAGTGTTCGTCAAGCCGAGTTCCTTCGCCTTTGCGTTCATTTTTTCGATAAACGCGTCATAGCCGCCGCACTCTCCCGCGATGGCGACCGCGGCGTCGTTGCCGGATTCCAGCAGCAGGCCGTACAGCGTGTCGCGCACGGTAAGCGTTTCGCCCTCGCGCAGGTACATGGACGAACCCTCCACCTGTGTATACGCCTTTTTCACCTGATAGGTGCGGTCGAGGTCGCCCTCCGAGATCGCGACCAGCGCGGTCATGATCTTGGTTGTGGAGGCCATCGGCAGGCGCGTATCGGCGTTTTGCTCGAACACCGTTTCGCCCGTGTCCGCGTCCAGCACAGCGGCGGCGGCGGCGTTCACCGCGCCCGCCCGACCGGGCAGAAACAGGCAAAGCGCCAAAAGGCAGGCTATTTTTTTCATATCCACATCTCCCTGTATAACAAAACCTACTCATAAAAATACTATGAGTAGGTTTTGCGGGGAGCGGGCCTCTTATTCCGCGTCTTCTCCGGTTTCGTCTGCCATTTTTCCGTGGCGGCCGTTCATAAAGCCGGATACCTTGGAGATCGCGCCGGGGATCATTTCAACCAGACGGTCGACCGTGGTGGACGCCTGCGCGTTGACGCCTAGGATCTGCGCGTCCCCGCTTGGCGAAAGGATCAAAAAGCAAACAGGCGAAACCGTAACGCCCGCGCCGCCGCCGCCGCCAAAAGCGAGGGGCGCGCCGCTTTGCGCGTGGCGGGGCAAGAAATCGCTGCCGCCCGATGCAAAACCAAAGGTCACCTTGGAGACCGGGATGACCGTCGTGCCGTCCACCGTGTGGATCGGCGTGCCGATGATGGTGTTGACATCCACCATTTCCTTGATTTTAGCCATGGTTTCGGTCATCAGGTTGCTGATGGGATGCTCACTCATTTTCTATCGCCTCTTCTTTCTTTGTCAGGTTTTTATACATCCTATAAAGCTTTTTGCCGTGCCGCAGCAGAATCAGCGCCAGCCGCAGCGGACGGATCGAACAAAACACCGTGAACGCCCATTCGGTATGTTCCGCATCAAAATCCGCGTCCGCGCTCACGTGATAGTCCTTCATTTCAAAAGTATTCTCCAAAAACGGCGTTACCATGCCGCAAAGAGTAGAAAAATAACCGAGATACAAACCCGTTTTCGCCGCGTCGTCCGTGCCGAATAGCACGCGCACGCGCAGTTTGGATATCCGAAGGGAATCGCTCGCCTCACCCAGCAGGGTAAACAGCAGATCGATTGCCTGCTCCAGTTCGATTTCGCGCAGGTTCAGGCCTTTTTTTTTCGGCGCCGGCGGCTTTTCCGCGGCGGGCGGCGGCGGTTTTTCCTCCCTTTTTTTACGGTGGGGCGGCGGATAAAGAGGAATGCGCACAATGCCGTAGCGCAGATCAATGGTGATATCTCCGTTTACCCCGGCGGCCTCCACGCCGGTGCGGACCGTGAGCAGCAGCAGGGCAAGTACGAGCACCGCGAGAAGCACGATCAGCACCACGCGCAGCAGAATCAGAAGGATGCCAGCCATCCGTTATTCACTCCGTTTCGTCCGTCCCGGCGGACGGCTGCTCCAGACCGATCTGCCCGTCCACCTCTTGTTCGGGCGCCGCTTCTTCCAGCCTTAGCTCCATTTGCTCGTTTTCCTCCAAAGAGGGCAGCGCGGGCAATTCGGACAGGCTGGTGAGCGAAAAGGTGCGTAAAAAGATATCGGTCGTGCGGTACAGGATCGGGCGGCCGGGCACATCCATGCGCCCCGCTTCCTCGATCAGCCCCTTTTCGACAAGGCCCGCGACCGTGCCGCCCGAATCAACGCCGCGCAGCTGGTCGATGAACGCGCGCGTCACCGGCTGGCGGTAAGCCACGATGGTGAGCACTTCGAGCGCCGCGGGGGAAAGCGAGGGCGGGCGTCGGCTTTCGGTCACGCGGCGGGCGGCGTCCGCATAAAGGGGGCGGCTGCAAAGCTGCAGCTTGTCCTCCATGCGCAGCAGCATGATGCCGCGCTGTTCAAAATCATAGGCGTTCGCAAGCTCCTGCGCCGCCTCCAGCAGTCGTTCCCGTGTGGTTTCCAGGGCGGCGGCCAGCCGGTCGACCGGCACGGCGTCGCCCGCGGCGAAAAGCACGGCCTCCAGACCGGCCTCCAGCTCTGTCATACAGTTTCCTTCTCCTTATCTGTGGCGAGCGTCAGCTCCAAGTCTTCCCCGTCGCCCTCCAGCAAGACGCGCTTGGTTTTGGACAGCTCCAATACAGCCAAAAATGTCGCGACGATCTCCGAGCGGTTCTTTGCATCGTCGAACAGGCGCTGGAATCGCACCCGCGCCGACCCAAAAAAGCGCTTTAAGATAGCGGTGATCCGCGTGGATACCGGCACCGGCTCGTGGCCGACGATGCCGCTGAACGCGTTCGCCGAAGGCGGCATGCGCCGTTCGGCTTTTTGCAGCATGCGGTTTGCCGCGCGCATCAGATCGCTCACCGAATGGCGATATTCGCGCACGGGCGCGCCGGGCAGCGTTTCCGGGGATTTGACAAAAATATCGCGCCCAAATTCGCTTTTGGACTTTAAGACCGGCGCGATCTCTTTCATGCGCTGATATTCGAGCAGCATTTCGACCAGACCGGCGCGCGGGTCCTCTTCCTCTTCTTCCTCGTGCTTTGGCAGCAGCATTTTGGATTTGATATACACGAGCTGCGCCGCCATCGCAACGAAATCACCCGCCACATCCATGTCCATGGCGTGCGCATCGTGCAGCACGGCAAGGTACTGGTCCAGAATTTCGGCGATCGGGATATCGTAGATGCTCACCTTGTTTTTCGCGATCAGGTGCAGCAGCAGGTCGAGCGGCCCGTCGAAATTTTCTAAATGAAAATCCATGTTTTCACCCGATCAAGACGCTCATCAAATTCCAAGCAAGGTTCTGCACCCACAGATTGACCCCGCCGATGAGGAAATCGAGCCAGCCGAACCAAAGCGCGGCAATGAACACGATCAGGATGATGGACTGATATTTTTGCAGCTTGAGCGACCAAGAGAACGGCAAAAACGCATCGACCACGCGCGAACCGTCCAGCGGGTGGATCGGGATCAGGTTGAACACGCCCAGACCGACCGACATGCTGGCAACGATACGGCAAAACAGCAAAATGGCGATTTGAAGCGCGCCCAGCTGCATTGTCCCCAGCCAGAGGTACAGGCAATAGAACACAAACGCAGTCAGCAAATTCGACGCCGGGCCGGCCAGCGCGGTCGCCGCCATGCCGAAGCGGCGGTTTTTAAAGTTTGAAATATTGACCGGCACCGGGCGCGCCCAGCCGAAGCCAAATAAGATCAGGCACAAAAAACCGAACGGGTCGATATGCGCCAAGGGGGAAAGCGTCAACCGGCCCGCGGCCTTGGCGGTACGGTCGCCCAAAAGGCTCGCCATGCCGCCATGCGCGGCTTCGTGCACGGTCAGACACAGCACAACGGCCGGCAGCGACAGCGCCAAATAGATCAGCGCCGTGCGCAAATCGCCGATACGCAAAGCATTCCAAAGCAAAATAGGTTCCTCCAACGATAATAATACAACATATAGTATACCTGCTTTTGCCCATAAAAACAAGCATTTCCTAGGGTCCGCCCAAAACTTTGGCAATCCATGACAAGCTTGCAAAACTTCTCTTGCGCCGCTGGTGAGATTGTGATAGAATTAATTAAACCGACAGTTCAATTAATTTACAGTGCGTCAAAGAACCCCTCGCGCCGCAGCGCGCAATAAAATTGAAAGTTGAAGCTTTGCTTCAATTTGACCAAAAACCGGGAGCAGAAGGTGAATTGGCCGCAGGCCAAGAGAGGCCGGCCTGGGCCGTGTATCTCGGTTTGCTCTCATTTAATCGCCGCACGGCGGCGGAAAATGGATAGAGGCCTATGGGCTGAACAAACCGGCGGCGAAGTGTGCCCAAAGGGCGCGCGCCAGAGCCGGAATTCTCGATCGAAATGGGGCTTTGTTTCGATCGACATTTAATTAATTCAGGAGGAGCGCATGGGCCGAAGAAAGAAGGAACCGGAAAGCGTGCACCGCGACAACATCGCCGCGGCCGCGGAACGCCTGTTTGCCGCTAAAGGCATAACCGCAACCACCATGGACGATATCGCGAAACAGGCCGGGTACAGCAAGGCTACCTTATATGTGTATTTTACAAACAAGGAAGAGATTGTTGGGCTGCTGGTGCTGAAAAGCATGAAAATGCTTCGCGCCGTTCTGCACGAGGCCGTATCCGCACCGGCCGCGACCAAGGAAAAGTATGAGCGGCTCTGTCACGCCTTGGCGCAATATCAGGCGCAATACCCGCTTTACTTTTCGCTTGCATTGGGAGAGATCAATATTGATTTTGAAAAGGATCACCTCCCCGTAGAGAGAGAAACGTTCGAGGTCGGCGAGCAGATCAACGCCGAAATCGTTCAGTTTCTCCGGTCCGGCATAGAAGCGGGGGCGCTTTTGCCGGATATTCCGGTTTTGCCTACGGTTTTTCTATTTTGGGCTTCTTTGTCCGGTGTTATACAAATGGCGGCGCATAAGAGGGCCTATATTGAACAAGCAATGGGCCAAACGAAGGAACAATTTCTAACATACGGCTTCGACAGGCTCTACCGGCTGATCGCAAGGGAGGACAAAGAATGAGAAAAAAGCTGCTTGCGCTCTTGGGCAGCCCGCATGATCACGGCTCGACGGCGGCCATGCTGGATCGCGCCGTACACGCCGCTGCCGCGCACGGGTGGGAAGTCACCACCGTGCGGCTGTACCAAAAACAGCTCGCCTATTGTAAGGGCTGCCGGGTCTGCGCCCAAACCAGATCCTGTGTCATAGACGATGATATCCAAGAGATCGCCGCGCTGCTGCGAACCTGCAACCGGGTCGTATTGGCCGCGCCCACCTATTGGGCAAACGTACCGGCTAACGTAAAAAACCTGTTTGACCGGCTGCTTGGCACGGCGATGGAGGAGACCGCAACCTTCCCCCGCCCGCGCCTATCCGCGGAACAAGAATACTTGCTCTTGACCGCTTGCAATACCCCCTTCCCCTTTTCGTGGCTGTGCGGGCAAAGCAGCGGCGCTTTACGCGCCATGCATGAATTTTTCAAAACCGCGGGCATGAAGCGTATAGGAAGCGCCGTTTTCTCGGGCGCGAAAGGCAGCGCCGCATTGCCGCGCAGAACCGAGAAAAAGATCGAACGGTTTTTCCGCTAACTATCATAGAAGGCTAAAAACGCGTACGCTTTCCGACTGGATGAAAGCGTACGCGTTGCTTTTGCCGTGGAATCAAAGCCTCGCGGGGCGGCGGCAGGCGGTCTCTAGGGTTACAAACCGCTCTTCCCCGGCGCTTGTCAGAAAAGCGTGCAGGATTTCTAGGGTGTGCAGCGCCAATTCCCCGCTTGCCCGGTGCGAGCGCCCCTCCCGGATTGCCTCCGCCATATCGATCAGGCCGATACCGCGGCAGTTTTCGGTATGTCCATAGGTCGGCGGCACTTCGCGAAAGACGCTTTCCCGCGCGCGCAGCAGACAGACCGGCCCGCCAAAGGTATCCGGATCAGGCACGCGCAGCGTGCCCTCGGTTCCATATATCTCAAGGAACGGCAGCCCATGCCCCCATACGTCAAAGCTATGCAGAACCGTCGCCAGCACGCCGTTTTGAAACCGGATCGTCCCGGTCACATGGGTAGGCGTTCCGACCGAAAACAACTCTCCCGCATGTGGCCCGGGGCAGGTGCAGGTGCGCGTGTCAAACCCCTTTGCCGTCATTGCGCAAACGGAGCGCGCGGGCCCCAGCAGATGGATCAGCGCCGTCATATAGTAAGGCCCGTAGTCCAGCAGGGGGCCCGCACCGGGCTGATACAAAAACGCCGGGTTGGGGTGCTCGCGCTCCGGCCCGTGCCATGCCAAAAACGCACAGGCTGCAAGGGGACGGCCGATCTCCCCCTGATCGAGCAGCTGGCGGCAGGTCTGCAAGCCGCCGCCCAGAAAGGTATCCGGCGCGCAGCCGATGCGCAGGTTCCGTTCCCGCGCGAGCCGCAACAGCTCCCGCGCCTGTTCCGGCGTTCCTCCAAGCGGTTTTTCCGAATATACATGCTTGCCCGCCAAAAGCGCGCGGCGGTTGATTATATCGTGCGCCGCCGGTGCGGTCAAATCGAGCACCAGATCGATCGACGGATCGGCCAACAGCTCGTCGATGGTCATCACCCTTGGGATATGGTGCTTTTCCGCCGCCGCGCGGGCCGCTTCGATATGCCGGTTCGCGCAGGCTGTCAGACAAACGGAATCCCGCTCCCCCGCAAGGTTTTTAAAATAAATATCGCTGACGTCGCCGCAGCCGATCACGCCGACGTTTACCCGGTTAAGCATTCTCCCGCTCCTTTCCAAAAGAGGACCGGCCCGGTGTGAAGAAGCCGGGCCGGCCGAAAGTTTTTTATTTTACTTCGATCACGGTTTTAACCGATTTAGCCGCGGCCATCTGGTCGATGCCGTACTTGGTTTGCTCGAGCGGAACGCGCAGCGTGACCAGTTTCTCCACGGGGATCCTGTGATTTTCAATGATGTCGACCGCCTGCGGGAAGGTGCCCTTGGTGATATAGGCGCCGACGATCTGCAGCTCCTTAAAGACGATCTCCACCTGATGTACCGTGGGCTGTGCAACGGTATTGATGCCGAACAGCACGATCGTGCCGCCCTTTTTCGCGGCCAAGATCGCGGTATCCAGCAGTACGCCCACCGCGTCCACCACGATGTCCGCGCCAATCCCGGTCTTCTCCATCAGAAATGCCGGCACATCCTGCTTCATCGGGTTTACCGTGTAGGTCGCGCCCAGTTCCGCGGCAAAGCGCAAGCGCTCCTCGTTGGTGTCGCTCACGCAAACGTCCGCGCCCATGGCCTGATACAGCATCATATACAGCATGCCGATCGGTCCCGCGCCCAGAATGAGCACGGTCTCGCCCGGATGCGCGCGCGCCTTGTTGGTGCCGTTGAGCACGCAGGCCAGCGGTTCGGCTATGGCGGCGATATGCGCGGGCACCTCGTCCGAGATCTTGTACACCATCCGTTCCGGGATACAGGCAAACTCAGCCATTACGCCGTCGATGCTGTCGCCGATGTGCTGAAAATTCTCACAGAGGTTGATGTGGCCCGTCCTGCAGTAGTGACACTTGCCGCACCAGATATTCGGATGAATGACCACATGATCGCCCACCGCGACGCCCGTGACGTCCGAACCGACCCCGACGACCTTGCCCGTGCCCTCATGGCCCAGAATCAGTCCCTTTTTAAACTCGTAGAGCGGCGGGACCGCGAGCGCCCGGATATCGGTGCCGCACACGCCGATGGCGTGGATTTCAATCAATACGTCGTCCGGATTTTTCACCTCGGGCTTTGGTACGTCCTTTACCTCGAGACAGCCGGGGCCTTGGAACAGAGCAGCCTTCATAACTGATAAGCCTCCTTCTTGGTTTCAGCATCTTGCGCCTTACGCGCCCTTCTTGTTTTTAAACTGCGTATCGACGATCACGGCGACCAGAATGATAAGCCCCTTGAAAATATTCTGGAAGTCCGAAGAAACGTTGAGCAGCGACAGCAGATTTGCCAGCACGCCGATGAGCAGCACGCCGATGATGGTGCCGCCGATGTTGCCGATGCCGCCCGACAGGCTGGTACCGCCGATGACGGTGGCGGCAATCGCGTCCATCTCCGCGCTTTGGCCCGCGGTGGGCACGCCGCTCTTGAGCTTGGCCGCGATCAGCAGGCCGCCGAGCACCGCGCAGAAGCAGGCGCACGCATGGCCCTGCATAATGGTGCGGTCCACGTTGATGCCGGCCATTTTGGCCACGTCCTTATTGCCGCCGACCGCGTAAATGCGGCGGCCGAACGCCGTATGGTTGAGCAGGAAATAGGTCAGCAGCAGCATGACGCCTAAGTACAGGATCTGGCAGTTCATAAAGCCCGTCGATATGACCAGATAGGCCATGTACGCCTCAATGATGAGGTACAGTGCGGCAAACAGCACGGCGTTCGCCGTCGACGTTTTCTGCTGGCGAATCTTTTTCAGGCAGGAAAGCACGATAAAAACCGCGATTACCGCCAAAAGGGCGAGCACGACCTGATACGGCACCCTGCCGGAACCGAAGATATCCAAAAAGCCCTGCTGGCTGATGGGCAGGTTGGCCGCGCCGGTAATGGCGAGCGCCGCACCGCGAAAGCCGGTCAGACCGGCCAGCGTGGCGATAAAGGCGGGGATTTGAAATTTTGCAATGATCGCGCCAATGCCGTAGCCGAGCGCCGCCGCGCCGACCAAAAGGATCAGCACCGCGAAATACCACGGCATGTGCTGCATCAAAACCGCGGCCAACACGCCCGTCAGGCCGAAGAGCGAGCCGACCGTCAGGTCGATACCGCCCAAAAGGATCGCAAACATCGCGCCGCAGGAAGCCACGCCGTTGGTGCAGATCTGCCGAAGCACATTAAGGATATTGACCGGTTTTAGGAACGTGCCGCTGAGGATGGCCGAGATCACGATCAGAACGACCAATGCAATCAGCGAGGTAAACTTGGATACATCGATATTTCGTTTCCTCATGTTTATTCTCTCCCTATAGCAATTCTGAACAGTGACTCTTCCGTTATCGCATCGCCGATCATTTCGCCGGCATTACAGCCGCCGCGCACCACGATCACGCGGTCACAGTTGCCGATGGTCTCCGGCAGCTCGGAGCTGACGATCAAGATCGCGATGCCCTGCTCGGCGAGTTTTCTCAGCTTTTTGTAGATCTCCGCTTTGGTGCCTACGTCGATGCCCTTGGTGGGCTCGTCCAGAATCAGCACCTTCGGATCGGTTAGCAGCCACTTGCCCACAACGACCTTTTGTTGGTTGCCGCCGGATAGGCTGCTCGCGGTCTGCCGCTTTGTGCTGATGCGCACCTCCATCTGTTTGATCATCGCGTCGTTTCGTTTTGCCTCTTCTTCAAAATCCAGTACGCCGAACTTTTTGGTCAGCGTGGGCAGAGACGGCGCGGTCAGGTTATCGTTGATCGAATGGTTCAAAACCAAACCGTTGCCCTTTCGATCCTCCGTTATCAGCGCAATGCCGTGCTTTACCGCGTCCGAGGTCGATCTGATCTCGATCTTCTGCCCATGCAGATAGACCTCGCCAGAGGTAAATTTGTTAACGCCTTCAAAAATAGAATTGACCAGTTCGGTGCGCCCCGCGCCTACCAGACCGTAAAATCCCAGAATCTCGCCCTGCTTGATCTGGAAACTGAAATTATCGATGATTTTGCGTTCGGGCAGGTGCGCGTCGAACAGGTTCCAATTTTTCACCTCGAACACCACGGGCGCGTCGGCCTGATACGTCGGCTTTTGCGGATACATATTTTTCAGATCGCGGCCGATCATCAGCTGCACCACATCGTCCTTGTTGATCGTCTTGATATCAATGCCCGCCTGAATGAGTTTTCCATCCTTTAAAACCGTGACCGTGTCGCAGATCTGGAAGATCTCATCGAGCTTATGCGTGACAAAGATACAGGTGACGCCCTTCTTTTTTAAGGCGCGCACGATCTCGAAAAATCCATCGATCTCCTTATTGGTCAGCGAGCTGGTGGATTCGTCGAAAATCACGATTTCGCCCTGCTCGGAAAGAGCCTTGGCGATCTCGACCATCTGCTGCATCGCGACCGTAAGCGAACGAATCTTTACCTGCGGGTCGATATCGAGACCGACCTCCGTGAGACATTCCTTCGCTTTTTCGTTCATGGTCTTTTTATCCAAAACGCCGAATTTGGTCGGATAATGGCTGAGAAAGATATTTTCCGCCACCGTCATATCCTGTAAAAGCGCCAGCTCCTGATGCACCAGAAAAATGCCCTTGCGCTCCGCGTCGACGGATAGACGGTTTTCGAGTTCCTCGCCCTTGAAGATGACCTGTCCTTCGTATGATCTTTTGGGGTTTACACCGGCCAAAATCTTGGCCAGCGTCGATTTCCCCGCCCCGTTTTCGCCGCAAAGAGCCATGACCTCGCCTTTTTCGATCCCAAAGGAGACGCCGTCCAACGCTCGCACACCGGGAAACTGGATGGATACGTTTTTAAATTCTACCAGTGCCATGTTTCACCTTTCCAATCTTTCGTAAAGGTTTTGCTGCAAAAGCCGGCGGAAAACGCACACCGGCTTTTGCAGCAACGCGTGCAGATTGCGTTTACTCGAACAGATGCGGATACATTTCCTTGCCGACGGTCAGATCGTCGCAGCTGTTCCAGCGCAGATCGATCAGCGACATCTTAACGCCCGCGTCATTGATCTTGTCGTAAGCGGGCTCTTCGCCGTTCGCCAGCGAGATTGCCGCGTCGATCACCTTGGTGCCGTACAGCTTGGAGTTCTTATCAACGCTATAATACTTGATGCCCTTTTGCATCAGCATGACGGCGTCCTCGTCGTCATCCATCGAAACGAAGATCACATCCTTCTCAATGCCGATCTCCTCACAGGCGTTATACGCGCCAACGCCCATCGCGTCGTTCGCACTGATTACGCCCTGAATATCCGTGGTCTTGGCAAGCACGTTCTGCATGGTGGTCATGGCGAAATCGCGCGCCCAATCCGGGCACCATTCCTGATGCACCACGGTAATCTGCGGATAGTTTTTCAGCTGGTCCACGGCGCCGTTGTGCACAGCGGTGGCAACGGAATCGCCCAGCGTGCCGTCCATCAGCACGATGTTGGCCGGGCCGTCGCCAAAAACTTCGACGAATTTATCGACCTTGGCCTGTCCAATACCATAGAAATCGCCGGAAACAAGGATATCGGGCATATTTTCGCCTTCAAAATCAACTTCAAGCGAGATAAAGGGAACGCCCGCGTCGACGCAGGCCTGCGCCATCTCTACCGAGACCGTGCCGTTGACCGGCTCGATCGCGATAACATCGAAGCCACGGGTGATGTAGTTGTGGATGATATCGAGCTCCTTGGAAGCGTCCAGATCGCAGGGCTGCCACTCCATGTAAACGCCCTTTTCAATCGCCCGCTCCTCGGCGCCCGCCATCATATCACGGTAGGTCTTTTCCTTCATGGTCTGGCTGGTGATGCCGATCTTGATCGAAGCTTCCTCTTCACTGATCATGCCCGCCGACTGGGGGGCGTCCGTGCCCTGCGTATCCTCGGGCGTATCTGCCGCCGGTGTGTCCGTACCGGTGCCGCCACAAGCCGTAAATCCGAAAACCATGATAACCGCAAGCAACATCGCAGCGATTTTTTTCATTTTTATTTCCTCCTCAGGTAGGTAAACATTGTCGTTTTCATTCTATCTGTGTTTTACTAGGAGTTCCGGTGTTTTAAGGTGGCGCCTATCATACAGATATTGCGCGGGCAATAAATCATATATTAATATATTATATATCGTAAACAGATACGCTTCTTCCTCTCCTGTGACGGGATACCACCTTTGCTTTTTCTGGAGTTTACTTTTTTGCCGAGGAACTGATTCTTAGTGCATTTCTTGGCCGCCGCTTACATTGACCGCCTGCCCCGTCATGTAGCCGCTCAGCTCGGTCGCCAGAAATACGGCGACGCGCGCGATCTCGACAGGGTCCGCATAATGTCCTAGGGGGATAGCGCTTTCCCACTCGCGCAGAATAGTTTCGGCGTCCCTTCCTTGGATCTCAGAAGCCCAAACCGATTCCCGAAGCGTCATATCCGTCATCACAGAGCCCGGGCAGAAGCAGTTGACGCGGATATTGTCTTGTGCCAGTTCAAGCGCCAAGCCCTTGGTAAAACCGATTACGGCGGCCTTGGTGGCGCAATAGTGGGTCAGCAGCGCGGCGCCTGTTTTGCCGCATTGGGACGCGGTATTGACAATCCGCCCGCCGCCCTGCTTTTTCATGTAGGGTATGACGGCGCGCGAGCATAGGAACACGCCCCTGCAATTCACCGCGAAGATTTCCTCCCAATCCGCCAAGGGCAAATTTTCGATGGTGGACATGCTGATCGTGCCCGCGTTGTTATACAGCAGATCGATCTTTCCAAAGTACGCCTCCGCGGTCTTTGCCATTTCCGCCGCGTCCGCTTCGCTTTTCACATCCATTTGAAACGCAATGCTTTTGCGGCCCATTTTTTGAATCTCTTGCACGACTTCGTTAGCCCGCTCTTCGTTACGGCCGCATACCATCACATCCGCACCGCATTCGGCCAGCCCCAGTGCGATCGCGCGGCCGATGCCCGCTGTTGCGCCGGTGACGATCGCCGATTTTCCGGTCAGATCAATGGTGTAGTTCATTTTTCATTCCTCCCCATCGTTTCGTGCTGTAGCTTGCGTACTGTACTTGCTTGAGGCCTGTCTACCTCCCTTCGTTTCATTTTTCAAATTATGATACAGGAAGGTCTCCCTCCTTGAATCCTCTCAACCTCGATTGCTGTGTCCGCTTTATTGTTTACTAATATATTAATACTTTTGTTAGAGAGTGTCAATCACTTTCTCACAAAAACACCACAAAATCAGGTGTCTATTTTCGGTTATTCTTAACGAAAACCAACCCTATTTCTACCTTTTTACCCACTTAACCGGTTTTCTCAGCATGTGCGAACGCCGCGCTGTTTTCCCGATCTATACGAAAAAGCGCACTGCAAGCCCTATCGGTTTTGCAGTGCGCTTTTTTCGTTTCACGGCATACGCCGGGTTCTTACATGCCGAGTTCCTTTTTGAGCGCAGCAATCATTTCCTGATACTCTTCATCCCTCAGGAAAACCGGCTGATCGTTGCCGATGGCAAAGCTGCCGCCAAACTCAAAGCCGCCCTCGTACTTCGGGACGATGTGGAAATGCAGGTGCGGGTTGGTGTCGCCATAGGAGCCCAGATTGATCTTGGTGCAGCCCCACAGCTTCTTGACGGCGCCGGAAGCGGCGGCCAGATCGTCGGCAAAGTCGTGGCGCTCCTGCTCGGTGCACTCGCACAGTTCCTTCTTATGCGTGCCCAGCGCCAGCGCGCAGCGGCCCTTATGCGCCTGATCCTTAAACAGGTACAGCGTGCCGGCCTTCATCTTGCCGACCTCGAACATCAGCGCCTCGCGGCCCTCATGGTGTTCGTCACAGTAAAAACATCCCATTGTTATTCTCTCCCTTATGTTCAGAATTTAGCATATCTATTATACCGCGTTTTGCCGCTGATTTCCAGCCCTATTTACCGCGCCGCTGCATATAAGTTCGTATCCCACGCGGGCACATAGGGGTGATGCCGCAGATACAGCCGGTACGCAGGATTCATTTCATGGATGAGCAGCGGCAGCTCAAAAAAGTCCGCGCTGGTGTGATAGGCCGCGATATTCAAGGCAGGGCCAAAGCGCCGGATCGTTTCCCGCGCACCCGCGATCGCTTGCCGTTCTGCCCCTTCCACATCCATTTTTAAATAGGTGCAGGGCGCGCCGTTCAGCACGCTGTCCAGCGCGCGCATTTCGGTTTTCACACCATCGCGCGCCACACGGCTTTGCCGCCCGGCCTTAGCCGCGAAGGTAAGCGTGGTATCCTCCCGCCATGCGCCCGCCTGCACCAGATGAATTTCCCCCGTGAGATTTTCCGCCGCATAGGCCGAAAGCTTGCGAAAGCTTCGCGCATCCGGCTCTAACGCGGTGATGGAAGCGTAGCGGCCCTTCGTATGATGCAGAAATTCGCGGACCGTATCGCCGGTATACGCGCCCAGATCGGCAAAATGTTCGTTTTCTCCCAGACAAAGCAGGTTTTCAAATGCTTCGGCCTTTTCCGTTTCACATCCAAACAGATACCGCAGGCGGCCCGAAAGCTTAAAGCGCACCGTGTCCAAAAACACCTGCCGCGAACGCTCGTCCGCCAGCAGTTCATACGCGCGGGCCATGGCGGCCTGATTTTGCCGGGCGAAAGCCGCATCGAACACCGGCCCGGGCACCACGGGCACATCGGGCGCAAACACGTCGTACCGCGCGTCCAGATCGGTAAAGCGCCGAAGCAGCTCGGGCCGCTGGCTGGCAAAGCAGATGACGATCACGATATTCTCCGACAGCCGTTCGGTCACGCCGGAGAGCGTTTCCACCGGGAAGCCCCGAAAGGAATGGCCGCGCACGAAGCCGTCGCTTGCAAACACGGCGGCCGCGCGTATGCCGCGCGCTTCAAATTCGTTTAAGACCTTATCCGCTCCATCGCCCATGCCATAAAGCGCGATCGGGCGCTTTTCATCCCGCAGTACATTCCACACGGATCGTTCCAACCGGTCAAAGTCCATCATTCTTTCCTCCTGCCCGCCCTATCAAAACAAGCGGTATACTAGCCGTTTCGCGGTTAGTATACCACAGCGGCAAGCAATTCCGAAGAGTCAAAACACACCTAAGAGCCGCTGATGGTATAATTAATTCAATCCGGGTATAATAAGCGTTTTGCGGCTATTATACCACAGCGGCATGCGCAAATAAAGCTATCAGCATTCGCTAAGCGCCGCTGATGGTATAATTAATTTAATCCGGGTATAATAGCCGTTTTGCGGCTATTATACCATATTTTCGCACCGGTTGCAAAGTGACCGGTCCCCAACGAAAAATAACCGCGCAAACGACCAAATTCTCGTTGCGGTTTTCCTCCCCTTCCAGTATAATTTAAATATACGAAATTATTGGAGGGGGAGGTGCGGCCCATGGCTTTGTCAAACGGCATCCTTGCCATGAACCCGGACAAGTACCGTGAAATGGACGGTGTAGTGTTCGACCTGAACAGCTATGCCCGCCATTGCCAACCTTCCGAGCCCGAAGTCCCCGCGGAAGAGCCCGCCGTTCCGGCCGCTGCCGCGCCCGCGCCGGTGTTCGCGGTCGATCCGTTCCACGCGGGCTGGTACGAAGCGGAGGAGGGACAGGCCCCCGTGCCCATCATGGGCGGCTTCCTGCCGCCGGATGAGACCTGCGCTGTTACCGAGGGCGCGATCACCGTGACGCGCACCGTGTTTGTACGCCCCGGTTCCGGCTCCGGTTCGTCCTACACGACCTCATACACCACTTCTTACCGCATATCCTATCTGGGCTCCGGTTCGGGCTCCTATGTCTTCGGCTCGTGCGTCTATCTGGCGGGCGGTTACGGATTGGAGCTGATCTGATGCATGCTTTTCACTCCAACTGGACGCGGCCCTTCTTTGCCCGTAACCCGGGCGGCGACTACGCAGTAGAACCGTTCGAGCTGCTCACCACCGCGCTCTCCGCGCTTCAGTGGCAGCGCGAAAACGGCGCCATTTCCATGCTGTGCGACACTGTGGCCGCGCGCTACTACGAAGCGCTCGGCCTTTTCTTTTTATGGAACGGCGGGGTCTATCCCCTGCTGGACGATATCCCGGCGGACGTCAACCCCATCGCCTTTTGGGCGGCGGGCAAGCTGTACGCGCTCGCGGCCCTGCGCGCGCCCTGCGTCATGATCGATACGGATTTTATCGTGTGGAAGCCAATCGCTCCGCTGCTGAACGAGCTGGACGCCGCCGCCATCCACCGGGAGGACATCTCCCCCGGCATCTATCCCGGCCCCGAAGCCTTTGGCCGTTCGCAGGGATTTGACTTGTCTGCGCTCGATTGGACCGTGCGGCCGCTCAACACCGCGCTCGCGTACTTTGGAAGCGACGCTTTCCGCCGGTTTTATACCGATACCGCGATTAGCTTTATACGCTCCGCGCCCGAGGCGGACGATGTGCTCACCTATATGGTCTTTGCCGAACAGCGTATGCTCGCCATGTGCGCGGCGGGCTACGGCGCGCACGTTGCCGCCCTGTCCGATCTACCCGGCCTATTTGGCGGTCAGGCGTATTACACCCATGTCTGGGGCTTCAAACAGCAAATGCGCGATAACAGCGAACTTTACAGTGATTTTTGCCGCCGCTGTGCCGCCCGCCTGTGCCGCGATTTTCCCGAAGCGGCGGAGCAGATCGCCAAGGTCCCCTCGCTCGCGCCTTACTTTGCATAACGACAGGCGTTTGGCAAGAAAACAGTGCATTGAAAAACGGGTCTGACTCGGAAGGATTTTCGAGTCAGGCCCTTTTTATATACACAAAGCGACATAAGCAAAAGGAAAAACATCAATTATCCAGAAGGGATTCGTCAAGCGATCTACCATCTAAAAGACGAAAAATAAGAGAGCGGCGTCCAGTCGTCAAACAAGCCGCCGCTCCCCAGATGCACAACCGTCCAAAAGGACAGAGCGCATAAATATTATACACTATACGCCCTCCCTCTTTCAAGCGGTTGTAAAAGAAAGAGTGACATTATGGAAAACGGATACCATTCATTTGCAACAAACTTTAAGGATTGCTGCGCCCGCTCCTGTACCCGCTTGGCGTACGAAAAGGAGAAAACAGATCCAGACTTTATCACTGCATCGCAGGAGTGCAGTGAGCTTTATCAATCAATACAGGCAAAGTTGTCTGGCGACGCACTCCTGCTCAACAGATTTGACGCTGCAAAAAATAACGAAAATGCGATCAGCGTCGAGTTTGTGTATCAACAAGGCTTTCAGGACTGTATTTACCTCCTGCGTTGGTTAGGGCTGCTATAGAATAATAAAGGGGCTGTAAAATAAGTTCTCACAAATGAATAGAAAACAGTTGCAAAGCGAAAAATGCTACCAATTCTGTCATTCTGAGGAGCGAAGCGACGAAGAATCTCGCGCGAACGCGCGGAATTTACACTGGGAACGCGCGTTTGCGCGAGATTCTTCACTTCGTTCAGAATGACATTTGGGTACTCTTCTATTTTGCAACAGTTTTTTTACAGTCCCTTCCATTCTTTTTAGATTAATAACCAGCAGTGAAGGCCGGGTATTTAATAAAAATTCTTTTCCCTGCACTGTTATGTATCATACTTCCGGGTACGCCTTTTGCAGCTCTTCCAGCGTTGCCATGACCGCGCCTTTTTGCTGCACGGTAAGCGACGCATAGCGGGCGGAAAAGCGCAGGTAAGAGGAGAGCGTTTCCTCTGTCAGCTTTGCCAGACCGTCCGCCGTGACGCCGTCGCGAATGAGCTGATAGAGAAACGAGCCGATGAACGAATCGCCCGCGCCCGTCGTATCGGCGACCGGCACCGCGATCGGCTCGCAGGCAGCCGAAGCGCCCTGTGTGTATACTGCCGAGCCCGCCGGCCCCTTGGTCACCAGCAGCAAACGGCAGCCGCCGGCAAAAAGCTGCTTCGCGGCTTCCCGCTCGTCCGAAACGCCGGTGACAAACGCGATCTCATCATCCGACAGCTTGACCAGATCGGCATAGGGCAGAAATTCACGGATGGCGGCGCGGCATTCTTCGGGCGAATCCCACAGCGGCAAGCGCACATTGGGGTCGAACGAAATGAGTGCGCCCGCCTGACGCGCCGACTCGATCGCGCGCCTGTGCGCCTGCTTTACCGGCCAATCCACCAAATCGACCGAACAGAAGTGCAGCGCGGCGCAGCCCGTAAACATCGCGGGCGTGATCTGTTCAGGCCCAAGGAAGAGATCCGCCGAGGGATTGCGGAAAAAAGAAAACTCGCGGTTGCCCGCCGCATCGAGCGAAACAAAGGCAAGGCCGGTATTTGCGCGCCCGGTGCGGAACACATACGAGGTATCCACGCCGTTGCTTTGCAGCACCTCCAGAATATGATCGCCGAACGCGTCCTCGCCCACCTGTGAGATCATGTCCGCGTCGCCTCCAAGGCGGCTGACCGCCGCGGCCACATTGGCCGGCGCGCCGCCCGCGACGCGCTCAAAATGCGTCACCTCGCGCAGCGCGCAGCCCTTTTCCTGCGGCACAAAATCGATCAGCAGCTCGCCGATCGCCACCATACGCTTCATCTGCTACATCCCCTTCAGCACATATTTTTCGATCGCCCGCGCGACGCCGCACGCAAGGTTGGACGCGGTTACAGCGTCCGCCGCCGCGCGCACGGACGGCAAAGCGTTCTCCATCGCCACACCGAGGCCCGCCATGCGCAGCATGCTCAAATCGTTATCGCTGTCGCCCAGCGCGAGCACGCCCTCCATGCCGCAGCCCAGCCGCCCGGCGAGCGCTTCAAGCCCCCGCCCCTTGTGTACGCCCCGGCTGTTTACCTCCACATTTTTCAGCTTGCCGCCATACATGACCGATGGAGCGGTCTCAAACAGGCCCGTCCGATCGAGCGCGGCGGTCATTTCGTCCACAACCGCGGTATCGCCATGGTACAAAATGGCCTTGGTGATCCGTCCCCGCTCGCACCGCAATACCTCGCGCCATGCGTCCTCGGTCTGCACAAAGATCAGGTTTTCCCTTTGTTGTCCGCCGAAAATGTCGTGCCCGTAGGTCTCGCGCAGCGTGCGGACAAACTTTTCAAATTCCCAGCCATAATACATATGGGTCGCGGTATACAAACACGGGTCAGTGCCAAAGGCGGCGCAAACCGCTTGTAAAGCGGCAAGCGCGGCGTCATCCAATCCCGCAAACAAAACCGGCTCTCCCTGCGGCAACGGCCGTACATCGGCGCCATTGGCCGTGACCGCCCAATCCGCGGGCGCGAGCAGCTGTTCGCTGTACCAGCCGGCGTCCAGATAGTTGCGGCCGGTGCACAGAGCGACCTGCGCGCCGTTAAGCTGCGCCTGACGGATCGCGCGCGCGTTTTCCGGCGGCACGCGGCTGTTTTCATCCAGCAGCGTACCGTCCAAATCGATCGCTATCAGCCGGTACTGCGGCATTGACGCGTCTCCCCTTTCCTGATTCAGCGTTTAATCGTGAGCGAGCCCATTTCCCAAAGACGCACCTCGCCCTTTCCGGTTAAGCGCACGCCCCGCGCGTCCGGCCGCGGGTAGTAGCGCGTAGTGAGCACGCTTTCCCCGTGATTGACGAAAATTTCAAGCGACGAGGTATCGGCCAGAATGCGTAGCGCGCACACCTCGCCCACCTTGGCATGGCGCACGGTGCGGCCCGCGCCGCCGCCGGTGAACGAAAGGGTCATTTCTCCCTGTCCCCATTCTAACACAGCGCTATCCCGGATGACAAGACCGCCCTTCGCGCAATCCGTGAGTTCCAGATCGAACACCGCCGCGTCCCCAGCCTCGACCGGTCCCCGGCGAAGCGTTTGCAGCTCCGCAGCCGGATAGCGCAGCATACGGCCGTTTTGCCAATCGCACCGGCAAGGCACGGTCATGGCGTGCTGCCAACCATAGGCCACGGTCAGATTTTCATACGGCGCGTCCGGCATGCCCATCCAGCCGATCAGCAGGCGGCGCTCCCCGTCCAAAAAGGTCTGCGGCGCGTAAAAATCAAACCCGGTATCCATCTCACGGTACGCGCCGAGCGTATAGGCCGAACGAAAATCGCCGTCCAGCGGGAAATATCCGCAGGAATACACGTTTTGAAACGTATCGCGCCCGTGCTCCACGCCCTGCGGCGAACAGACCGCGACCCATTGGCCATTCAGTTCAAACAGGTCGGGGCATTCCCACATATAGCCGAACGCGTCGGGCGTTGTGATCGTGTTGATATGCGTCCAATGCCGCTTGTCGCGTGATTCAAAGACGAGCAGCTCACCCCTGTTTTCCAGCGTGCGCGCGCCCTGCACCATATAATACGCCCCGTCGTACGCGAAAACCTTGGGATCGCGCACATGACAGGTCAGCCCGGCGGGATAGTCCCGGTTTTCCAAAAGCAGCTCGTTGGACTGGGCCGTCACGCCGTCCCGGCAAACGGCCAGCGCGGTGTTGTGTCCGCGCCCCTCGGTCACATAGTCAAAATCGCCGGGGTGCTTGACGTTTCCGGTGTAATATAGGTACATCACACCGTCCTCCACCAGCGCGGAGCCCGAATATACGCCGTGCAGGTCCCATGTCTGATCCGGATACAGCAGGGGCGGCAGCTGCTCCCACTGGACAAGGTCGCGGCTGCGGTAATGCCCCCAATGCTTGACCCCGCCGGTCGAATCGAACGGGCCGTACTGATAAAACACATGGTACCAATCCCCGCAGCGGCATAAGCCGTTGGGATCGTTCATCCAGCCGACGGGCGGCATGAGATGAAAGCGGAGGCGGTAGGGGTCCTGCTCCGCGCGGGCAAGCCCCTGCCGCTCCGCCTCGGCGACAAGGCGGGCAAGGTCGCGGTGCAAAGCATTCATATCCGTTTTCCCTCCGTTATTTGGATAGCGTGAGCAGCGTGTCCTTGACCGCGCCGACCGCGCCTAACGTTTTCTGTACCGCCTGATAATCGTCCGAATTGGTGACGATGACGGGAATGATGGTCTTGTAGCCCTCGGCTTCTATCGCTTTCAGGTCGCATTCGAGCAGCAGGTCGCCCGCCTTAACATGCGCGCCTTCCTGCGCGTGGCCGGTAAAATGCTTGCCGTTTAAATTGACGGTGTCGATGCCCACATGGATCAGAAGCTCGGCCCCGTTATCGCAGGTCAGGCCGACCGCGTGTCCCATCACGGTCTCAACGGTCGCGTCGCAGGGGGCGAACACCTTGCCCTCCTCGGGTTGGACGGCCACGCCCTTGCCGAGCACCTCGGCGGCGAAGGCCTCATCCCCCGTTTCGGAGAGCGGTACCGCGCGGCCGGTCACGGGCGAGGCGATCGATACCGAAGCGGTCTGCGCGGCGGGAACGGATACCGGCGTTTGCTCTTCCGGTATTTGGAGCGGCGCTTCCGTCCGGTCTTCCTCGGGCGATTCTTCCTTAATGCCCATGATCCAAGACAGCGCGAAGGCCACGCCCGCCGCGATGACGACGGTGATCACATATTGGACCGGACGGTGCAGGTGCAGCAGGATACCGAAAATACCGGTAACGCCCGTGCCGGTCGCGCCCAGATGGACGATGGAGGCGTACAGCGCGCCGCACGCGCCGCCGATTGATCCGGCGATGAACGGACGGAGATAGCGCAGGTTGACGCCGAAGATCGCGGGCTCCGTAATGCCAAGGAACGCGGAAAGCGAAGCGGGCAGCGCCATGGCCTTCAGCTTTTTATTGCGTGTTTTGAGCGCGACCGCGAGCGCCGCGCCGCCCTGCGCCACGTTGGCGGCCGAAGCCAGCGGCAGCCAGAAGGTCAGGCCGTATGCCGCGAGCTGTCCCAGATCGATGATGGTATACATGTGATGGATGCCGGAAACGACCGTAGTCGCGTACACGCCGCCCATGAGGAACGAACCGATGCCAAACGGGATGGCGATCAGCCACTGCACGCCGGAAATGATGTTGTTTTCGATAAAGGTGAACACCGGGCCGATGGCCGCGAGCGTCATATAGCCGGTGACGAAAACGGATACCAGCGGTGTGACGAACAGATCGAGCATGGCGGGCACGATCTTATGCAGCCGTTTTTCGATAAAACACATAACCCAAACCGCAATGATGACCGGAATGACATGCCCCTGATAACCGACGAGCGGCACCTCATACAGGCCGAAGAACACGGACTGCATGGTGTGTACGCCTTCGGTCGCCACCGTCCATGCGTTTTGCAGGTTGGGGTGCAGCATGATCATGCCGATGACCGCGCCCAAAAACGGGTTGCCGCCAAACACCTTGGCCGCGGAAAACGCGATCAGGATGGGCAGGAACACATAGGCGACGTTGGAAAAGAGCTGCGCGAACACATAGAACGAACCGCTGGTGTTCAGTTCGATAAAACCGTTACCCACCATGAAGTTCAAAGACTCCATGATGCCCATCAGGAAGCCGGAGGCGACGATCGCGGGAATGATCGGCACGAAGATATCGCCCAGCGTTTTAATCGCGCGTTGGAACCAGTTGCCCTTTTTGGCGGCGGCGGCCTTTACCTCGTCCTTAGAGGCGGCGGACGCGCCGGACTGACGGATAAATTCGTCGTATACCTTATTGACCGTGCCTGTGCCGAAGATGATCTGGAGTTGTCCCTGCGCCTCGAACACGCCCTGCACGCCTTCGGCGTTCTCCAGCTTTTTCTTTTGCACCTTACCATTATCCGCAATGACCAGCCTGAGTCTGGTCGCGCAGTGCGCCGCGGATACGATGTTGTCTTTGCCGCCGATGCAGGCGAGCACTTCAGAAGCCGCTCTCTGATAATCCATGCCTTGTTCCGCCTTTCTCTTTTATGTGAAATCGTTTTCACTTTATGATTTCATTATAGGACCGTTGCCTCTGTTTGTAAATCCGCATTCTATCCAAATTTAGCGCTCTGTTTTTGCGCATTTCACCGAAAGCACAAGTTAGTTTTCCCCATCTTGAAAGAATCATCCTTTGGAATTCGGTTGCCACAAAGCGAAAAGGCTGTAAAAAAACTGTTGCAAAATAGAAGAGTCCCCAAATGTCATTCTGAACGAAGTGAAGAATCCCGCGCGAACGCGCGTTTCCAGTGTAAATTCCGCGTGGTCGCGCGAGATTCTTCGTCGCTTCGCTCCTCAGAATGACAAATTCGGTAGCATTCTTCGCTTTGCAACAGTTTCCTATTCATTTTTGGGAACTTATTTTACAGCCTCTTTTCGCGCAGCGATCTATTGTAAAAGCAAGATTTTACACCGTTTCGCCGCGAATAATCTCAAACCCAAGCATGAGCTGACGCTTTTGGTCGGTGCCGCTGTCGATGATATGCAGCAGGTCGCGCGCGGCCTCCTCCCCGCTGGAAAAGTAATAATAGTGCGCGGTCGTCAGCCGGGGCCGCAGCAGCTCGGCCATTCTGGAATGTCCGATGCCCGCCACCGCGATATCCTCCGGCACACGGCGGCCAAGATCACGCAGCGTGTCGATCGCGCCGATCGCAATGGAATCGGTTGCACAAAAAACACCATCTATATCCGGTATGCGCTCGATCAGGCGGCGCGCTGCGGCGCGACCGCCTTCCACGGAAAAGTCACTTTGCTCGCACAGCGCGGGGTCCTCTTGCAGCCCGGCTTGCCCCAGCGCCGCAAAATAGCCTTCATAGCGCAAAACACCCGCCGCTTTATCGCGGCGCGTCACGCCGATGCAGCCGATGCGCCGCCGCCCGGACGCCGCCATCAGCGTCGTCAGCGCTTCGGCAGCGCTTTTATCATCATGATAGATGCAGCTGATGCCCGGCGCCTGCTGTCCGACCACAACGGCGGGCACGCCCGCCGCGCCGAGCGCCTTCTTGTGCGCCGTGGAAAGCACGGTCGCGACCAATATCACGCCGTCCACCATGTTGCCCCGGAATACTTCGAGATATTCCAGTTCCTTTTCCGAACGGTTATCGGTATTGGCCAGCAGCAGACGGTAACCGCATTGCTCCAGCACGCGCGAAATCCCGGCCACCACGCGGCTGATCGATTCGGAATCGATACGGGGCACGATCACGCCGATCATTTTTGTGCGGCCCGTGCGCAGCGTTTGCGCCTGCTGCGAGGGAACATAGCCGGTCTCCTCGATCACCCGGCGGATCGCCTCGCGTTTTTCCGAAGAAATATACCCGTTGTTCAGATAGCGCGAAACCGCCGCCTTGGATACGCCCGCCCGCTGCGCGATCTCTGCAATGGTCATTCTCTCCACGTCCTTTGCCCCAAACTTGCTGCGTACATTTTATCACGCCGCGCGGCGCGCGTCAAATGCTCAGCGCAGTAGGGCGCGGCGCGCCTTGTAATCGGGCAGCACGCTTTCGACCAACTGCCAAAATCTTGGGCCGTGATTTTTATGGACGATATGCGCCAACTCGTGCACAACCACATAGTCGATCGCTTGCTCCGGGTAATCCATCAAATACAGCGAAAAGCACAGACGGTTTTTCGCGCTGCATGAACCGAACCGCGTGCGCGCCGCCGTTATGCTGATCCCGGTGGGGCGCAGGTCCATTTTTTCCGCATAAGCGTTCACGCGCGCGGGCAGCTCTTGCTGGGCGCGCAAAATAAGCTGCCGCCGTTTTTCCTCATCCGGCTCCGGGTGCGCGTCCAGCCGTGCCTGCTGGCGGGCGAGCGCACGTTCGAGCCAATCCCCGTGCGCCCGCAAAAAGTCTTCGATCTGGGCCTGCGTCACGCGCTTGGGCGCGCGGACCAGCACCTTGCCTTCCCGCGTCACTTCTAGAGCAAGCGTGCGGCGCGCCGAACGAATCAGTGTGTAGTTTTCCAACTTGTGTTTCCTCCCTATGTCCAAAAAACGACGGAGCGCGGCTTTTGCCGCGCTCCGCCGTCTTTGAAACGTTTTTTTGTTTTGCCGCTCAGTTTTTCTGGGTCAGCGCCGCGTCGCTCTTGGCCGCGAGCTCTTGTAAGCGCGCAAGCTGCGTTTGCTCTTCGTGGATATCCACGAACTTGCCGATCGCGCCGACGACCTCGCCGCTGCTCTCATTCTCCCACAGCGGGCGCGCCACGGCCTTGAACCAGCGTTCCTGCCCGCCTACATGCAGCCGGTAGGAAGCTTTGGCGATCGGCCGGTCGGGCGTGGCGCTGCGCAGCCGGTCGCGCAGGTCCTGATAGTCGGCCTCGCGGAACACACGCCGCATCTCGGCGCTCTCCGCCGGATGCTCGATCAGCATGCTCAGTCCCAACTGCCGCGCGCCCCATTCAGACATCGTCAGCACGTCGGTATGGTAGTTGTACTCAAACTGAATTTCGTTGGACATCGAGGCAAAGAACTGATATTTCGTCCGCTCCTGCTCCAAAAGGGACAGCGTGCGGCTGGATATCTTCTTGCCCGTCAATATCTGGCTGGACAGCGCGCGGATATTTTCCTCGTTCACCTCGCCCTGCGAATGCAGGCGCAGTTCTTCCTTCAGGAAAGGCGCGACTTGCCGCAGGCAATCCATCAGCAGCGGGTTAAACGTACCGCACTCGCCGCCAAGGATCATGTTCAGCGCGGTCTCGTGCGAATACGCCGCCTTGTAAACGCGTTCGCTCGTCAGCGCATCGTACACATCGGCCAGCGCGACCACCTGCGCTTCGATCGGGATATCGTCGCCTTTCAGACGGTCCGGATAGCCGCGCCCATCGTACCGCTCATGATGCCAGCGGCAAATGCTGTAGGATACCTCGATCAGTTCCTCGTGGTGCCGGAGCATCGCGTCCTTCATAATCGCGGCGCCGATCTCGCTGTGCGTTTTCATGACCTCAAACTCCTCGGTCGTCAGCCGACCGGGCTTGTTGAGGATATTTTCCGGGATGGAGATCTTACCGATATCGTGCAGCGCGGAAGCGTTGACGATGAGCGCGATCTTAGCCGCGGAAAGCGGGTATCGGTCGGTCATTTCCTGCAGCTTGCGCAGGAATATCTCGGTCAGCGTGCGGATATGCAGCACATGCAGACCGCTTTCGCCATTACGAAATTCCACGATATTGCTCAGGATTTCGACCATCAAAAAGTTATTCTTTTCCTTTTCCACGACCTGCTCGGCCACCATGCCCTCTAATTCCTTCTGTTTGGAATAGAGCATGATGATGTTATGGACGCGGCGCTTGACCGTCTTTTCGTCAAACGGACGGCTGATATATTCGCTCGCCCCCAGATCATACGCGTGATCGATATAGGAGGAGGCGGTTTCGGAAGAGATCGTGATGACCGGAATGCGCGCGATCCAGTCGTTTTTGTTCATCATGGCCAGCACTTCAAACCCATCCATTTCGGGCATAACAATATCAAGCAGAACCAGAGAGATCTCATCCTGCCTTCTTTTCAGTGCTTCGACCGCTTCCGCGCCGTTGGACGCTTCGATGATCTGATAATCGTCCGCCAGCATATCGGCAAGCATCGCGCGGTTCATCTCGGTATCGTCCACGATCAGGATCGTGCCTTGCTTTTTCATTCGTGCTCTCTCTTTCTGACCGTCAGGCGTTCACGCAGCATGCAATGCACCGGATCGTTTCTTCATAGGTCTCCTTCGCCCGGTCGTAAAGGGTCTCCGCATCGGGTGTGATCAAGCCCCCGCGCAGCGCCTCGGTAAGCGCCGCGGCAGCGTTCTGCAGCTTTGTCAGCGACAGGTTCATGCAAATGCCCTTCAGCGAGTGGGCGGCGCGGAACGCTTCTTCCGCGTTGCCGCTCTGCATGGCGTCCGTCAGGGTTGCAAAACTCAAATCTCCCTTAAACATACGGAGAAAACGGGCGATCCGGTCATCGCTCATCAGGCGGCGGCGCACGTCCTCGTAATCCGCGCCCATGCTTTCATAACATTCTTTTATCGTCATTGTGCGTGATTCTCCTTGCTTTCTTTTATCAGAAGGCTCTCAAATTCCGGCTGCGGCATGGGGCGGTAAAATACATAGCCCTGCACATAATCGCAGCCGATCTCCGTTAGATATTTGACCTGATCCATTTCCTCGATGCCCTCCGCCACGGTGTGGATATGGAACTTTTGCAGCAGCTCCACGATACCCTGCACCAGCGCCAGATCACGCGTGTGGTCGGCGCCGTCGGTGAAGAAAAAGCTGTCTATCTTGACCACATCCACCGGCAGGTCCTTGAGCAGGCTCAGTGAGGAATAGCCCTTGCCAAAATCATCGATCGAGCAGGAAAAGCCGTGCGCCTTCAAATCCTGCACGATGTTCAGCATCAGCCCGGCGTTATCAAATACGATCGATTCGGTAAATTCAATTTCCAGCAGCGCGGGCGGGATGCGGTACTTGTCCCGAATCTCCACATAGCGCCGTACAAAGTTTTGGTCATAAAACTGAATGCGCGAAACATTCACCGAAACCGGGCACACCGGCTTGCCTTCGTCCATCATACGGCGCAGGCTGCGGCACACGTCTTCCAGCACATAGCGGTCCAGCTGGTCGATCATGAACTTTTGCTCGAATACCGGGATGAAGCGATCGGGCGGGATGATACCGCCATCCTCCGTCCGCCAGCGCACCAGCGCTTCCGCGCACCCCACCCGTCTAGTCTTTAAATCGACCTTGGGCTGGTAATGAACCGTAAACTCGCGGCGTTCCAGCGCTTCCAGCATACGGTTTTCTATGTTCTTCTCTTCCCGCAGACGCTGCCGAATGCTTTCGTTGTAGTACACATAATTATGGTTGGTACCGTTTTTAACCGTTTTGCGCGCAAAATTCGCGCGATCAAGCAGACCGTCGATGGTCAGCTTTTCGACCACGTCTTCGATGCAGCAAATGCCGCAGCAAGTCGGCAGCGACTGGCGGTAGTTCGAGGCGTGCATAAACTCGGTGATCAGATGGTCGACGCGGCGCTGTCTGACGGCGACCTCTTCCTTATTTTGATAATGCAGCAGCAGTACAAAATTATCCGCCGACACGCGGCCGCACAGTTCCCTCTCGTCCAGCTCGGCCAAAAGCATTTCGCTGTACCGCGACAGCACGCTGTCGCCGTAGGCATAGCCGAACACATCGTTTATGTATTTAAAATCCGCGAAATCGGTATAGACGATCGCGTATTTTACCAATTTTTCGCTGTCAATCAACTGCTGCGCCCGTTCCTTGAACGCACTGAGCACATATACGCCCGTCAGCGTGTCGCGGCGGGTCAAGTCGCTCAATTTGCGGTTGGTGTTTTCCAGCGTCAGCAGCTTTTGCGAGGAAGCCCAGAAAATAAACGCCCACGTGACCAACATGACCAGCAGCATCCCAACGCAGATGATCATCAGCTGCCGCGTCATTCTGGCTGAATACGCCTCGGCTGCGAATACCGTATCGTTCGCCTGATCAAAATATGCTTCGCTCAGGGTCAGCAGTTCCTCGTGGGTCGCCGCGTCGCTGCGGTGCGCATAGATTTCTCGTTTTACCTCGTCCCACATTGCGCTGAGCTTGGCGAGGTTTTGCTGGTAAGCGGCGTCGTCCGGCGTCGGCAGGCCGTATTCGCCCTGCGCTCCGTTCAGCTCGCGCAAGATATTGTCCAGATATTCCAGCGTATCGTCATTCGGCTGGCCCATCAGTTCCAGCTTGATCAGCCGCTGCGTCGCGCCGCGAACGATACCGACGTAGTTGATCAGCCTGCCGTTCGACTGCATCCGCACGATGGCGCTCACCGTGATACTGCCGAGCAGGATGAGCGATAGGAATAAACTGATCAGGCCCACCTTTAAGAACCGCTTCAACCGCCCGTCACCGCCCTTTTATATAGACATTTTTACATAAACGCGCACGAATACATCACCCGCACGAAAAACAGCACAATATTTAACGTACGTGTCCGCCCCCGGTTACCCGCGCCGCAGCATAATCTATACTTAATGTATATTGTACCTCATTTAGGTCAAAGAAGCAAGCCGAAGTCGCCGCTCGTTTCCGATAAATACATGAAAACGGGCGGATCGGCCCGAAAGCACCGATCCGCCCGTTTGATTCTTGCGCTTGCCGGTCAATCGATCCAGCGGTGCAGGGTCTCCATCAGCCGGTCGATCTCAAGCGGCTTGGTCACGTGCTCGTTCATGCCCGCCTGCCGCGCGCGGTACGCGTCGTCCGCAAAAGCGTTCGCCGTCAGGGCGATAATGGGAATACTCCCCGCGTCCGGCCGGCCCGCTGCGGCCATTGCGCGGATCGCCCGGGTGGCTTCATAGCCATCCATCACGGGCATCTGTATATCCATCAGGATCAGCGCGTAGGTGTTGGGCGGGGCGGCGGAAAAGCGTTCCACCGCCTGCCTCCCATCGGCCGCGCATACGATTTGCAGCCCCGACATGCCCAGAAGCTCCTGCGCGATCTCGCGGTTGAGTTCGTTATCCTCCACCAAGAGGATGCGGGTGTCCGGTGCGAAAGCCGTCTCACACGCATCATTCCCGTCGCAGGACGGCTCGGATACCGCTTTCTTCTCCGCCAGCTTGAGAAACAACGTAACGATAAAGCGCGTTCCCTCTTCCAGCCGGCTTTCCACCCGAATGGTGCCGTTCATCATCTGCACCAAATTATGCGTGATGGCAAGGCCCAGACCGGTGCCCTGTACCTCGCTCACCCGGGTATCGGCCGCCCGCTCGAACGGCGTGAACAGCTTGTCGATAAACGCCGGCGGAATACCGATGCCATTGTCCTCGACGATAAACTCAAAGCAGCCCACCCCTCGCTCGCCGGACAGTTTTTCCTCGACCGACAGGGAGATGCGGCCGCCCTCGCCGGTGTATTTGACCGCGTTGGAGAGCAGGTTGATCAGGATCTGCTGCACGCGCATGGCGTCCCCGCAAACCGCGTTGCTGCGCACCATGCCATGGGTCTCAAATAGCTGGTGCTTACGCTCCACATCCGGCCGGACGATCTGCGCGACCGTGTGCAGCGTATCGTCCAGCATAAAAGTGCTTTCGTCCAAACTGATGTTGCCGGATTCGATCTTCGACATATCCAGCACCTCGTTGATCAGCCCCAACAGGTGCTTGCCGGAAATCAGGATCTTGTTCAGGCAATCGGCGGTCTTCTCGTGGTCCTCCAGCTGTTTTTCCGCAATGGAAGCCATGCCAATGATCGCGTTCATCGGCGTGCGGATATCGTGGCTCATGCGGGACAAAAACTCGGATTTGGCGCGGCCCGCGCGCTGCGCGCCCTCGTACGCTTCTTCCAGCGCCTGCTTGGCCATTTTCTCTTCCGCTTGCCGTTCCAGCGCCTGCTGCTTCTCTCCGGTTATGTTGCGCAGCGTGACGATAGCGGTTTTGGTCTCCGCGTTCTCCATCGATACGGGGTGGACCTCCAGCCGCAGCCACGAGACCCCTGCCCCGTCCTCCTGCACCTGCCGGAACTCCACCTCGGTGTGTCCTCCCGCGCGCGAGACTTCGTCCAGCAGCCGCTGCCGGTCGCACGCGCGGCCCACTTCGGCGCGCGAACCCTCTTCGACATAGGGTAAAAGGTAGGTGCAAAGATCTTTGGAATAACAGCCTGCGCGCGGAAAGGACAGGCTGTCCCGCGCCTGCGGCAGGCGTACCGCATAGTATTGATCCTCGGACAGGTTCACGTAAAATATACTGATATAAACGCCGCTGATCGCTTGTAGGGCCGATTGGCTCATATGCAAGCGCTCGCTGCTTTCCGAAAGCGTTTCCTTCATGCTGTGGATATTGCGGATCGTGCCCACCACGCGGCAGGGCCTTCCGTCATGCTCGATCAGCCGGCTGCTGATCCGATGCCAGCGATAGGCGCCGGGCGCCGAGTGCGGCGTGACCACGCGAACCTCAAAGATACCGGCCCGGCCGTTGCAGATATTGTCGCGCACCAGCGGCGCGTCCTCCGGGTGCATAAAGCGTTCGTCCAGCAAAAGCTTCGAGTAGTCGCGCAGCGCCCGGCGCTCCACCCCCTGCCCCGGCTTTGGTTCATAGCTGATGAAGGTATCCGAATCCATCAGATACTCAAACATGGCGTCGCGGCTGGATTCCATCGCCACGCGGTACATCTCCTGCTCCTGTTCGAGCTGCTGCTGCAGCGTCTTACGCTCCGTGATATCGATCAGCGTGCGCTGGATCACCAGATCGCCCTCCGGCGTACGATCTACCACCATATTGGTGCCGTCCAGCCAGCGGAGCGTTCCGTCGCGCAACAGCGCGCGGTAGGACCGGTCCTGTCGGTCGCCCAGCTCCCGCAGAAGCAAATAGGTATCGCGCAGCATGGCCTGATCCTCCGGCAGCACCGTGCCCAGCACGCCGTCGTGCCAGTCGTGAACCCCCGCCTCTTGGTTTTCATAGCCTAAGAGGGACAGCGCCGCCCGGTTGAGCGAGATCAGCTCGTAAGTGCCGTCCGCGCGGCGGACAAAGCGGATAATGCCGCAGGGCACCGTATCGTAAATGCTGGTTAACAGCTGCGTCTGTTCCCGCAGGCGCTGTGCGTCCTCTTCCGCGCGGGTCACATCCAGATACAGGCTGTTGACCATCCAATGCCCGTTTGCGTCACGCGCTTTCTTGCCGCTGTCCAGCACCCATTTTAGGCTGCCGTCCTTGCAACGGACCCGATAGCGCGTGGCATAGGCAAGGCCGCCGTCCCGGAACGCTTCTTCGCAATCCGCGAGGGCCTGCTCCAAATCGGGCGGATAAACGGCCCCCACCGCGGTACCGCCCGTAACGGCCATGAACTCCTCCACCGTGTAGCCGAACAATGCGGCGGCTTCCTCGCTGACAAAGGCAAAGGAATAGGTAGCATCATCCCGGCTGATCTTGAGGCCGCCCGCAACGGATGACAGCACCACATCCATCTGCCGGTTTTGCTGTAGCGCCTGCGCTTCCAGCGCTTTGAGACGTTCCTGCACATATTCGTAGGATTGTTTGCCGATTTTCTCCGGAAACAGCTCTTCTTCGACCAGATCCTCGTAAGGGTTGGAGCAATGAATATGCGCGCAGCGCAGGCCTTCGTCTGTTTGCTGTAAAACGATCGTCACACGCTGGTGCACCTTTAGGTACATTCCCACATCGGGCGCGGTAGCCACCCACATGCGGCCGGATACCACATACAATCCCGGCGACGGTTCGATCACATCATATTCCTCGTCCCAGATATCGCACTTTGGGATCGCGCCTTCAAATCGGGTGAAGATATCCAGCGCAGCCTCTCGTCCCACAAGGTATTGATCCTCGCCGGCGCCCAGCCAAGTGAACTGCGGGGCAAAATAAGCGGCCACGCCGGTCGAGTTACCGTCGCAGTAGTGCATGTGCATCAATCGGCTTGCTAGGGCCTTCGCCGCCTCCCGGCGTTCGGCCTGCGCCGCGTCATTCTGAATCCCCAATTTGCCCCAACCTTTCTCTTTCGCACATGCGAAAAACAACATTTTCACTTTAATCATACCTGATTGCACGTAAAGCGTCAAGAACAATGGTGGTGATTCAAAGAAAGAGGCGCGGATACCGCCACGATATCCGCGCCTTTTATTCCAAACAGGTCATAGAAACAGTATCCGCCACGCTCAGCTCCTCGCCTGTGGCCGCTCCAGTTCCATCACCCTATGGCAATCCGCCATACCGGGAGTCGTTGGATCGTTCAGCGCGTTCCAAATATTCGATACGATCACAAACAGGCAATAAGGGCTTTTCGCGGCACCGACGACAACACTCCATACATCCGCCCAAGTCACCATGCTGGCGGCGGTCAAGCCGCCATAGGCCAACGCCGTCGCAAACGCGCCCAGCGTGATCTGAACCCAAACCACCGGGTTCCTCAGCCGCAGCTTCCAGTTCATCTATCGTTCTCCCTTCCACCTATACATTTCCCGTTTTGCAGTATATGACTTCCAGCGCTATTTTGTTCCGTTTCGCGGGTCTGCTCCGATAACGAAGAAACACCCCGTCCGGCTTAGAAGTCTCGCCGT
>NZ_JANGCE010000020.1 GCF_024462775.1 Butyricicoccus faecihominis
ACCCGCTGAGCGGCCGCCATTTGGCGGTCGCTGTCGTGCTGTGTAGAAAACGATAACACCGAGTGACTGTATATTACTGATGCTGAAGGAACCGGTAGCGCTACGGCCAAGGTCGCGGGGCGTGAACGCGTGCTCCAGAATGTTTTTATTGAGCTGTTGGGTTTTCCTGCTTTCGATAGATGCTGGGGGAAACACCTGCGTATTTTTTAAAAATATAACTAAAATAATGCGGTTCACTGTATCCGATCGCATAAGTGATGTCGGATAGCTTCAGATCGGTTTCCCGCAACAGTCGTTTGCTTTGCTCAATACGAAATCGCGTTAAATACTCAATAAAGGTTTGCCCTACCTGCTGTGAAAACACAGTGCTAAAATGGTTGGGGCTAAAACCGGCTTCAGCAGCGACCGTGTTAAGCGACAGGTCGCTGTCCGCATAGTGTTCCCGGATATATGCTTTTGCGCGTTGAAGCTCTTCACCATAATGCCCGCCCCGCCGGCAGTCGCGTTGGGACACTACGGCTTCGATCATCTTGCGCGCATAGGAGAGGGTGCTGTCGTAGGTTAAGGCCGCCTGCATGAGGGTTTCACTGTCACCCGTATCTCGCAGGAGCGGAGGCTGTTCTGCATTGATCCGCCGCAATAGCCGCATAGAAGAAACGACCAGATCGGCGAGCAGATAATATCGATACAGCAAACTGGATTGATCCTCATCCTGAGCTGCACCGAAATGCTGCGCAAGCAAAAAATCGATATCTTCCTGAGAAACATGCTGTAGCCTATCCGCAAGCGGTACCGCATCCGTAAAATCAAACCGCGGATAAAGTCCATGCTCAAGGTCAAGCGAACTGAGAATGGAACCGTGCGGCTGGCCCACCAATCCGCCGAGTGATCGGCTTGCATCGCGGTAGGACTGCGCAAATTCGCTCAGGCGCGATACGACCGAGCCGATTCCGACGGATAGTCCGGCGTTCAGCAGTCTTTTTGTTTCATGCTTCAGCGCTTGTGCGATCTCATATGCGGATTCCAGCGCGGCATCGCCGCTGCCGGCTCGAAGAAGCACAAGAAAGCCGTCGCCGCGCGCCGCCCAAAGCGAATCCGGCCGATCTGCGAGGATTCGGTCGAGCAGTATGTAAAATTGCCGGCGCAGCATGCCGTCGGGCGGTTCTGAAGTAGTGCGCACGTCAAGACAACATACAAGATACTGCCGCGCGGAAAGAGATATTCCTAGTTTTTGCGCGCGCTCAAGCGATTCAGAAGAAGAGAAGCATTCATCAACCAGACCGTTCAGCAGGTGCCCGACGAGCAGCCTGTGTTTAGTATCTGGCGGATCGTCCGCTCCCGCAAAGTAAGTAGTGCGCTCCTCCTCGATCTTATGTACTGCTTTGTCTAGGCTGCCGAGCAACTGTGGCAGCGTAAACGGCTTTAGAATGTATTCGTCAACGCCGAGGGAGATCGCCTTTTGCGCGTATTCAAATTCATCGTGACCGCTCAAAATTAAAAGATGAATCCACGGCAGTTTTTTTCGGATCATCGCGCCGAGTTCCAGACCGTCGACAAAGGGCATACAAACATCAGTCAATACAATGTCGGGCTTAAGCTCCTGAATCATAGGCAAAGCCAGTTCGCCATCCGGCGCTTCACCGCAGATCGTATACGCGTTTGCCGCGCTCTGGAGCAATTCGCGGATGCCCTTGCGGATCACTTCTTCATCGTCCACAATAAATAAACTATACATAATTTATCCTCCGTTATGCCAAGTGGCTGGGAATGGTGAACGAAACCATGGTACCGCTTTTATAAACGCTTTCAATCGTCAATCCGGGGGTATCGTAATACATACGGATACGCTGGTTGACGTTATACAGGCCAAATCCGGAGCGCGGGGCATTCTCAGATTGGAGCGCGCCGCGCAGCGACTTAAGCTGCGCTTCCGTCATGCCAATACCGGTATCGGATACGGTAAATGTCATCGTGCGGTCAGGGTTAAGCTTTGCAGATACCGATATGCAGCCTCGGCTGCGCTTTTTTTTGATTCCATGATAAATGGCGTTTTCAACAAGCGGCTGAAGAAGCAATTTTAAAATATGGTACTCGCGCAACGCTTCGTCAATATCGATTTTGTACTGCATGATGTTTCCGTACCGCACACTTTGAATCTGTAAATAGCTTTCAACATGCATTACCTCTTTACCGACTGTGATAAAATCGCCGCCGCCGCTGAGAGAGATGCGAAAGAACTGGGTCAGCGCCATTGTAAGATCGACCACGGCTTCATTTTCTTTTTGCTGTGCGAGCCAAACAATGGTATCCAGCGTATTGTAGATAAAATGCGGTGTGATCTGCGCTTGCAATGTGCGCATTTCAGCCTTGCGCAGATTGCGTTGATCGGCAATGCGGCTGTCGATCAGTTCATCAAGCTGATCTGCCATCGTGTTGAGGCTTTGCGTCAGCGTGGATAACTCGGACACGGCGGGCGGTGCGGCGCGCGCATCCAGATGGCCGGCGGCAAGCTGCACCGCCATGGTTTCCAGACAGCTGATTGGTTCGCGGATATCCTGCTGTACCGATCGGCATGAATCGACGGACAGCACTACGATGATAAGCAACAGGAGCGCGGCGAGCAACGTAATGACAACGGCTGATGCGCGCAGCGATTGGTTGATATCCGCGATCACACCGATTTCAATATATATATACTCTTGCAATACGGTGCCGAGCAGGCCGGAAACGCTGCGGATCTCGCGCAGCGTCTGTTCATTGGAGTACATGGAAGAGTGACGATAAGGGGGCGCGCCGAGTTGTCCAATATAGGTGTTCAGTGTTTCAACAAGCTGCATGGCCGCCCGCACCTGCTGGCGGCTTTCATAGGTTTCGGTTTCATAGAGCAAATGGTCGAGCCTGCGTGATATTTCTTCCATGATACGCCGCTGTCCGCCGGTCTCATATGCTTGATTGCCGGCGACAATGTTCCAAAGCTCGGTTTCCAGCTGCGAGCCGGACAGTCCAACAATGTCGCGCGCGTCCGCGATGTAACCGATATGCTGATGGTAACGCGCGGTCATGGGAAGTAAAAACACCAGCAGCAGTATGGTTGGGACGGCGAGTAAACTGACGATAAACAGGTAGGCGGAATGAAGCTGGCGGCGGATGCTTTGCGCTTTTTTCGTATATTTCATACAGCGGATTCTCCATTGACAAGCAGTGTTCCGGGCAGCAGCACGCTCTTGTCCGGTGTTTCGCCGTCCTGCAAACGCAGCACGGTATCTATAACCGTTTCGCCGAAATCAGTCAGGTCGCAACGTCCGAGAACGTTGATTTCTCCGGCGCTAAAAGCCTCTAGAACCGATTCACCGCCGCCAAGAGAGAAAATATGTACATCCCGACCTGGGCGCAGGCCGTTTTCTCGCAAAGCGTCGACGGCACCAAGTGTCATTGCGTCGTTACAGGAAAGTACGGTGTCGAACTGATAGGAGTTATGCAGGAGCGCCCCTATCAGCTCTTGCGCCCGCGAACGCATATAGTCGCCGTTGACGCTGAAGTTTTGCTGGTTTCGGCCGGACGCGACCAGCGTATCGCGAAACCCATTTGAAATATCATGCGCGACGGAGGAAGCCACGGTTCCATTGAGCTGCACGAGCCAAAAGGGTTGTTCGCCCTGAACTTGCAGTAGCGTCGCGGCAAGCTGTCCTGCCAAGGCATAATAATCAAAGCCGATATGATAAACCGGATAAGCTTCTTTTTGCAGATCCGCGTTATTCGACTGCGATAAGCGCTCGTTGATCGTGATCAGTGGAATCTGTGCCTCTTCCGCTTCTGAAAGGATATACTCCCAACCGTTTTCCATAACGGGAGAAAAAATAATCGCATCGGTACGATAGACCAGAAGGGTGCGGATCGCGTCAATCTGGTCGGATTGCGTGCGCGACGTCTGGATAATCGTTACCTGAATCCGCCTGCGTCGCGCGGCCTGCTGAACAGCATCATACATTTGTGTTTTCCAGTCGTCTTCGCAATCGGTCAGAACCAAACCGATCACGGTCTTAGGAGATGGCTGATCGCCGTCGGGTGCGGCAAACAACACGCGCCCTTCGACAAACAGCATACCGGCGATGATCAAAGTGATCACCGCTAATAAAGATTTTCTGACGGACATACTGCGCCTCCCTCTTAAGGTGATAATAAATGCTAGAGAGAATAACAAAATATTCTATTTCAATGATACCGTAAGACGAAACGGGTTGCAACCGGCAACAAATTCCAAAAAATGCACAATTGAAGAAAAATGTTTGCTAAAGAGCCAATAAAAATAGCGAAGATGGAAATTCCATAGGAGAAAAATACAAAGAGTAAAAGGGGTATGATATTTTATCATAAATTATTGTTAAAAGACCCGATGGTGAAAAAATTTCGTATATTTCAGGATTTTCGCAGTGCGAATAGGTTGTTATACTATGGATACATTAAAGACCAATCGGCCGGAGAACATGTAAAACAAAAAGGAGGAGCGAAACATGAAAAAGAGAGGCTTATCACTGACCAGCCTGCTTTTGGCGGGTATGTTGACACTCACCGCCTGTAGTGGTAACGGAGAATCGGTAACCGAAAAAATGGGTGAGGACAACAGCGGTGGTTCACAGATCGGCGCGGCGAATGTGCCGGAAGGCATGGTGGACACTTCACAGTTTCAGAAGGAGGGGCCGTATATCATTGGCTTTTCCAATATTTCAGTTGTAAACACATGGCGCATGCAAATGGTGCGCGAGCTGGAAACTGCCGCGCAGGAAAAAGGCGTTACGTTATACGTGACGGATGCGGGTAACGACACCTCCAAACAGGTTTCAGACATACAGGATTTGATGGCGCGCGGGATTGACGCGCTGTTGGTTGCGCCGGGATCGACCACCGTCACGAATGCCGTGACAAAAAAGGCGCTGTCACAAAACATACCGGTCATCGTGTTCAATTCCGAGGTGGAGGATGAAAGCGCGTTTACCAGCTATGTGGGCACGGACGCGGTCGAATTCGGCTATACCATAGGCAAATGGTTGGTCAATGAACTGGACGGTAAGGGGAACATCATTGTGCTGGACGGAACGGCGGGAAGCGGCGTAAACGAAATGCGGGAAGATGGATTGCATAAAGCGCTTAAGGAGTTGCCGGACGGTGGAGAAAATATCAACATCCTTGCGACCTATTATGCAGATTGGGCCTATGACAAGGGCAAACAGTCGGCTGAACAGGCGCTGGCGGCATATCCCGATATCGACGGCGTTTGGTCACAGGGCGGCGCGATGACGCAGGGCGCGCTGGAAGCATTTCAAGCGGCCGGGCGCCCGTTGGTGCCAATGACCGGCGAGGATGGAAACGGCTTTCTAAAGGCATGGAAAGCCGCACAGCCGGACGGATTTAAGGCGGTCGCCGCGAGCGATCCTTGCTGGATGGGCGCTGTGGCGCTTGATACCGCACTGAGCGCGCTAAACGGCGAACCGGTCGAAAAGTACAATTATATCCCGGTACCGACGATCACGGATGCTGATATCGACCAGTATGTGCGCCCGGAGTACTCTGATTCGTATTGGTGCAACACCAAAATGGATAAGGCGGTCGCGGATCAATACTATTTGGAGTAAAAACGAAAGCGAGGGCTTGATATGGGACGTACGGTTTTGGAAACAAGAGATATTTGTAAATCGTTTTATGATAATCTGGTGTTAAATCATGTAAATTTTACCTGTACGTCCGGAGAGATACACACGGTGGTTGGTGAAAACGGCGCCGGAAAATCAACGCTGATGCGCATTATTTCCGGCGTCTATCAGCCGACTTCGGGAGAACTGTTTATCAACGGCGAACCGGTGCGGTTTACCAATCCTTTGCAAGCGCAGCAGGCCGGTGTCAGTATCATCCATCAAGAATTCAATTTGGTGCCCCACCTCAGCATTGCGGAAAATGTATTTCTGGGTCGGCAGCTTTGCAAAAAAAACGGCAATATCGATGTTGCCGCGATGCGGTCCAAAACCGCCGCGCTAGCGGCCATGCTCCATATGGATTCAGATCCCGACAAGGCGGTATGCCGCCTAACGGTCGCACAGCAGCAGATGGTTGAAATCATGAAAGCGATTGAGCTTAACACGCAGATTATTATTATGGATGAACCGACCGCCGCATTGACGCCAGTTGAGGTAAAAACTCTTTTTGAGATTATGCGGCGGCTGCGTGACGACGGACGGACGATCATCTACATATCGCACCGCTTGAATGAGGTGTTTGACATTTCCGACCGTATTACCGTACTCAGGGATGGTGTCGTGTCCGCGGCGCTGCGCACACAGGATACAACAAAGGACGAGGTGGTCAGACGGATGGTGGGCCGCAAGCTCGATAATATTTTTCCGCCGCGCGATGACGCGTGCCCAGGAGACGTGCGGCTTGAGGTTCGGAACATGGTGATAGCTCCGGGCAAGGCACCCGCAAGCTTTTCTGTACGCGCTGGAGAGATCTTGAGCATCACCGGATTGGAGGGGCAGGGGCAGCGCGAAATATTGCGCGCGTTATTCGGCTTGCATCAGCCGGTCGCCGGAGAAATTCTGGTTAACGGTAAGAGCGCCGCGCTGCGCAATACACACTCCGCGATGGCGCTGGGCTTTACTTTTTTAACGGACGACCGCAAGAACGAAGGGCTGTGCCTCGACCTGCCGATATACCGGAATATCAGCCTGCCGGTGTTCCACAGACTACAAAAAGGACCGTTTTTGACCATACGCGCAGAAAAACAAGAGGCGCGGCGATATATGGAGTTGCTGAACATCAAGGCGGAAAGCGCGGAAGAAACAGTGCGCAAGCTATCCGGCGGCAACCAGCAGAAGGTGCTGCTTGGCCGGTGTCTGTCTCCCGCGCCGCAAATATTGCTGGTGCACGAGCCGACGCGCGGTATCGACGTTGCGGCCAAGGTGGAGATTTATAACCTTTTAAAGACTTTGGCGCGCCGAGACCGGGTGGCGATCCTCCTTGTTTCAAGCGATTTAATGGAAGTGCTCCACGTCAGCGACCGTATCCTTGTCGTATATGACGGCGGCGTGACAGGGGAGTTGTCCGCGCGAGAGGCGACCGAGGAAAGCGTGATGCGTCTGGCGACCAATGTGGCGGAGGAGGGAGCGGCAGTATGAAAATACGGGTATTGATCAGGAAGTACGATAACCTATGTATCGTCTATGCGCTGCTATTTGCCGTGCTGCTTATCGGCACGGTATCCTCCCCGCGGTTTCTTACCACTGTTAATCTGGGTAATATTGCCGAACAGGCGGTTGGTCTGGGTATCGTGTCGCTGGGGCAGGCGCTGGCGATTCTTTTAGCTGGCATTGACCTTTCGGTCGGCGCTGTCGTCAGCTTGTCGACTGCGATCATGTCGGTGGAGCTGCTGCCGGGAGCGCCGGGCGTGCTGCTCAATCTGGGTATCACAGTAGCGGCGGGGACACTCGTAGGTGCGTTCAACGGCTTTGGCATTGTGCGGCTGCGCATTCCTCCGTTCATTATGACGCTCTCGACAATGTGCATGGTCAATGGGATTGCGTTGAAGATTCGACCGGTGCCGGGCGGCTCTATTCCGTATGGCTTTATGGATCTGTTATTTGGCCGCGTCGGTATTTTCCCACATGCGCTTCTCCTTTGGAGCGTTCTGGGTGCCGCGCTTATTTGGCTGCTGCATCATCGACGCTTTGGACGCAACCTTTATGCAATAGGCGGAAATGCGGCGACAGCGGCGCTATCCGGCATACCGGTCGGGCGTGTGCGGGTGCAGGCTCATGTTCTTTGTTCAGTTATTGCGGCGGTCGGCGGCATCTGCGTCGCTGCGCGCATGGGATCGGGGGACGCCACGCTGGGTGACCTAACCGGCATGGATTCTGTTACAGTCTGCGTATTGGGAGGCATCAGCCTGTTTGGTGGACAGGGAAATATCGTCGGATTGCTGGCCTCTACCTTGATCCTCAGCGGCATCAGCAATATTTTGAATATGATAGGCGTCAGCTCATATTACCAATATGTGTTCAAGGGCTTGGTCCTGCTTATCACTGTGTTGGTGTTTTCGGTTAAGAGCCGGCGAAAGGAGGGGCCGCAATGATCGGTGGGCTTGTAAAACAAGTAAAAGGGATGATGCAAAAACGGGATATTCCGATTATTCTATGGGGATTGATCACGCTGCTGATCGTGCTTGGCCTTGTCTCTCCGAATTCAGTCAAACCCGCGCATTTGTTGGATTTTACCCGTCAGGCTGCGCCTATGATCCTTGCTTCGATCGGTCAGACGATCGTCATGCTGATCGGTGGGCTAGACTTGTCGGTTGCGGCTGTCATGGTGCTGGTGGACGTGGTAGCAGCGCAGATGATGATGAATGATCCGTCAAAGGCGTTGCCGGTCGCGCTGTTCTGCATCTGCATAGGCGCGGTGATCGGGCTGGTCAACGGTTTGCTGTGCGCGGTTCTACATATGCCGAGTTTTGTTGTCACGCTTGGTATGAGCACGTTGCTGCTCGGTGTCACACTGCTGTACAGCGGCGGTTCGCCCAAAGGATCAATCCCGGATAATTTCCGGTTTCTCGGCACCGGATTTGCGGGCGGAATCCCAATGGCCGCGATCGTTTGGGCGGTCATTACCGTTTTGGTGGTACTGATGATGAAATTTCTTCCGATTGGGCGGTATATCGTTGCGACCGGCGTAAATCCTATGGCAGTTTATCAGTCCGGTGTGGACCATGTGCGCATCCAGTTGCTTTGCTATATGCTGTGCGGCGTGTTTGCGGCGCTGGCCGGGCTTCAAATATCGGCTTATATCGGCACGGCCAGCTTGCAGCTCGGCGAGGATTATCAGACGCGATCGATTGCAGTCGCGCTGCTTGGCGGCGCCGCCTTTACGGGCGGCAAGGGCAGCATTTCGGGTACAGTCGCGGCGAGCCTGTTTATGGTCGTTATGTCCAGTCTGGTCGCGGTGCTCCATATGGACGGCGGCGATCAGAGCATCATACAAGGGATCATCATTTTGGCCGGTCTGCTGCTGAGCAGTCTGAAAAAAGACGACTGATCCTCAATGGCAAAGGAGCGGAAGTATATGAAAGGCCTTGCGTTTGCAATTATTCGGTATGGTTCGATCTGGAACGATCCAGCGTGGAACGTAGCGGTGCCCAATCCCGCGACCGCGCATCATCCTCGGGCAGAAAGCGTATTTACGGAATATCCAGCCTCCTTTATCTTGATCCGGCACCCCAAAGTTGGGTACATCCTTTATGATGTAGGTGATTTTCCGGACGGCGAGGACGGTGTTCCGCGTCCGGTTTATTGGAAAGAGTATTTTAGACCGCAAATGCGCCGTGAGGATTATATAGACCGCATTCTGCCGCGCTATGGCGTGCAGCTATCCGAGGTTTCGCATATCATCCTATCCCATATGCATTACGACCATGCGGGTGGCATCAAGTTTTTTAAAGGAACGCACGCAGCGCAAAACGTTTTTGTGCCGAAAGAGGACTTTGTACAGGGCTGTCTGGCTGCTTTAACGGCGGATAATGAACAAACGACCGAATCCCCTTATTGGCGCAGTATCATGACCGCGCCGGGCATTGCTTATCATTTGTTGGAGGAGGATACTGAATTGTTTCCGGGCGTTAAAGTGTTGTTGCTGCCCGGTCATACACCGGCTGTGGGTGCGCTTCTGCTCGAACTGGAAAGCGGGAATTATCTATTTCCAAATGATGCATGCAGCTCGCGGATCAATTACGGCCCGCCGGTTCATCCGACCGCCATCCTATATGACAGCTTAGGATACGAAAAGAGCGTAATCAAGCTTCGCCGTATCGAGCGAGAGCATAAAGCCAAGTTAATTTACTCGCACGATCTGCAAGCGGATCAAAGCTACCGGCACTTTCCGTACTTTTATGAATAAAGCGTTTGATTTGCCTTCCTCTTTCTCTTCTTCTCTTGTGTGATGGAGGCGGGGATACCCCGCCTCCATCACCACGGGATGATAAGAAAGCAGAGACTGAGGGCGCGGACACGTGCAAAAGGCGCAAGGAGGACTGGAAATGACAAAATTGTCAAAGGCATCGCTGCATGATAAGCGGCTATGGAAAGGCTACTTATTACCAGAGTTTGATTTCGACGCGGTGGCGCGAAAAACGCGTGAACAGCCGATATGGCTGCACTTTGGAGCAGGGAACCTGTTCCGCGCGTTTCCGGCGGTGTTGGCGCAGCGCCTGCTGAACAGCGGCGCAATGGAGCGGGGCGTCATTACCTGCGAAGGCTATGACGATGAGATCGTTGCCGGATGTTTTAGACGATCTGATGATCTTACCATACACATCACACTGGAACCGGATGGTGCAATAGAAAAGGAAGTGATCGCCTCGGTCACGGAGACGCTGGTTTTAGAGCAAGATAGGGCGCGGATAGAACAGATATTCGCCGCGCCATCGCTGCAAATGGCCACCTTTACCATCACAGAAAAGGGCTATGCACTGTATGACGGCGAGCAGCGCTTGCTGCCCGAAGTCGCGCTCGATCTGAAAGCCGCGCCGGGAAACAGTCGATCCTTCATGGCCCGGCTGACGGAATTGCTGTTGCACCGCATGCATAGCTGCGGCGCGCCGATCGCGCTTGTCTCCATGGATAATTGTTCGCAAAATGGAGACAGGCTGCGGCAAAGCGTTCTGTACATTGCGGACAGCTGGTATAAATCAGGCAGATTGTCGGAGCGAGAGCGCATCTATCTGCTGCAAATGGTCTCGTTTCCGTGGACGATGATCGACAAAATCACGCCGCGCCCAGAGCGCACGGTGGCGGAGCGGCTCGCGGCTGATGGCTTGCAGGATATCACACCGTTTATAACAAAAAAAGGAACATATATCGCGCCGTTCGTGAACGCGGAACGCCCACAGTATCTGGTGATCGAGGATGATTTTCCGAATGGCCGTCCGCCGCTTGATCAAGCCGGTGCGATTTTTACCGACCGGGAAACCGTTCACAAGGCAGAGCGTATGAAGGTAAGCGCGTGCCTCAATCCGCTGCAAACCGCGCTTGCAGTGTATGGCTGCTTGCTCGGCTATACTTCAATCGCAGCGGAGATGCAGGATCCAGAACTGGCGGCGCTCGTGGGGCGCTTGGGCCGTGAGGAGGGGATGCCGGTTGTGAGCGATCCAGTGGTGCTGGATCCAAATAATTTCTTGCAAGAGGTATTACAGCTGCGTTTGCCCAATCCCTATGTTCCGGACACCCCGCAGCGCATCGCGACCGATACCTCACAAAAAATAGCGGCGCGCTTTGGTTATACCATACAAAGCCATGGCGAAAATGCGTGTGGACTCACCTGTGTTCCGCTTGTGCTTGCGGGCTGGATACGCTACTTAATGGCCGTAGATGATACGGGAAAGCCGTTTTCTTGCAGCGCTGATCCGCTGCTCTGCTGGCTGCAAGAAAAAATGTCGGGCATTTCGTTAGGAAGTGTGGGGGAGCAGAGCGTAGCGGCTGTGCGGTCTGTCCTATCCAATCGAAACTTGTTCGGAGCCGATCTGCAAGCGTGCGGACTGATGGATAAAACCATCGGTTATTGGGAAGAAATGACGGTAGCGCCCGGCGCTGTCCGGGCAGTACTGAAAAAATATATGGCTTGAAACAGCTATCCCCGAGAAATGCAGTGAATTTCTCGGGGATAGCTGTTCTGTCATGCGTTGGCCGCGCCCCCCAACCGGTCGTATGTTTTTTAAAAAGTATGACCGAACTGTGAAAAATGCCGATTCGGTTCGACTTTCTGTGCGCATTGTGTTATACTAATGTCAATATAGCAAAGGAGAACCGGCAATGACTATTTTAACCTGTGAATGCGGCAACGAGATCTATATCATGGACGAGACCGACGCCACCGCGTGGCAGTGCGACGCTTGCGGCGAGTGGTATGATTTTTTCGGCGTCAAGGTCGCGCCGCCCGATCAGCGAAAGCCTGTTAGAACGCCCCATTCCGTCAACTGGAGCGCCGGAGAAGATCTTTAAGAAAAGCGGGAGAGGTTTATGAACCAACAAAAGATCGCATTGCTGACCGATTCCTGCGCGGACATTCCCGCGCATCTGATCAAAAGGTATGATATCTACGTTGTTCCACTTAAACTGATTTTTTTCGATGGCGAATTTTCCGATAATGTTGATATCACGCCGGACGAGGTATACCGCCGCTTAAAGACCGAGCTGCCCAAAACCACGCTGCCGAGCGGCGAAGCCGTGGAAAACGCCTTTATCCGTATCCGGGACGCCGGATATACCAAAGTGCTGGCCATCAATTTTTCCAGCGGATTAAGCGGCACGCATAATTTGGTACGCGTGGTCGGGGAAAATACGCCCGGGCTGGAGGTCGCGGCGTTCGATACGCTGAGCGGTTCCCTAGGCACAGGCATGACGGTTTTGCAGGCCGCGCGCTGGATCGAGGAAGGGTGGAGCTGGCATGCGCTGACCCGCGCGCTGCCGCGCCTGATGGCGGATACCCATGTCTTTTTCTGCGTGGATACGCTGGAATATCTGCAAAAGGGCGGCCGCATCGGTAAAATCGCCGCGGTGGCTGGAACGCTGCTGCAGATCAAGCCGATTATTTCTTTTGCTCCGGACGGCGAACTGGTCAGCGTGTCCAAGGTGCGCGGTCGGAAATTCGCCATGGAGAAAATGGTGCAAATGGCCACGGCGCTGGTGCCGCGCGGCGCGCGTTTTAACCTTGCCGTGGCGCATGGCGATTCGCCGGGCGAGCTGAAAGAGATACGTTCCATGGCGCAGCGCGCCCTGCCGGACCATGAAAATTTTATGGAGGGCGAGATCGACTGCACATTAGGGGTGTATGTTGGCCCACATCTGCTCGGAATCGGCGTTCAACTGCTTGCAGACGAGCTTTTTGTCGAATTGTAACCCAATTCTAGCATCATTCGTAGTATCATATGATATGACAAATCAATAACAGGATAGGCAGGAAGGAATGAACAGCAATGCCTTATCAAGCGAGGCGGTATCGCCGCCGCCGAAGACGCAACAGCCATTACGGCGTGTTGATCGCGCTGATTTTACTGATCGTGATCGCGGTGCCCGTTGGGTTCCGGCTGGTAAAGGGCGTGACCGGCGCGATATTCGGCGGCAGCAAAAATCAGGTGGTATTTCAGGTTTATAATTCCAAGGCGTATGTGGGCGGCGAAATAAAGGATATGGGCGGCGCCGCGCCGTTTGTGGATGACAGCGGCACAGCCGTTGTACCGCTTAAGGCAATGTGCGAAAGCCTAGGCTTAGAGCCGGGCTGGGAGCAGGTGAGCAAAACCGCCTCGATCACACACAAAAAAGATACGGTCCGCGTGACTGTTGGCAGCAAAACGCTGCGCTTTAATGATGAAACGCGCACGATGGCAACCGCGCCCGCCATTGTGGACGGTACGACCTATGTGCCGGTGCGCGAGATCTGCGAGGCGCTTTCTTGGAAGACCGGCACGCTCGACGCGACCAAGGGCGATCTGATCGTCGTTTCCAAATCCAAAAAGGAGTTGGATGATGAAAAGCTCACGAAGATCGCGGAGGAAGCCCTTCCGAAGCTTGGCCCGTCGCGTCAACAGGTAGTGGACGGCAGCGTGCTGCTGCGCGTCGATTCCGATAAGCTGCTGCTCAGCGGCGAAGCAAAGTCGATGACCGATTCTCTGGGCAAGCGCGGCTGCGCGGTCATGGAGAATGACGGGACAAAATTCGTGCCGTTGGAAGGTGCTGTAACGGCCATGGGCGGCGAGGCATCCAAGGATGACAAGAACCGATGGACGGTGAACGTCTTGGGCCGTGAATCCACTGTGGAGGACAACGGCAAGGCCAAGGTGGACGGCAAGCGCGTTAAAGGCGATAACTTAACGGCGCACACCGATCCGGACAGCGGCCGCTTTTATGTTTCGGCGCAGCTGTTTGCCGCGCTGATCGGCGAGCATTACAGCGATCTGAATGACGGCAACGGTACCCTTGCTTTTACAAAATCCCCGCTGGACGGCTATGACAGCCAAAAGGCCTATTTGGATTCCATGCAGAGCGAACTGACCCAATCTGTCGGCGGCAATATCCCGGAGGCGGATGTTTATATCGCGCTTTCCTTTGACGACGGCCCGACCGGCCCGCTGGACGGATATCCGGAAGGGCTGACCGCCCATCTGCTCGACGGCCTGAAGGAGCGCGGCGCGCACGCCACGTTCTTCATGGTGGGCGAACGCATCAAGGGCTACGACGGGACGATGAACCGCTTGCTGGAAGAGGGGCACGAGCTGGGCAACCATACGATGACCCACCCCGGCGCAAAGCTTTCCGGTTTGGACGCGGAAAGCGTATACGATCAGGTGGAATCCAACAGCAAGCTGATCGAAGAGAAGACCGGCCACCGGCCCACGGTCATGCGCCCGGTCGGCGGCGGCGTAAACGCAACCGTGAAGGAACAGATGAAGGCGATCGGCGTGCCGATCGTCAACTGGAGCGTTGATACCGAGGATTGGCGTATACGCGATAAGGAAAGCGTGCGTAGCGCCATTGTCAATACCGCGGGCGACGGCGATATCGTGCTGATGCACGACCTTTACACCACCTCGGTCGAAGGCTGTCTGGCCGCGATCGACGATCTGCAAAGCCGAACGGATAAGACCTATGCGTTTGTAACGATATCCGAGCTGGCGGCGATCAAGGGCATTACGCTGGAACCGGGCGTGGTTTACAACAACCTGTCCGACGCCACGGCGCAAAGTATTCAGGACGGCACCTATTCTCCGGCTGAATTCACGTAAAACAAAAGCTGAACCCGGCAGTCACCGACTGCCGGGTTCAGCTTGTCAAAACGCCGCTGCATCGCGGCTTGGACGTTTAACGCGCCATGAAGTTGTAAAGAACGATGACGGCCTGCCCCCGCGTCGCGGTTTCATTCGGGTTAAAGCGGCCGTGCTCGTCGCCGCGGATTAGGCCCATGCCCTGCGCGGTGGCGACATAACCGTAATATTGGCTGGGAATCGCGGCGTCATCCGTGAACGAGGTGCGGTAAATACCGGTCAAGCCGGCGGTCTTGCCAAAGCCGGTGCCGTCGATCAGTATTTTGACCAACTGCGCGCGGCTCACGAGCTGATCCGGGGCGCGCTCGCTCCGGGTGAGCATACCGTGGGAGTAAGCGGCTTCGTACAAAGAGTCGGTGTCCTCCTCATAGTACATGCCGTTTGCGCTGAGGAGCAGAACGAGCAGATCGCGCTGGGTCAGCGCTTTGCCCGGCTGTAGCGTGCCTTCGCGGTAGCCGACGCCCAGTTCTGCTAGCGTCATGGCCTGTGGGTGAGAGGCCTCGGTAACATCGGAATAGGAGATTGCGCTGTTCCAAGAGGAGGTGGGGAACAGCGTTTCGCCGGTTTTGGCGTCCACGCCGCGGCAGTACGTGTCGAATACGGCGGTATAGCCGAGCTTCCATTCAAGCAGGTAACGGCCGCCGGCCGCATAATAATCGGCATATTTCGGGTAGTCCGGCATGGAAGGGATAAGTTCCTTGGGCACGGCCACGTATTGCAGGGTGACCGTCTGCGCGCCAAAGTACGCGTCCAGCGCTTTTTCGGCGGTGATCAGTCCATCCGCACGGTCAAAGGTCACGCTATCGTCCCAAGTATAGTAGAAGGAATCGACGAAGCCGCTCTGCCGGTCTATGCCTACGGTAAAGGCGTTGCCGGGGTAGGGGTGACCGTTGGCCTGCTCCGCATAGGTGTAGCGTACATAGCGGTTGCTGAAATCCAGCGTATCGTACAGGGCGGTTTGCTCCGCCTGATCGGCAAAATAGCGCTTTAGGAACGCGGCCGCTTTGGCGTTTCCAGCGTCGCCCGCATAAGTGGTGGCAGCGTTTTTGATCTCCTCGCCGCCATGGGTGGAAAGGTATTGCAGCGCGCCGGTGCGCGCGTCGACCTCGGCCGATTTAAACAGCGCGGGGTCTGTGCCGTTTTTTACATATTGCAGGCGGCACATGACCGCGCCGGTCTCGTCATCCACCTGACTGTACTGTGCGCCGGACAGCTTGTAGCCGTTCAGGCCGAGTTCTGGCATGGCGCGCAGCTTCGCATCCAGCGCATCCGTACCCAGCACGCCTTCCAGCGCCGCTATGGCGTCCTGTTCATACGCGGAAAGACCGTTTTCAGCGGCGGCGTCCGCACTGGAACCGGCGTATGCGCCGCCATAGCCTTTGTCACGTGCCTTTGTGTACAGTTGATCCAGATCGACGAGCGCGCCGGTCTGCGCGTCCACATAAAAATCGTTTGCAGCCTGCGGTACGTAGCGCAAGACCGCCTGCGTTTCGCCTTCTTCCAGCACGTATTCCAGCCGCAGCTCGTTTGTGGCGCGCAGCTTTGCCGCCGCCGCTTCCTTGGTCACGGCAGGCGTTTTGGAGGGAATGGCGCCGATGCGCGGCTCCTCGTTGCGGGAATAAGAGGTCACCGTCAGATCGGGCAGTGAAACGTGCACGCGCAGGGTCACGGGCGTGGGCACGCCGTCATAGGTCATCTGTCCGGAAAAGCTACAGGAATCGGTGTTATAGATCGAAATGTCGTCGTTATCATTTTCAAATACATAGCCCTCCTTCTCGCGCATCAAGCGGGATACAAAGGCGTCCGCCGCGGCAAGCGCCTCGCCGCGGGTTGATTTGGGCAGCTTGGGCGCGTAGTCGTCCCGGTAGGCGCTGTTTCGCCCTCTTTGCCAATAGGAATAGATCGTGCCGTCCTCGCCGGCCTGCACCTCAAGGGATTCGCCGTCCCCCGACCAGCTGAGCGACCAATAGGTTAGGCCCATTTCACTCGACTGATAGCCCTTGAAATCGGTGTACTGGTCGCCGACGTCGATCTGCGCCTTAACCAGCTTTGTCACCTTGGCGAGCTGGTCGGACTGCGGCGCTTCGGCCGCGAAGGCGGAGCCGAAAAGCAAGCATGCAGATAAAATGATAGAGATCGCCTTTTTCATAATGTTTCCCTCCTTTAATAGGTTCCCTATTGTTTTAGACGAAGCGCCTATGCTTCGTGTTCCTAAGAAAGCTGGAAGCCGGGGAAATATTTTCGCACAAAGGGAATGTCCTTGACCCGGAAGGTCTTGCCGTTTAAATAGGAGAGCGCGCCCGCGCCGTCCCCGAAGCGGAAGGTGAGGGAGTAGGCGTAAAGCGCCTGTCCCTTTTCACGGTACGGCCGGTTTTGTTCGTTTGACCCGTATTTGCCGTCGCCTAGCAGCGGACAGCCGATGGAGGCCATGTGGGCGCGTATCTGGTGCGTGCGGCCGGTCAGCAGTTCGCATTCGACAAGGGAAAGCCCGCCGTTTTTTGCCAGCGTGCGGTAGCGGGTGATCGCCGTTTTGCTGCCCGGCACCCGGGCGCTATGCAACGTGACCTGCTTGCGCTTTTCATCGCGGCGCAGAAAGTTCTCGATCTGACCGCTGGGCGGCGTCGGCGCGCCGTGCACGATCAGCAGATATTTTTTGATCAATTCGTGTTCCTTGATCTTCTCATTTAATATACGCAGCGCTTCGGCGGTTTTTGCGGCGACGACAATGCCGCCGGTATTGCGGTCGATTCGGTTGCATAGGGCGGGCGAGAAGGACGCGGCGTCCGCCGGGTCCCACGCGCCTGTCTGCACCAGATAGGCCTGAATGTGCGCGATCAGCGTATCGGCGTCGCCGGACTCGTCGGCGTGGACGACCATGCCGGGCGCCTTGTCGGCAAGTAAAATGTTTGCATCCTCATAAATCACCGTGAGTTTGGGGGACGAGATCAGCCGGAACGCCTCGTCCTCCCGCACGGGGGAGAAATACGCATCGTTGAGATAGAGCTGTACAAGGTCGCCCTCGGACAAGCGGAGCGAAGCCTCGGCCCGCTTGCCGTTCACCTTGATGCGCTTGAGGCGCAGATATTTATGCATCTGGCCGCCGCCAAGCCGCGGCACCGCTTTTTCAAGAAATTTGTTCAGGCGCTGGCCGCTGTCGTTTTTCGCGATACTGTACTCTTTCATAGCAGGGTCCTTTCCCGGTTATTCTCTTCCTTTTAGTATAGCGGATTTGATCAAAAAAGCAAATGCCGCGGCAGGTATTCGCGCCGTCTGTGGGAAAGGGAGGGAATGGACAGAAAAAGCCGCGTTTTGCGCAATTTTTGGTTGACAAATGGGAGCGCGGTATAGTATACTATTCCATGTACCATGTGAGGTTGACATGAAGATTGATTTAAGAAAACTTACCGGCGCAGCCGTCGCTTCCATACCGTTTTCGGAAACGATCTCTCTGCGCGAGGAAAAGCTTTACGGCGCATATCCGTTTCAAAGTCCGGTAACGCTCAGCGGCGAAGTGTCCAACGAGCGGGGCGTTATCCGATTGACGGGAACGATCAAGACGATCTATTCGACTTGTTGTGCGCGTTGTCTGGAGCCGCTCGAGGTTCTCTTGACGGCTGAAGCCGACGTGATCCTTACCACCGATCCCGAGGCCGAGGAGGACGACGAAGTCTTAGTGCTCACGACCGACACCGTGGATCCGGCGGATATCCTAGTGCCCGAGTTGATTTTGCAGGTCGAAATGACATACCTCTGCAAGGAGGACTGCAAAGGCCTCTGTCCGCATTGCGGCGCGGACCGCAACAAGGTGACCTGCAACTGCGAAAGCCAGCAGATCGATCCTCGATTTGCCGCGCTGCGCGCGCTGCTCGATCCGAAAGAGGACGAGTAAACGTTTCATTAGTCAAAAAGAATCATAGAAGATAAAGTAGGAGGTGTATCCACCATGGCAGTACCGAAGAGAAAGATCTCGAAAGCCCGTCGCGACAAGCGCCGTAATTCTCACTGGAAGCTCTCTCTGCCCGGCATGAGCAAGTGCCCCAAGTGCGGCGAGATGAAGCTGAGCCACAGAATGTGCAAGGCTTGCGGCTATTACAACGGCCGCGAGGTCGTCGCCGTCAAGGAAGCGTAAGGCTAGACAGAATGAAAATGGAGAAGGCGGATGTGCTTTCTCCGTTTTTTTATGGATGGAGGTGTGCCGTATGGCGTCACGGATCACGCAAATAGACGCGGGCAGTCCGGCGGAACGGGCCGGGCTTCGCGTGGGGGAGACCCTGCTCGATATCGGCGGCACGCCGATCCGCGATGTGCTGGACTATAAATTTTACAGCTACGACGCAGCGCTTACCCTGCGCGTGCTGGCGGCGGATGGACAAACCATCCGCGACGTGTCGGTGCAAAAGCGCGAAGGCGAGCCGCTCGGTCTGAATTTCGAGCATTATTTGATGGATGGCATGAAGCGCTGCTCCAACAGCTGTGTTTTTTGCTTTATTGATCAGCTGCCGAGAGGTATGCGGGAAACGCTTTATGTCAAAGATGACGATGCGCGCATGTCCTTTCTGATGGGCAATTATATTTCTCTTACCAATCTGTCCGAGGACGATGTCGACCGCATTTTGCGCATGCGCATCTCACCGGTCAATATCTCGGTGCAGACGACAAACCCCGCGCTTCGGGTCGAAATGCTGCGCAATCCGCGCGCGGGCGAGGCGCTGAAGATCATGGAGCGCTTTGCGGCGGGCGGCATTACGATGAATTGCCAGCTTGTGGTGTGCGTGGGTCTTAACGACGGGGAAGAACTGCGGCGTTCGCTCCGCGATCTGCGGACTCTCTATCCGGCGGTGAGCAGTGTCTCGGTCGTTCCGTTTGGACAGACGCGCCACCGCGAGGGCCTGTATCCGCTGCGGGAGACCACGGCGGAAAGCGCGGGGGAAGTTCTCGATATCGTAGAACCCTTTGCGGCCGATTGCCTGCGGGAGATCGGCACGCGCCTTGTCTGGTGCGGGGATGAGCTGTACCTGAAAGCGCGGCGCGAGCTGCCGGACGCGGACTATTACGAAGATTTTACCCAGTTTGAAAACGGCATCGGCATGCTGCCGCTGTTTGCCGAGGAATTCCGTCTGGCGTTGCCGGACTACAAGGGCCGTTCCGCCCGCCCCTTCACCATAGCGACCGGTACGGCGGCCGCGCCCTCGCTTGCAAAGCTGCTTGACGAAGCCGCCGCCGCATGCGATAATTTAAGAGGAAATGTTTGCGCGATTCAGAACAATTTTTTTGGGCACAGCGTATCGGTCGCGGGTCTGATAACGGGGCAGGATTTGATCGCACAACTGAAAAACCGAAACGATCTTGGCGAGCGTGTGCTGATTTCAGCCAATATGCTGCGCGACGGCGGCGACGTGTTTCTGGACGATCTAACGCCCCGGCAGGTATCGGAAGCCATCGGCGTGCCGCTCGTACCCGTTGAGATCGACGGCGCGGACCTTTTGGAAAAAATCTTTCAATCAATCAGTAGTTAGAAGTTAGGAATGAATGGATCGCGCAAGGCGCGACAGATCATATGGCCGGCATAGCCGGCGCCAAAATTACTAATTACTAATTTCTCATTGCTAATTAGTTAAAGGGGGTTTTACAATGTCAAAACCGATCGTCGCGATCGTCGGACGGCCGAACGTGGGCAAAAGTCAACTGTTCAACCGTTTGGCGGGCAAGCGGCTTTCCATCGTGGAGGATACGCCCGGCGTGACACGCGACCGGCTGTATGCGGATAGCGATTGGCGTGGACGCGATTTTACCGTGGTCGACACAGGCGGTATCGAACCGTCGAACGATAATGAAATATTGCAGTTTATGCGCTATCAGGCCGAAACCGCCATCTCGAACGCGGATGTGATCATCCTGATCACCGACCTGCGCACCGGCATCACGGCGGCCGATCAGGACGTGGCCGCCTTGCTGCAGCGGTCGGGCAAGCCGATCGTGCTGGCTGTTAACAAGTGTGACAAGCCCGGTCAGCCCGAGCCTGAGTTTTACGAATTTTACAATCTCGGCCTTGGCGAGCCGTACGGCATTTCCGCGCTGCACGGCTACGGCATGGGCGAGCTGCTGGACGCGGCTTACGAGTATTTTCCGCCCGCGGACGAAGCGGAAGAGGACCAAGGCCGCATCCGCGTGGCGCTGATCGGCAAGCCGAACGTCGGCAAGTCCAGCCTTTTGAACCGTGTGCTCGGCGAAGAGCGCGTGATCGTTTCGGATATTGCCGGTACCACGCGCGACAGCGTGGACGCGCAACTCGATAATGCATACGGCAAATTCACCTTTGTCGATACCGCCGGCATTCGCCGCAAAAGCAAGGTGGAGGAAAAAATAGAAAAGTACTCCGTTATGCGCTCGCTTCTCGCGATTGAGCGAAGCGACGTGTGCGTCATCATGATCGACGCGACCGAAGGCGTGACCGAGCAGGACACCAAGGTGGCCGGCGAGGCGCATAACGCGGGTAAGGCGTGCATCATCGTGGTGAACAAGTGGGATCTCGTCGAAAAGGACGGGAGCACCATGAAGGAATATACCTTGCAGGTGCGCGAGGGACTGGCCTATATGCCCTACGCGCCGGTGCTGTTCATCTCCGCGCTGTCCGGCCAGCGCGTGGAAAAGCTTTTTTCGCTGATCTGCGAAACGTATGAGCAGAACCATATGCGCATACCGACCGGCCAGCTCAACGCGATCTTGGCTGAAGCCACCGCCCGCGTTCAGCCGCCGACCGACAAGGGCCGCCGCCTGAAGATTTATTATATGACGCAGGCAGGCGTATGCCCGCCTACCTTCGTCTGCTTCTGCAACGATGCGCGGCTGTTCCATTTTTCCTACCAGCGCTATCTGGAAAACCAGATCCGCGAGGTGTTTGGACTGACCGGTACGCCGGTGCGCATGGTCGTGCGGCAGCGCGGCGATAAGGAATAAGACAGAAAACGGAGTGACGACAGTATGACCATGCTGCAATTTGGGATCATCGCGGTGAGCGCCTATTTGCTGGGTTCTTTGAGCTTTGCGATCATCGTATGCAAAATGACGCTGCACAAGGATATCCGCGATTATGGTTCGGGCAATGCGGGCCTTACCAACGCGTACCGCACCATGGGGGCGGGGAAAACGCTGCTTGTACTGCTGGGCGATATCGCCAAGGGCGCGGCCGCCGTGGCGATCGGCGCGTTGGCGGCGGGCAATCTCGGCAAGCTACTCGCGGGTGTTTTCGTCATATTGGGCCATATGTTCCCGGTTTATTTCGGTTTTCGGGGCGGCAAGGGCGTGCTGGTCGGCGCGACGATGCTGGCGCTGTTCGATTGGCGCATCTTCTTGATCGCGTTGGCCTGCTTCTTGATCGCCGTGCTTTTTACGCGGTGGATCTCGCTCGGCTCGATCTTGGGCGCGGCCAGCTTTCCGATCACCATGTTCATTTTTTACCGTGATCCCGTACTGGTGGGCATCGCGTTTGGCATGGCCGTCGCGGTCATCTTCATGCACCGCGCCAATGTCGGACGGATGCTGCATGGAAATGAAAATAGGTTTTCCTTTCACAGCAAAAAGGCGATAGAAAACGCGCCGGAGGAGGAGAGCAAGCAATGAAGGTATTTGTACTTGGAACGGGCGGCTGGGGCATGGCTTTGGCCATGCTGCTCAGCGGCAATGGGCACGAGGTCACCTCGTGGACCTATTTGCAGGAGGAGTGCGACCTGCTGCGCGAAAAGCGCGCCAATGAAAAGCTGCTGCCCGGCGTTCGTTTGCCGGAAAATATCGAATTGACGACCGACCTTTCGGGCGCCGCCCGCGCCGATCTGATCGTGCTTGCGGTGCCGAGCTTTGCGGTCGCGGGAACGGCGGAGCAGCTCGCGGACATCGTACCGGCGGGCACGGTCATCGTCAACGTGGGCAAGGGATTGGACGCGAAAAACGGCTACTGCCGCTTTTCCGAGACCATCGACCGCGCCATGGGAGGCAAGAACCCCGTCGTCGCGCTGACCGGGCCGACCCATGCGGAGGAGGTCGCGCGCAGCGTGCCGACCGCTATCGTAGCCGCCTCGCACAGCCGCGCCGCGGCGGAGCTGACGCAGGCCGCCTTTATGAACGACAGCTTTTTCCGCGTGTACACCTCCGCTGATCTGGTCGGCGCGGAGCTGGGCGGCGCGTTCAAAAATATCATCGCGCTGGGCGCCGGCATTTCGGACGGCTTGGGCCTTGGCGACAACTCCAAGGCTGCGTTTATGACCCGCGGCCTGACCGAGATCGCGCGTCTGGGCGTGCGCCTCGGCGCGCGGCAGGAGACCTTTGCGGGTCTTTCCGGCGTGGGCGATCTGATCGTTACCTGCTGCTCGATGCATTCGCGCAACCGCCGCGCGGGCATCCTGATCGGTCAGGGTAAGACCGCGAAGCAGGCCATGGAGGAGGTCGGCGCGACGGTAGAGGGCTATTACGCGACCGAAGCCGGTTATATGCTGGCGCAGAAGCAGGGCGTTTCCATGCCGATCGTTGAGTCGATGTACGGCGTTTTGTACCGCGATGTTGCCGCTAAGGACGCCATCCGTCAGCTTCTCGCGCGCCCGCGGCGCGGCGAGCACGAAGAGCTGTGGCTGAAATAAAAGACGAACTTTGTTTGATGGTACTCTGAAAAGCGCCCGGATCGGTATCCGGGCGCTTTTCTATGCATTTTCCGACCGGAACCGTGCGCCGGGTCAGAAATATTTTTTGCACAAAGGGCGTAAATTTGGTATACTATTCTATATGAGTTTTCCTGAAGGTGTTGGAGGAGAGTATGGTAACAACGCAAGAACTGATCGCTTTGCTGCAAGAGGCGGAAAGCGATATTGAAATATATGAAAACGAGCCGATGAGCCGCCACACGACCTTTGCGATCGGCGGCCCGGCGGATGTGTTTATACAGCCCAAAACCGTGGGCGCGCTGCAAAACGCGCTGCGTTGCCTGCGGCAAACCGAAACGCCTTATTTGATGGTCGGCAACGGTTCCAATATGCTGGTGTCGGACGCGGGCGTGCGCGGCGCGGTCGTTTGCACCGCAGAGATGGATCATATCGCGGTCGGTACGCGGGGGCGGATCACGGCGGGCGCGGGCGCGCTGCTTTCCGCGATCGCGCGGCGCGCCCAGCGCGAGGGCCTGACCGGCGCGGAGTTCGCCGGGGGCATACCGGGCAGCTTGGGGGGCGCGGTATTTATGAATGCCGGCGCGTATGACGGGCAGATGGCGCTCATCGTGCGCCGCACCGAATATCTGGACGGCGAGGGCAACCTCTGCATGGCGGAAGGGCCGGAAAATGCCTTTGGCTATCGCAAAAGTATTTTCCGCGACCATCCGGAGTGGACGATCGTCCGCGCCGAGCTGGAGCTGGCCGAGGGCGACCCCGCGGCGATTCTGCTGAAAATGAACGATCTGGCGCAGCGGCGGCGGGAGAAGCAGCCGCTCAATTACCCCTCCGCAGGCAGTACGTTCAAGCGGCCCGAGGGGCATTTTGCTGGACAGCTGATCGAACAATGCGGCCTGAAAGGCCTGTCGGTCGGCGCGGCGCAGGTGTCGGAAAAACACGCGGGCTTTTTGATCAACCGCGGCGGCGCGACCTGCGCGGATATGCTAAAGCTGATCGAAACCGTACAAAACCGTGTGCGGGAGGCGTTCGGCGTGCAGCTGGAATGCGAGGTTCGCATCATCGGATAGCGAAAAACCGCAGGGAAAAGGAAAGGGCAAAAAAATGTATTTTTTAATCGTTTCGGGTATGTCGGGCGCGGGCAAGAGCCGCGCGGCGGCCTCGCTGGAGGATCTGGGTTATTACTGCGTGGATAACCTGCCGATCGCGCTCATTCCGCGTTTTGCGGAGATATGCCTTGCCGCGACCGAGCGGTACGAGCGGGTCGCGCTCGTGACCGATGTGCGCACGGGCGGCGATTTTCAGCAGCTTTTTGATTCGCTCGATTCTATCCGCGACATGGGCTGCGAATATCGCATCCTGTTTCTGGATACCGACACGCAGATGCTGATCCGCCGCTTCAAGGAGACCCGGCGCAAGCATCCGCTGATGGATAAGGGCATCAGTATGACCGCGGCGATAGAAAAAGAGCGCGAAATGCTTTCCGTGCTGCGCAATCGTGCGGATTTTGTCGTGGATACCACGAATTTGTCGGCCGCGGGACTGCGCGAACGCCTGCTCTCGCTCTTTTCCGGGGCGGACAATATGGGCGCGCTTGAGGTCATCGTGCAGTCCTTCGGCTTTAAATACGGCATTCCGGCTGAATCCGATCTGGTGTTTGATGTACGCTTTCTGCCCAACCCCTATTATGAAATGAGCTTGCGCGAAAAAAACGGCACCGATCCCGATGTACGCGATTATGTGTTTCAAGGCGGCACGGCGGACGCTCTGATGAGCCACCTGACCAGCCTGATCGACTTTTTGCTGCCGCGTTATGTGTCGGAAGGCAAAACCAGCGTGGTGATCGGCATCGGCTGCACGGGCGGCAAGCACCGCTCGGTCGCGATCGCCGAAGCGCTCAGCAACCATATCCGGGGCAGGGATTACGGGGTCGTCACCATGCACCGGGACTATCAGCGCTAATCGCTTTTTCGCATATAGAAGGAGAAACACCCAATGTCCTTTTCCGCTTTCGTCAAAACAGAGGCGTGCCGCGCGCCGATGCAGCGCGCCTGCTGTATCCGCGCGGAGGCATACGGCATGCTGCTCAACGCCTCCGTTTTTTCACATAAGCTGATTCGTCTGTCGACCGAGAACCGGGAAGTCGCGCGCCGCATCCGCGCGTTGCTCGATCGCGCCTTTTCCATCGAGGCGGAGCCGGTGCAGGCCGGCAAGAAACAACAGTTCATTCTGACCGATCCGGAGATAATCGGGCGTATCTTTGAAACGCTTGGGTATGATATCAAAAACCATGTGGCCTATCACCTGAACCGCAATGTGCTGGAAAGCGATTGCTGTCTGGCCGCGTTCCTGCGCGGCGCGTTTTTGATGGCGGGTACGGTGGCCGGGCCGGATAAAAAAAGCCATTTGGAGCTGACCACCTCGCATGCAAGCCTTGCGGGCGAGCAGATGAGCCTGCTGCTCGATCTGCACCTGTTTCCCAAGCAGACCGAGCGAAGGAGCGTGCATGTGCTGTATTTCAAGGACGGCGCGAGCGTGGAGGATTTTTTAACGACGATCGGCGCGCCGCAATCCGCCATGGAGCTGATGGAAGCAAAGGTGGAAAAAAACCTGCGCAACACGATCAACCGTCAGGTAAACTGCGAGACCGCCAACCTGATGAAGACGACCGGCGCGTCCGCCCGGCAGGTGGCGGCGATCACAGCGGCGCTGAACAGCCACGGAGATACTTTTTTTCCGGAAAACCTGCGCGAGACCGTGCGGCTGCGGCTTCAGTATCCGGCTGACAGCCTGTCCGAGCTTGCCGCGCGGTTCGATCCGCCCATCTCCAAGCCCGGCCTTAGCCACCGCCTGAAGAAAATCACCGAACGCGCGCTGGAGTGTACGCTCAGGGAGGAAGCATAAATGGAACCCTTTGCCCATCTGCATGTCCATAGTGAGTATAGCCTGCTGGACGGCGCGTGCCGCATCGAGCAGCTCGTCGACCGCGTGGCCGATTTGGGGCAGACCTCGGTCGCCTTGACCGACCACGGCGTGATGTACGGCGTGATCGATTTTTATAAGGCTTGTAAAGCCAAGGGCATCCATCCGGTCATCGGGTGCGAGGTGTATGTCGCCCCGCGCTCTCGGCTGGAACGGAGCTATGTCGGCAGCGAGTGGCACAGCCACCTGATTCTGCTGTGCGAAAATATGACGGGCTACCGCAACCTGATCCATATGGTAAGCCTTGGTTTTTCCGAGGGCTTCTATATGAAGCCCCGTATCGATATGGAGCTGCTGCGCGAGCACAGCGAGGGGCTGATCTGCCTTTCGGCCTGCCTCGCGGGCGCGATCCCGCGCGCGCTGTCGGACGGCGACATCGACGGCGCTTACGAGCTGTGTGAGAAGTTTCTCACGATCTTTGACCGCGAGCATTTTTATCTGGAAATTCAGGACCACGGCATCGAAGCGCAAAGCCGCGTCAACGCCGGTCTGTTTAAGCTGGCGGAGGAACTCGAACTGGGGCTGGTCGCCACGAACGACGCGCACTATCTCACCCGAAAGGACGCCAAGCTGCAGGATGTGCTGATGAGCATCCAGATGGGTAAGACGGTGGACGACCCGACCCGCATGAAGTTTGAGACCGAGGAGTTTTACATCAAGGACGCGGACGAAATGGCCGCCCTGTTTCCCGAGCATCCGGAGGCGCTCGCGAACACCGTCAAGATCGCGGAGCGCTGCCATGTGGATTTTGAATTCGGCAAATACCACCTGCCCGAATTCGACGTGCCGGAAGGCTATACGGCGCTCCAGTACCTGCAAAAGCTATGCGACGAAGGCTTTGCGGAGCGTTACCCGGAGGACGACGGCACGGTGCGCGAGCGCCTGCAATACGAGATCGATATGATCGCGCAAATGGGCTTTGTCGATTACTTCCTGATCGTTTCGGATTTTATCGGCTATGCCAAGCGAAACGGCATTCCGGTCGGCCCCGGGCGCGGCTCGGCCGCGGGGTCGATCGTGTCCTACTGCCTCGCCATTACCGATCTGGACCCCATCCACTATTCGCTTTATTTTGAACGCTTTTTAAATCCCGAACGCGTGTCCATGCCCGATATCGACGTGGACTTCTGCTATGTCCGCCGGCCCGAGGTCATCGAGTATGTCACTAATAAATACGGCAAGGATCGCGTGGCGCAGATTGTCACCTTCGGCACAATGGCCGCGCGCGGCGCGATCCGCGACGTGGGCCGCGCGCTCAACATACCTTATAACGACGTGGACGCCGTTGCCAAGCAGGTGCCGAACGAACTGCACATCACGATTGAAAAGGCTCTCCGCGTTAATAAAGAACTAAAAAAGATGCACGACGAAAATCCGACCGTGCGCGAGCTGATCGACACCGCGCAGGCGCTGGAAGGCATGCCGCGGCACGCTTCCACCCATGCGGCGGGCGTGGTCATCACCAAGGACCCGGTGGATACCTATGTGCCGCTCGCCAGAAACGACGAGCAGATGGTCACCCAGTTCTCCATGACCACGCTGGAAGAGCTCGGCTTGCTCAAGATGGACTTTTTGGGCCTGCGCAACCTGACCGTCATCGCGGACGCGGAGAAAATGATACGCCGCCACACGCCGGAGTTTTCCATGGAGAAGGCCTCCACCGAGGATGAGGAGACCTATGCCATGCTGGCTCACGGTTCGACCATGGGTGTGTTCCAGCTGGAAAGCGCGGGCATCACCAACGTTGTAACCGGCCTGCGTCCGCAATCGATCGAAGATATCACCGCGGTCGTGGCGCTCTACCGCCCGGGACCGATGCAGTCTATTCCGCGCTACATCGAATGCAAGCACCATCCGGAAAAAGTCGTGTACAAGCACCCGATGCTGGAACCTATCCTAAAGGTCACCTACGGCTGCATGGTGTATCAGGAACAGGTTATGGAAGTGTTCCGCCAGCTCGCGGGCTATTCGCTCGGCAAGGCGGATATGGTGCGCCGCGCGATGAGCAAGAAAAAGATGAAGGAGCTCGCCAAGGAGCGCGTCACCTTTATAAGCGGCAGCGAGGAGGAGGGCATCGACGGCGCGGTCAAGCGCGGCGTGCCCGAAAACATAGCCGCCTCGATTTTCGACGAGATCATGGATTTCGCCAACTATGCGTTCAATAAGGCGCACGCGGTGTGCTACGCGGTGGTATCGTACCGCACGGCCTACCTCAAGTGTCATTATCCGCGCGAATATATGGCGGCGCTTTTAACTTCGGTGCTCGATTGGTCGGAAAAAATCTCCGAATACATCGCTTCCACGCGGGAAATGGGTATCGCGGTGCTGCCGCCCGATGTGAACGAATCCTTTGACGGATTTTCCGTTTCGGGTGAAAATATCCGTTTTGGTCTGGCCGCCGTCAAGGGAGTGGGACGCGGTTTTATGAAGCAGCTTGTGGCCGAGCGGGAGCAGCACGGCCTGTTTCTCTCGTTCCAGCAATTCTGCGAGCGCATGTTCGACCGTGAATTAAACCGCCGCGCGGTGGAAAGCCTGATAAAAGCCGGCGCGTTCGATTCTTTAGGCTATCGCCGCAGCCAGTTGCTGCAAATCGCCAACTTGGTACTGGACGCGGTCTCGCAGGCGCGCAAGCGCAATATCGAAGGGCAGATGGATTTGTTCGGCATGGGCAACGAATCGGTGCAGGACAGTGAGATCGCTCTGCCCGATATTCAGGAGGCATCCAAGCGCGAGCTGCTCGCCATGGAAAAGGAGACCACGGGCCTTTATCTATCCGGCCACCCGATGGACGAATACGGCGATCTGGCGCGGGCGGCAAACGCCGCCTCCATCCGCGCCATCATCGACGATCTGTCGGGCGAGGTCGAGGCCCCGGTCTATAAGGACGGTATGACCGTGCGTCTGGCCTGCGTTATCACTTCGGTTCGGCTGAAATCGACGCGTAACGGCTCCATGATGGCCTATGTCATGGCGGAGGACGAATCGGCCGCGATCGAGTTGGTCGTGTTTCCGCGTTCGCTCCAACAGTGCGGTTCGTATTTGACGGAGGATAGCGCCGTACTGCTCACCGGCAAGATCGACGCGCGCGAAGACGAAGCGCCCAAGGTGCTGCTCAACGAAGCGCAACCCTTGACGGTCGAGGCGGTGGATTCCACGCATTCGCGTGAAAAGCCGCAGGAATCGGTATTTACACCGCGGCAGGCAGCGCAAAAAGCGCCGCAGAAGCTGTATATCCGCGTGCCGGACATGGCGTGCGACGCATGCGGCCGAATCAAAAGTATTTTGGCCGGCCACGCGGGCGAAACGCCGGTGGTGTTCTGTCCGGCGGATACGGGAAAGCGGATGCTGGCGCCCCGCACGCTCTGGTGCGCGGCAGGCATCCCGCTGCTGACCGAGCTGCGCGCCGTCATCGGCGAAGAAAACGTAGCGATGAAGTAAGAAAGGCTGCCGCGGCTTGCTAAGAAATGGCTGCCGGGGAACAATAGCCCTTTACTCATACGGGGCAAAGATGATATAATAATCACAAATATTAGTTTTGAATGATTTCGGACAGGGGAGGCTCCTTTATGGACAAGCAAATTCGCCGGATCGGCGTACTCACAAGCGGCGGTGACGCGCCCGGTATGAACGCATTGATCCGTGCGGTCGTCCGTACCGCTTCGGCGCATGACATCTCGGTGCTCGGCGTGCGTCGCGGCTACAGCGGCCTGATCAACGGAGACATTATTGAAATGGGTTCCCGCAGCGTGGACGGCATCATCCGCAAGGGCGGCACCATGCTGTACACGGCCCGCTGCAAGGAAATGATGACCGACGAAGGGCTGCAAAAGGCGGCGGATACCTGTAAATACCTCGGGATAGACGGCCTGATCTGCTGCGGCGGCGACGGCACCTTCCGCGGCGCGCAGGCGCTTTCCCGCATGGGCGTGCCCTGCATCGGCGTGCCCGGCACGATCGATAACGATATCGTCTGCACCGATTACACCATCGGCTTCGATACCGCGTGCAACACCGCGATCGAATGCATCGATAAGCTGCGCGATACCATGCAGTCTCATGAACGCTGCTCGGTCGTCGAGGTCATGGGCCGCCGCGCGGGCCATCTGGCGCTGCACGTTGGCTGCGCGGTCGGCGCTACCGCCATCCTGCTGCCCGAGCGTGAGATCGACTTCGACACCGAGCTGGTCGAAAAAATGCGTGTCGGGCGTATCAAGGGCCGTAACCACCACATTATCATCGTGGCGGAGGGCTACGGTTCCGCGCAGGAGGTGGCCGACCGTATCCACGAATCGACCGGTATCGATACGCGCGTGACCATTCTGGGTCATATCCAGCGCGGCGGCTCGCCCACGGCGCGCGACCGCGTCATGGCCACCCGCATGGGATACGAGGCCGTTATGGCGCTTGAGGCGGGTAAGACCAACCGCGTCATCGTGTTTGACGACAACCGCGTGACCGATCTGGATATCGAGGAAGGACTTGCGCGGCAGAAGGATCTGGAACAGGATCTGTTCCTTGCCCAGCAAACGGTCGCGATCTGATGGCTGGAAGCGTACTCATTACCGGAGGCACGCGCGGCATAGGCCGCGCCGCCGTCAAGGCATTTGCGCGCGCCGGTTGGCGCGTGGCCTTTACCTACCGCGAAAACCGCGCGGCGGCAGCGTCGCTCCTCGAGGAGTTCTCGCACGCCGTCGCGCTCGCGGGCGATGTTTCCCATCGGGATGAAGCAGAGCGCTGCGTCGCGGAAGCGCGCGTTTGCCTCGGCCCGCTGGATGCACTGGTGTGCAACGCGGGCATCGCCCAACAAAAAATGTTTTGCGACCTGACAAATGACGATTGGGATCGTATGCTCGGCGTCAATCTCATGGGCGCGGTGCATTTCATCCGCGCAGTGCTGCCCGATCTGATCCATAAAAAGCGCGGCAGCATCGTCACCGTGTCCTCTGTCTGGGGTATCGAGGGCGCTTCCTGCGAAAGCCACTATGCGGCGAGCAAGGCCGCGCTGATCGGCCTTTCGCGCTCGCTTGCCGCGGAATTGGGGCCGAGCGGTATCCGCGTCAACTGCGTCGCGCCCGGCGTGATCGATACCGAGATGAACGCCGCCCACACGGAGGATACCATCCGCACCCTCGCGGAGCAAACGCCCCTTGGCCGCATGGGCACGGCAGAGGAGGTCGCGCAGACCATCCTGTTCCTCTGTTCGGACAGCGCCTCCTTCATCACCGGCCAGACCATCGGCGTGACCGGCGGATTTTGAAGCAGGCGGAATACATAGAAAAACAACCTACAAGCGACCGAAGGGCCGGGAATCTATCTTAGATTCCCGGCCCTTCGGCGGGGTATATAGAGGTATGTATGGGCAATTTTTGCTGCGGGACCTGAAGGCTTACTTGCTCGCGGAATCTTTCCGCGCCGCGTCCGCCGGTCTGCGTTTGAACACGCGCCCTTCGTACAGGGCCGCCTTATGCTCCGGCGGCAAGCCCTCAATTTCTTGGTCCAGCTTTCCGCTGCACATTTTACCAAGCCCGCAGATGACGCAAAGCGTGACGATGAAGATGGGCAGGCCGAAGATAACGGACATAAACTGCAGCGCGCCGGTGCCGACCGCGCCGAGGCAGAACAAGCACAAAAAGGTATCCACGCCGACCAGCGCGCCCCAGATGATCTTCATGGCCATAGGCGCTTCCTCGTCTTCCTGCTTGCGCGAGGTTTTGATGGTCATTTTGGCCAACGTGCCGGTCATGGCGTCGGCGAGGGTGATGAAGCCGAAAAACAGCGCCGCAACGACCAAGGGGATCATGATTCCGCTGAGCGGCATGTGTTTGAGCAGCGCATAGTTTGCAATCGGTATGCCGCCGGCGGCGATTTCTTCGCCCAGATTCGCGCCTCGAAACGCGTCCAGAAAGATGGCGTTCCCGCCGAACGCGACAAACCAGATCAGGTTGAAAACCCCGGGGCCGAGCACGTTGACCAGCAGGAAGCGCCGCCAAGTGTAGCCCACGGCGACCTTGCCCTGAAAAACGCCCATCAGCGGCGCATAGGCCATGATCCACGCGACGTAAAACACGGTGTTGTTGGAGATCCAGCCGTTTCCCACGTTAAATGAATCCGTTGCCGTGATGTTGGGGATGAATCTGGTGAATACCTCGCCGATCACCTGCGTCATGATCTTGCATTCAAACACCGTCGGCCCGGCGATAAATAAGAACGCGATCACGACCAGATAAATCCACGCGTTTGCATTGCTGATGATGGCCATGCCCTTTTTTACCCCGCGAAGCGAGGACATGGTAAAGGAACAGATGACCACCACAAGGGTAATGATATAAACAAGGTTGGAGGGGGAAATGCCAAACACATAGTTCAGGCCGGAAGCGAACTGCTGCACGCCGAGGCCAAGGGAGGTGACCATGCCGCCGACCAGCCCCAGCAGGGCGATCACGTCAAATACCTTGCCGATTGGCCCGAAGGCTTTGTCCTTGATGATCGGATACAGCGCCGAGGAGGGGCGCGGCGGCAGCTTGTGGTTCATCACCATATAGCCGCAGATGAAGCCCCAGAAGGCGTACATGGCATAATAGATAAAGCTCCAATGAAACACCGATTGGGATAGCGCGCGTACCGCGGTGTCCATGGTTTCGGGCGCCATGTTCCACCATGCGGGCGGATTGTGGAAATAGCCGATCGGTTCGCCCACGGCATAGAATACCACGGCGGTGGCGGTACCGGCGCAGGTGACCATGGCGCACCAAGAAAACATGCCGTGCTTGATCTTAGCGTCCGGGCCGCCCACCTTTTTGCTGCCTACCGGCGTCAGGCAAACGACAAAGCACAGGATCAGAATGAGCGCCGTGATGAGCATCATGAACCAGCCGGTGGAATCGGTAACGGCGTTATACAGACCGGTCATGATATGGACGAAGGATTCGTTGAACAAGAAGCCATAGAGGATGAGGGCTAGCAAAATGCCCGCGCCCGGGTAAAAGATGATCGAGTTGATCTTGAACTTTTTTTTCATGTTATTTCAGCTCCCCCTATATGGGCGTTTCACCTCCTATTCCTTACCGTCCGCTTAGGCCCAAGCCCAGCTCCTCGCGCAAATACCGGATGCTGTCGATGCAGAACTGGACCTCCTTTTCCTGCGCGATATCCAGCGGTTCTCCGGCGCTGGGATATTCGACTTCAAAGGTGATGCGGTCGAAGAAAGCGGGGGAGAGATCCTTGAGCGTTTGCAGCGTCTTTTTACAGTCGATATCGCCCTGTCCCAGCGCGACGCCTAGAAAATGCGCGCCCTGATCGTCCCGCACCAGCTTGTTATCACAGAAGTGGCAGTTGAACGCGTAAGGCGCCAAACGCTCAACAGCGTATTGTGGGTTCTCCAAAACAGAAACCGAGTTAATGGTATCCACACAGGCGCCGACCAGAGGATGATGGAGCTGCTCGATCACCCAAACGATCTCATCGGCGAAGGTCTCGGTGTGGTTCTCGATCGCCAAACGAATGCCGGTGCGTTCATATTCGGGCAACGCCTCTTTGATCTGATCGACGACGTCGCAGAGCTGCCGCATCACGGCGGGATGCATACAACTGCCGTATAGCGGCGTGGGGCGACGGATATCCAAACTGAACTTGACCAGATCCGCGCCAATCGCCTCCGCGACCAGACAGGCGCTCTCGAAGGTTTCGTTGAGGCGGGGATCGAACTCCTCATCCAGTGAGCAGTTGAATTCCATGTATAGGCCGTGATCCTCGGCGGCTTGCTTGATCCTAGCCAAGTTTTCCGGATCGTGTTCGACCAGATCACAGTTCGTCACATGCAAGCCGTCCAGCTTCCACTCCACAGCCAGATCCATGAGCTGAAATATGTTGATTCTTTGTTCGCGTTGCTCGCCCACAAACCCCCAGTTTTGACCTAAGCCGTTCAGGTGCAGGGTGTAAGTGTGCATACCCAGCTTCATTTTTCGATCGTTGTACATGGTCTTACCTCCTAAAATGATTTCTGCCCCGGCGGGACATTTGTTTTGTGGGCCGCCTGTATGCGGTCAGCTTGATATAAAGATAAAAAGCAATATTCCGTGCCAGCGCCGCTTTTCTCATCACGCTTTTCATATTTCAGCAGGTTGCATAAAAAAAGTCTGCTTCGCTGTGGTTTTTGATATTTTAAATTGTGCAAATCAGATAGAAACCGCTGAAAGCGGCTTAGTGGACATGATGACCGGCCTTGCAGAACAGATAAAAGCGCAACCATATTTGCACCTGTACGACGGAAATAGGTGCAAATATGGTTGCGCTTTTCAAAACAGAAGAAAAGATGAAATAACCTTATTTTTTATGATATCTACAATCGCCTATTGATCGAAATGCTTCAAAACTAGGATTTTCAAAAGCGGCTCGGCGCGTGAAAATATATTTGCAGAGCAAATATATTTGCGTTAATCCGCCCGCGGTTTGGCGCTGAGGATGTCCTCCAAGACCAGTCCGTTGCGCTTCATTCTATGTTGCAGGTTCTGGCGGCTGATGCCCAGTTGGCGGGCGGCCCGTGAGATATTCCCCTTATTTCTTTGTATGGCGCTGGTTAAAATGCAGCGTTCCACATTGGAAAGAACCTGTTCCAGCATACCATCGTCCGCGGTTTCCAGCGCCAACCGCTGATAGCCGCATACGCTTTGGATATGCTCGGGCAGGTACTCTTTCCGGATCACCGTTTCCTCATAGGGGAGCAGGTTCATGGCGTGCTCGATGCAGTGCTGCAACTCCCGTACATTGCCCGGCCAGTTGTAGGCGCAAAAGATGGCGAGCACCTCTTCGTCCACGTCGGACACGCTTTTAGACAGCTTTTTGTTCATTTGCTGAAAAAAGGAACGGATCAGGATCGGGATATCCTCCTTGCGCCGGCGCAGCGCAGGGATGCTGATGTTGACCACGCCAAGGCGATAGAACACATCCTGACGGAGCGCGTTTTCCGCGATCGCCTGATAAGGCGGCACATTGATGTTGGACAGCACCCGCACATCAACGTGCTTTTCCTCCGTCCCGCCCACGCGGCGCACCACGCCGTCCTGCAGCACGCGCAGCAGCTTGGCTTGCAGCGTCATGCTCATGGAATTCAGTTCATCCAGCAGCAGCGTTCCGCCATTGGCCTGTTCAAACAGACCGGGGCGGCGTTCCGCTCCGGTATAGGCCCCTTTTTCGGTGCCAAACAGCATGGATTCCAGCAGGTTTTCCGGTATGGCGGCGCAGTTGATGGCTAAAAAAGGTCCGTCGGCCCGGTTGCTCGCGTTGTGAATGCTCTGCGCCACCAGCTCTTTACCGGTCCCGGTCTCACCGTAGAGCATGACCGAAGAATCAGACCGGGCAATCATTTTGCACCGCTCTATCATTTCTTTCATGAGAGCGCTCTGGCAAATAATATCGTCAAAATGAAATTTTGCGCTTAAGCCGCTTTTTTGCGGCTTTTTCGCGGCCGGATGCTTTTTGAGCAGACCTTCTTGCAGATCAATGATTTGTTGGCTCAATACCTCAATACGTGAAACGTCCGCCGTCATGCAAAACACGCCTAAGATCGCGCCTTCCTCAAAAATCGGGTAGCTGTTGCACATGATATCCAGCCGTTTGCCATGCAAGGTCGTATAGGCTTGCCGCCGGTCCTCAATGGGCTTTTTGTCCGCGATCACCACGGGAACGGTCAACTCATTGCCGTCGATACAGGTATACGCCTCATTGATATCCTTGCCGACGACGTTTTCAGGCACCAGTGATTCCATCCGCATCAGCGCGTCATTGACCAGCATGATCCGCTTTTTTTCATCGCACAACAAGATCGGCTCCCGGATCAGGTTCACAATGGTGCCCAGCATGCGGTGAGATACCTCGCTGGCCGCGTCACGAAAACAGATAAGCCGCGTGTGCGCGGGCAGGTCCACCCCCACGGGTGTAGGGCAGAGGGTCAGATATTTGGAAAATGCAATATTGATATATGTGCCCGGCAGCTGACGGGTCATATCGGGAAGAATTTCGGAAAGCGTTCGTCCCTTGAGCGCTCCCGCGTCGGCAAGGAGACAGTCTGCCGCTTCGTTGCTCTCCAGAATAATATCGTCGTTTGAAATGAGGACCGCACCTAAGCCGAATTGGGAGAGAAAACGCATCGCCTCAAGATATACCATCACTGCCTCCTTATCCATGATCGTTACGGGCCGTTCGTTTGGAATTACATTATTATATCATAAGATCGGCAAACGTACAGAAGATTGTGCAGGTGGCAAAATAAGAAAGCGCAGAAAAGGAGGCCCCCTGCCCCGGGGGGTATGTCCCGTCGAAAATCAAATTTTCTTGATTTTCGCGCTTTTGATCGAAGCGTTATGATATAATTATGAAAACATCGGCTGCCCATCGTGCGCGGGCAGCCGGTGCTTTATGTTTTTCTGAGCAAGCGGTGTTTCCGGAACGAAGGAGGGTAGAGAAGCCGAGTACAAATGCAAGAAAAAGTAATTATGTGGAGGCAAGGGGGTATACCCCCTTTGAACAGCTCTAGAAGAGCTGTTCAAAGGGCTCTGTTCCTCCGTCTACAAACAAGAAGGAGGATAAAAGTATGATACAAAAACGAATCAAGCGAGCGTCGGCTTATCTGCTCGTCATATGTCTGCTGTTTAGTTTCTTTCCGGTAAAGGCAACGGCGGTGGACGATCCGGATCAGGCGGGAAACAATACTTTGTTAAACAGTATCAATCAGAAGGGCGGTGCTGGCAGCGCGGAAATTGACCCTGCAACGGGACATGTGAAACTGTTGAGAGATGTACAATTACAGTCCTCTATTACAGTATTTCGGTATAGCGCAACACTGGATTTGAACGGATATAAATTGGCGCATGATACAAGTTATGCGATCTATGTAACGGGTGACTACCGCTTGTCGTTGCTGGACGCCAAAGGAACCGGCCAAGTAAAAGGCGGCGGCTCAACGTTTAAAGCGGTTTTGGTTCAGGCTGGCGCTGAATTAGTGGTCAATAACTGCACGATTTCCGGCGGGATCAATATCGATCAAAGATCGATACTTGAGGTGACCGGTCCTTTTCAGACCGATGCGTTTTTTGGACAGGGAACAATCCGCATCCACAATGGCCAGACGCTCGATCTGAGCGGCCTAGACGGATCGACGATGTCCTTCGGAGAGCGGCTGGTTGAGTTGGCGCCTCTTGGGGCGGGGGAGACATGGGATACCGCGACGCCGCTGATCAAGACGGGTCCTTATGTGCTGAAAGATGCTTTTATCATGGAAGATCCGCCGGAAGGATATTTTATGTCATATGCAGCACAAAGCGGACTTCAAACGTGGACGCTTACAAAGAAATTACCGGATTCCCTAAAAGTCTCGTACAGCCTGCCGGAGCATGTGTCCGCGTCAGAATTGCCATCCCAAGTTCCTTATGGCGGAACGCTTACCGTTGTGCTCCAGCCACAGGAGGGATACGCTGTTACAGAAGGGAACATCCATGTGTGGAACGCTGCGGATCTCACGGGAGCGGAGCTGCCGAAGCAGTATGATCCAAACACGCGCACGCTGACCGTGGAGCAAGTAAAGACTGATTTGAAAATCCGGATTTTGGAGAAGATCCAGCTCACCTATGATACGGACCCTGCCGGCGGAACGCTTACCGTGATCGGTATTAACGGCGCACCGATCGCCGCTGATAAGCTGGTGGCTCCGAATGCCCAAATTAGGATCACCGCTACGCCGGATGAGGGATACGCTCTGGCCTCGCTTACGGTAAACGGCCAGCCGTTTGCGTCCAGCGATACATATACCGTGACCGAGCCGCTTGCGATCATAGCGGAGTTTGAAGTGTCCGAACAACCGCCGGCCTATCCCACGGTGCCCGATCAAAAAGTGAAGAGCGGCATGCTCTATGCGGGCTATCAGACACTGCTGTCGGCAACCGGCGGCGCGCCGCTCCACTGGAGCGTCAGCAACGAAGAAGGAAACCGTCTGCCTAACGGATTGCGCCTTGACCCGGCTACCGGCGCGCTCTCCGGTATGCCGGAGGAGAGCGGTACGTTCCTCTTCACCGTGACGGTTACAAACGCTGTCGGCTCCGCGAGCAAACAGCTCAGCATTCTGATCAATCAGCGCGATGTGCCTCCGGTCACCGGCGGCAGTTCGGGAACAAGCGGCGCCAAGGTGTCAGCCGTTACCGGAACGCCTACCGCAGACGATCCCAACCCACCCACAGTGGGGGAGGTGACGCCCACCGCCCGGGTGGATCAGGCTGGTAAAGTACGGGTGACGATCACCGACCGGGACATTCAAAACGCCATTGACAAAGCGCTCGCGCAGGCCAAGAAGGACGGCGCGCAGGAGAACGGCATCGCCGTGTCCATCGATCTTACCGGACTTAAAACCGTGTTTCACACCCTGCCGCTGACACTTTCCAAGACGGCCTACGGCAAGCTGGTGGACGCCGGGGTGCGGTACCTTTCCATCCGCACGCCGCAAATCTCGCTGACCATTGATTTGGCGGCCCTGCAAACCATTTATGACGCCGCGTCCGGCGACGTGACCATCGACGCGACCAAGGCCGAAAGCCTGCCGGAAGCGCTCCGGGACCGCCCGGCCTACGATCTCACCGCGACGAGCGGCGGCAAGCTTATTTCGTCCTTTGGCGGCAATGTGGACATCGCGCTGCCCTATACTCCGCAAAGCGGAGAGCGCAGCTCCGACCTGCGCATGGCCTGGGTAGAGACGGACGGGACGGTGCGGCATCTGGCCGGCTCCCAATATGACGGAAACGCCAAGGCTGTACTGGGGCAAACGAATCACTTTACCGTGTTCGGCATCACAGACTATCCGGAATTCACCGATATCAAGGGCCACTGGGCCGAGGACGATATCCTGTTCGTGGCAAGCCAAGGCCTATTGATTGGAACCGGCAAGACTGTTTTCACACCGGAGGGAACCATCACGCGCGGCATGTTCGTGACGGCGCTGTACCGGCTCGCGGGTTCGCCGCAAAGCGATTCCGCGGGCAAGGCTTTTGCCGATGTGTCCGCGAACGCTTACTACACGGACGCGGTGCGGTGGGCGGCGGCTCAAGGCATTGTTCGGGGCGGGAGCGATGGTCTGTTCCGGCCGGACGAGTCGGTCACACGCGAGCAGCTCGCGGTGATGCTTGATGGATACGCCGGGAAAATGGACTACACCGTTTCCGCAGTACAGGACGAAACCGCATACGCCGACGCCTCGCTTATCAGCGCATGGGCGCGGCAGGCGATAACGGAGATGCAGCGGGCAGGCATCATGCAAGGTAAGCCGGGCGGTAAGTTCGACCCGCAGGGTACCGCCACACGCGCCGAGGCCGCCGCCGTATTGCGCCGTTTTATCGAGACCGTTACAGACGGCCAATAAGTGCGACCGACATAGAGACAAACACAAAAGAGCGCCCGGATACGCAACATTCCGCGTATCCGGGCGCTCTTTCTAATGCAATATTACTTTACTTTGCTCCGGTTTACAGCACCGCGAGCACCTTGGCGATCTCGCCGCGGGTGATCTTGTTGTTGGGCCGCAGGGTGTTGTCCTCGTAGCCGCTGATGATACCGGCGGAAACGCAGATCTTTACCTGCTCGGCCGCCCAGCTGGGCACGGAGGAAGCGTCCTTATAGCCGAGGGAAGCCGCCGCGTAGCCGCGCGGCAGGCTGCGGCCGATCACAGTCATGACCTCGGCGCGGGTAATATCCGCGTTCGGTGAGAAATAGAGCTTGTCGCCCGATTTTTGGCCGCCCATGATGCCCGCCTTGGATACGGCGTATACCGCGCCGCGCGCCCAAGAGGGAATTTCGCCGTCGTCCGCGAAGTCCAGCTTGCCGCTGTACGAGGTGTCGAGGCCGAGCATGCGCGCCATCGATACCGCGAACTCCATGCGGCGCAGATTGCGGCCGGGATTGAAATAGTTCTTGCCGCCCGCAGTCTCGCCCTTCATTACGCCGGTCGTATACAGGAGGGAAGCGTAGCCCTTGGCCCAGTTGCCCTCCGTATCGGCAAAGGGATTCGACCCGCCGCTCGCGGTCACGGTAACCGACTTGCGCGAGCGGTTGCCCGCATCGTCCTGCGCTTCGATCGTCACGGTGTGCGTGCCGGCCGCGAGCGCGGCGGTGGTCACCGTCAGGGAGGAGCCGCTCATTTTGGCGGCGCCCGTGTTGACCTTGCCGTCCACCTTGACGATGATGTTTTCCGCGCGCACCGGGTATTTGCCGCTTTCCATGGTCGCCGAACCGGTAATCGTCGCGGCGGCGCCGCCCGATACGGTGAGCGAGGTCTTATCGACGGAAAGCTTCGGCGCGTCGGTGTTTGTAATCGCGTGGTGGTCGGTCGCAATAATCTGGTCGAGGTAAAGAACGGAATTTGCCGCGCCGTCGCCCGAGCGCTGCATGCGCAGTCCGGTAAACGTCTGCGCGCCCTCGGGGATCGTCGCGCTAAGCTGCTGCCACGAGCCGGTGGTCGCAGCGGATAGGGGAGCGGTGAGCTCGCCGCCGTCCGCGCCGGTGAACACCGCGAGAAGCGATTCCGCCGTGCCGGTGGAGCGCGCGTAGAGCGATAGATATTTCATGCCGCTCACGCTTACGCCGGACATGGACAGCGTCGCGGTGTCGACCCGGGTACCGTCAAACACGCCCATGAGCGATTTCTCGCCGCGCGCGACCTGCGTGTAATCCTCGGTAACCGAAAGGGCCACGCCCTCGGTCGCGGTAAACGGCTGCGCGGACTCAAAGTCCGCGATCTTCTGGCCCTTCTGCGGGTCGCCCATGCCGACGTTCACATCCACCGTTTTCTTGGTGTTGCCGTAGGCGCAGGTGAGCGTGCCGCTCGCCATGTTGGTGGACGCGGTGAACAGGCCGTTTTCATCCACCGTGCCCACGCCGCCCGTTACCGACCATGTGAAGGAAGAGTTGATGGAAGCCATCTTCTGGCCTTGGTGATAGGCGGTGCCGTCCAGCTGCATGGTCTTGCCGGGCTTTAAAGAGATCGAGGAGACCTCGCTTCCGTCGCTTTGCAGCGAAATGGAATTAACGTCGCCCGTGACGGAAACAGTCATGGACCCTTCAACGGTGCCGTTCGAGCCGATGATTGTGGCGTTGCCGGTCGTCATACCGGCGGTAAAGGTCTGCCCTTCAACCGTACCGAGCGAGTCGGAGACCGTATAGACAAGATCGGTCGGCGCGTTCGCCGGTCCGTAGGCCGAATCCGCGCCGCCCACGGCAAAATACGTGGAAGCGCCGGGCATCAAATAACGGTAGCTCGGCGAGAGCACCGCATGCGCGGTTACGCCGTCAAACACCGCGTTATTGACAAAGAAAATATAGTTGGCGCAGGAACGCTGCGACCCGTCCGAAGGCTTGGTCAAAAGCGTGGCCTCGCTCGTGCCGGGTTGCCGCAGCGCCATGGCGGACGAGCCGCCGCCATCCAGACAGATGACGCTGACGCAGCCGAGCTCGATCATCTCCTGTCCCAGTTCAGCCGCGGACAGTCCGACGCTGTGCGAGGATTGCAGGCCGTCGATCTCGTACAGGACGACCGTGCCGTCCGCCTTGACGCCGACCGCGCTGCGCGCCGTTTTGGAGGAAGCCGCGTCGATGCCGGAGGTGGTGACCGTGCCGTTTTCAACCAGCAGCTTGCCGCCCACGGCGTACTGTACGTCGCTCCATGATTTATCCGCCGAATATACGTTCAGCGTCACTTCCTCGCCCACCGGGAAATCGACCCAGCTCGGCACCTTGGCGCCGTCCGATTTGGTCAGCACCATCTGGTTTTCCGTAATGGTGAGCGGGGTGGAGCCCGTGCCCTTGTTGATGACCTTCATCTTGACCGAACCGTTTACCTGCACCGGCGTATCGTCCACGCGCTCCAAAATGATATTGGTGCCGTTCGCGGAAAAATGCGTGGAATCATCGTAATTATGGTCCAGCAGGTACGCGCCCGCCGTAGTGCGCGTTTTATTAAAATAGGAGACCGAGACCGTGCCGCTCGCGCCGGTGATCTTCATATCCATGGTCGGCCTGCCGGTGACGGCGGAGCCGTCCTCCTTAAAGCCGACGGCGTACTGCCACGCATCGGAGGAGATCAGCTCGCCTTCGTCGATGACAAGGCCGATCGGAATGCCGCTCGACATGACGAAGAAGTCGGCGTTCGTTCCGCCGATCACGCGCTGTCCTTGGTTCTCCAAGTACTTCACCGCGTTCATGATGGTGGCGTTGCTGCCGTATAGCTGTTCATCGGCGTAAACGATCAGCGGAGATACCGTGCCGTTCGGCTCGTAGGTCAGAATATTGGCTTTTTGCAGGCCGGAGGCGTTCTTGCCCTCGGTTCTGGTGTAGGTCAGCCCTTCACCGACCGGATAGGAATAGGAAAAGCCGCTCGAGAACGCCGCGCCCGCCGTGCTCAGCAGGGTTAGGCTCAGCGCGAGCGCCAGCGCGCGGATGGATCTGCGAAAGTGTTTCATGGTTCTCCTCGTTTTCTCAAATGCTCTTAACAACTTTTTCGAGTACTTCGGAAATCTTGGGGCTGCGTACCGAAACATCGGATACGCGGTGATAGGTACCCTTGCGCGCGTGGTAAAGGCGCGTGGTCTCGGATTGGCCCGAAGGACCCGCGATCAGCGGGCGGGAATCCGAATAGGAAAGGTTTTTCAAAATGCGGTAATACGGCGTGTCGAGGTGGATGAGAAGGCCGGTCGATTTGACCGCTCTTACGTTTTCCTCGCGCAACACCGCGCCGCCGCCGAGCGAAAGGACGATACCGCTTTTCTGGCTCAGCTCCTTGAGGTAAGTGGTCTCCCGGTCGCGGAAGTAGGCTTCGCCCTCGGCCGCGAAAATATCGGAGATTTTGCGGCCTTCCTTGTCCTCCAAATACTGATCGGCGTCGATAAAGGTCAGGCCGGTCAGCCTTGCCAGCTTGCGCCCAATGGTTGTTTTACCGCTGCCCATGAAGCCGCACAGCACGATGTTCTGCTTGCCGTGCTTTTCCGAAAGGCGTTTGACCGCCATTTTGCCGTATAAGCGGCGCAGGATGGTCTCGCACGCGGCGGGATCAAAGGCGTCGCCCGTCCAAATGGTCTGTGCGTGCGCCGCCTGCATGACCAGCATGAACAGCCCGTCGCGCGTTTTCGTTTTCTTCGGGTTGGCCAGACGCATGGTGGCCGTGACCGGCGGGTTATAGATCGCGTCGAACACATACTCGGTCTTGCGCGGCAGGTAGTGCAGCGGCGCCTGCTCCTCCTTGGGAAACATGCCGACCGGCGTGGAATTTAAAACGATCTGCACGTCGCGCGGGATATGGCGGCGGCTGAACACCGCCACCTTGGCGCGGGGCACGGCGGAAACGATCTGTTGCTGCAGCACCTGCGCCTTTTCCAGATCGCGGCCCGTGATCGTGAGCACCGCGCCCTCGCGCGCGCAGTGGTACGCCATCACGGACGCCGCGCCGCCGTAGCCGATCAGAAGCACCTTTTTGCCCGAAAGGGAAACTTTGTCGCGCGTAAGCGATTCGGCAAAGCCCAGAATATCGGTATTATAGCCGATCGCCTTGCCGCCCCGGAAGGCGACGGTATTGACCGAGTGCAGGTCGCGCGCGGCCGTGTCGACATCGTCCAGCAGGGGAATGATCGCTTTCTTGTGCGGAATCGTGCAGTTGATACCGCCGAGCTTTTGCCTTGCAAGGTCAAACGCCTCTTGCAGCTGCTCCGGCGGCACGGCGACCGCGATATAATCGGCTTCGCGCCCGGAAGCCGCGAACAGGGAAGCGTGCAGCTCCGGGCTCATGGTATGGCCGAGCGGCCAGCCGAACAGGGCGTAGGTCTCACGCTTTGGCTGATAGGCGCGAAACTCTTCCATGGTAAGCAGCATTGCGGTCAACCTCCAAGCCGGTCCAGCGTGTCGAAAAAGCCGGGATAGGAGATGGAAACGACCTCAGGATCGGCAATGCGGCTCGCGCCGTCCGCCGCAAGCGCGAGCACCGCGAGGCTCATGGCGATGCGGTGATCGCCGTAGGTGGCAAAATCCGCACCGCGCACGGTCTTGCCGCCGCGGATGATCATGCCGTCCGCCGTTTCCTCGATATCGACGCCGGCCTTTACAAGCTCGGTCACCATGGCCGCGATGCGGTTGGATTCCTTCACCTTTAGTTCCGCCGCGTCGCGGATCACGGTCGTGCCTTTTGCAAAGGCGGCGGCCACGGCGATCACCGGCAGCTCGTCGATCAGCCGGGGGATGATGGGGCCGCCGATCTCGGTGCCATGCAGCGCGCTATGGCGCACGGTCAGGTCGCAGACCGGCTCCGCGCCGTCCAGATGGTTCGATTCCGTAATATCCGCGCCCATGGCGCGCAGTACGTCGATCACACCCGTGCGCGTCGGATTGACGCCGACGCCCTGAATGGTCAGCTCGCTGCCCGGTACGATCGCGCCCGCGGCGAGGAAAAACGCGGCCGAGGAGATGTCGCCCGGCACCGCGATATCGATGGCGTGCAGGTCCTCGGGCGGGTCCAGCGTGATGACGTTGCCGTTCGTTTCGATCTCTACGCCAAGCGCGCGGAACATGCGCTCGGTATGGTCACGCGAGGGCGTGGGTTCGATCACCGTGGTCTGCCCCTCGGCGTAAAGACCGGCGAGCAGGATGGCGCTTTTTAGCTGCGCTGAAGCGACCGGCAGGGTGTATTCCATACCGTACAACTCGCTCGGGTAAAGCGTCAGCGGGCAAAAATTGTCATCCCGGCCATGGATGCGCGCGCCCATTTCCCGCAGCGGCCCGATCACGCGGCCCATGGGCCGCTTCTGGATCGAAGCGTCGCCCGATACGGTCACGGTGAACGGCTGGCCCGCGAGAATGCCGCAGATCAGCCGGGTGGTCGTGCCGCTGTTGCCGGTGTAGAGCGGGCCCTCAGGCTCGGACAGGCCGTGCAGACCCACGCCGTGCACCACCACCTCCGTGTCGTTTATCTCGATCTCCACGCCCATTTTGCGGAAGCAGTCGATCGTGGAAAGGCAATCCTCGCCCATCAGAAAGCCGGTGATGCGGGTCTCGCCGCTGGCCAGCGCGCCCAGCATGACGGCGCGGTGCGAAATGGATTTATCGCCCGGCACGGTGATACAGCCGCGCAGCGGGCCGGATGGTTTCAGTTGCATGTCTTGTTATTCCTCCGTCGTTTGGGCAACCCGGTAGCTGCCAATGACTTTGATGTAGGGGAGCTCCTCGTACAGCTGGTACAGCATCGCCCGTACCGCGTGGTCGTTCAGATTGCCGGTGAAGTCGATGTAAAACACATAGCACCACGGGCTGTCCTTCATCGGGCGGGAATGGATCTCCGTCATGTCTACGCCGTAATCCGCGAAGATGTCGAGCACGCCGCGCAGTGAACCGGCAATGTTCGGGATGTGGAAGGCGATTTCAATGCGGTTGTCCTCCGGCTGCACGGTCAGGTTGCGGCTCACCGCGATAAAGCGGGTCTCGTTATGCTTGAGGTCGTTGATGCCCTCGGCCAGAACGGATAGCCCGTAAAGCTCCGCCGCCTGACGCGAGCAGATCGCGGCAAGCGCCTTGTCCCCGCGCGCGGCGACGTTTTTCGCCGCGATCGCGGTGTTGGCCACCTCGATGGCTTCCAGTTCGTGTTCGGCGATAAAATCATGGCACTGGGGCAGCGCGTGCGGGTGCGAGCATACCTGTTTGACATCGCCAAGCGAAGCGCCCGGCACGGCGGCCAAACAGTGGCGGATCTTTTTGATTGTAGAGCGGTTGATCGAAAGGTCGTATTGCAGCAGCAGGTCGTATACCTCGCTGACCGTGCCCGCGGTCGTGTTTTCGACCGGCACCACGCCCGCGTCCACCACGCCGTCGCGAACGGATTGGAACACCTGCTCCCATGTCGGCACATGCTGCGGCTCGGTCTCGGGGAAGAGTGAGCGGGCGGCAAGTTCCTGATAAGCGCCCGGCACGCCTTGGTAATAGACGGTTTTCGGCGAAAGCGCCTGCCGCATGGCATGAATGGGGAATTTCGAGGGGACGTGCCGCAGAGTTTGGCTGTACTGGTATTCGCGGCTCGCGCGGATCATGCTTTGCAGCAGCGCCACGTACTTGAGCCGCAGCTCCTCCTCCATACCGGCCGCGCGCTTTTCGAGTATTTCGGCCTCGCGGTCGGGTTTGAAGATCTTATCGTCCGTCTCGGCCTTGGTTTCGGCTACCTCAAGCGCGAGCGACATGCGTTTTAAAAACAGGTCGCGTATTTGTTCGTCCACCTTGTTGATATCGGTCCGGATTTCAGGCAGGTCACGCATAACCCTTCGCCTCCCTCAACAGATCGGCCAGCGCAACGGCGCAGGCGGCTTCGATCACCGGCGCGGCGCGCGTGACGATGCAAGGATCGTGCCGCCCGTGGATGGAGAGCGGCTCCACCTTGCCGGTGCGGAGATTCAGCGTGCGCTGCTCGGCGGCGATCGACGGCGTGGGCTTGATCGCCGCGCGAACCAAAAGGGGCATGCCGCTTGTGATGCCGCCCAGCACGCCGCCGTTGTTGTTGGTCTCGGTGCGTACCGCGCCGTTTTCCTCACACAGAGGATCGTTCGCGTGCGAGCCGCGCATGGCGGCAAAGCCGAAGCCCGCGCCGAACTCCACGCCCTTGACGGCGGGCACGGCGAATAGGATAGAGGACAGGCGGCTTTCCACCGTGTCCATCATCGGGCTGCCAAGCCCGGCGGGCAGTCCGGTGGCGGCGCATTCGATCACCCCGCCGACCGAATCCTGCTGGGTGCGCGCGTCCTCGATTGCGGCGAGCATGGCGGTGAGCGCGCGGGGATTGTTTACCGGATAATCGGCAAGGCGCAGCTTTTCGAGCTGCTCGGCGGGCACGGACACGTCGTCAAACGGCATGTCCTGTATCTGCGCGATGGATTGGATGTGCGAGCCGACCAGTACACCCTCGCTCCGCAGCCACAGCTTGCAAAGCGCGCCCGCGAAAACAAGGGGGGCGGTCAGCCGCCCGGAAAAGTGGCCGCCGCCGCGCGGATCGCCAAAGCCCTTGTACCGGACAAAGCCGGTATAATCGGCGTGGCCGGGGCGCGGCTGGTCGGCAAGCTCGGCATAGTCGCCCGAATGCTGGTTGGTGTTTTCTATCACCGCGCAGATGGGCGTGCCGGTCGTTTTGCCGCTTCGCATGCCCGAAAGCACGCGGGGCAAATCGGCTTCCCGCCGCGCGGTGGACTGCTTGTTGCGGCCGGGCGCGCGGCGTTCCATTTCGCGCAGAACAAAGGCTTCGTCGTAGGGTACGCCGGGCGGGAACCCGTCTATCGTTACGCCGATCCCGGCCCCGTGCGATTCGCCAAAGATGGAGATCTTGATGCTGTTTCCCCAAGTGGAGCCCATTTTGCGCCCTCCTTACAGTTTCAAAATATAGTCGTGCAGCGTTTCGGCCGCGATCGGCGTGATCTCCGCCCGGCCCGGTTCTCGCACGAGAATAAAGTTCACCGTGCCGCCGAACTTCTTTTTATCGGACAGCAGCGCTCCGTAGACCGCTTCACGGTCGTATCGCAGCTCGGACGGCAGACCGAGCTGCGTGAGCAGACGGATGAGCGGCGCGGATAGATCCTCGTTTCCCATTGCCGCGGAAAGCCGCATGGCCGCGACCATGCCGATGGCGACCGCCTGCCCATGCGTCAGATCGACATAATGGCCGAGCTTTTCCGCCGCGTGACCGATCGTGTGGCCGAAGTTCAGGATCATGCGCAGGCCGGTGTCGTGCTCGTCGATCGCGACCACGTCGCGCTTGATCTTGACGCACTCGTAAATAAGCGCTTCGATCTGGTTTTGATAGTCCGGCTGCGCGGCCATCTCCAAGATCGCGGGATTTGCGATATAGCCGTATTTGACCACCTCGGCCATGCCGTCCGCCAAAGTTTTCTCGGGCAGGGTTTGGAGCACGGCGGGGTCGATCAGCACCAGCCGGGGCTGGTAGAACGCGCCCGCCAAATTTTTGCCTTCGGGCAGATCAACGCCCGTTTTGCCGCCCACCGAGGAATCGACCTGCGCCAAAAGCGTGGTTGGGATCTGGCAGAGCGGCACGCCGCGCAAAAAGGTCGCGGCGGCAAAGCCCGTGATATCGCCGGTCACACCGCCGCCAAGGGCAATGATCAGATCTCCCCGCGTCATACCGGCGGCCAGCAGGTCGTGGTAAATGGTCTCCACGGTCGCAAGGCGCTTGTGTTCCTCGCCCGCGGGAATGACCGTATGGGATACCGGCAGGGAAAACTGGCTGGCAAGCGCCTCAAGGTACAGCGGCGCAACGGTCGAATCGGTCACGATATGTACGCGGCTGGGCGTGAACGCCTCGCCGCAAAGGGACGCCGCGCGGCCCAGAAGGCCGGTTTCGATATAGATATCGGATACGCCGTTCGCACCCGTCAGGCTTAAATGATACGACACTGACAACACTCCTTCGCGTGGTGTTTTGATCGGGTTATATCTCGCGGCCCACAGCGGCGGCGATGGCGCGCAGGTTATGCATGGTTTCGTGGAACGAATCGTAGGTGAGCGACTGCGCGCCGTCCGACATAGCGTGCGCCGGATCGTTGTGCACCTCGATCATCAGGCCGTCCGCGCCGGCGGCGACAGCAGCCTTGGCCAGCGGCTCCACCATCCAGTAAATACCGCCCGCGTGGCTCGGGTCTACGATGACGGGCAGGTGGCTCATGCGCTTGAGCACCGGCACCGCCGAAATGTCCAGCGTGTTGCGGGTGTAGGTCTCGTAGGTGCGGATGCCGCGCTCGCACAAAATGACGTTTTCATTGCCGCCCGCCATCAGGTATTCGGCGCTCATCAAAAATTCTTCCATGGTGTTGGCAAAGCCGCGCTTTAAAAGTACGGGCTTGTTCACCTGACCCAGTTCCTTGAGCAGCTCGAAGTTCTGCATGTTGCGCGCGCCCACCTGAAAGCAGTCGCACTTTTCCATGAACAGATCGATGTGGGCGGGGTTGGTGATCTCGGTCACGACCGGCAGACCCGTATCCTGACTGGCTTCGTGCAGCAGATCAAGGCCTTCGGCCTTCATGCCTTGGAACGAGTACGGGGAGGAGCGGGGCTTCCAAGCGCCGCCGCGCAGCACGGTCGCGCCGTCGGCCTTGACGTGGCGCGCCACGTCGATGATCTGGTCGTGGCCCTCTACCGAGCACGGACCCGCCATGACGACGATCTTTTTGCCGCCCACGACAACGTCCCCTCCGATGGCAACGCTGGAATCGTCCGGGTGGAATTTGCGGTTGGCGAGTTTGAAGGGCTCCTGCACCTTAATAATGTTATCCACCTGCGGGTCGCGCAGCAGCGCGTCGCGGTCCACGGCGGCAGTGTCGCCCACAAGGCCGATCACGGTGGTGCCCGTGCCAAAGATCGGGTTGGCCTTTACGCCCATCCTCTCAATGTGACGGGACAGCTCCTCTACATGTTCCTTGGTGGCGGTGGGTTTCATAATGATAATCATGGTTCATTTCTCCTTTGCAAAAGTGGTTTGTGGTTGGGGGATTCTGTTTGTCTTTCGCGGCAAAAAAGCATAAAAAAAGCCTTTCATCCACAAAGAGGGACGAAAGACAAACGGTTTCCGCGGTACCACCCACATTCGGCAAAATGCTTGCCGCACTTTTTCGGATACAAAAAGTATATCCTATCCCAGTAACGGAGGAAACCCGGCGGCGCCTACTGAAAAAACGGTTCAGCGCTGCGGCTCAAGAGGGAACTTCATCATACCGGCGCCTGCGTCCGTTCTCAGTCGGGCCGGACACTCCCTGTAAGCCGCACTTGGGATAATTACTTTCCTCTGTCATCGCTTTGTGCAATATATATTGATATTATAAATTCACCCGTTCGGTTTGTCAATGGTTTTTTGAAGGAAAATGGAAAGTAGACGGCCGTGTTTTTCGCACGTACTTTTTTCCCCAACCTGTCATAAGCGGGACAGGCCGCCGCATAGAGTAAGACAGGTGATTAGAATGGAAATGAACAAGGACGAGGCCCTCCGGCAGGCGCTGGAATGCATGCCGCCGCCGCTGTTGACGGCGCTTACCGGCAGCGAGGCGGCGGGCACGGTGGAGGAAATACGCCTGCGCGCAGGCAGGCCGCCCGCTTTTAAAACAGTTGGCGGCGAGCGGGAAACGGCGCTTGAGCCGCTCACGCCGGAGATCCTGCGCGACATCCTGTCCCGCGCCGCGCGGTATTCGGTACATAGCTATCAGGAAAGCCTGCAAAACGGATTTTTGACGCTGCCCGGCGGGCACCGGCTCGGCGTGTGCGGCACCGCGATCATGGAGGATCGCGAGGTGCGCGGCATCCGGCAAATATCCTCCTTGAACCTGCGCGTCGCCCGGCAGATCGACACGGTGGGACAGGATATCCGGCTGACAAACGGGGACAGGCTGGTATCCACTCTGCTGCTCTCGCCGCCGGGCGCGGGCAAGACCACGCTTTTGCGCGAGCTGACGCGCCGCGTGTCCGATCAGGGCGTGACGGTGGCGGTAGCGGATGAGCGCAGCGAGCTCGCCGCGCTCAGCGGGGGCCGGCCGCAGTTCCAAATCGGCTCGTGCACCGACGTGATAGAGGGATGCGGAAAAAAACAGGCGGCCATTATGCTGCTGAAAACCATGTCGCCCACTCTTTTGGTGTTCGACGAGATCACCGCGCCTGCGGATGTGGAAGCGGTATCCCTTTGCGCGCACTGCGGCGTGGCCGTGTTTGCCAGCGCGCACGCACGGGACGTACAGGACCTATCCCGCCGCGCGCTCTACCGCAAGCTGCTCGGTCTTAGGCTGTTCCGGCAAGCGGTCGTCATTTCGGTGGAGGGTGGGGAGAGGCGCTATCAAACGATACCCTTAAAAGGAGGATGAGGAAATGCTGAGGCTGCTTGGAGCGGTCATGATATTCGGTTCGTGCGCGGCGCTGGGCCTGTCCGCGAGACAGGCGCTGGGCCGGCGGATCGCGGCGGCGGACGCCATGCTGCTCGCCCTTTCATTGATCGAAAGCGAAATATCGGCCTGCCGGGCGACGCTGCCCGAGATCATCAATGAGCTGTCGGAAAACGAAAACGAGGCGGTCTGCTGTGTTTTTATGAGCTTACAGCGCCGTATGCGCGAACAAAGCGGCCTGTCGCTCGGCTACCTGTGGCGGCAATGCTTCCGCGAGACCGGAGCAGAGGTCGGCCTTGGCCGGGAGGAGTGCGAGATCCTCGGCGACGCGGCCAATTTCCTGGGCCGCTACCATGCGGAGGAGCAGCTCGCGGGCTTGCGGCAGGTTGCGCGCCGCCTCACCGCCGCGCGGGACGCGGCGGCAATGGATCTGCAAAACAAGGGGAACCTGTACCGCACCTGTGGGATCGCGATGGGCATCCTGCTCGTGCTGGTGCTCATATGAGCGGAGGAAAGCATGGATGTTGATCTGATTTTTAAAATCGCCGCCGTGGGGATTCTGGTCGCTGTGCTCAGCCAGCTGCTGACCCGCTCGGGGCGGGAGGAACAGGCGCTGATGACCACGCTCGCCGGGCTCATCGTCGTGCTGATGCTGATCGTGCAGGAGATCAGCCAGCTGTTCTCGATGATGAAAAGCGTGTTCGGCTTTTGAACATGGGCGATCTGCTTGCCCTGTGCGGCATCGCGCTCGCCGCGATCGTGCTGACGCTGACGCTGAAAAAGGAGAGCCCCGCCATCGCCTTCCTGCTGGCGCTCACCGCGGGGCTGGTCATCCTATTTCGCGTATTCTCGGGAATGGGCGGCGCGGTGCGCGAGATCACGCAGGTGTTCGCGCAGGGCGGCATGAGCGAAACGCTTTATCTGCCGGTGATCAAAACGGTCGGCGTGGCCGTGGTCGTGCGGGTGATGGGCGCGCTCAGCCGGGACGCGGGGCAGTCCGCCCTCGCGGCAAAGCTGGAGATCGCGGGTTCGGTGCTGGCAATCGCGCTTTGCATGCCGCTTTTGCAGCAGGTGCTGAGTCTGATCGAGGAATGGATCTAAAAATCCTGAAAGGAACGGAAATGGGAAAAAACATATGCTTCGCTGTTCTGCTCGCGCTGCTGTTCCTTTCTCCGGCATACGCGGTGGGGGAAACGCCCGATGTGGGGCAGGACAGATTGGCGGACGCGCTGCCCGCCGAGCAGCAGGAATACTTAAACGGTATTACGCCGGATAGCGCGACCGATCTGACCGCGTCGCTTTCCGGCATGTTTGGGAACTTTGCGGAGGATGGGCAAAACGCGGTGCAAAGCGCCTTCCGCGGGCTGCTGCGCGTGGCCGGCGTGGTCGTGCTGACGGCGGTGGCGCGCGGTTTTTCCTCGGCCGCGGGCGGCGCGGCGGATTCGGCGATCGATATGGCGGGCGCGCTCGGCTGCGGCGCGATCCTGCTTACCGATTTTTCGGGCGTGCTGAGCCTGTGCCGACAGGCGCTCGAACAGATCAGCGTGTTTTCCGCGACCTTGCAGCCGGTTCTGGCGGCGGCGCTGTCGGTGGGCGGCTCTGCGGTAACGGCCACGGCGCTGCAGGTCGCCACCATGCTGGTGTTCGATCTGGTCATCCGTCTGGTGACAACGCTGCTCGTGCCCGCCGCCTGTGCTTATCTCGCCATCACCGCTGTGGACGCGGCGACCGGCAACGGTCTGCTGCACGGGCTGGCGGACGGCATCAAAAGCCTGACGGCGGGCGCTTTAAAGCTGATCCTTACGCTGTTTATCGCCTATATCACGATCGCGGGCGGCGTTTCGGGAAGCGTGGACCGCATGGCGCTCAAAACAGCCAAATTCGCGGTGTCGGGCGCGGTGCCGGTCGTAGGCGGTATCCTGTCGGACGCGACCGAAACCATGCTCACCGGCGCGGCCCTGCTGAAAAATTCGGTCGGCGTGTTCGGCATGCTGTGCATCACGGCAATCTGCATCGTGCCGTTTTTGCGCGCGGGCGCGTGCTACTTATTCTATCGCATCGGCGCCGCCGTGTTTTCACCGCTTTGCAGCAAAAACATGGAGGGGCTGCTCTCGGGCGTCGGCACGGGCTTCGGCCTGCTGCTCGGCATGCTTTCCACATGCAGCATGATCCTTTATTTTGAACTTGTCTACGTCATTGCGATGGTGAAGCCGGTATGATGGAATTATTTAGAACGATCCTGCTGCGCGTCACGCTGGCGGGCGCGGCGTCCTCGCTGGCGCTGTCGGTGGCCAAGGATTCGGCGCTGAAAGAGATCGTGCGTATCGCGGCGGGGCTTTTGATGGCGCTTGCGCTGTTACAGCCGCTGTCCGGGCTGCGTCTGACCGATCTGGCAAGGCGGGCGGACACGGCGGCGGGGGACGTCTCGATCGCGGAATTGGAGGCGCAAAACCGACAGACGACGCTGAACGCCATGGGCGCCGCCGTGGCAAGCGCGCTGGAACAGCGCGCGTCCGAGATCGGCATCGAATGCACGGTGCTTGTCACCATGGCGACCGATGAGGACGGACTGCTGCAAACCGATCACGTGACCGTATTTTACCGCAAAAAGGACGCCGCCCGCCTTGCGGAGCTGCAAGAGCTGATTTTAAAGGAGAGCGGCGTGCCCGCGGACCGACAGGAGCTGATTGAAAAATGAAGAATATTGATTTAGCGCCGCTGCGGAAGGCGGCGGAAAAATGCCTGCCGCTGCTGAAAAAGTACCGCGCGGTGATCATTGTGCTGCTGACCGGCGTGCTGCTGCTCGCCTCCGGCGGCTGGTTCCGCGACGCCGCGGAGGTAAAAGCGCCGCCCGCCGGTACGGAACCCGCGGGCGAGGGGTTTAATCTGGCGGAGTTCCAGCAGGCGCTCAGCGATCAGCTCGGCGCGATCGAGGGAGTGGGCCGCGTTTCGCTGCTGCTCTCGCTCGATGAAACGGAAGAGGCCGTGTACGCGGTCAACGTGCGGCAAACCAAAAACGGTACCAGCGGACAGAGCTATGAAAGCGATCTGACCGTTTTATCGGATGGCAGCTACGGCGAAACGCCTGTTACGGTCAAAAGCCTGCTGCCGACCTTTCGCGGCGCGGTGGTTTTGTGCGAAGGCGCGGATAACACCGCGGTACGCTATGCGGTGACGCAGGCGGTTTCGACAATATGCGGCGTGGGTACGGACAAAGTTACGGTTCTGAAAATGGCGGCGGAGTCATAAGTCTTAGTAATGAAACACGGGAGGGCGATTTTGCATGAAAAAGATCAAGAAGCGCGGGGCGGTGTACGGCGTGATCGCGCTGATGCTGTGCGTTGCGGTATACCTGAACTGGAGCCACGTCGGCGCGCCGGAGGATTTGATGGTGGCGCGGCAGACGGACGGCGCGGCGGACACGGCGGCACAGGATGGCGGGTCGGCTGAGACGAGCGCCCAGTCGGACGACTACTTTGTATCCTCGCGCCTGACGCGCGAACAGGCGAGGGACGAGGCGGTCAGCATCCTGAAGGAAACAACGGAAAGCGAAATGGCGGACGCGGAAGCAAAGGAACAGGCCGCCGCCAAGATATCGGTGCTGGCTGAAAACTCGGTGACCGAGGCACGGGTGGAAAGCCTGATCCGCGCCAAGGGCTATGTGGACGCGGTGGTCATGATCGGGGATGACAGCGTCAACATCGTCGTCGAGCCGCCCGAGGGTGGTCTGGCCGCGACCGACGTCACCGTCATTAAAGATATCGTAATGTCCGAAACCGATATGGCGGCAGGGCAAATTAAGATCGTAGAAGCGGCCTGACAGACACATTTTGCTTTGCTTTTTGGGCAAACTGTGCTATAATGCCCCTAAAGGAGAGTGAGCTTTTATGGCAGACCATAAGGAATATTGGTCAACCGCGGGCGATCAGGGCACGATTAAGATATCGGAGGACGTCGTCGCTTCCATCGCTGCGCTTTCCGCATCCGACACCGAAGGCGTCAGCGGGCTGTATTCCAGCCTGACCAGCGACATCGTCAGCTTTTTAGGTAAGAAAAATTTGTCCAAGGGCGTCCGCATCGAACTGTCGGACGAGGGCACGGTCAAGATCGAGATCAGCTTTTTGGCGCTTTTCGGCCACAATATCCGCGATGTGGCGCGGGCTGTACAGGAAAACGTCAAGGCGTCGGTCGAGTCGATGACAGGCCTTACCGTGACCGAGGTGAACATTCACGTTGGCGGGGTCACCTTTGAAACCACCGCGGCGGCCGAATCCGAACCGGTGGAAGAAAAATAACGCTGCTCTGGAAGCGCCGTATGCTGCTGCATACGGCGCTTTTTTCGGTTGAGCGGCTGTTTCCCTTTTGTGGGTTGCGCCGAGAGGGAAATCGTGCTATAAAAGAGAAAAGGAGGGGAGCCGGAGATGAAACGAATTTGGTTAGTGCTTACGCTTTTCGGCTTGCTTACGGGCTGCGCGGCGCAGCGGCAGGCACCCGCCGCGAATGAACGGGTGGAACCGGATCAGCCGGTGCAATACTTTGTTTGCTCAACGGATCGTTACAAAAAAAGCTGTGTGGTCTCGTCCGACGGGCGGGTTCTGGTGCCGCTGAGCGCAAAGACGAAAGAGGTCGTCCAGAATGCAAAAGGCGAGTTTTGCTATATTTTGACCTCCGAAGTGGTGGACGCTGAAAATGGGTCCGTGTCCAATGTGGAAATCTTGGATGGACAGGGAAAAGCGCTTGTAAGCGTTTCGATCCCCCTGCGTTCGTTGGATTCGGGCTGGTCAAACGGCGCTTATCCGGTCAATAAGGGCGCGCCGGCCGACCGGCTGCGCTTTTCCGTCTGGCAGGACGGCATCGTGAGTGTTTACGATGGAAAAGCGAGCGAGGTTTTGCATCTGAGCGAGAACTCGTATATTCTTGGGGGAAACGAGCACCTGATCATGGTGGAACGCGAAAGCCGCATTAAGCTGTACGATTTGGACGGCAAGCCGATCGAGACCGAGCGGGAATATGCTTATATAGGTTACTACGGCGATGTGAACGAAGCGTCGTGCTTCGCCCTCGGATACGCGGGCAGCGATGACAGCGCGCTTTGCGATCTGTTTTCGCCGGATGGCAAAGTGCTGCTGCGCGGTCTGCGCGATATTACCGATGTTGGGGAGGACTACGTCGTCTGCACCAGAGGGTTTTCCTGCGGTATCATGGACCTGAAGGGCAACTGGATCGCAAAGGAAAGCATTTTCACCGGATTGGAGGATTGACGGATGAAAAAAAGAGTTCTTGCCTGCCTGCTGCTGTTAACGCTTGCAGGGTGCGCGTCTCAAAGCCGGCCGCAGCCGCCCGCCGCAGATACGCCTCCGGCGGAACGGCCGGCGCAGTCGATCGAACCGATCCTATCGCCCGCGGATTATCCCCGCGTGGATGGCTCGACCGCAAACTTACCGATGATGGCGGCCATACGCGCCGCTGCGACCGGCGAGTCCCTCGAGCAAGCGGAGGCGATGACTACCTGCCGCAAAACACCCGAGGCATGGATGGCGCTGGCGAACGGCGAAGCCGATCTGCTGCTCGTTTACGAAGCGAGCGAGCAAACGAAAAAGCGGCTGGACGAAATCGGCAATGAACTGGTGATCACGCCGATCGGGCGCGACGCGCTCGTATTTTTGGTGAACGACGGCAATCCGGTCACCGGCCTGACGCAGGAGCAGTTGACCGATATCTATACCGGTGCCATAACAAACTGGAGCGACGTGGGCGGCGCGGGGGCGTCCATCGCCGCCTTTCAGCGGCCGGAGGCGAGCGGCAGCCAAAGTCTGTTCATGAAGCTGCTGATGCGGGACAAAAAGCCGGTTGAGGCGCCAACCGAACTGCGCCCGGAAGAAATGGGCGGATTGGTCGATTCCATTGCCGAATACGATAATTCCGCGAACGCTTTAGGCTATTCGGTCTATTATTACGTATCGCGCATGTATGGTATGGATGGCTTACGCTTGCTCGACGTGGACGGCGTTTCGCCGTCCAGCGAAACGATCGCCTCCGGCGCATATCCGCTCATCAATGAATATTATCTTGTTACGCGCGCCAATGAACCGGCAAACAGCCCGGCCGCAAAGCTGCGCGCCTTTATCCTGTCGGATACCGGGCGCAGCGTGATGGAGCAAGCCGGGTACGTGCCGCTGCAAGGATAATACCGCAAAGAGCCGGCCTGCGGCACGAGAAGTTTTCAAAAAGTACGGCCCGGCGGAAGTTCGCCGGGCCGTTTGGCGTTGTTTCAGGAAAACCTGCTTTTTCTTTGTCTATCCGCTTGCGTTTTTGGCGAAAATAGGATAGAATAAGGCGTATTCAAGTGTATTCGACATGAAACGAGGAGGAGCTTGCCACCGTGAGCAGAAAACAAGCAAGAGAGATCGCCCTGCACCTGATTTTTGAAATGGGGTTTCAGGATTTCAAGGCGGAAGAGGTGCTGGCCGACCGGCTGGACGAGAGCATCATGGCTTCGATCAGCGGCGATATCGCGCTGTACGCAGGTAAGCTGGGCGAGGCGGAAACATCGTATATCCACGAGGTCGTAATCGGCGTGGCCGGTCGCCTGAGCGAACTGGATCGGGATATCGAAGCGTTCTCACACGGCTGGAAGCTCAGCCGCCTGTCGCATATGACTATCGCCATTTTGCGGCTGGCCCTTTATGAATCGCGTTACGTTGCCGATGTGCCGGTTGGCGCGGCCATCAATGAAGCGGTCGAACTGGCTAAGATCTACGACACCGAGGAAGCCGCCGCCTTTATCAACGGCATTTTGGGTTCGATTGTGCGCGCGGAAAACAGCGGCGACGCGCCTATGGATCAAACAGTGGCAGAGACTGCCGCGGAATCGGCCGAACCTGCGGCGCCGCAGCCGGAAGCCGCCGCATCCAATGTGTAAACGTTTTTTGGGGGTGGATACCTCCAATTACCGCACCTCGGCTGCGATCTTTGAATCAGACACCCTTTGCTGGGTTAACGAGGGGGAGCTGCTTACGGTGCCCGCGGGCGCGATCGGCCTGCGCCAATCGGACGCGCTGTTCCAGCACACTGTGCGTCTGCATGAAAAGATAGGCGCGCTGCCCAGAGGGCCTGTTTGCGCCGTTGGTGTCAGTACCCGGCCGCGCGCGGTCGAAGGTTCGTATATGCCCTGCTTTTTGGCAGGCGAAAGCGCCGCGCGGAGCGCGGCGCATTTGCTTTCCGTGCCGCTTTTTCCTTGTTCCCATCAGCAGGGACATATCGCGGCAGCGGCGCTGTCCGCCGGGCGGTTGGCGCTGCTGGATGCGCACTTTCTTGCGTGGCACCTGTCCGGCGGCACGACCGAGTTGCTGTTGGTGCGCCCGGGGGAGGACGGCCTGCCGGACTGTGCATGCATCGGCGGTACGACCGATCTGTCCGCGGGTCAGCTCGTCGACCGGGCGGGCGCGGCGCTCGGCTTATCCTTTCCCAGCGGAGCGGCGCTCGATCGGCTCGCGCTGGACGCCGCGCCCGAAAAGGGCGCAAAGCCGCGCGTGACGGATGGTTATTTTTCGCTTTCCGGCATGCAAAATCAGGTGGAAAGTCGGGTCCGAAAGAAGGAGCCGCCCGCGCAGATCGCGCGCTTTACACTAGAAACAGTGGCGAGCGCCGTTTGGGAAGCGACCCGGCAGGCGCGGCGGCAATACCCTTATCCCGTTTTGTGCGCGGGCGGGGTCATGGCAAGCGAAATACTGCGCGCAAGGTTTGCGGAGCAAGAGAATATCTTCTTTGCCGAACCGCGTCTTTCTGGCGATAACGCGGTCGGAGTAGCGGTATTGGCCGCCCGGCAGTATGAAAGGACAGAAAATTGAGCACGGTATATTCAGTCACAAGGCTTAATAATGAGATCAAGGACCTGCTGGACGCCGTACCGGGTTACCGCAACCTTTTCGTGCAGGGCGAGATATCCAACTACAAGGCGCATTCCTCCGGCCACTATTATCTAACGCTCAAAGACGAAGGCGCGTCAATTAGCGCGGTGATGTTCCGTTCAGACGCGATGCGGCTGAAATTTCGTTTGGAAAACGGTATGAAGGTTATCGTGCGCGGGCGGGTCAGTTCGTTTCCGCGCACCGGGCAGGTGCAGCTTTATCTAAACGAGATTGTGCCGGACGGCGCGGGCGCGCTGAACTTAGCGTTTGAGCAGCTCAAAAGCAAGCTGCACGCAGAAGGGCTTTTCAATGAAGCGTACAAAAAGCCTATTCCCGCCTGTCCCTCGCATGTCGCGCTCATCACCTCGCCCACGGGCGCGGCGGTGCGCGATATGGTCCGTATTTTGGGCAGGCGCTGGCCGCTGGCCCGGGTGACGCTGTACCCTTCGTTGGTGCAGGGGCCGGGCGCGGCGCCCAGCATCTGCCGCGCGCTCGCGCTGGCCAACGCTGTGGGCGAGGCCGATGTTATTTTGTGCGGCCGCGGCGGCGGTTCCATGGAAGACCTGTGGGCTTTTAACGAAGAAGCGGTCGCCCGCGCGATCTTTGAATCGGAGATCCCTGTCATTTCGGCGGTTGGGCACGAACCCGATGTAACAATCGCGGATTTTGTAGCCGATCTGCGCGCGCCGACGCCCTCGGGCGCGGCGGAACTGGCTGTGCCCGATCGGGCGGAGTACCGCGTGGCGCTGCGCTCGCTGGAGCTGCGGCTGCACACAGCGGGATTGCGGCACATGCAGACCAACCGGCGGAGGCTGGACGGTTTGGCCGAGCGGCTCGCCGCGCGCACGCCGGCAAAGTATATTGATGAAAAACGCCTGCAACTGGACAGCGCGTGCGAACGCCTGCTCGGCGCGCAGGCGGCCCGCCTTGACCGGGAGCGGCAGTATGTGCGGCTATTGGGGCAAAAGCTATCGGCTGCGGGGCAGCGCGGCGTGCAAGCGCGCAGGCTGCGCTTTAGCCGTCTGGTCGCCACGCTGGATGCGATCAGCCCGCTCGGCGTTCTGGCGCGTGGCTATGCGATCGCGGAAGGGGAAAAGGGCGTTGTTGTAGATGCCGCCGCCCTTCACGCGGGCGACCGTCTGCGCGTGCGCTTTGCGAAGGGCGTGGCAACTTGCAGTGTTTTGGATACCGAGAAGGGAGAAGCATAATGGCGGAAAAGTCATTTGAAAGCCAGATGGAGCGCTTGGAAGAGATCGTTCGCCTGCTTGAGCGCGGCGAAGCGCCGCTGAGCGAAAGCATCAAGCTGTTCGAGGAGGGCACGAAGCTCTCCGCCGCGATGGGCAAGCTGCTGGACAAGGCCGAGCAAAAGGTGACGGTCATGCAAGAAAGCGAGCAGGGCGAACTGGTCGAAACGCCCTTTGTACCGGAGGAAGAGGTATAATATGGAACTGGAAAAGACGCTTCAAGAGGATATCGCCCTGATCGAGTCCGCGCTGCGCGACTACCTATCAGGTGAGAACGGCGAGGGCTATGACGAGATCTTCGACGCCGCGAAGTATGCGGCCCTTGCGGGCGGCAAGCGGCTGCGCCCCGTGATATTGTTGGAATTTTGCCGCCTGTGCGGCGGGCGCAAGCAGAAGGCGCTGCCTTTTGCCTGCGCGCTTGAAATGATCCACACGTATTCGCTCATTCACGATGATCTGCCCTGTATGGACGACGACGACCTGCGCCGCGGCCGCCCGACCTGCCATAAGGTATACGGCGAAGCGACCGCTGTACTGGCGGGAGACGGGCTGCTGACGCGGGCCTTTGAGACCATGGCAGGCGCGGACTGCGCGCCCGAGATCGCACTGGCCGCCATACGCTATATGTCCCGCGCCGCCGGTATGAATGGTATGATCGGCGGACAGGTGCTCGATATGGCGAGCGAGGGCAAGCAGATATCCCTTGATACGTTAAACCGCCTGCAGAAGCTAAAAACAGGCTGCTTGTTATGCGCCGCGGCCGCTGTCGGCTGTATCGCGGCGGGCAAAAGTGATGAGACAACGCTTGCCGCCGCAGAAATTTTTGGAAATAAGCTGGGCCTTGCCTTCCAGATCGAAGACGATCTGCTCGATATTGAAGGGGACGCGGCCGTGCTTGGAAAGTCGGTCGGTAAGGATGAAAAGAGCGAAAAATCAACCTTTCCCGCGCTGCTTGGCATGGAGAAGTGCCGGGAACTGGTCAATGCTCTTACCGATGAAGCCGTGGCTGCGCTCGATCATTTCGGGGGCGATCCGCTGCTTGAAGCCCTATCCCGCAGTCTGATCGGCCGGGTTAAATAAACGGATATGGAAAACGGTGCAAAGGCGAAATGCTTCTGCACCGTTTTTTTATCTTGATGGGGAAATGCGCACGATAAAAACATGTAAACTGACAATGACAAAGGTGTAAAATGGCGGAGGTTTACTGCTCTACTGCTTTTTAGTATCAGTCAAGCATTGCTATTTTTGCTTTGCTTTGCTATACTTTGATAAATGGGAGTATGAACAAAATAATACTTGTTGTGTGTGACGGCACAAGCAAAGCCATGTCCCGGACAAAAGCCGTGTAGCGAAGCCGAGATAGAGCGTTTGGAAAAACGGGGGTTTATAATGGATACACAGCCTATTTCTTTCAGCAATGATGAACAAGCGGTTTTAGACCACATTCCCGGCGGCGTCCTACAGTGTCTGGCTGACGATACATGGACGATGCTAGCGGTCAACCGAGGCTTTATCGATATGTTTGGATATTCCCGCGAGGAGCTGTCCGAATGGTTCGGCAACCGTTTTATAGAAATGATCGTGCCGGTGGATCGCGAGATTATGCAGCGCATGGCCGGGCAGCAGATCAAGAAGAACGGCAAGGCTATCGTCAACTGCCGGGTGCGCTGTAAAGACGGCGCGGGCAAATGGGTGCTGAACAGTATCGAAACGAGCCGTGACGCATCCGGCGGCGAGCGGATGTTTTGCGTTATGCTGGATGTAACGGAATCCAGAAACGACAGGGAAAAGCTGAGATTGTCTCTGGAACGTCATCGGATTATCATGGATCAGACGGCCGATATCATTTTTGAATGGGACATTCGCGCGGATACCATGTTTTATTCCGCGAACTGGATGCGTAAATTCGGATATGAACCGATGACGGATGCAATCTCCTTGCAGCTGCCGCAGAATCAACATGTCCATCCGGAGGATATGCCGCAGCTGTTGGAGCTTATGAAAAATGCTCGGGAGGGCATACCCTATTCTTCGATCGAGATCCGCATACAGGACGCGGAGGAACGGTATATCTGGTGCCGCGTCCGTATCACCGATCAGTATGATGAGAACGGAAAGCCGCTGAAAACCGTGGGCGTGATCACCGATATCGACCGGGAAAAGCGTTTGGTAGACGATTTGCGGCGCCGGGCTGAGCGGGACGCGCTGACCGGGCTTTACAACCGTGAGGAGACCGAGCGGCAGATTAAGCACTGTTTGGAGCGCTATCCTGAAGATATCTGCGCGCTTTTGATGATCGATATCGATAACTTCAAGCAGATCAACGACGGACAGGGGCACCTGTTCGGGGACGCGGTGCTGACCGAGCTGGCCGCGGGCATGAAGAAGCTGACCCGCCGGACCGATACGGTCGGAAGAATCGGCGGGGATGAATTCACGATATTTTTAAATAACCTGCCTTCCAAAGAAGTGGCGCAGGACAAGGCGGGCAAGCTTCTGGATATGTTCACCCATCTGTTCGAGGGAGAAAAATCCCTGACAGAGGTCACCTGCAGCATCGGCGCGGCGATCTATCCGGATGACGGTACCGATTTCCAATCGCTTTATCACAGCGCGGACCTCGCGCTGTATCGGGCCAAGAGCCAAGGGAAGAACCAATACGTGCTGTTCGATCCGAGGGACGCCGTGCCGATCAACCAGATCGGGTATTCCTCCATCGGCGCATCCATCGATTCGGATCAGCGCACCGCGGGGCTGCAGGGCGACTTGGTCAGCTATGTGTTCCAAATCCTTTATGATACGGCGGATATGGAGTGCGCCATCCAACTGATCCTAGAGATCGTGGGCAAGCGCTTTGATGTAAGCCGGGCTTATATTTTTGAAAACAGTTCGGATGGAAAATATTGCGATAATACCTATGAATGGTGCAATGAGGGGATCGCCCCGGAAAAGGACAATTTACAACACTATCCCTATGAAGATGTAACGGGGTATAAGGATTTATTTAAAGACAACGCCATTTTCTATTGCCGCGACGTCCGTTCGCTCACGCCGGCGCAGGCGGCTCTTTTTGAAGGGCAAGGGATCTGCTCCACATTGCAGTGCGCGATCCGGGAGAACAATCAGTTTCGCGGGTTTGTAGGCTTTGACGAATGCACAGGCATGCGGATGTGGACCAAGGAAGAGATCGGCATTTTATCGCTAATCTCCCAAATGCTGACGATCTTTTTGGAAAAAAAACATGTGATGGAGCGCGACCGGCAAATGACGCTGCAGCTCAATACCATTCTAGATATGCAGGACGCCTATATTTACGCGGTCGATCAAACCAACTACGAGTTGCTTTACTTAAACCACAAAACAAAGGAGCTGGACGCTTCGGCGCGGGTCGGCATGCCATGCTACCGGGCGTTTTTCAGCAGAGAGAGCCCTTGCGAGACCTGTCCGCTCAAAGGGGCGAAGGAAATCTACAATCCGCAATATGATGTTTGGACCAGCGTGCAGGTATCGCCGATCAAATGGGGGGATTACTGCGCCTATCTGCTATCCTGCTACGATATAACGGCTTATAAGCGTATGCAGAAAGATAAAACGGCTGAAACCCCGGAAGATTGAAAAATGAGCTGCACGTTGCATGCAGCAGAGATAGAAAAATAGAAAAGGGCGGTGATCGGGAATGATAGGGAGCGGTTCTCTTACCGCCGAACAGGTCAAGGCCGTGTATACCAACAGCGTGATGCAGGATATTATCCATGCGATCCCGGGCGGGGTCGCGGTTTATAGGGTCGGAGCTGCTTTCGAGCCTGTGTATGTGTCCGATGGCGTGCTGGAAATGAGCGGTTATTCCGCGGAGGAAGGCCGGAACATGGCTATGCTGGACGATGTGGGCCTGACCCATTTAGAAGATGCCGAAATGGTGACCGACCGGCTGCGTCTCGCCGCGCAGGCGCAGGATACCGTGGAATTTGAATTTCGCAAGCAGCATCGCAACGGCCGCGCGATTTGGGTGCGCGTGCAGGCGAAAACAGTGGGAGAAGAGGGCGGTCGGCCCTTGCTGCAATGCGTGTTTCACGATATTTCCGCGCTAAAGGAGGCGCGAACGGAATTGAGTAATCTGGTCAATTCCGTACCGGGCGGCATTGCCAGTTACCGGGTGGAGGGCGACCAATTTATCCCCCTGTTCTATTCCGACGGCGTTCCGGCGCTGACTGGGCACACGCGGGAGGAGTACGACGCGATCGTTCATGCGGACGCGATCGCCAGCGTTTACGAACCCGACCGCGAAAGGGTGCTATTAGCCGCCCGCTCGTCGCTAAGCCGCCGCACCGTGCTGGATGTCTCTTACCGAATGCGCCATCGGAACGGCGAACTGATCTGGCTGCATCTAAACGGACGGCGCATAGAAAACACGGGCGATTCGCTGTGCTTTTACGCTGTTTTTACCGGCATGTCCATGCAGACCCGCTTGTTTCAGGACATCGCCAATGAGACCGCGGATGGGATCTATGTGATCGACCGGCAAACGCATGAGCTGCTGTATACGAACGATGCAAACGCGCTGTTCAGCGAAGCCAAACCGTGTGTGGGACAAAAATGTTTTGAAGCGCTGCATGGGAATCCGGCGCCCTGTGCATCGTGTGTGCTGCAAACATATGGCGCGGATGGAAAAGAGCATGAGATCAAGTTGGAAAGCATGCCGGGAAGGTTCTTTACCGTGCGCTTCCGGGAAACGGACTGGAACGGGATTCCGGCGTATGTGCAGTATATCAGGGATGTGACGGAGGAAGTGCGCACCCGTCAGGAAAAAGAACGTTTAGAAATGTATTTTCAAACCGTCGTGGGTAATTTACCCGGCGGCATATCCGTGATACGCTGTGATCCGGACGGTGGGATGACGCCGGAATTTATCTCAGACGGCTTCGCCGCCATGACGCATATGACGGTGGCGCAAGCAGGGGAGCTTTATCAAAAAGATATTTTTGCAGGCGTGCACCCCGATGATGTGGAGGAGAATCAGAAAAAGCTGAGATCCTTCATCGAAAAAGGCGACGGGCATTGTACGCTCACCGCCCGCATGGCTTGCGGGGACGGCGGCTATGTCTGGGTCAAGGATTCGCTTTCAGTGCAGCAACATGCGGATGGCGTGCGCAGAATCTACTCGATCTATACCGATATCACCAAAATGGTGGAGGAACAGGAGCAGATTCGCTGCCGGTACGAGGATATCATCCTGCAGCACTACCGAAAACCGGGGGCGGACGAATTGGTGCTTGGGCACTGCAATGTGACGACAAACCGGATTTTGGACATTGTGGATCATACGAATTCCGATTTGCTGGAAACCTTTGGCGACGTCCGTGAAGCATTTTTTACCGGAGTAGCCGGCTTGATCGTCGATCCGTCCGAACGGCAGGCTTTTCTTGACATGTATTTAAATGAACCGGCGCTCGCGGCCTTTCACCGGCATGAAACGGAATGCGTTCTCCCGTGCTTCATCAAATTACCGAAGGAGAAGCGTGGACGCTATGTCCAGTTCAAGGTCAACCTGATCGAAACGCCGGTTACCGGAGATATCACGGGCGTGCTGACTGTGACCGATATAACGGAGCAGACCATATCCGATCGGATTCTGCATCAGCTTTCCGTCACCAGCTATGATTATGTTATCGATGTGGATTTGGAGCACGATCGGCATACGGTCGTCACCTGCAGCCAAGACGTAAAATTCCCACCGCCGCCAACGGGCCGCTTTTCCGAGCGGGTGGCGGATATGGTGGCGCATTTGCTTGTACCAAAAGACCGCAGCCGTTTTGCCTGCGCTACGGACCCGACGGAGATGCGCCGCCGTCTGAAAGCGGGCGGTTCCTATACGATTTCCTACGGCCTGTTAGGGGAGAAGGGGGAGGTTTGCACCAAAAATATGACGATCTCCGCTGTCGATCTACGTTTAGACCGGTTTTGTCTGGTATGCAGCGACATCACAGAGTCCGTGCGTGAGGAACAGAGTTTGCTCAATATGATGGCGTACACCTTTGATCTCATGGGGATTTTGCATCTGGCAAGCGGCCGCTTTACGTTGTATACCCGGCAAACGGTGTTGGAAAATCTGGCGCCCCGTATCGTGGACCGGTTTGAGGAGGAGCTGGCGAAGTTCGTAGACGATCATGGGCTGGAAGAGGATAAACAGCAGGCGCATGAGCGGTTTAGCCTTGCGAACATGCTGGTAAGGCTTGCGGAACAGCCGTCTGGTTACGATTTTGTGGTACCGTTTCGGTCAGAAAACGGACTGCGGTATAAGCAGATCAATGTTTTGTGGGGCGACGAGAACCACAGTACGATTTGTCTGGTACGGGCGGATGTAACCGATATACTGGCTGCGGAGCGCAAAGCCAAGCAAGATTTGGAGCGTGCGCTGGATATTGCGGAGGAGGCGAACCGGGCCAAGAGCGATTTCCTATCCACCATGAGCCATGATATCCGCACGCCGATGAATGCCATTATGGGTATGACGACGCTGGCCGTCGCGCATATGGACGACCGCGCGCGGGTAGCGGACTGCCTGCAAAAGATCAAGGTATCCAGCAAGCATTTGCTCAGCTTAATCAATGATATTCTGGATATGAGCAAGATCGAGCAGTCTCAGATATCCCTGAACCGTGTCAACGTTTCCATGCCCGAGCTGCTGGAACAGCTTTCCGACATCATGGTGCCGCAGGCCCGGTTGGCAGGGCTGCAATTTTCCATTCGGCAGGAGCGGATCGAGCATCAGGACTTTTTGGGGGATTCGCTGCGGATCAGCCAGATATTGATTAATCTCACCGGCAATGCGATCAAGTTCACGCAGAAGGGCGGCGCGGTCGGCGTTTGCGTGGAGGAGATAGCGCCGCAGAAAGACCCGCAGCGCATTCGCTACCGCTTCACGGTCAGCGATACCGGTATCGGTATGACGCAGGAGTTTCTTGCCAATATTTTTGCACCGTTTGCCCGCAGCCGCGCGGTATCCCGCGTGGAGGGAACCGGGCTGGGCTTGAGTATTACGAAGGGGCTGATCGACCTGATGGGCGGCGAGATAACGGTTGAAAGCAAGCTGGGCGAGGGCTCGGTTTTCCGCGTAGAGCTGGAATACGAAGCCGCCGAATGCAGAAGCGGGGCATCTCAAGCAAAAGCCGCGCATCAGACACAAGCGGTGGATTTGAACGGCCGCACCTTCCTGATCGCAGAGGATAATGAGATCAATGCGGAGATCCTACAGGAGCTTTTGAGCATGGAAGGCGCCAGATCGGTCGTTAAGACAGACGGCAGGCAGGCCTTGCGGGCCTTTGAGAGCGCGGCGCCGGATACCTATGACGCTGTACTGATGGATGTGCAAATGCCGGAGATGGACGGCTATCAAGCAACCCGCGCAATCCGCTCGCTGCAGCGCCGGGACGCGGGCGCGATCCCCATCGTTGCCATGACTGCCAACGCGTTTTCCGAAGATATTGCGGCATGTTTGGAATCCGGTATGAACGCTCATGTAGCCAAGCCGGTCGATATGGATACGCTACGGTTCGTTTTAAGCGGCGTACTGGACTCCGCGCGCCCTATGATCTGAGCAAGAAAAGCAAAGGCACGGGTTTTGCAAAGAAACCCGTGCCTCAGACTGTAGCCAAAGGTCTCTCGCCGCAGCGCGCATAGAAAGGGAAATGGAGCGAAGCGACGTAAAATCCGTTTTTCGGGGGCGTGTACCTCGAAAAAACACCTCGACCTGCGCCACCGGGCGCGTAATCCGGGGGTATCGAGACCGGTTTCTCCGGAACTGGTC
>NZ_JANGCE010000021.1 GCF_024462775.1 Butyricicoccus faecihominis
TGGGGCTTTGTTTCGATCGACAGACTGTCAAAAATAGTTTTTTGACAGTCTGAAAGATCGCGCTGTGAAAAGCAGCGCGATCTTTTTGTTTTGTCAGCCGGTAAAGGCGCCGATCAGGCCGCCGAGGCCGTCCGTCTCAAAAATGCGGCGGTAATGATCGAGCTCTCCGCCGATGATCTCATCGATCGCCTTCATGCCGAGCATTTCGACCGGGGCCTTGTCGTCCGTCAGCAGGCGGCCGCCGGAGGCGTAAGGCGTAAGCTGCGCGGAAACGGTTCGCATCATTTGCCGCAGCTCGCCGTCCGGCAGGCGCGAAAGAGCGGCCGTCAGATTGGCGGCGCAGTCCACGTCCATCGAAGCGAACAGCTCGCAGTTGGTGTTGTTCTCCACTTCGGCGGTGTATACGTGGGGAAAAACCGAAGCGATCGTGTCGGACAGGTACTCGTTGATGGAGTTTGCCTGTTCGGAATACATATTCATATTGACCACGATAACGCCTTTAGGTTTTAAATGGTCCTTCACCTGCTCAAAAAACTCGACAGAGGACATTTGAAACGGAATGGTGATATCCTGATAAGCATCGATCATGATCACATCGTACCGCTGATCGGTCTGCGCCAGAAAGGCGCGGCCATCGTAGGTGGTGACGGGGATGTCGGCGGATAGATCGAAGTATTCGTGCGCCAGATCGGTGATCTGCTGGTCAATCTCCACGCCCTCGGTTTGTATCTGGGGAAAGTAGCGCGCGCACTGGGTGGCATATGTGCCGGTTCCCATGCCGAGAATGAGCAGATCGAGCGGCGCGTCCGCCGCCGCGCCCGTCATCAGCGGGGCGGCAAGCGCGTAATCGTAATACATGCCGGTCAAGCCGCCCTCTTTCATTTTGACCGACTGCACGCCCGCCATCACGTTGGTGGACAGAATAACGGCGCGGTCGGTCTCGCGCACTTGCAGGTAGTTGTAGATGGATTCGCTTTCGCTCAGCACGCCGTCCTGCCAGAAAGCCAGACGGACGCGCGGCGCGGCAGCGCAGCTAAAGGCGAAAACCAGCGCCGTTAAAAGGCACAGCCCTTTTTTCACCCCGGCGGATAGAAAATAGACAACGCACAGCGCCAGCAGGATGCCCGCGAAGATCAAAAAGGTGATCGCGGTACCGACGGCGGGGATGGTGATGAAGGTGGGGGTAAAGGTGCCGATGATGCTGCCGATGGTGTTCAAGGCGTTCAGCGTGCCGACGGTGCGGCCGTTGTCCTCCAAGTTGTCCATCGTGTATTTGGCGAGCGAAGGCGTTACCGTGCCGAGCAGCAGCAGCGGAAAAACGAACAGACACAGGCAGGCCGCGAAGGCCGCGAAGATGAGGAACTGCTGCCGCACGAACACCGCCATCACGACCGAGATGCCCGCGATGACGAATGTGCCGACGAGCGGGATACACGCGATCCAGATGCCGGCGAAGAGGATGCGGCGGTACAGCCGGTCGGGATCGGGGTTTTTATCCGCGCTGCGGCCGCCCCAGACGTTACCGAGCGCCATGGCGATCATGATCGTGCCGATAATGATGGTCCAAACAATCTGCGAGGAACTGAAATAGGGGGCGAGCAGCCGGCTCGCGCCCAGTTCGACCGCCATGACCGACATGCCCGAAAAAAACTCGGTCAAGTAAAGAAAGGTCTTGCTTTTTAAAATATTCCGTTTTTTCATACGGCGTTTTCCTCCTGCTTCCTGCCCGTATTATAGCACCGCCGGTGGTATAATTCATTTAATTTGGATATAATAGCCGCTTTGCGGCTATTATATCACAACCGGGATGAGGCGGCAACCGCGTTCATTCGTTGGAGAAACAGAAAAAAGATTAAAATGGTATGGGAGCAAAATGTAAGGCTAACATATTGCTTTTGGCCGAAAGGTCCGATATAATAGATATAAATGTTTAGTGGGGCATACCGTTGCGGGTAAGGAGAATTGAGAATGGATCACCATTGCGATACGGGGCATCAACAGGAGCTGGAACAAAAATATCAGGCCAGAACGCGGAATTTCCAGTGGATGATGGATGAATACGTGGGCAACGTGTATGTCAGCGACATGGAAAACTACGAACTGCTTTACCTGAATAAAAATGCCTGCGACACCCTGCGTACACGGCCGGAAGCTGTATTAGGAAGAAAATGCTATGAAGTGATTCAAGGCAGGACCTCGCCCTGCCCCTTCTGCACCAACGACCGCATCTGCGAGGAAGAGGTATACGAGTGGGAGTTTTTCAACCCCGTTTTAGAGCGTACCTTTATGATCAAAAACCGCGTGATCGACTGGAACGGCCGCCGCGCCCGCATTGAGCTGTCGCATGATATGTACAGCACGGAGTACAAGCTTGCCAAAAAGGACCGGGAGCGGGAAGCGCTGATCCGGACGATTCCGGGCGGCTTTGCCCGCGTGGATGCATCCGACCGGCGCACGATCCTTTGGTATGGCGCCGGTTTTTTGCAGCTGATCGGCTACACCAAAGAGCAATTTGAACAGGAACTGCACGCGCAGTGTACTTATATACATCCCGACGATCTGACGCGCATGCATGCCCTGATGCAGACGATCAAAGAGACCGGGGAAAGCGAGATCATGGAGATCCGCGTGATCACACATAGCGGCGAAACCAGAATATTAATGATCACGCTGTGCTACGTAGGCGGTGAAAACAGCTGGGACGGCATTTCGTCCTATTACAGCGTCAGCATCGATGTGACCCGGGAACGGCTCGAGCAGTCGCGCCAGCGAAAGGCGCTCGAGGAAGCTTATCAGGCCGCCCGCGTCGCCAATGACGCCAAAACGAATTTCTTATCCTCCATGTCCCACGATATCCGCACGCCGATGAACGCCATTATGGGCATGACGGCCATCGCGCAGCTGAATCTGTCCGCGCCCGACAAGGTGCGCGATTGCTTGGAAAAGATCAATATTTCCAGCAAGCATCTGCTCAGCCTGATCAACGAGGTTTTGGATATGTCAAAAATCGAAAGCGGCAAGATCGATCTGATCCCCGAGGAGATCGATCTGCCCGATCTGATCCAGAACGTGGTCGACATGTGCAGGCCGATGAGCATGGAGAAAAAACTGGAATTTCAGGTCAATGTCAGTCAGGTACGGCATGAAAAGGTCATCACCGATGGCGACCGTTTGCAGCAGGTATTCACCAACCTGCTCTCCAACGCGATCAAATATACGTCCGAAGGCGGCTCGATCCGGCTGATGATCCATGAACGTCCCTCGGCGATCCCGAATAAGGGCCAGTACGAGTTTGTTTTCAGCGATACTGGTATCGGCATGGCGGAGGACTATATCCCGCATATTTTTGAACCGTTTTCGCGCGCGGAGGATTCCCGCATCAGCAAGATCCAAGGCACGGGGCTCGGCATGGCCATCACGGAAAACATCGTGCGTATGATGAACGGTACGATCGATGTCAAGAGCGAGCCGGGCGTGGGCAGTGAGTTTACGGTCTCCGTACCGTTGGAGCTGAGCGAGCAGGAGGAAGCGTACGAGGGCGAATTGTCCGGCCTGCCGGTATTGGTGGTGGACGACGACCAGATCGTTTGCGAAAGCGCGGCGGCGCTGCTGCAGGAACTGGGCATGCGCGGCTATTGGGTGCTGTCCGGCGCGGAAGCCGTTGAGCGCGTGGTGGACGCGCATGCGAGCGCGGATGATTTCTTCGCCGTGATACTGGATTGGAAAATGCCGGAGATGGACGGACTGGAGACGCTAAAAGCCATTCGGCAGCACCTTGGGGAGGATGTGCCGATCATCATCATCTCCGCCTATGACTACTCGAATATTGAAGAGGAATTTCTGCGCGCCGGGGCGGACGCCTTTATCACGAAACCGCTGTTTAAGTCCAAGATGCTGCATGTGCTCCAGCTGTTTTGCTCGGTGAACCGGACAGAAAGCGCGGGCGCCGAGCCCGCCGAAAAATATCCCGCCTTAAAGGGCAAGCAGGTGCTGCTGGCCGAGGATAACGAGCTGAATCGCGAGATCGCGACCGAGCTGCTGGAAATGCAGGGCCTTCGGATCGACAGCGTGGAAAACGGGCAAAGCGCCGTGGAACGGTTCCGGGATTCCGCGGCCGGCGCGTACAGTGCGATACTGATGGACATCCAAATGCCGGTCTTGGGCGGCTATGACGCCACCGCCGCGATCCGTGCGATGGACCGGCCCGATGCGAAAACCATACCGATCCTCGCCCTCACAGCCAATGCCTTCATAACCGATGTGGGCATGGCGCGCAGCGTCGGTATGAACGATCACATCGCAAAGCCGATCGATATCGATCGTTTGATGGATGTGTTAGCCAAATGGATGCTGTAATATGACCGAGAACCCAAAGCGCCGCACCGCCGTGAAAAACGGCTGTGCGGCGCTTTGCTTATTCCCAGCGGAAAAAACGGAGGGCGGCCGCGATACAAACGACCGCGATGCAGGCCATGAGGAGGACCGGCAACAGCACGCTTTCCGCGGGCAGGCCAAGGGACGCGGCCTTGAGCAGCTTTATACCCTGCGTCAGCGGCAAAAGATCCGCCGCCCTTTGCAGCGCCGCGGGCATGACTTCGTAGGGAAGCGTGGCGCCGGAAAAAATCAGCATGGGGAAGTAAAGAATACTGGCGAGAACGCTCGCCGTTTTTTCATTGGGCGCTACGCCGCCCACCAGCATGCCGATACTGAACATGGAAAGCAGCACCAGCGCATAGCCGCAGAAGAACTGCGGTAGCGAACCATGGATGCGCAGCCCGAAAAAGGCCGTGCCGGCCAGCCAAAGAAGCAGCAGCGAAGCGACGGCATACAGCGTATAGATCGCGACCTGCACCAGCAGGATCAGCGCGGGACTGACGGGCGTTACCTGAAAACGCTTGAGAATCTTACGGCTGCGATAATCCGATACCACCAGCGGCAGACCCATTACGCCGCCGGCGCAAATGGAGATCGCCGCGAGCGCGCCGAAGGAACTGTCTAAAAAGGTATGGTCCGCGCCCGGATACGCGGGCCTGTCGCCGTATATCACCCCCAGAACGGTCAATACGATGAGCGGCATGCAGATGGCGAAAATAAACATGTCCATTCCCCGCAGGGAGAGCTTCAGCTCGGTTTTAAACATCGTGCGAAACGTTTTCATCAGGCTGTTCCTCCTCTGTGTACCAAAGATAAGCGTCCTCAAAGCGTTCGTAGGGACTGGCGGCGATCGCCTCCGCGACGGTGCCGCAAAAAATGCTTTGCCCCTGCTTTAAGATGCAAATGCTGTCGCAAAGCGCTTGCACCTCGTCCATGAAATGCGAGGTGAGCAGAATGGTGAGCCCCTGCTCCTTGAGAGCGGCAAGGGCTTTCCACACCTCGCGCCGGGCGTGGGGATCAAGTCCGGTCGTCAGTTCGTCCAGAAAGACCACCTCGGGGTCGGGCAATAGGGCAAGCACGATAAACAGCCGCTGCCGCTGGCCGCCGGACAGCGCCTGAACGAAACTGCCGCTCTTTTCGGCGATGCCGAACCGCGAGAGCAGGGCGCGGTAATCCGCGGGCGCGCGGTAGAGCGAAGCCGTGACCTCGCACAGCTCGCGCACGGTGATCCGTTCCTGATAGTTGCCCTCCTGAAACTGCACGCCCACACGCTGAAACAGCTGCTTCCTGTTTGTTCGCGGCTCTTGCCCTAAAATGCGCACGGTCCCGCCGTCCGGCCGTCTGGTCCCCAGCATGCACTCCATGGCCGTGGTCTTGCCCGCGCCGTTTGCGCCCAGCAGACCGAATATGGCGCCGCGCGGAACCGATAGGTCGAGCGCGCGCACGGCGTGCACGCCGCCGTAAGATTTGGACAGCTGCCGCGCGCAGATCGCGTATTCCATAAAAAAACCTCCTTTTGTTTTGGTAACAAAAGAATACCACCGGCCAAAGGGCTGGTGGTAAAGTGGAGACTTAGGAATATTGACTTTTCATCTCGCGCAGCAGGTTCCGCATGGCACGGGCGTTTTGTTCCGCCGCTTGCAGGGAAAGGAGCAGCTTGTCGCAGACGGCGATAATGTCATCGTCCGCCCTCGGCGTGTTGAGCGCCGCGTGGATATCGGTGTGCGGATCGTTCGACAATTCGTGCAGCAGTCGCAGGATTGCCTCCAGCGAGTAGTTGGCGCACCGCAGCGAGCGGATGATCTTTAACCGGCGGATATCCTCGCCCGTATAAACGCGGCAGCCGTTTTCCCGCCGTTTCACCGTCAACAGTCCGTTCATTTCCCAATTTCGCAAGGTGTCCACCGAAATGCCGAGCGCGCGTGAGACCGCTTGCCGGTTTTGGAGCGCACCGCTTTCCGCGGGTTCGCCGGCCAGCAAAAGCCGCACGATGCGGATGGCCTCCTCCGCGTTTTGCCGCTCCTGCCGCACCTGCGCGATATAGTCGTCGGTCAGCCGGATGGCGGCGTCAAAATCGCCAGCCGCCGCGGTCTTGACCGTGCGGACGATCTTTTTGCGCAGCCCGTTTTGCAGCACCTCGACCCGAAAAGCAAGGCGGGCGAGCCGGAACTGCGCGATATGCTGCTCCGTAAATACGCGGTAGCCGTTTGCAAGCCGCCGTGCGCGCGGGACTAAGCCCAGCTCCTCATAAAGCCGCACGGTATTCGGATGGATACCGATCATTTTTGCCACCTGCGCGGTCCGATAGGTTTGCATAGCGCCGCCCTCCTTTTGTTCTATTATAGCATAACACAAAAAGGATTAGTATTTAGTGGACGGAGAACTCCACACAAAACTAAAGAAAATCTAAGGGTATGTAGGAGGTGGCACTATGACCGCACAAGCAACGAGAATTACCGCATTGTACGAGCGTTTGAGCCGTGACGATGAATCACAAGGGGAAAGCAACAGCATTATCAACCAAAAAGCGTTTTTAGAGGACTACGACAAGCGAAACAATTTTACTAACATTCGCCATTTCACAGACGATGGCGTAAGCGGCACGACCTTTGACCGCAAAGGTTTCCAAGCCATGATTGCCGAAGTGGAGGCAGAAACGGTTGCGACCATTATCGTCAAGGACATGAGCCGATCTGGACGAGATTATCTAAAAGTTGGTCTTTACACCGATGTTTTGTTCAAGGACAAGGGTGTGCGCTTTATCGCCATCAATTAACGGTATCGACAGTGACAAACAGGGCGATAACGATTTTACTCCCATTTTGAATATCATGAACGAGTGGTACGCCAAAGATTCCAGTCGGAAAATACAGGCGATTTTCAAATCCCGTATGCTGGAGGGCAAGCGTGTTTCGCCCAGTGTTCCCTATCTAAAGAATGAATCAAAATCTATTGACAAATGTGTTTACAAGCAGTAAACTGATAATAGAGTTTACTGCTTGTAAACAAAAGGAGGTACAGTAATGATTGAATACAAATTAGGCGAAGTTGAGATGCGGTTTGCAGATATTATTTGGAAGAATGAGCCGCTACCATCGGGAGAACTTGTAAAACTTGCAGAAAAGGAACTTAGTTGGAACCGGTCAACTACATACACGATTTTGCGGCGGCTTTGTCAACGAGGTATGTTCCAAAATGAAAAAGGAAAGGTTACTTCTCTTGTTTCAAAGGCGGATTTTATTTCTGCACAAAGTGAAAAGTTTGTTGAGGAAACTTTCTCTGGATCGCTCCCGAAGTTTTTAGCTTCCTTTGCCAGACGAAAAAAGCTGTCCGATAATGAGATAGAGGAAATACAAAAGTTTATTGATGAACGCAGGGAGGTGTAGCCATGTTAGATGGATTATTCTTATCTGTGCTGAACATGAGCATAACGGCAAGCCTTGTAATACTCGCTGTGCTTCTGGTAAGGCTTCTACTGAAAAAAACTCCCAAAACTTTTTCTTATGCTCTATGGATAGTTGTTTTGTTTCGGCTTATTTGTCCGTTTTCATTTGAAAGTGCGATTGGCTTGCTGCCTATTAACAAAACCCCCATTCCACAGGATATTATGTATAGCACCGAGCCACAAATTGATACAGGGATAAATATAGTCGATAGCATCGTAAATCCGATACTGCCCGTTGCAAACAATATGGGTGAGAGCATTAATCCTTTGCAGGTGTGGGTACTTGTTGGAAGTACCATTTGGGTATTTGGTATGCTGATAATGCTAATTTATAGCATTATACAATTTGTGAGGTTAAAGCGAAAACTTGTTGGTGCAACACCGCTGCGAGGTAATATTTATCTTGCAGACCACATTAGCTCCCCCTTTGTCATGGGATTTATTAAACCTAACATATATTTGCCATCTTCAATGGCTAAAACTGAACAGGCATTTATCATTGCACACGAAAACTACCATATAAAGCGATTTGACCATATTGCAAGGATCCTCGGATTTATCGCTCTCACTATCCACTGGCTTAACCCCCTTGTATGGCTTGCCTTTGTTTTATCGGGTAAGGATATGGAAATGTCATGTGATGAGGCTGTGATGAGGGAAATGGATACTGATATTCGTGCGGAATACTCCAAGTCCTTACTGCGTTTTGCGACAGGCAGAAAAATTATTGCTGCCACACCTCTCGCCTTTGGTGAGGGCGATACAAAAGAAAGGGTAAAAAATGTCATGCAGTATAAAAAACCGATACTGTGGGTGTCTATCATTGCAGTTATAGCGGTTGTCTGCGTTGTTGTAGGATTAATGAGCAATTCTAAATCAGAACCGGCATCAACACAAACGGGAAATCAGTCAATTGAACAATTATGGGAAAATCGCACAGAGTATGTAGGCAATAATGTAGCTGTAGGAAATATTATCTTTGGTCTTAGCTTCCCCGAAAAATTAAAATACAATGGAATTGAACTTCATACATCAGAGCCGCCTTATAGCATCACTGTGAACTTTGATACTGACACCGACACGAGAAACTTTTACACAGGGGAACTCAATCAAACACCACTAAAACAAAATGCAATTATTATGTTCTCTTTAATTGAAAATGTAGAACAAATTATTTTTAATTTTGATGATGGTAAAAACCCATACGCCGAAACCTTTTACCGAGATTCAGCCCAAGCGATTATGGAAGATGAAAATTTGTTTGCAAGGACAGAAACTCTGGAAAGCTTTATTAGCTTTATAGAAGAAATATCAATTAAGTTGGATGCCAACACAGATGTGCAAAGCAATTCGCAAAGAGATATGAAATATAAAACAGAGTCGGAATTTCTTAACAGTCCAGACGGTGTGAAATTTCAGTCCACGGCTTACAAGGCAGCTAAAGCATATCTAAGCGGCAATACAGATGAGCTGTTGCTATATGCTACGGAAAGCCTAACAATTGACACAACGCATGATTTATTCAAAGACATTGACTACATGATTTTGAAATGGAGCCTTGATGATATAAAGGCTAAGGACAAAATTCACGCTGCTTATGAGTTTAAGCTAAAGGGAGATGATTCCGTTTCTTATGTATCAATGGAACTGATAAGGCTTGATAGTGAATGGAAAGTTGATACTGTAGGAATAGAAAAATAGCCCGCTTTCCAAGTTAACAACAAAAAGAAAGAGGATTGTCATGTTTTTGATGCTTTCAAAACCAATAAAACTAAAAAAGGAGTATAACACCACAATCCGCCTGTGATACCTTAGCTTCTTATTGCCCAAACACACAAAAGAATAGTTATGTCAATGCCCGATTGAAGTTATTTCAGTCGGGCATTTTTGCGTTCATGGTGCTGCATTGCTGTTCCCCACCGCCCCCATTCAGACCAAAAAAATCTGAATGGAGGAACGGTTATGGAAATCACCATACAAATAAACGGACAAGCTCTGCCCATGGAGGTCAGCATTGAGGTCTATACCTTTCTCGACCAAGCAGCACATACTTACCCCCGAACAAATCGCTTGCTGTAAGGAAACCATGAGCGACAAAATCATGCGGCTAATTAAGCGTGATACTGATACAAAATAAAAACCGCACTGTGTCCTTGACAAATTGTCCGAAAGGCTGGCGTTATAATGGCGTGTTTGCATAGTCAGAACCGGGCCGCGCCGCCGAGCGTTTGCCCGCGCCAATGGCAAAGCTTGCGGCCGCCGCGACGGCCGCCAACAGCATATTCACCGCCCATAGCGGCATATAGCCCAACCCCGCTTTGACGAGCACACCCCCGAGATAGGAGCTTACAAACGCGCCGATCTGATGTCCGATCAAGGTGAAACCGTATAGGATGGCCATTTGATCGGCCCCGAATTTGCGGGTGATAATACCGGAGGTGGGCGGCACGGTGGCGTCGCCGCTCATGCCAAGCAGCGCTGTGGCGACAAAGGCAAAGGGAACCGTCTTTGGCAAAAATAAAAAACCCAAAGAAATAAAGACTCTTGCGGCATAGACGCAGCCAAGAATGTTTTTCATACGAAATTTCGTGCCGAGAAAACCAACGGCCACAGCGCCTATCATCGTGGCGACCCCGTAAACGGTCAGGGTAAGAGAAGCCGTTTTCCCGGGGATGCCATAGGACAGGTATTGTGAAAACAAGTGACTTTCTATGATCGACATATTGAAGCCGCAGGTGGAAAAACCGATGGCGATCAAGCGGTAGTCCCGATCTTGAAGCGCTTCCTTTAAAATAGAAGAGAGCGACCGATCGCGCAGGCTTTCGTCTTTCGGCTGGATCGCAGTCGCCTGATTCGTTCTGCCAAGCCAAAGGGCGACGGGGACCATCGTGAGGAAGGGGAGCGCGGTAACGGTCATGGCGGTATGGATACCGAATTTGGAAATGAGGGTTTCGAGGCCGGGGGACATCAGCGCATCGCCAATGCCGGCGCTTGCCTGCACGATACCGGAAACAACGGCCGCACGGCGTTCTCCAAGGATCGGCGTGATCGCGCCCATCACGATACCAAAGCATAGCCCCGTTGTTCCAAACGGTAAAACCAAGCCGAAGAAAATAAAAAGCGAGGGTAGGCCTCGGCATAAGGGCGTGACGGCAAGGCCGGTCACGGTGAATAAGATGCCGAGAAGAATCACAAAGGTGTTGGATTTTTTTAGCGCCAACATGCCGAGAAAGGGCTGCGCGAATCCATATACCAAAGCCCCCGCGCCAATGCACAGACTGACGCCCGCGTAATCCACGCCCGTTACCGGGAGCAGTCCGTTCATCATGATCCCATAATTATCATGAACGCCCTGCATCACGCCGTGGACTAGGCAGGCTGCTGCCACAATGATGATCGCCTGAAAAATTCCCTTTGTTTTCTCGTTATCCCGCATCGTGTCGATCGTCCTTTCGGTATTTCGGGTTGCATCCCGCCCTGCTTTCCTATATAATACACACAAGAAAAGGTTTTGTAAAATTGAAATATTAAAAATAACGATTCGATAAAACTGAATTATAGAGGAGAAAACATGGATCTGAAATATTTACATACCTTCCGCACGATCGTAAGCGAAGGCGGATTCTGCAAGGCCGCGGAAAAGTTAAACTACACGCAATCCACCATCACCTTTCAGATCGGACGGCTCGAGCAGGAATTATCCGCAAATCTTTTTGAAAAGATCGGGCGCAAAATGGTCCTGACAAAAGCGGGCGAGCATCTGGTGCCCTACGTTGATGAGATTCTGCAATCCGTTGACAAACTGCGCTTTTTTGAGGATGATATAGCGCAATGCCAAGGGGATATTAGGATCGGTATCGCCGAAACCATGCTGTGCTACCAATTCCCCGCGATCCTGAAAGAATTTCATAGGCGAGCGCCCAAGGCCCGCTTGTTTTTGCGCTCTATGAATTGCTATGATATCCGCAATGAGCTTTTTGCGGGCACGCTGGATATCGGCGTTTTTTACGAGGATGTCGGCGGCTTTGGCTCGGGCCTCACGACGCAGACCTTGGGCGGTTATCCGCTTATTCTGGTGGCTTCGCCCGAAGTGAAACGCGGTTTCCCGGATTTTGTCACGCCGGACCGGGTCGTGCCGGTCCCGTTTATCATCAACGAGCCAAACTGTATCTTCAGGCAGCTGTTTGAGCAATACCTGCGGGAAAAGTCAATCATCCTCGACCACACCATTGAATTGTGGAGCATTCCCACCATCAAAAACCTTGTCAAAAATGATGTGGGTGTTTCTTTCCTGCCCGCCTTCACGGTGCGGGAAGAGCTGGAAAGCGGCGCGCTGGTAGAAATTCCGACCGATCTGTCGGGTGCGACCATCACGGCTGTTTGCGCGCACCATAAAAACAAGTGGATCAGTCCGCTGATGCGGCTGTTTCTGGATCTGTGCAGTGAAAAGCTGCCGATAAAAAAGGCCGCGGTCATCTGACCGCGGCCTTTTTTGTCATAAAAGTGCAATAAAAAAGAACGTCCCATGGGCGTTCTTTTTATAAGTCAACTTATTCCGGGATAACGTTGACAGCGCGCATCTTGCTGCTGTTCTTGGGATCAACCTCGGACTCGAACGAAACGCGCTGGCCTTCGTTCAGGGACTTGTAACCATCGGACTGGATGGCGGAGAAGTGAACGAACAGATCGTCGCTGCCGTCGTCGTTCTGGATGAAGCCAAAGCCCTTTTCAGCGTTAAACCATTTTACCGTACCTGTCATAATCTCAGATACCTCCTAAAAAAATTCGATCCTCGTGCCATTAAAAAAACTCACGCTCCGGAAATCATCAAATCGGTCAATGACTTACCGCGAGGTGAGTTGATTGATACATTTGGACGTGAGTACACTATAACATAGTCGATTGCCGCTTGTCAAACCTTATTTGAAAAGGTGCATAAAAAATATTTCGTGTCCAGTAAAAAACAGGAATATTGTCATTTCCGCTTCCATTTTCCGGCAAAGAACGCGCCGTTGCCGCGCTATACTGGAAAAACAAGGGAGGCATCACGAACATGGACAAGCAGAAAACCAAACGATCGGCGCCGCAGGCAGTGGGGCGGGCGGCGGCGCTCTTCGCGCAGGCTTTTTCAGAGGAACGGCTGCGCTTCTTGCTGCGCGGAATAGAACGGTTCGCGCTCTGCGCGGTACTCTCGCGCGGCACCGTGCTCGGCGGATATGCCCCTTTCGGACTGGCCATGGCCGCCGCGCTGATGGTGCGCGGGGCAGGGCTTTCCGCGATCGGCGGCGTGTTCTTCGGCGCGATGCTGCTGCAAGGCGGCACGCGCAGCGCGGTATACGCGGCGGCGGCGCTGCTCGTATTATGCGTGGTCAATGTGTGCGGCGGATTAAAATGCGTGCAAAAGCGCTGGTTCGCCTCCACGGTGGCGGCGCTGGCGGGCGCGGCGTGCACCTTTGTGTTCCTGCCTGTCGGGCAGGCGCTCAACACGGCGGCGATCTTTACTTTCGTGGCCGCGCAGGGGCTTACCTTCGCCGCGTGCTGGGCGTACGGTGTGGCGCTATCGCCGCCGCGCGAGGAAAGCGATTGGCGAAGGCCGGCCACATTGCTGGCGCTGACCGCGACCGTGCTGCTCTCGCTGGCTGATCTGGACTTTTTCAGCTTACTTGCGCCGGCGCGGGTGCTGGCGCTGCTTACGGTGCTGGCGGCCGGCTACCTCGGCGGCCCGGCGAGCGGCGCGGCGGCGGGCGTGGCCTTTGGCGCGGCAATGGATTTGTCGGTTGGGCAGGGGGCGCTGTTTACCTGCTGCTACGGACTGTGCGCGTTGGTCGCGGGCCTGTTTCGCGAAAACGGCCGCGCCCCGTATGCGTTGACCGCGCTGGGCGCGGGAATCTGCGCCGCGATGCTGGGCGCGGACAGCGTGCTGTTTGTGCCCATGCTGATTGAATTGATCTGCGCGGTGGCGTTTTTCGCCGCTCTGCCAAGCTTTGTCTGGAACGCGCTGCGGCAAACGCTGCTGCCTGATACGCTGCTGGGCGAGGCCGCGCAAAAGCGCGTGCGCCGTTCAGCGGGACAGTGCGCGAGCGAGGTGGCGCAGGCGTTTTACGAGCTTTATCTCGCCATGCTCACCGGCGTATCCGCCGGAAAAGCGGCGGGTGACCAGAATGTACATGCGGTATTTGACCGTGCGAGCGACCGGGTATGCAAAAATTGCGTGCTTTGTTCGCAGTGCTGGCAGCGCGATTATGTGACCACGCTTGCCGCTTTAAACGATGTGACCCAGCCCATGCTCAAACGGGGCCGGGCCGAGCTTTCGGATTTTCCCTATCATTTCGCCTCGCGCTGCGTGCGCCTGCCCGAATTGATGCGCGCGATCAACAGCGCGCTGTTTGCCCTGCGAGAACGGCAAAGCCTAAAGCAGCAGGAAGCGGAAAACCAGAACCTGCTGGCGCGACAATACGCGGGCATCACGGATATCCTGCGCCAAGTGAGCGCCGAAGCGACGCAGGACTACACCGCCCAGCCCATGCGGGAGCGGCAGGTACGCCGCTATGCCGCCGCCTTCGGCTGGATCGACCGGGTGAGCGTGCTGCGCGACGCGAGCGGGCGCATGGTGGTTGAACTGTACGGCGAGGGCATCGGCGATGTGGAAAAGCAGTCCGGCGGCTTTTCGGCCGGCCTGTCCGCGCTGCTCGGCGTGGGCCTGACCGCGCCCAAAAGGGTGGAGGACGAGCTTGGCACGCGTCTTGTGATGCGTGAGCGCGCGCCCTTTCGCGCGGTCGTGGGCGCGGGGCGGCAGCAAAAGGAAGGCTCCGCGGTCTCGGGCGACAGCGGCTGTTATTTCCTGACCGACGACGGCGTGGCCTGCCTCTTACTCGCGGACGGTATGGGCACGGGCGCGGCCGCCGCGCAGGACAGCCGCACCCTGCTTTCTTCGATGGAGCGCTTTCTCCGCGCGGGCATCACGCCGGTGGACGCGCTGAAAGCGGTATCTCCCGCGTTTCGCCTGCGCTCGGCGGGCATGCGCTTCATCACGCTCGACACCCTGACCGTCGACCTATTCACCGGCAAAGCGGAAAGCCTCAAGTGCGGCGCGGCGCCGTCCTACCTGCGGATCGGTGGGCGCTGGACCAAGCTGGATACGAAGACCCTGCCCATCGGTTTGGCGGAGGAGGATGGACACTCCGAGACCGTGCCGCTGCGTCTGGGTCATGGCGATCTGTTCGTGATGCTGTCCGACGGCGTATCGGACGGCGTGGATGACGGATGGGTGCTGGAGACCCTGCAAAAGCACGCGAGCGAAGGCGCAAAGGAGCTGGCCGCCCATTTGGTGACCGAGGCGCGCGGACGCGGCACGGATGACGACCGGACGGCGCTGGTGCTGCGTATTGAGAAAAACTGATTTTCACGCGGTCGATTTGGTTTAAAACAAGGCCTGCGCGGTGATACTTCCCATAAAAGGGAGGTATTCCGTTATGGTCAAAGGTGTGAGCCGGCGTGTGGTCGTGGTGGAGCCGGACAACCGTGCTCTGTTTGAGCAGGCGATTTTTTTAGTGCGCGATCACACGGTGTCGCAGGGCGAGGTGCTGCGCGAAGCCTGCCGGATCGCGGACCGGTATCTGGTCGCGGGCACGGTGCGGCGGCCTCGGCGGCGCTACCGGCTATGGCAGGTGCTGGCGGCTTTTGCGCTCGGCGCGGCGGTGAGCTGCCTGATCTGGGCGGCCGCAGTGTTCCTTTTGTAAATAATCTGTCAATTACGGCCCCTGCCACTTGTCTAGGCGGGGGCCGCTTGCTATACTGGAATTAGGAATTAGGAATTTACCTGATATAGGTTGGAAGAAGGTTCAAGACGGTATGACGGCAGATCAATTTTTTGCGCTGTTTCACCAATACGGCCTGATCTTAGTCTGCGCGGTGATGTTTTGCGAATATATGAATTTGCCCGGTTTCCCGGCGGGCATTATTATGCCGTGCGTTGGCGTGCTGATCGCGCAGAGCGAGCTGTCGCTGTTGCTGACGATCGCGTTGTCCATCGTTTTCGGCTTGTTGGGCAGTCTGGTGATCTACGCGCTGTGCTACTGGGGCGGCGAGCCGATCATGCGCAAGCTGTTTGGCAAGAGTAAAAAATTCAACTCTTTTGTCGCACGGTGCAACGATTTTATTGAAATGCACCGGGGCAGAGGGTTGGCCTACTGCCGCATCGTGCCCGTGCTGCGTACCATTGTATCCATCCCCGCGGGGCTGCTGCGCATGCCGGTCAAATGGTTTATCGGCTGGTCCGCGGCGGGCATCGCGGTTTGGAACACGGTGCTGATTTCCTTTGGCTACTTTTTCAGCGAGAAAATTTTGATCATGTTTTAAATCCGTGAAAAGCATCGAAAACGGGCGGCCTACGGTCGCCCGTTTTTGTGTTTTCGTTTAGGCTTGCGCCGGCAGAAGCGGCTGTTTCAGCTCTCTGCGCAGCCGCGCGGCCATCCACACCGCGATCACTGCGGATAGCACATCCGCGACCGGCTGTGCATAAAGGATGCCGTGCAGACCGAAGAGCCTTGGCAAAAGCAGCATGACGGGCACAAAGCAAAGCCCCTGCCTGCATGCGCCAAGAAAACAGCCCTCCTTCGCTTTGCCCAGCGCAAGGAAAAGAGAGGAATACACCGTGTAGAAACCAAACAGCACAAAGGATAGGCCATTTGCCCGCAGGGCCGTCCGGCCGATGCGGATCATTTCCATATCGTCTCTTGTAAACTGCGCCATGACCGGCGCAGCGCATAGAGCGGCCAGAAGGCCAAAGACCGCGCAAAATACCGTGGACCAAATGATAGAGGTTTTGATCGCTTCGTGTAAGCGGTCAAACCGTTTGGAGCCGTAGCTATAACCGGCGATCGGTTGCAAGCCTTTTAAAAAGCCGAATACCATCAAACTGCCCACGGACATGATCTTGGTGACAGGTCCCATCGCAGCAAGGGCGGAGCCGCCGTAGTGCATCGCGCCGTTGTTGATCATGGAGATGGAAAGGCTCGTGAGCACCTGAAACGCCAGCGTGGGAATGCCGATCTTCAAAATTTCGGATAGGATTTCGCTGGAAAACCGGCAGTCCGCGATACGGAAACGAAAAACGCTTTTTTTGCTTCGGATATAGCCGAGATAGACCAGCGTGGAAACGAACTGCGAAAGCGCCGTGGCCATGGCGGCGCCGGTGATGCCCAGATCCAGCCCGTAGATAAAAATAGGGTCCAATATCACATTCAGCACCGCCCCTGTCAGCAGGACGAACATCGTTGTTTTGGCCGCGCCTTCGCTCGATACGATATTATTCATGGTAACATTGAACACATTGAAGAGGGAGCCGGCGATATAAATGCGGGTATAGGCGACGGCATAAGGCATAACGCTGTCAATCGTACCCATGCGCCTTAAAAGGGGACCAAGAAAAACAAGCGCGCAAACGATCACGGCCGCGCCAACGGCAATGCTGCTGTATAGGGCGGTGCTGGCCACCTTGTTTGCGTTTTCCTTGTCTCCCTTGCCGAGCAGCCGGGATAGGTAGGAGGCCGCGCCGTTGCCGAACAGCAGCCCCAAGCCTACAACGACCTGTCCGAGCGGATAGGCCACGGTGATCGCGCCCATGGGATCGGTACCCAGACCGCCGACAAAGTACGCATCCGCCAAATTGTACAGCGCGTTTATCATCATTCCGATCATGGTGGGCAGGCCGAGCGCCAAAAGCGCTTTGGGCATCGGCGCGCTGCCCAGCAGTTCCATTTTTGTATTATGTTCCTTCATGCAGAACGCTCCTTTCACTTGACACGAGTCGCGGTTTATAGTACTATAAATTATAGCATTTGTGATCACGGTGCCTATACTACTATAATTTATAGCAAATGTCAAGGGCGGAAAAGGAGCTTGTTATGGCGACCATCGATTTAATCGTACTGGGCATGTTAAAAAAAGAAGCGCTCAGCGCCTATGATATTCAGAAATTAGTGGAATATCGGAATATATCGCGGTGGGTGAAGATCAGTACCCCGTCCATTTATAAAAAAGTGCTTCAGTTGGAAGAGAAGGGGCTTGTCAAAAGCGAAACGGTGAAAGAAGGAAAAATGGCCGAGAAGGCCGTTTATTCTTTGACCGATGCGGGACAAAAGGAATTTGAAAGCTTGATGCTTGAAATTTCGGCGAAGCCCATTCAAATTTTTTTGGATTTCAACGCGGTCATCGTCAATTTAGCCAGTCTGCCGCCGGATCAGCAAGCGGCGTGCCTAACGGATATCGAAAGCAATGTGAAAACGCTGAAATCCTATTTGGAGGAAAACCTGCATAGCAAAGAAAACGCGCCGGAGGTCCCCGAAACCGGCATGGCGGTTTTGCGGCAGCAGCTGGCGCTGGCCGAGTCGATCGAAACATGGATCGCTTCCCTAAAAGAAAGCTTTGGATGAAAAATGCAACAGCACACAAAAAAGCGGCGCAAACGTAAGCGGTCTCTTTGATAAGGATGTTTACGAGAAACAAGTAAGTTAAGGCAAACAGCTGAAACGAAACTGGTAAATTGTAAATCATTTTATCAAGGAGGCCGCTTATGGCTATCATGGATTTGGAGTATATCGAAATTGACGGATTACTTTACCCGAACATTGAGGTTGAGGGCAGCGAGCTGCTAAAAAATCTTGGAAAGTACGGACACTTGCGCTTGGAGTATCTTCACGGATTCAAGCAGGAAATGTACCGGGAATTGCTTTTCACAGGAAAGCTGGCAGAGCATTGTGCTGCGGTGGATATGCGCGCATTTGAACTTTCGGAACGCATTCGCGTCGATTATCTAAAACAGCACCCCATGCCGGAGGAGGATGCGCTGGAGCGTATTCGTATCTCGGAGCAGGCACAGGCCGTTGCCGATGAAATTGTAAAAACAGAACTGATTTATGTGTAAAAAGAAGCTGTGTCGCTCGAAACAAGAATCGAGCGGCACAGCTTCTTAATTTAGATCGTGAATGCGATATCCAGTTCCATATACCCTTTCAATCCTCCTCTCTTAGTGTACAACTTATGTTAGGTATTTCATGGAGTAGGAGGGGAACCAATAGAAATGTTTGAAATTGATTTTATCTATATACTTCCATATTCGTGCAAAAACATGGAGGACAATAGTTCTCTCCCGATATTCGTCTTAATAACCGTACCATTGCATCATAGACAGTCTCTTTGGATTTGCAAGTTTATCCCACATTTATCAAATAATATATCTCCAATAAAATTTGATGGTCGATATCATGAATGTTACCTTTGTAAAAAGAAATCATTTGTTGAATAGCGTAACTTATTTTCATCACTTTTTCATCCTACCTTCTTCCGCTTTTGGCTCTGGTGTTACTTTTTTCAGTTCAAACCAGAAAATACTGCCTTGTCCAAGTTTACTATCTACACCGAAATCAGCTTCCAACATCAATAAAATTGATTTGGTAATGGCTAGTCCCAGCCCAGATTTGTTTATATCACTTCTCCGGTTTTTTGATGTGAAATATCTATCCCAAATATAGGGCAATTCCTCCTCTGGAATACCCGGCCCAAAATCACGAATTTCTACCCGGACACCAAGGCCAGCCTTCCGTAATGAAACATAAATTTTATTATTTCCAGAATGACTGACTGCGTTGTCAATTAGGTTATATAATACACGTTTAAGCAGTTTCTCGTTGCCGTTTACCCATTGTCTGGGTTCAAGCGAAATTTTGATTTCACAATCGCTTTGTTCACATAGGGGTATAAATTGTTCTGCAACGCACTGCACAATAGAACTTAAGTCAAGGCTTTCAAATTCAACAGATAAATTACGTGACTGCATAGCTGAGTATTCTAATATGTCATTGACAAGTCCTGTCAGTCTATCAGCCTCTCTAATGATAATAGCTAAATCATCATCCCGCCTGCTTTCATCGTTCCATGAAATATCGCGAATCATTTCGGCATAGCCCTTTATCATGGTTAGCGGCGTCCGCAAGTCATGGGATACATTGGCCAGCAGTTCCCGCCGTGCGTTTTCCAATTGCTGCAAAGCAGCCGTAGTTTCTTCCAGTGTGGCCGATAGATTATCAAGTTCCTGACAAAAGCCTCTCTCATAATCGCCCACAAATTCTCCTGTTACCATGCGTTTTGCTTGTGTTGAAATAGCAAATATCGGTCTGGAAAATTGTCTGGATAAAAAATATGCAATTATAAACCCAATAACAAAAGATACGAATGTTACCCAAATAAGTTGTATGCGTAAAATACTGGTCGTCGCGCCAACCGCTCCAAGCTGCATACTAATATATAAAACGGCTTTCTCACTGCCAAATTGTACGGAATCCGGCAGCACCATTCCATAAACATAAGCCGTATTATTTTCTGTTGGAAATCCTATCGTTCCATCTTGGCTAGAGGATAACTGTTCTAAAAAATCAGAATAATTTTGTGGCAGATTACGATATGCCCCAATCTGCCAATTCATAGGTTCATCGGAATTCCGATAAGGGTTGCCTCCGCTGTTGTTTTCAATATTCCAATTTTGATGTTTTTCGTAAACAGAACTGTGTTCGTCTGCACTATATATAACATTGCCATTCCAATCAGTCAGGAAGATCAGCAGGGAATATTCCAACGCATAATCTTCAATCAAGCTATCCAAAACATCGCTATCCTGCTGTTCGGCTATCTGTAAAGCGACCTGTTTTATATTGTGTATTGCCATGCTATTATAAAAACTTTGCAGGAATACAGTTTGCAGCAGCCATAAAGCCGCAAAAATAATTGCTGCGAAGCCAACGAAATAAAGCCACAATTTTACACCAAAAGATTTACGATTCAGCTTCAAATTTATATCCCACCCCTCGCAGCGTTACAATCCAACCTCTATAGGTCCCCAGCTTATTCCGCAATAGTTTAATCTGCCAGTCTACGGTACGATCATCGCCGTAGTATTCGTACCCCCATACAGCGTTCAAAATTTGATTTCTGGAGAGCGCAATTCCTTTATTCTCAACAAAATACATTAATAAGTCGTATTCCTTGGCAGTTAGTTCCGTCTTTGTGCCGTCCACAAATACATTCCGTCCTAACGTGTCTATTCGTAAGCCTGCCAGCATGATTTCAGTTTGTGTTCGGTCTTGTGATTTGTGACGATTTACAATGACTTTTACCCGTGCCATTAATTCTTTAGGAGAAAACGGCTTAACTACATAATCGTCCACACCCACTTCGAAACCAAGTAACTTGTCATACTCTGCACCGCGGGCTGACAGCATTAGTATGGGAATATCTTTTTCTTTGTGGATTTCTTTACAAGCAGTGAATCCGTCCATATCTGGCATCATGACATCCATAATAATGATATCAAAATGATTGTTATGGCAAAGTGTAATCGCCTCTAACCCATCAGAAGCTCCTATCGCTTCATAACCATCATGCTCTGCAAATCTTTTAATAAGCTGGTAAATATCAGGTTCATCATCTACAACAAGAATTTTTATCATCGCAGATACCTCCTTTTCTGTACTATTTAGCAAATATTATATCAGAAAATGGGCATCTTCTCAATTTGACAGAATTTGATATGCGACAACAGACCGGCGTGGCCAATGCTGCACCGGTCTGTTATGCTTATTGGCTATCTGGAAAGATACCCGTTGATTGCATCAGTCTGTTCCTGTGTAATAACTCCGTTATTCAGAAGTTCGCTGACCGAATCGCCATCAAAACCGTCTGACTTGAAACTCTCATAAAAGGTATGAAGTTCTTCCGGTGTCATATCGGACTTGCTGGCATACTTGGCATGAAGATCAACATGCTTTTGGGCGGCGGCGGTCGTGATTTCATCCGCTGTTGACTGGTCGATAATGCCAGCCTTTACAAGTTCCTCGGCTTCTATATGCTGTGCCGTGCTGTAAGGGCCATCGCCACCGATTCCCTGTGCCTCAAAAAAGGCTTCCCGATCTGCGTCTGACGTAAAGCCTGCGGCTTCTTCAAACTGTGCATGTCGGCCGGCGTTGTTTTGCTGCCCAGTCAGATAGCCGTAGGAAGCAGTGGGTTCTGCGGCGAATGCCGTTGTACCGACAGAAGCCGCGATGGTAAGTGCTGTTAATGCTACGGTTGCCATCCTAAGTTTTGTTTTCATATTCTTTACCTGCTTTCAAATTATTCTGCTCTTTGCAGTGTCTTTATTATGCACCCTGACATTGGAAATACTGTGGAATTCATTAGGAATCCATGTGGAATTATTGATTATGTATTCTTAAAATAGTTTTTGAAGAATATCAACACACTTTTCAATACCCAGTATCCCGCTATCCAGTGAAATATGATAGTTTTGTGCATAGCCCCACTTCATATCGGTATAAAACCGATAATATGCCGCACGGCGTTTGTCTTTTTCTTTCAACCGATGTTCAGGGGATTCCGCTCGTTCACCATAAATTTCGACAATACGCTTGGCGCGGTAGTTCATATTTGCATGGATGAAAACTGTCAGGCAGTCTGCCGTTTCCCGCAAAATGTAATCCGCACAGCGTCCTACAATCACACAGGGACCCTTTTCGGCTAACTCCGAAATCACTTTTTCCTGAACCTCCCATAAGTAGTCATCATTGGTCTTTCCAAAAGTACGCGGCGTAAGCGCAAACCCCATGACTGTCACTTTTGCGTCCTCGCTGGTATCTTTTACATAGCTATCTGCAAAACCGCTTTCCTGTGCGATCTGATGAATCAACTCGCTGTCATAGCAGGGAATTCCCAACATGTCAGCCACTTCTTTTCCAATCGTGCGCCCACCGCTGCCGAATTCCCGGCTGATGGTAATGATTCTGTTTTTCATATTATTTTTCCTCCATTCAGTTCTTTATAGATGCTGCGAATCAAAATTGCAGCCACAACAAATGTGAGTAAATCCGACAACGGCATGGAATACAATACACCATCCAATCCAAAGAAAAGTGGGAGCAGGAGTGCGAAGCCTACGCCAAACACTACCTCGCGCACCATAGAGAGCAATGTGGATTCCAGCGCCTTGCCCATTGCCTGCAAATAGATAAAGCACGCTTTGTTGATACAAGCAAAAATCATCATGCAGAGATAAATACGAAAGGCTCTGACGGCAAAATCTGTGTAATATATACTTTCATTTGCAGCGCCGAAAATAGCAATTAACTGGTGGGGGAAAAATTCCACCATAGCCAGCGCAATAGCGCCCACCAATGCCTCCGCCGTCAAAAGTTTGGTGAACAATTCTTTCACACGCAGCTTGTGTCCGGCGCCCATGTTAAATCCCACGATGGGAATGCAGCCTGCCGCCATACCTACCACGATAGAAATGACAATCTGAAAAAATTTCATGACGATGCCCACTACCGCCATTGGGATCTGTGCGTATTGCTCTTGCCCAAATACAATATCCAATACGCTGTATTTGCGAATCATATTATTGATAGCCGCCATAGCCGCTACAAGGCTGATCTGGGATAGAAAGCTGGTAATGCCAAGCACCAGCGTCCTGCCGCAAATGCTGCCGCACAGCCTGTAATCCTTTTTTTGCGGCCTGATAATTTTCATATTAAGCAGATACCACACAGCAAGAATAGCAGTAACGGCTTGCCCTAATACGGTGGCAATCGCTGCGCCCATCATGCCCCAGCGGAATGTAAAAATAAAAATGGGGTCAAGAATGATGTTTAAGACCGCCCCAGCCAGCGTAGAAATCATGGCGAATTTAGGGTTCCCATCCGCACGAATGATGGGATTCATGGCTTGGCCAAACATATAAAAAGGAATTCCGATGGTGATATAAAAGAAGTATACCTGTGAATGATGAAAGGTGTCGGCATTCACTGTGCCACCGAACATGGCAATAATGCCGTCGGCAAAAACGAGATATAGGGCGGTCAGAATCAGGCTGATTGCAACAACCATAACAACTGCGTTGCCCACGCTTTTCTTCGCATTTGCAGTTTCGTTCTTGCCTAGCTGAATACTGACAAACGCACAGCAGCCATCGCCAATCATTACAGCGAGAGCCAAAGCGACAACCGTCAGCGGAAATACTACGGTATTTGCCGCATTGCCGTAGGAACCTAAATAAGCTGCGTTTGCAATGAATATCTGGTCAACGATGTTATAAAGCGCACCCACAAGCAGGGAGATAATGCAGGGAACCGCATATTTTTGCATTAGCTTGCCTATGGGTTCGCACCCTAAGAGCTGATTTGATTCTTTATCCATTGGAATCATCCTCCTTTTACAAAAAAATAGCGTGTAAACCTGTGTTGGCTGGATTTACGCCGCAGGGCTACACGCTTGTCTTATATTTAATTTTTTACCCCAAATAATCACCGACCGGGCTGGAATTGTATTGCTTGATTACTTTAACTATGATAGAACCATCCGACTGTTCTGTCTGCTCAACGATTTTATACTGGGTATGCTTGTGCTCCAAGGATTTCTGATACTGAGCAACTTCTTCTTTTACTTGTTGCATAGCATAGTCATGACCAACATCTTCCTTCAGCATAAAATGAAGTGTCTGACAAATGCAGGCGGCTTTTACCCGTTTCATACCACTGTCCCTCCATTCCTAAAAAATATAAAACGAGTGACACACGCAACTGGATTTACGCACGTGTGCCACTCGTTATGGATTTATTATACTGGATTTCATACAAATTTGCAAAGGACATTTTTAACAAAAAGTATATTTACCTTTTAATTTCGATGTCGCAGACAATATTTTCACGCCGCCGTCAAGGAGCGCCTGGAACACAGAACTGAGATTGCAGGAATTTACGAGATTCATAAAATTTTTGATAGGGATATTGACAAACTTCTTGACTTGCCGTATCATATAACGGTGATATATAACGGCGTTATATGAAAGGAGATGATATAATGAGCGAAGCGGACCAGACAACTCTACATCTAATTCTTTCAGCCGCCATGCAGGAATTTCTTGAAAAAGGTTTCAAATCTGCGTCCTTGCGGAATATTGTTAAAACGGCGGGTGTGACAACGGGCGCGTTCTATGGCTACTATGACAGCAAGGAAGATTTATTTGAAGCACTGGCAGGTGAACATTACAGCTTTTTGTTGGATTGCTTTTGCAAGGCGCAAAGAGAATTTGCAGAAATTCCACCAGAGGAACAGCCAGACAATCTTACCACTACTTCCGGCGAGTGTATGTATGAAATGCTCTTGTACGCCTATGATCATTTGGATGAATTTAAGCTCATTCTTTGCTGTTCCGAGGGAACGCGCTTTTCAAAGTTGATTGACGAAATGGTTGAAATAGAAACAAATGCAACACACGACTATTTCAAGGTGCTTGAAAGATTAGGTAGACCGGTTCCCTCGATTGATAAACGGTTAGAGCATATCTTGATTACAGGAATGTTCAACACTTTTTTTGAATTGATTATACATGAAATGCCGATTGAAGAAGCAAAGCATTATCTAAAAGAAATGAGAACTTTTTACACCGCCGGATGGATGAAAATTATGGGGCAATAAGCCCTATAATTTTTACACATGAGTTAGTTAATGCTAACTATCAAATTGGATATTTGCGGTTTATCATACACAAAAAATTAAGGAGGTTTTTTTTCAATGAAAAAACAGTCTAACTTATCACGGTTAATGGGTTATGCCGGAGGGCATAAGATATTGACCTATCTTTCATGGATACTGTCAGTCATGAGTGCGCTGTTGGCTCTTGTGCCATTTTGGTATATATGGCGTATCGTTCACGACATACTGGAAGTGTCCCCGGACTTCTCACAGGCGGAGAATGTCACAGGATACGGCTGGTCTGCCGTATTGTTTGCGGTACTCTCTATTGTCATCTATATCGCAGGTCTGATGTGTTCCCACATAAGCGCGTTTCGAGTTGCCGCCAATATCCGAAAAACGCTTATGCGTCATATTACAGCCCTGCCTCTTGGAGTGACAGAAAAGTATGGAAGCGGGAAGCTGCGGCGCATCGTCAACAGTTCCAGCGCTGCTACGGAAACGTATCTTGCACACAGACTGCCCGACAAAGCGGGGGCGATTGCAACGCCCATTGGACTGCTCGTTTTACTGCTTGCGTTTGATTGGCGGTTAGGGCTTTTGAGCCTTGTTCCCGTTGTGCTAGGTTTTCTCATTATGATGAAAATGACCGGAAAAGACATGGCGCAGAGAATGGAACAGTACCAAAACTCACTTTCTGATATGTCAAATGAAGCTGTTGAGTATGTAAGGGGTGTACCCGTAGTAAAGACTTTCGGGCAGACAATCTTTTCTTTCAAACGCTTCAAAGACGCAATCGACAATTACGAAAAATGGGTGATTACATACACAAAGGGACTGCGTCTGCCCATGATGTTTTATACGACTGCAATCAATGGTGTGTTCGCGTTTTTGATTGCCGGGGGGATTCTTTTTACAAGGAGCGGCGTAACGAATGAATTGCTGCTGAACCTTATCTTCTACATTGTGATTACTCCTGTCATTGGTACGACACTCACAAAAATTATGTTTATGACTGAGGATGCAATGATTGTAGATGACGCATTGAACAGGATCGATGAGGTGCTGAATGAAAAACCGTTATCTGAAAGTCAAGTGAACAATGTGCCGAATGACAATGGGATCACCTTGGAACACATCAGTTACAGTTATGACGATAAGAAAAACGCATTAAATGATGTGTCATTACGGATCGAACCGGGGCAGGTGATAGCGCTGGTAGGCGCGTCCGGCGGCGGCAAAACAACCCTTGCGAATATTGTGACAAGATTTTTTGATCCGCAAAAAGGACGCATACTGATCGGCAACATCGACTTACGCGACATTCCGAAAGAAACATTGATGAATAAGGTATCTTTTGTATTTCAAAATAGCCGCCTTATCAAAGCATCTATTTTGGAAAACGTGCGTATGGCAAAACCGAATGCCACACGCGAAGAAATCGCCCATGCTCTGGAAGCTGCACAATGCTTGGATATTATTGAAAAATTACCGAATGGCATGGATACGGTTGTCGGCACAAGCGGCGTGTACCTGTCCGGCGGCGAACAGCAAAGAATAGCGATTGCCCGCGCGATTTTGAAAAATGCGCCTATCTTAATTCTTGATGAAGCGACAGCGTTTGCCGACCCCGACAATGAGGTACGCATACAACAGGCTTTATCCGCTCTCTCAAAGGGAAAAACGGTTATTATGATTGCACACAGGCTGTCGTCAATCATAGACGCGGATTGCATTTATGTACTGCAAGACGGTAAGATTGTCGAAAGCGGCACACATGGCAAGTTGATAGAGAAAAACGGAATATTTACAAAAATGTGGAGGAATTATTCCGAAGCGGCAGAATGGAAAATTGCAAAGGGGGTAAACGCATGATTAAGACATTGCAAAGACGCTTTGCGTTATCAAGACAGGGGGCTGTCGATTTGATAAAAGGCTGTATTGCTTGTGTTGCACAGGATATATCCTTTATGCTTCCTGTTGGGCTGCTCTATTACTTTGTCATTGATACCATGAAGGGGAGCGTAAATGGAAGCCGCATTGCTTTCTATGGGGTTGGCGCTTTGGTCTGCCTTGCCCTTATCTTTGTTGTAACTTGGTTTCAGTATAACGCCACCTATTTAGCGACTTATGTGGAAAGCGGGGTAAGACGCATTTCGTTAGCGGAGCAGCTCCGCAAAATTCCCTTGTCTTTCTTTGGGAAAAAAGACCTTGCCGATTTGACAAATTCCATAATGGGTGACTGCGCCACTCTTGAAACGGCATTCTCTCATTATGTACCCGGTTTGGCAGGTTCTCTTATTTCAACAACGCTGATTGCGATTTGCTTGTTTGCTTACGATTGGCGTATGGCTCTTGCGGCTGTTTGGGTGTTGCCCATTGCATTTGCGATCACGTTTTTCTCGGCCCGCATACAAGAATATTTCACCCGAAAATCCGTAGCGGCAAATGTTGCGTTGGAAAGCGGTGTGCAGGAGTGCATCGAAAGTTTACAAGACTTAAAGGCGAATAACGCGGAAGAAAATTATCTCAAAGGGCTTGGCAAAAAAATTGATGCTGTGGAAAAACGGCACATCATTTCGGAGTTTGGGACTGCCCTCTTTGTTGTTTCCTCGACGTTGGTATTAAAGTTTGGAATTGCCACGGTTGCCCTTGTGGGTTCCGCGCTGCTCATTCGCGGGGAGATTACTATTCCGCTGTTCTTTATGTTTTTGCTTGTGGCTTCAAGGCTGTATGCCCCGCTTGAGGGTGCATTGCAAAATCTTGCCGCGGTAATTTCCACCAAAACGAACATAAACCGCATGAACGAAATCCTTGACCAGCCTATCCAGACAGGCAGCAACGAGGTAACAAATAAAGGCTATGATATTGTGTTCGACCATGTAGGATTTGCTTATAATACCGGGGAAACCGTATTGAAAGACGTGTCCTTTACGGCAAAACAGGGAGAAGTTACCGCCTTAGTCGGGCCGTCCGGCGGCGGTAAAACTACGGTGTCACGCCTTGCTGCGCGGTTTTGGGATATAAATAAAGGCAAAATTACGGTCGGCGGTATGGATATATCGAAAATAGAACCGGAAACATTATTGTCGCTGTATTCTATCGTATTTCAAGACGTGACGCTGTTTAACAACACAATCATGGAGAATATCAGAATAGGCAGAAAGGACGCGACCGACGAAGAAGTGATTGCGGCGGCGAAACTGGCAAATTGTGATGAATTTGCGGTAAAGCTCCCGGACGGTTACAACAGTATGATTGGTGAAAACGGCTGCGAGCTGTCTGGCGGTGAACGGCAGCGTATTTCAATCGCCCGCGCTTTTCTCAAAAATTCCCCCATCATCTTACTTGATGAAGCAACGGCAAGCCTTGATGTGGAAAACGAAACATTGATACAGGCTGCTTTGTCAAGGTTGATAAAGGATAAGACTGTACTTGTTATCGCACACCGTATGCGTACCGTAAGCGGCGCGGATAAAGTAGTTGTACTTTCAGACGGTTCCGTTGTCGAACAGGGAACGCCGGAGGAGCTGATGAACACAGGTAAGATTTATCCCCATATGGTACAATTGCAAATGATAAGTAGAGATTGGGGTATTTAGAAAGCACAATATATATTTTTAATAAAGTATACTTACTTTTACACTTTTCTAAACCGTTAGATTGAGTCGTTCAAGGGGTAAAAAACATTCACAAATTACGTCCCCTGACATTCGCTGTCACAGCTTGACAAAAGCGCGCGTACCTGTTATTCTGAAACCACGGCAGAAAAGGCCCCACCACAAGAAGTGAAACGAATAGAAGCAAAGCCTGACACACCCGGCGCATTAAGCGTCTGGTCTGTCAGGCTTTTTATATTTGCCGGGATAGGAGGAATAAACGGGATGCTTTATGACAGGAGCGAAGCGACCGTTCTGCCGCTTGCGGCAGGAGACTGAACGCCAAACCGCAAGGTTTGAAGTTAAGGCAGGAATAGGGGAATGTCATTCCCCACCAAAACGGCATGCAGGCAAAGCCTGCAACGGAAATCAGAGCAGTTTCACGGAACCTTTTGAGAACCCTTTTGAATAACCCGGAAAGAGGTGGAAAATGAAACCATTTCAGACGATCCAATTAAATGTTAAAGTGCCGGAACAGACCGCCGATGAGATTAAAAGGCTGGCCATCTCCCGGCATCAGACCGTGGCGGAGCTGCTGCGCCACTTTATTGAAGAAGGGCTGAAAATCCATAGCTATGAGCAAAACATCGACTTTATCGCCGGTATCGTCCGGCAGGAGTTTACGTCTGTCTACCACATTGAGGACATTCGCGCGGCGGTCAATCAGACATTCGAGGAGCATATGCCGAAAATCAATAGAAATTTGTTAAAAAGTGGAAAGGTGTCCGCAGCCGGATACTTCCTGCTGATCAAGGTGCTGATGGAAATGGGCGGCCTCGACAGCCTTGCGGATTTTGTCCGCATGGCGGAGCAAGCGGGAACACTGGGAACCGAATACATGAAACAGAGCAACAGCACGCTGAACGAATTCCTCACGGACGGCGAAACCGTCTGCCGTCTGGCGCATCTGCAAGCGGACAACTAAAACAGAGAGGAGGAATTGCATGGACAAATTCGGCCAATCTGAAAGGGTGTTACAAAAGAAGATTGCCGAAGGAAACGAAAAGAAGCGTAAATTTGAAATCGGCGGGGCGACATATTTGGTAACTGCTCATTATAAGGAGCAAGGCGGTATGACCGCCACAGATAAGGTCGCCCGTTTAATAGATAGAGACACAGAGACGGCGTAGAGAGTGAAAAATGTCTGGACGCGCAAAGCGATTCCGGGTAAAATAAGGACATACAATTTACCCGAATCGTTTTGGCTGTACAGAGGAAAGGAGTTTTAGAATGGTACAGCAAAACGACCGGCGAACCGACGGCGGCAATATCACGGCTCTCTACTGCCGTTTAAGTCAAGAGGACGAATATGCCGGAGAGTCCGGCAGCATCCAGCACCAAAAGCAAATTTTAATGGAATATGCCAATGCCAACGGCTTTCCCAACCCACAGTTTTTTGTGGACGACGGCTATTCCGGAGTCACGTTCGACCGCCCCGGCTACAAAGCTATGATGGAACAGGTGGAAGCGGGGAATGTCTCTACCATCCTTGTGAAAGACCATTCCCGGCTGGGCAGAAACCGCCTTGTGGTGGGTATCCTGTTGGAAGAAACCTTTGCAAGCTACAATGTCCGTTACATTGCCATTAACGACAACGTGGACACGCTGAACGGCGTGGATGACAGTGTGGCCGTCCGCGATCTTTTTAACGAGTGGCATGCCAGAGACACCAGCAAGAAAGTCAAGGCGGTCATCATGGCGGCGGCGCGGCGTGGGGAACGCATCGGCACAAAGGCGCCTTACGGCTATCGAAAAAAACCGGAAAGCCGTAAGCAGATTATTCCCAATGAGGACACCGCGCCTGTGGTGCGGCGAATTTTTGCCCTGTGCGCCAGCGGACTTGGCCCTGACAAAATTGCACGGATATTGAGGGCTGACCAAATCCTGACGCCCACTGTTTATGAGTTTCGCACTAACGGCGTCCGCCATACCAATCTGAATGAGAATAAGCCTTATAATTGGTGCGGCTCTACCGTGGCGGACATTTTGGAACGGGAGGAGTACATCGGCAACACCATCAACTGTCGCAGTTACAGTCCATCCTTCAAGAGCAAGAAAAGCAAGCGGAATCCCCCGGAAAAGCAGCTCCGCTTTGAGCATACCCACGAGCCGCTGATCGACATGGAAACATGGGAGATTGTGCAGAAGGTACGGGCGGGTAAACGCCGTCCCAATAAAATGGGCGAGATGGATCTGCTGTCCGGTATGGTCTACTGTGCGGACTGCGGAAAACGGCAGTACTTCTGCCGGTGCGGAAGCTGGAACGAAAGCCAGTATACATATACCTGCGGCACTTACCACGGACATAAAGAGGACTGTACCCCGCACACCGTCAAGGTCATGGCACTGCACGAAATCGTGCTGGCGGAGATTCAGCGGGTTACGCAGGAAGCGCGGGAGCACACCGAGGAATTCCTCCGGCGGGCGATGGACAAGCACAGCAGCCAGCTCAAAAAGGAATTGTCTGCCAAAGTCAAAGAATTGGACAGGACGCAGAAACGGCTTGCGGATTTAGAAAAGCTGTTCCGCGCCGCCTTTGAACAGCTTGCGTTGGCGAACCTTTCGGAAACTCAGTTTAAGGCGCTGACGGGCGGTTACGAGGAAGAAAAACAGGAGCTGACAATCCGCAGTGAAATGCTGGAACAGGAAATCAACACGGAGAAAGAGCGAATGCTGAATGCAGACCGCTTTCTCAAGGTGGTACAGCGGTACACGGAGATTCAAGAACTGACGCCGGAAATCGTGCGGGAGTTCATTGAGAAAATCGTGGTGCATGAACGAAGCGAGCCGTGGAAAAAGAAGAATTACACCCAGCAGATTGACGTGTACTTCAATTTTGTAGGGCAGGTCTAAAACAGAAAAGCCACAGGATACCGAAATATCCTGTGGCAAATCTTAAAATTGGAAAACATCCTTGTCAGGCAGAGACGAAAGTCTGCACCGCTTTTTTTTGTTTTTTTATAATCGCATCAGATCGTCCGCCGGGATCGCGGGGCTGAAAAGGTAGCCTTGAAAGCGCCGACAGCCAAGACTCAGCAGCAGGGTGTGAAGCGTCTCGTTTTCCACGTATTCCGCAACGACCTCAAAGCCGAGATCCCGGCCCAGATCGATCAGCGAGCGTACGATCTCCTGTGAGCGGGGGCTGTCCGGCAGGCTGCGGACGAGTGAGCCATCCAGCTTGACGAAGCGAAACGCGTTGTTTTGCAGATATTTGAGCGAGGTGTGGCCCATACTGAAATCATCGATCGCGGCCGCAACGCCGCTTTCGCGCAGCCGGTCAAGGTGGGCGGCGATGCGGTCGTACCGTTCCACCGCGTCTTCCTCTGTGATCTCCAAACAGATGCAGTGGCCCAGACCCGATTGCTGAATCAGTTTAATGACGGCTGCGATAAAAGCGGGGTCGTCGATCTGCCCGGCCGTGACATTGACGGAGAGCTGAAACGTACTGCCCAGCCGTAAACGGAGACGCGCGGCGGCTTTTGCCGCGCTTTCCAAAATGCGGTGCGTCAGTCCGTCGAAAAGCCCGTCCTCCTGCGCGAGGGCGACGGCGATCGGCGGGGCCACGGCGTGGCCGTGGTATTGCCAGCGCAGCAGCGCCTCCGCGCCGACGATGCGGCCGTGCTCGTCTACCTGCGGCTGATAGTAAACCGGGATTTCGCCGCGTTCCACATCCTGCCGGAGCTGGCTGACAAGCTGGTTGGCCATCACGCCCGTGCGGTCGTTCCGGCCCAGATAACCGCCCGCGGCGGGCGTATCCCGCTCGTCCCAGAAGGTGTGGATAAAATCGTCAAGCAAGGAATTCTCGCGCGCCTTGCGCATGTGCTCGGACAGACGGATAAAAGGCGCGTAGAGCAATACCCCGGCGATCAGGATCACCAGTTGAACGATAACGCCCCGGAAGGAACCCGTGGCAATATAGCCGCTGAACAGCGCGGGCGTGGTCCAAGTGACCGAGTGCATCACAATGGGCAGAAAGCCCAGCGCCGTTGCCCCATAGGCGATCACAAGGGATAGGATGGGCACGGCCAGAAAGGGGAGCAGCAGGACTGGATTCAAAATAACCGGCAAGCCGAACACGAGCAGCTCGTTCATATTAAAGATGGCAAAGGGAACGGCGGACCAGGCAAGCCGCCGGTCGTCCTTGTCGCGGGAAAACAGTAAAAGCGCCAACAGCAGGCACAATGTCGCGCCGCAGCCGCCCATGAGCGCGAAATTATCGAGAAACGCCTTGCCGACGATCAGGTCCGGCGCGGAATCGGCGGGGATAAAGTAGACCTGCGCCACCTGCTCCATCACGTTGCCGCCGTGCATGCCGCAGAACCACAGCAGATCGAGCAGCGTGACAAATAGCACGCCGCTGCCCAATTCGCCCGGCAGGTATTCAAAGACCCGCGCCATCGCGGTGGCCAGCAGGGTGTTGAGATCGGGCTGGCCGGTCACAAGCTGCAGCACGAGCGCCGCCAGCGCGAATACCGTGATGCACAGCGCCAGCGGAACGATCATCGATACCGAGATGCGGAAATGCAGATCGGCCCCCGGGGCGTAGGAGCGGAAACGGTGCGGCAGGTAGGCGGTAAACGCATGGAACAGCCGCACGCCCAAGATCGCGCACAGCATGGCGCTGAACAGGCTGGTCGCGCTGCACGCGGAAAAGGGGAATTCGCCCGCGGGCGCGCCAAAAAACGCGATAAAGCAGCCGAGCGAGGCGATGACCGCCAGCAGGCGGAAGGAATCGTCGCGGGTCTGGTCCAGCGCGGAAGCATAGGCATAGCTGACGCCGCAGAGCAGATAGATCGAGATCAGCCCGAGGGTGGCGTCGTAGATCAGATCGAGCAGGCGCAGAAAGAAACCGCCCGCGGCCTGTTGCAGCGCCTCCTGCAAAGCGGGGACGGGCAGGCTGCGCAACATCAACGCGACCGAACCGGTGACCAGTATGGGCACAAGCATCAGCAGGCCCTTGCGCACGGATGAAAAAACGCGGCTGCGCTCCATCCGGTCGGTCAAGCGAAGCAATCTGTGGTACAAGCGGCATCCACCTCCCCGTAGGCGGTACGAATTTTTACACAAAATCATTATATACGGTTATCAATGTTTTTTCCAGCCTTTTGCCTTATAATATGCGGGTTAAATTGTTGCTGGCTGTGGGTTTGCATTAAGTGGGGATTTATGCTATAATCTATCCTGTTATTCTATCGCTGTGGGGGAGAGATATGCAAATCGGCTCTGTTTTACTCGGCGGACGTGTGGCGCTCGCCCCGATGGCCGGGGTCACCGACCGGGCGTTTCGCCAGATATGCCGGGAACACGGCGCCGCGCTCACCTATACCGAAATGGTATCGACCCGCGCGCTCGCCTATGGCGATAAAAAGACGCCGCGCTTGCTCAGCCTCGCGGAAAACGAGCGGCCCGCCGCCGCGCAGATCTTCGGGCACGACCCCGCGAGCATGGCCGAGGGGGCCAAAATCGCGTGCGCGCTTTCGGGCTGCGCCATTATCGATATCAATATGGGCTGTCCCGCGCCCAAGATCGTGAACAACGGCGACGGTTCCGCGCTGATGCGCGACCCCGCCCTTGCCGCACGGATTATCGAAGCGGTGAAAAACGCGGTGGACGTGCCGGTCACGGTCAAGTTTCGCAAAGGGTGGGACGATAAAAGCGTTTGCTGCGTTGCGTTCGCCCGCATGGCCGAGCGCGCCGGGGCGGACGCGATCACGGTGCATGGCCGCACACGGGCGCAGCAGTACAGCGGCCAAGCGGATTGGGACGCGATCCGCGCGGTCAAGGCCGCCGTGCATATTCCGGTGATCGCCAACGGCGATGTGTTTGAACCGGAGGATGTGCCGCGCATACTGGCCCATACGGGGGCGGATATGGTGATGATCGGCCGGGGCAGTCTGGGCGATCCTTGGATCTTTTCGCGCGCGAACGCGCTGCTTGAGACCGGCGTGTGCCCGCCGCTGCCGCCGTTTGCGGAGCGGATCGACACCGCGGTGCGCCAGATTGAGCTGGCCGCCGCGCAGAAGGGCGAGCGCGTGGCCCTGCTGGAGGCGCGAAAGCATGTGAACTGGTATTTGAAAAGGGAACGGGGCGTCAAGGCCTTCAAGCAGCGCGTGTGCGCGCTCGAGCGGATGGAGGAACTTTATCCGTTGGCCGAAGCGCTGAAACATGCGGTAGAAGACGGGCCGCCCTGTATATAAGGAAAGGAGGCGCCCATGAGCGAGGATAAAAACATCCTAGCCCGCGCGCGGCGCGGCGAGCTGCCCGCGTTTGAAGAGCTGGTAACGCTCTATGAAAAAAGGGTGTTCGCGGTTGCGCTGCGTTCCTCTGGCTCGCCCGAGGACGCGGCCGATATCACGCAGGAAACTTTCCTGCGCGCTTGGCGCGGGATGGATTCCTTCCGGGGGGACAGCGGCTTTTCTACTTGGCTGTTCCGCATTGCGATGAATTTGTGCGTCGACCACGCGCGCCGCAAAAACGCGGCGCCGCTGACCCAACCCCTTGTTGGGGAGGACGATATGGAGCGGCCTATTCCCGACCCCGCGCCCACGCCCGAGCAAAGGCTGGACAACAGCGAGCTGGGGCGGGAGCTTTCCGAGGCCCTGAACGAAGTGTCCGAGGAACACCGGCAGATCGTTTTGCTGCGCGATGTTTCCGGCCTGAGCTATACCGAGATCGCCGAAACGCTGGAAATTTCGGAGGGCACGGTGAAATCTCGTCTGTCGCGGGCACGGCTTGCCCTGCGCGATACGCTGCTGCGCCGGGGGAACATTCTGCCGCCCGCTCCGTCTAAACAACCGAAAGGAGGCGGGCAGGCATGAGAGATTGTGAGTATTTTGAGCAGCTCTGTTCCAACAGCGTCGACGGTACGCTGACCGAACAGGAGCGGCAGGAACTGAGCGAGCACGTGAAGGGCTGTCCCTCGTGTGCTGCGCTGCTGAATGATCTGGAACAAATGCGGGCGATGCTGCGGGCGGAACCCGAAATCCCGGATTCGCTGCACCATGATATTATGGAGCGACTGTCGGGCGAGGCGCGGCTGACTTTAGTGCAGCCGGAAAAGCCGGCGCGCCGCATGCCGGTATTCACCATGGTGGCGGCTGCCGCCGTCGTGGTGATGGTAGTGCTGGGCGGCGGCGTGGGCCAGCTGTTCGGCACCAAGAGCAACGGTGCTGGAAACGCCGATACCGTCACGGCGGCGGATGGCGGCGCGCGTCCGGTGGACGATAGCCGGATCGACGCTGCGCCGCGCGCGGCCGAAGCTGCGCCCGAGGACGCGAAGCCGCAGCCCGAGCCGGATGCGCCGCGGACGAAGAGCGCGCCGCAGGCCCCGGCGGAAGCGGCTGACGGCACACAGCCGGAAGCAAACGCTGGCGCGGGAGAAGCGGCGGCGGGCGGCGAAATGCCCGCAGAGGCGGAGCAAAAGTCAGCTGCGGAAAACGATACGGCGCAGGAACCGGGCGCGGTCGCGCCGCGCGTGGCTTACTATAGCGGGGATCTGCCGGTGCAGGATGCGGAAGCTGAAACGGAGGAGACCGCCGCGCTGCCGGAAAGCATTCGGGGAACGGCGGTGGCGTACAGCTATCTGGCGGTCGGCGCGGGCGAGCTGCCCGAGCTGGACGGCGCGTTGCTTTTGAACGAGGGCGACTATTCATATTTTTCCCTCTCGAACAATATGACCGTGCTGGAAAAAACGCTGGACAGCGTTGAAAAAGCCGGTTATACGGTTTCCGCCCACGAAAATGTAGGTCTCGTCACCGATAGCAAGGCCGAAAGCTGGCTGCTGATCGTTAAAAAAAGCTAGAAGCTTTTTTTAAGTTAGGAGTTAGGAGTTAGGAGTTAGGAATTGCGGTATCGGCCGCTGGCCGATGGATCAAATCATCGCGCTTTGCACGATACCGCAAACGCCTACTTCCTAACTCCTGCTTTTTCTAAAACTTTTATGAAAGTTTTGAGAAAAAGACCTTGACTTTGCAGGGAAAACGTAGTAACCTATAAAGGCACCTGCGAAAGCGGGAGAAAAAACGCGATGATGCCGGAGATTGCTGCTTTAAGCAGGTAACTTCGGCGGAGTAGGTCCGACAATCGGGCGGTTGAGATAACTGCTATCTGTCCAATGGGCGCGTGCGCCCGGCGGCGCAAACGCAATGTTCCTGCGTAAATTCGGGACTCGCAGCATTTTTGCTGCAAAGCCGATGGCACGAACCACTTACGTTTCTTTGTTGACCGGATCATTACACCAGAGGTGTGCCCGGTTATTTTCATGCCCGAACGTGATACACACGGCGGGGTTGCAGTTTCTCTCCGTAGCGAGTCACAACATTATTTAATGTATGGCACACATACGAGGAGGAAAACCACAATGGCAAACGCACAGAAAATTAGAATCCGCCTGAAGGCGTACGACCACGAGCTGATCGACCAGTCGGCCGAGAAGATCATCGAGACCGCTAAGCGCAACGGCGCTAAGGTTTCGGGCCCCATCCCGCTGCCGACCGAGAAGGAGATCATCACCATCCTTCGCGCGGTACACAAGTATAAGGATGCGCGCGAGCAGTTCGAGCGCCGTACCCACAAGCGTCTGATCGACATCGTCAACCCCAATCAGGCTACCATCGAAGCGCTCACCACGCTCGATCTGCCGGCCGGCGTTGAATTTGAAGTCAAGCTCTAAATAATTAGGAATTAGAAATGAGTAATTAGTAATTTTGAAATGGCGCGTAGCGCGACCGCAATTACTAACTACTAATTATCAATTACTAATTAAAAACCACATTGTTTACAATCCGTCGGACTAACCCACCGCCGGTTTGAAGCCTTAGCCGCGTTTTCGTGCGGCGAGGTCATGTTGGCGGCCAAACGCCGTCAACCAATAACCTTTCAAGGAGGAAAAAACACTATGATGAACAAAGCGATCATCGGCAAGAAGGTCGGCATGACCCAGATCTTCAACGCCGACGGCAAGGTCATCCCCTGCACCGTCATCGAGGCGGGCCCCTGCGTCGTTACGCAGCTCAAGACCGAGGAGAAGGACGGTTACAACGCCGTACAGTTCGGTTTCGAGGACGTTCAGGAGCGCAAGCTCAACAAGCCCCAGAAGGGCCACCTGAAGAAGTCCGGCGACAGCCTCAAGAAGTATCTCAAGGAGTTCCGCTTTGAGGATTGCGCCACCTTCCAGCTGGGCGACGTTGTCAAGGCCGACATGTTCAAGGAAGGCGACTTCGTTGACGTGACCGGTATTTCCAAGGGTAAGGGCTACGCGGGCGTTATCAAGCGCTTCAACGCCGGCCGCTCCCCGATGAGCCACGGCGCTGGCCCGATGCACCGTCATCAGGGTTCCATGGGCGCGTGCTCCGATCCTTCCAAGATCATGAAGGGCAAAATGATGCCGGGCCACATGGGCGCCGAGCAGGTCACCGTTCAGAATCTGGACGTTGTCAAGGTCGACCCCGAGCTCAACCTGATCGCCGTTTGCGGCGCGGTTCCGGGCCCCAAGGGCGGCATCGTGTTCCTGAAGAACACCGTAAAGAACAACAAGCTTGTCAAGGGTGAGGCTGGCGTCAGCAAGAACCCGCAGAAGGCTTCCGCGAGAAAGTAAGGAAGGGAGGAATAACGAATGCCTACAGTAGCAGTTTTTGATATGACCGGTAAGAAAACCGGCGAGATGGAGCTTTCCGATGCCGTATTCGGTATCGAGCCCAATATGACCGTGGTACACGCGGCCGTCAAGAATCATCTGGCCAATCGCCGTCACGGCACGCAGTCCACGCTTACCCGTGCCGAGGTACGCGGCGGCGGCATCAAGCCGTGGCGCCAGAAGGGCACCGGCCGTGCCCGTCAGGGCTCCATCCGCGCGCCGCAGTGGACCCACGGCGGTATCGCGTTTGGCCCGAAGCCCCGTTCCTATAACTACACGCTCAACCGCAAGACCCGCCGTCTGGCTCTGCTCTCCGTACTGAGCGCCAAGGCAGCGGCCGGCGAGATCATCGTCATCGACGGTCTCGATATGAGCGAGATCAAGACCAAGAAATTCGTTTCGTTCCTCGGCAGCGTCGAGGCGACCGGCAAGAGCTTGGTCGTTACGCCCGAGGTGCGTGTCAATGTCGTGAAGAGCGCCGCCAACATCCCCGGTGTGCGCACGACCATCGCGTCCACGCTGAATGTTTATGACATTCTCAACGCCGATAAGTTCATTATCGACAAGGCCGCGGTCGAAAAGCTCCAGGAGGTGTACGCATAATGAAGTTTTCTTACGACGTGATCCGCCGACCGATCATCACCGAGCGTTCGATGGCGGGTATTCAGGATAACAAGTACACGTTTGAAGTAGCGCCGGGCGCCGGCAAGATCGAGATCAAGAAGGCTGTGGAAGAAATCTTCGGCGTTAAGGTGCTGAAGGTCAACACCATCAAGCTGCCGGGCAAGTGGAAGCGCATGGGCGTCCACGTCGGCAAGCGCCCCGACATCAAGAAGGCGGTCGTCACGCTGACTCCGGACAGCAAGAAGATCGAGATCTTCGAGAATATGGTCTAAGACCTTCTAAGGGGGACCAGTCCCCCTTAGATACGAATTCGGTTCCGGAGAAACCGAATTCGATACCCCCCTCGCGTTTGCACGGCAAACGCGGCCGCGCCGCTCCGGCGCGGGCAGCGGTATCAAAGTCAGGCGGAGCCCGACTTTGATGAACGCCCCTGCGGGGCGACCAAATGCACAGAAGCGCTTCGCTGTCTGTGCTTGTATGGGGAGACACCCCGATAATAACGTAACTAAGGAGTTGAAAATCCAACATGGCTATTAAGACTTTCAACCCGACGACGCCCTCGCGCAGAAATATGACTGTGCTTTCCTACAAGGGCCTGTCCAAGGTGAAGCCCGAGAAGAGCCTTCTCGAAAAGGTCAAGAAGACCGCCGGCCGCAACAGCTACGGCCGCATCACCGTTCGCCATCACGGCGGCGGCAACAAGCAGAAGTACCGTATCATCGATTTCAAGCGCCAGAAGCTGGATATGCCGGCGACCGTCATGACTCTCGAGTATGACCCGAACCGTTCGGCCAACATCGCTCTCGTTCAGTACGAGGACGGCGTTAAGGCTTATATCCTCGCTCCCGAAGGCCTGAACATCGGCGACAAGGTCATCTCCTCTGTCGAAGCCGACATCAAGCCCGGCAACTGCCTGCCGGTCGAGCACATCCCGGTCGGTACCATGATCCACAACATCGAGCTGTACCCCGGCAAGGGCGCGCAGCTGGTCCGCTCCGCAGGCGTCGGCGCTCAGCTGATGGCGAAGGAGAACGGCATGGCGCAGGTTCGTCTGCCCTCCGGTGAAGTTCGCTTCATCCGTCTGGAGTGCAAGGCCACGATCGGTATCGTCGGCAATTCCGACCACTCGAACGTGCAGCTGGGCAAGGCCGGCCGTACCCGTCATATGGGCATCCGCCCGACCGTTCGCGGCAGCGTCATGAACCCGTGCGATCACCCGCACGGCGGCGGCGAAGGCAAATCGCCGATCGGCCGTCCCTCGCCTGTTACCCCGTGGGGCAAGCCGGCGATGGGTTACAAGACCCGTAAGAAGAACCACCGCACCGATAAGCAGATCGTGCGGCGCCGTAACGGTAAGTGAGAAAGGAGTTAACGTAATATGGGCAGAAGTGTTAAGAAGGGCCCTTTTGTGGCTCCTGAGCTTATCAAAAGAGTCGTTGAGATGAACGAGAAGGGCGAGAAGAAGGTTCTCAAGACCTGGTCCCGCGCCTCTACGATCTTCCCGGATTTCGTCGGTCACACCTTCGCGGTGCACGACGGCCGCAAGCATGTGCCGGTCTATGTGACCGAGGACATGGTTGGTCACAAGCTGGGCGAGTTTGCTCCCACCCGTACCTATCGTGGTCACGCGGGCAGCAGAACCTCCAATAACGGCAAGTAAGGGAGGAGTTAAAGTAACATGGAAGCAAGAGCAATCGTACGCAACGTACGCATGACCCCGCGTAAGATCAAGCTGATCTGCGATCTGATCCGCGGCAAGGATGCGGGCGAAGCGATGGCTATCATCATGAATACCCCCAAGGCGGCCTGCGAGCCCATGGCGAAGCTTTTAAAGAGCGCGGTGGCCAATGCCGAGAACAACCACGGCATGGATACCGACAAGCTGTACGTCAAGATGGTGCACGTCGGTCCCGGCCCCGTCATGAAGCGCGTTATGCCGCGCGCACAGGGCCGTGCGTTCAGAATCCTCAAGAGAACCTCGCACATCACGCTGGTTCTCGGCGAGAAAGAATAAGGGAGGGTAATCAATGGGCCAGAAAGTAAATCCGAACGGTCTCCGTGTCGGTGTTATCAAGAATTGGGATTCCCGTTGGTTTGCCAAGGATAACGCCTTCGGCGACCTTCTCGTGGAAGACTACCAGATCCGTAAGGACCTGAAAAAGCGTCTGTTTGACGCAGGCGTTCCGGCGATCGAGATCGAGCGCAAGAACGACGAGATCAAGATCTTTATCCAGTGCGCCAAGCCCGGCTTCGTTGTCGGCCAGAACGGCGACAAGATCAAGGCGCTTGAGGAAGAGCTGTCTAAGAAGTACGGCAAGAAGGTCAAGTGCTCGATCATCGAGATCAAGAATCAGGACACGAACGCCACGCTCGTAGCCGAGAACATCGCCGCGCAGCTTGAGAAGCGCATCGGCTTCCGCCGCGCGATGAAGCAGGCCATGGGCCGTGCGATGCGCATGGGCGCCAAGGGCATCAAGACCTGCTGCTCCGGCCGTCTGGGCGGCGCGGAAATCGCCCGCGTAGAGCACTACCACGAGGGCACGATCCCGCTGCAGACCCTGCGCGCGGATATCGATTATGGCTTTGCCGAAGCCAATACCACCTATGGTAAAATCGGCGTTAAGGTATGGATCTACAAGGGCGAAGTGCTGCACGGCGGTCCGAGACTCGGCCGTTCGATCGAAGTGCCGAAGCCCGCGTTTGAGCGCCGTGACCGCCGCGACCGTGGAGGTCGCCGTGATGATCGCCGCGGCGGCTTCAACCGTAACGGTCAGGGCCGTCCGAACGGCGGTAATGGCCGTCCGGCTAGACAGGAAGGAGGCAACCGCTAATGCTGCTCCCTAAGAGAGTAAAGTATCGTCGCGTGCATCGTGGCCGCCTCAAGGGCAAGGCCCTGCGCGGCAACACCGTAACCTACGGCGATTTCGGCCTGCAGGCCACCGAGCCGAGCTGGATCACCTCGAACCAGATCGAGGCCGCCCGTATCGCCATGACCCGCTACACCAAGCGTGGCGGTCAGGTATGGATCAAGATTTTCCCCGACAAGCCTGTTACTGAGAAGCCTGCCGAGACCCGCATGGGTTCCGGTAAGGGCTCGCCCGAGTACTGGGTAGCCGTCGTAAAGCCCGGCCGTGTTCTCTTTGAGATCAACGGCGTTTCCGAGGAGACCGCTCGCGAGGCTTTGCGTCTGGCCAGCCACAAGCTGCCCTGCAAGACCAAGTTCGTAAAGCGTGAGACCAAGAATGGCGGTGAAGAATGATGAAGGCTAGCGAGATCAGAGAGCTGACGGCGGAGGAGCTGAACGGTAAGCTCGCCGACCTGAAGAAGGACCTTTTCAACCTTCGTCTCCAGCACGCGACCAATCAGCTTGACAACACCAATAAGATCACTGAGGTCAAGCACGACATCGCGCGTGTGGGTACCGTTCTCCGCGAGAAGCAACTCGCGGATAAGGCGTAAGGAGGGTAACGAAGTTGAGCGAAAGAGCATTACGCAAGACCCGTGTGGGCAAGGTCGTATCCGACAAGATGGACAAGACCATCGTTGTCGCGGTAGAGGATCGCGTGCAGCATCCTCTTTATAAGAAGGTTATTCCGCATACCTTTAAGCTGAAGGCGCACGATGAGAACAACGAGTGCAAGATCGGTGACAAGGTTAAGGTCATGGAGACCCGCCCGCTTTCCAAGGATAAGCGCTGGCGTTTGGTCGAAGTGATCGAGAAGGCTAAGTAAGGAGGAGAGCACATGGTTCAGCAGGAAAGCTTTCTGCGTGCGGCTGATAACAGCGGCGCGAAAGAACTGAAATGTATTCGTGTTCTCGGCGGCTCCGCGCGCAAGTACGGTAACATCGGCGACGTCATCGTCTGCTCGGTGCGTAAGTGCACCCCGGGCGGCGGCGTTAAGAAGGGCGACGTGGTCAAGGCGGTCATCGTTCGTACCGTGAAGGGCCTGCGCCGCGCGGATGGCAGCTACATCCGCTTCGACGAGAACGCAGCAGTAATCATCAAGGAAGATAAAAACCCCAAGGGCACCCGTATCTTCGGGCCCGTGGCGCGCGAGCTGCGCGACAAGGATTACATGAAGATCCTGTCGCTCGCTCCGGAAGTACTTTAAGGAGGTCGCCGTATAATGAATAATTTGCATGTTAAAACGGGCGACCAGGCCGTCGTTCTTTCCGGTAAGGAAAAGGGCAAGCGCGGCAAGGTACTGTCCGTCAGCCCCAAGAAGGGCATGGTCGTCATCGAGGGCGTCAACATGGTCAAGTGCCATACCAAGCCCCGCCGTCAGGGTGAAACCGGCGGCATCATCACCCGCGAGGCCGCTCTGCGCGCCTGCAAGGTGATGCGCGTGTGCCCCAAGTGCGATAAGCCGACCCGTCCGGCGCACAAGATCACAGAAGACGGCGTAAAGCTGACAGTGTGCAAGCACTGCGGCGAAACACTGTAAGAAGAGGAGGCAAGCAATCAATGGTTCCGAATTTGAAAGCCAAGTACACCGCGGAAGTTGCGCCTGCTCTGATGAAGAAGTTCCAGTATAAGAGCACGATGCAGATTCCGACCATCGAAAAGATCGTTGTCAACGTCGGCTGCGGCAAGGAAGCAAACGGCAACGCGAAGGTGATCGAATCGGTCGTGCGTGACATCACCGCGATCACCGGCCAGAAGCCGGTCGTTACCCTCGCCAAGAAATCCGTTGCAAACTTCAAGCTTCGTGAAGGCATGCCGGTAGGCGTTAAGGTCACCCTGCGCGCCGACCGTATGTGGCAGTTCCTTGACCGTCTCTTCAACGTGGCGCTGCCCCGTGTCCGCGACTTTCGCGGCATCAACGGCGATGCGTTCGACGGCCGCGGCAACTACGCGCTGGGCCTGAAGGAGCAGCTGATCTTCCCCGAGATCGCGTATGATCAGATCGATAAGGTTCGCGGCATGGATGTGGTTATCTGCACCAGCGCGAACACCGATGAAGAAGCGAAAGAGCTGCTCACGCTGATGGGCGCTCCGTTCGCGAAGTAAGGGAGGAGAAGATTCAATGGCTAAGAAGTCTATGGTACTCAAGCAGCAGAAGACGGCGAAGTTCTCCACCCGTGCGTACAACCGCTGCAAGATCTGCGGCCGCCCGCATGCGTATCTGCGCAACTATGGCGTGTGCCGTATCTGCTTCCGCGAGCTGGCCTATAAGGGTCAGATCCCGGGCGTGCGCAAGGCGTCCTGGTAAAAAAAGATTCGATCGGGACCAAGGTCCCGATCGAGTATCCCGGTTTTGAAGCGCGGCCTTGGCCGGCTTCAATCCGGCCCGTATAAAATCCGAGGCGCAGGTCCCCGGATTTTATAAAATTTCGATTCGACGAAATTTTCTGTTTGAATACGCGCTTCGGCGCGTGGGAAAACGCCCTTTGAAGCGTTTTGACGGGATAGAGTGCGGTTATTTACCAAAAAATATGCACTTTGCAGCTTGTCAGCAGCGCGAAAAGCATGATATAATTAGTCGTTGCCCGCCATAGTGCGGGCTAAACGGCTGTTATAAAGTAGCAGTTTTTCCCCAGCCGCTGCCTGTGGAAAGGCCACGGAGCAGTGTAGAGAAAAGTGGGAGGCAAACAGGTCAATCAAGGGACTAACCCGCCCGGATTGCTGCACTACCCCCAAACTTCTTAAAAGGAGAGCATTAAGTATGCAGATCACAGATCCCATCGCGGATATGCTCACGCGCATCCGCAACGCCGGAACCGCCCGCCATGCGAGCGTTGACGTACCGGCATCCAAAATGAAGAAGGCAATCGCTCAGATCCTGCTCGACGAAGGCTATATCAAGTCCTTCGAGGTCGTCGAAGGCGGCGTTCAGGGCATCATCCGCATCACGCTCAAGTATGTCGACGGCCGCCAGAAGGCGATCACCGGCCTCAAGCGTGTGTCCAAGCCCGGCCTGCGTGTGTATGCCGGCGCAATGGAGCTGCCCCGTGTCCTCCGTGGCCTCGGCGTTGCCATCGTTTCCACTTCCAGAGGCGTCATGACCGACAAAAAGGCCCGCGAGCTGAATGTCGGCGGCGAAGTCCTCGCATTTGTCTGGTAAGGGGAGGTATAAAATATGTCTAGAATTGGTAGAATGCCGATTGCCATCCCGGCCGGCGTGGACGTCAAGCTTGACGGCACCACGGTAACCGTTACGGGCGCAAAGGCAACCCTTACCCGTGATATCCACCCCAACATGATCGTTAAGGTGGAAAACGGTGAGATCATCGTCACCCGTCCGAACGATGAAAAGCAGAACCGTGCGCTGCACGGCCTGACCCGCAGCCTGCTGAACAACATGGTGGTAGGCGTTACCGAGGGCTACAAGAAGGAGCTCGACGTACAGGGTGTAGGCTACCGTGTAGCCAAGCAGGGCAAGGATCTGGTTATGAACCTCGGGTACTCGCATCAGGTAACCATGAGCGAGATCGACGGCATCTCCATCGAAGTGCCGAACCCGAATAAAATCATCATCTCCGGTCCCGACAAGCAGAAGGTTGGCCAATTTGCAGCGGAAGTCCGCGAGAAGCGTCCGCCCGAGCCGTACAAGGGCAAGGGTATCCGCTACACGGATGAGTATGTCCGCCGCAAGGAAGGCAAGACCGGCGCTAAGAAGAAGTAAGGGAAGGAGAGTGTGCTAAATGATTTCTAAGAAAGATTCCAACAAGGCGCGTCTGCAGCGCCATAAGCGCGTTCGCGCGAAGATCTCCGGTACCGCCGAGCGTCCGCGCCTCGACGTGTTCCGTTCCGCCAAGAACATCTACGCACAGGTCATCGACGATGTCAGCGGCGTGACCTTAGTCTCCGCCTCGACTACCGAGAAGGACTTTTCCGTATACGGCGGCAACAAGGACGCGGCCAAGAAGGTCGGCCAGCTTGTTGCTGAGCGCTGCAAGGCCAAGGGCATCGAAAACGTTGTCTTTGATCGCGGCGGCTATCTGTACCACGGACGAGTCAAGGAACTCGCTGAAGGCGCCCGCGAGGGCGGCCTGCAGTTTTAAGTCGGGAGGAGGTAAAACATGGCTAAGTTTGATAGAAACGACAGACGTGACCGTGACGACGATCTGAAAGAGACCGTCGTTGCCCTGAACCGTGTAGCAAAGACGGTCAAGGGCGGCCGCGTCATGAAATTTTCCGCGCTGATCGTTGTCGGCGACGGTAAGGGTACGGTCGGTTTCGGCCTTGGCAAGGCTTCCGAAGTACCGGACGCCATCCGCAAGGGCATTGAAGACGCCAAGAAGAACATGACGAAGATCTCGCTCAAGGGCACCACGATCCCCCACGAGGTGATCGGTGCGTTCGGCGCGGGCCGCGTGCTGCTCAAGCCCGCCGCCCCCGGTACCGGCGTTATCGCCGGCGGCGCTGTGCGTGCGGTGGTGGAAGCTGCCGGCATCAAGGACATCCGTACCAAGTGCCTGCGCTCGAACAACCCGCAGAACGTGGTGACTGCCACCATGGAAGGCCTGAAGAGCCTGCGCGACGCGGCTCAGGTAGCTGCTGTTCGCGGCAAAGCCGTAGAAGAACTTTAAGAAAGGGGTAATCAGAAATGGCTAACATGAAAATTACCCTGAAAAAGAGCTTGGTCGGCCGCTTGGATAAGCATATCGCGACCGCTCATTCTTTGGGGCTTAAGAAAATCAACGATGTAACCGTTCAGCCGGATAACGCGCAGACGCGCGGCAAGATCCATCAGATCGGTTACCTGCTCGAAGTAGTAGAGGAGGCGTAACCGATGAAGCTTCACGAATTATCGCCGGCCGCCGGTTCGGCCAAACCCGCTTACCGTAAGGGCCGCGGCGCTGGCTCCGGCAACGGCAAGACTGCTGGCCGCGGCCACAAGGGCCAGTGGGCCCGTTCGGGCGGCGGCGTACGCCGCGGCTTTGAAGGCGGCCAGATGCCTTTGGCTCGCCGTCTGCCGAAGCGCGGCTTCCACAACATTTTTGGCACCACGTTTGCCCCGGTCAATGTTTCCGCTCTGGAGCGTTTTGAGGATGGCACCGAGGTTACCGCAGAGACCCTGCGCGAAGCCGGCATCGTCAAGAACACGCTCGATGGGGTCAAGATCCTCGGCACCGGTACCCTGAGCAAAAAGCTGACGGTCAAGGCCGCGGCTTTCTCGGCTGCCGCAAAGGAGAAGATCGAAGCCGCAGGCGGAAAGACCGAGGTGGTTTAAGGTGTTTCAAACCCTTAAAAACGCCTGGCACATGCCCGATCTGCGCAAAAAGATCCTGTACACCCTGTTTATCCTGCTGATCTTCCGCTTCGGTTCCAACATCCCCGTGCCGTTCATCAACACGGCGATGCTGGCCGAGTATTTCAACCAAGCGGCGGTATCCGGCTCGGCGCTGGGCTTCATTGATATGTTCACGGGCGGCGGTCTGTCGCGCGCGACGATCTTTGCAATGTCCATCACGCCGTATATCAACGCATCGATCATTCTGCAGCTGCTGACCGTGGCCATTCCCGCTCTCGAGCGCATGGTCAAGGACGGCGGCGAGGAAGGCCGCAAGAAGATCGCTTCCTGGACCCGCTATGTCGGCGTTCTGCTCGGTCTTTTGCAGGGCTTCTCTTACTACGCGCTGCTGCGTAATCAGGGCTTTTTGGCCAGCAACAGCGCGCTGGCGGGCGCGGCCATCGTGCTGACGTTCACCGCGGGCACCGCGCTGATCATGTGGCTGGGCGAGCATATCACCCAGAACGGTATCGGCAACGGTATCTCGATCATCCTGTTCGCAGGCATCATCTCCCGCGGCCCGCAGCTCGTGCGCACGCTGTGGAACCTGATGAAGCAGGGCGGCTCCAACATCGCGGTAGCGCTTCTGATGGTCGTGATCGGCCTTGCGCTCGTGGTGTTCATCGTGTTCATGTCGAACGCGGAGCGCCGCATCCCGGTTCAGTACGCCAAGCGCGTCGTGGGCCGCAAGATGTACGGCGGTCAGTCGACCCACCTGCCGATCAAGGTAAATGCTTCCGGCGTTATGCCGATCATCTTTGCCTCCTCCATCCTGTCCCTGCCCCAGACCATCGGTATGTTCTGGAAGCCGGCAACGGGCACGGTGGGCTGGCACATCATGAACCTGTTCAGCCAGAGCAGCCCGTTCTATATCGTGCTGTACGCTCTGCTGATTATCGCGTTCGCGTATTTTTACGCGTCCATTCAGTTTAACCCCATTGAGATTGCCAACAACCTCAAGAAAAACGGCGGTTTCATTCCCGGCTTCCGTCCCGGCAAGCCGACGAGCGACTTTATCATGAAGGCGCTCGGCAAGGTCACGTTTGTAGGCGCGATCTTCCTCGGCGTCGTGGCGATCCTGCCGCTGATCGTCGGTGCGATTTCGTCCAACCTGTCCAATGTGGCGCTTGGCGGCACATCGGTCATCATCGTGGTCGGCGTTGCACTCGATACGGTGAAGCAGATGGAGGCGCAGATGATGATGCGTCACCACAAGGGCTTCTTAGAGTAATACGGGAGGCGTAGAGCTGTGAATCTGATTTTACTCGGTGCGCCGGGGGCCGGCAAGGGAACGCTGGCGGCATACCTCATCGAAAAGATGGGGGTGCCGTCGGTATCCACCGGCAACATCCTGCGCGAGGCGATCAAAAATGATACGCCTCTCGGCCGTGAGGCCAAGCAGTTCATGGATAAAGGCCAGCTGGTTCCGGACGAAGTCGTTATCGGCATGCTGAAGGACCGCGTTGCGCAGGCGGACTGCGCAAAGGGCTTTATTCTGGATGGCTTTCCCCGCACCATTCCGCAGGCGGAAGCGCTCGATACGATCGCATCGATCGATCTCGCGCTTTCCCTCGAAGTGCCGGACGGCGTGATCGAAGGCCGTATGACCGGCCGCCGCGTTTGCCTGACCTGCGGCGCGACCTACCACATCAAGAACATGCCCCCCAAGACGGAGGATGTTTGCGATAAGTGCGGCGATAAGCTCGTCGTGCGTAAGGACGACGCGATCGAAGTCGTCCGTGACCGGCTTGCGACGTTCCACAAGCAGACCGAGCCGCTCAAGGACTACTACGGCAAACAGGGCAAGCTGAAGAGCATCGACGGAACGCAGGGCATCCATGAGACCGAGCGTCTCGCCGTCGAAGCATTGGGGCTGTAAGAGAATGATCCATATTAAATCCGAACAAGAGCTCGAGCGGATGCGTGTCGCCTGCCGCCTGACCGCCATGGCGCGGAAGGCGGCGGCGGACGCAGTCCGTCCCGGAGTTACTACGGGCGAGATCGATCGGGTCGTCCGCAAGACGATCGAGGAGAACGGCGCAAAGCCTTCCTTCCTCGGTTACGGCGGCTTCCCGGGGAGCGCCTGTGTATCGGTGGGCGACGAGGTCATCCACGGCATCCCTTCCAATACGCGCGTCGTAAAAGAAGGGGATATCGTCAAGGTCGACGTGGGCGCCTATATCGGCGGCTTTCACGGCGACTGCGCCTGCACCGTCGCGTGCGGCGAGGTATCCGAGGAGGCCAGACGCCTGATCGAGGTAACTCGGCAGAGCTTCTATGAGGGTATCAAATTTGCCCGGGAGGGCAACCGCTTATCCGATATCTCGGCGGCCATACAGGCCTATGTCGAGGAAAACGGTTTCTCGGTAGTGCGCGCATACGTCGGTCACGGCGTGGGCTCCGCTCTGCACGAGTCGCCGGAGGTACCGAACTTTGGCCGTCCCGGCCACGGTATCCGCCTCCAGCGCGGTATGACCCTTGCAATTGAGCCCATGGTCAACGTGGGTGTGTATGATGTCAAAGTCCTGCCGGATGGCTGGACTGTCAAAACGAAGGACGGAAAACTGTCCGCACATTATGAAAACACCATCGCCATCACAGACGGCGACCCCGAGATTCTGACGAATATCGACGGCGAGGTACTGTGATGGATTCCCATGTAGCCGATATTGTGTTATCGCTGTCCGGTAGGGACAAAGGCCTGCTTTTTCTCGTCGTTGCGGAGGAGGGGGATTTCCTCCGTCTTGCCAACGGCCGTGGACGCCGCGCGGAAAATCCGAAGCGCAAGCGGCGGCGGCACGTCTGCCGTCAGGGCACATGCGACGAACGCACCCGCCAGAAGCTGGCGGACGCCGGCAGGCTGACCAACAGCGAAATACGCAAAGCCCTCGCCCTATGGACGGGGGAACAAGACTCAAATTGACCGAGGAGGGTAAACATGTCAAAAGATGACGTAATCGAGCTGGAAGGTACCGTCATAGAGGCGCTGCCCAACGCCATGTTCCAAGTGGAGCTGCCCAATGGGCATAAGATCTTGGCTCATATTTCGGGCAAACTCCGTATGAATTTCATCCGCATTCTTCCCGGCGACAAGGTCACTGTTCAGATGTCGCCCTACGACCTGACCCGCGGTCGTATTACTTGGCGCTCCAAGTAATGAAAGCGGGCGGAGGCGCCTAGGTGACTTTGGGCGCCAGTGGTCACGGGAGAAACCGTGTCCCATCCCACCATATCAAATGATGGAGGTAAAATGTCATGAAGGTAAGACCGTCTGTTAAGCCGATCTGCGAAAAGTGCAAGATCATTCGCCGCAAGGGCAAGGTTATGGTTATCTGCCAGAACCCGAAGCACAAGCAGAAGCAAGGGTGATTTCGATCGCAACCACGTTTGCGATCGAGTCTGCCGCCGGCTGCGCGCGACCTACGGGCAGAAGGTGAATTGTCCCTTCGGGACAAGAGAAGCCGGTCTGGGCCGCACTTGCCGCCGGTTTGTATAAAAAGTCACGCGCATGTCGCGACTTTTTATGAAAATTGCGCTTTGCTGCAATTTTCTATTGAATGCGCGCCTTTGGCGCGGATTATCGTTTAGTGAACACGACAAGCATGCATGGAAATGCAGCGCTGCAGGGGCGGAGGCGGTCCCTATACTGTGTTTGCCAACACGCCTCAGTGTATTAATCGGAGGTTATAAAAAGTATGGCACGTATTGCCGGTGTTGACCTTCCCCGCGAAAAGCGCGTGGAGATCGGCCTGACCTACGTCTTCGGTATTGGCCGCAAGACGTCGAATGAAATCCTTGGTAAGACCGGTATCAACCCTGATACCCGCGTTAAGGATCTGACCGAAGAAGAAGCCGCTAAGCTGCGTGAAGTCATCGAGCGCGACTACAACGTCGAGGGTGACCTGCGCCGCGAGATCGGCCTGAATATCAAGCGTTTGGTTGAAATTGGCTGCTACCGCGGCCTGCGCCACCGCCGCGGCCTGCCGGTTCGCGGTCAGCGCACCAAGACCAACGCCCGTACCCGCAAGGGCCCCAAGAAGACCATTGCGAACAAGAAGAAGTAAGGAGGGGAACGTATAAATGGCTAAGGTACAGCAGAAGAAGGGCGCGACCCGTACGCGCCGTCGCGAGCGCAAGAACATTGAGAAGGGCGCGGCTCACATCCGTTCCTCTTTCAACAACACCATCGTCACCATCACCGACACGAACGGCAACGCCATTTCTTGGGCTTCCGCCGGTGAAATGGGCTTCCGCGGCTCGCGTAAGTCCACTCCGTTCGCCGCACAGACCGCGGCCGAGACCGCTGCCGCCGCTGCGATGGAGCACGGCCTCAAGACTGTCGAAGTTTATGTCAAGGGCCCGGGTTCCGGCCGTGAGGCCGCTATCCGCGCGCTGCAAGCCGCCGGCCTCGAAGTGACCATGATCAAGGATGTCACGCCGATCCCGCATAACGGCTGCCGCCCGCCCAAGAGAAGAAGAGTCTAATAGAGGAGGAAACCAAATAAATGGCTAAGAATACACAGCCCGTTCTCAAGCGCTGCAAAACGCTGGGTCTTTCCCCCGCGGTACTTGGTTACTCCAAGTCCACCAAGCGCCAGCCCAAGCAGTCCCGCCGCAAGCAGTCCGAATACGGCATGCAGCTGGCTGAAAAGCAGAAGGTAAAGTTCATCTACGGCGTGCTCGAAAAGCAGTTCCGCGGCTACTATGAAAAGGCCGAGCGCAAGCAGGGCATCACCGGCGAAATCCTGCTGCAGGAGCTGGAGCGCCGTCTGGATAACGTCGTGTTCCGCATGGGCTTTGGCAACACCCGCCGCGAAGCCCGTCAGCTCGTCAACCATGCGCACTTCACCGTAAACGGCAAGCGCGTTAACATTCCGTCCTATCAGGTAAAGCCGGGCGACGTGATCGCGGTCAGCGAGAAGAGCCGCTCTACCACCAAGTTCAAGTCTCTGCTCGAGGAAAACGGCAAGAAGGCTGCCCCCAAGTGGATCGACAAGGCTAAGGACTCTTTCGAGGGCAAGGTCATTGCGATGCCCGCGCGCGACGATATCGATTATGATGTTGCCGAGCACCTCATCGTCGAGTTGTACTCGAAATAATAAACCCTCGTTTTGGGCTTTGCTGCGGCGGCTTCGCCGCGGCACGGCCCGCCTAGAGTTTTTAACCAACGTGAAGGAGGGTACCCTATGATCGAAATCGAAAAGCCGCGCATTGACTGTGAACAGCTCGCCGAGGACGGCTCCTACGGTAAATTCGTTGTTGAGCCTCTCGAACGCGGATACGGCACCACGCTGGGCAATTCCCTGCGCCGCATCCTGCTTTCCTCCCTGCCGGGCACGGCAGCGTCGAGCATCAAGATCGCAGGCGTACAGCATGAGTTTTCCACGATTCCGGGCGTGAAGGAAGACGTTACGGAGATCGTGCTGAATATTAAGGGCATTATCGCTAAGCTGCACTGTGACGGGCCCAAGACGGTCTATATCGAGGCCGCCGGCGAGGGCGAAGTCAAGGCTGGCGACATCCATGCCGACGGCGAGGTCGAGATTCTCAATCCCGATCTGCACATCGCCACGCTCATGAGCGACGCGCGCCTGTCCATGGAGATCACGCTGACTTCCGGCCGCGGCTATGTTCCGGCTGAGAAGAACAAGCAGCACCAGACCTCCATCGGCGTCATTCCGGTGGATTCGATCTATACGCCGGTCTATAAGGTCAATTACACGGTGGAGAACACCCGTGTGCGCGACCTGACCGACTACGATAAGCTCACGCTCGAGGTTTGGACCGACTCGACCATCTCCGCGCGGGACGCTGTCTCGCTCGGCGCAAAGGTCCTGCGCGACCACCTCGACCTGTTCGTCGATCTCTCTGAGGAGATCGGTTCCAAGTCCACTGTTGTAGAAAAGGCTGAAGCGCAGCACGATAAGGTGCTTGAAATGACCATTGAGGAGCTTGACTTCTCCGTGCGTTCGTTCAACTGCCTCAAGCGCGCCGGCATCAACACGGTGGAGGATCTGATCAATACCTCGGAAGAGGACATGATGAAGGTGCGCAACCTCGGCCGCAAGTCGCTCGAGGAGGTCATCGGCAAGCTGGAGGCCATGGGCCTGTCGCTCGCCAAGACCGACGAATAATGAACTGATCTGCGGCGGCAACGCTTTTGCCGCGCCGCCGCATTACTTTTTATGGAGGTAACAACGAATGGCTAACAACCGCAAGCTCGGTCGTCCTACCGACCACCGTATGGCCATGCTGCGCGCGATGGTAACCTATCTGCTGGAGAACGGCCGGGTAGAGACCACCGTTGCCCGCGCGAAGGAAGTCGGCCCGCTGACTGAGAAGATGATCACCCTTGGTAAGAAGAACACGCTGGCTACCCGCCGTCAGGCGATGGCGTTCATCACCAAGGAAGCGGTCGTCGCTAAGCTGTTCTCGGAGATCGCTCCCGAGTACGCTTCCCGCAACGGCGGCTACACCCGTGTCATCAAGACCGGCCCCCGCCGCGGCGATGCTGCCGAGATGGCGATCATCGAGCTGGTCAAGTAAGAGCTTTTAAAAAGGTTATCCAGTAGCGTGCTTACTGGATAACCTTTTTCTTTTGCGGGTGGCTCGCGTTGCTCGCGATTGAATGCGCGGCGGTAGCCGCGGGGGGACGATGCGGCGCCCGCCGCGGGGGCAAAGGGGAGAGAACAACCTTTGCGGTTTTTCTCTCCCCCTTGACCTCCTCTCATTTCCCTTGTGACTGTCTGGGGCGGAGCATGCCGACCTTTTGCATGATAAACAATATTTGGATGGCGCGGTATCGGGTGCCGGGGGATTCAGTGGATGGGTGCCTTCGCTCCGCCGGACCGGCGTGTTGGCGCGCCCACTTGTCCCGGCGCTTCGCTTTACTTGGAGGTTCGCTGACGCTCACAATGATATGCGCGGCGGTAGCCGCGTGCGGCCGAGTGGGGTCACTCGGCCCTACATTTCCGGTGTGTTATGACCTTTTTCAAGCGATGTGACCCATTGGGCTGTAGGGCGGGGTGACTCACCCCGCCGCGTTACCGATTGATGATCTGCTCTTTCTTTTCCATTGTCTCAAGCATCAGCAGGGCGCCGAGGGTGAAGCCGTGAGAATAAATTTCAATATTTTCATCGAGTGTGGCGTAATTGATCAGATCTTCCAGATTCATCAGGCGCTCCTGATCCTTTGACGAAAGCTGCTCCTTCAAATGCAGCCGTTCTTGATTGATCCTGCACTCCAACTCCGTGCGCTCTGGGCTGTTCGTGGTTTGGTGTTCCCAAGGCATGATTCGGCCATTGAACAGGGCTTCCATAATAGAATATGACATTAAGATGAACCTTCCTTTCAACGTTGTCGCGGCAATGCTTGAAAGGGGGCGCGGCGCATGTTATAATATTTACGCTGCATTTGCTTTCGGGCATGTGTCGCAAGTGGGGAAGCGGTGTGTACTTTTGCGGGTGTGCACCGTTTCCTTTATTTTTGCTGGAGCGCATCATATAAGGTATTGACACCTTTTCGCAAAACCTCTGATCGGGTCATGTGAAGAGCATTCATGCAATACTCTACCTTTGAAAATGTCTCGTTGTCAACTCTGACCTTTAAGTCATGTTCCAAAGGGTTTTCAGGATGCGGCCCCGGCTTTCGACGCTCCTTCAAATGATCACCTCCTATCTTGGAACGCAAGTTAATTATACATCTTGTGTTCCGAGTTGTCAATGTAACTTTAAGCCTGACACCACACCGCACGCAAAGTCACGCGAAATGATTTTACCTTCGCTATAATGAACGTACAGAGAAAGGAGAGGAACGGATGGACTGGGTAAATGCACTGCAAAACGCGATCGACTATATGGAGGAGAATCTGACCGAGCCGCTCGACTATGTCGAGGTGGCCAAACGGGCTTGCTCGTCAAGCTTTCACTTTCAGCGGGTATTCGGTATTCTGTGCGGCTACACGGTGGGCGAATACGTCCGTAACCGCCGCCTGACGCTGGCGGGCAGTGAGCTTGCAAGCGCGGACTGCAAGGTGATCGATGTGGCGCTCCGCTATGGGTATGACAGCCCGGAGAGCTTCAGCCGCGCGTTCACAAAGTTCCACGGGATCACGCCGTCGCAGGCGAAGGCCGGCAACGCCGGTCTGCGGTCCTTCTCCCGCCTCTCTGTAAAACTCATTCTTGAAGGAGGCACTATCATGGATTATCGGATCGAAAAGAAGGGCTCGTTTGAGGTCATTGCCAAAGCGGAACGCATACCGGGCGGCGGAGAGATCAGCCAAGCGGAGATCAGAAAGCTGTGGCAGCGAACGGTAACGGACGGCACGATCGAAAAGCTGTGCGCCTACAATACGGGGGACAGCGTGTTTGGCGGCTCGGTCGCCGGTATCTGTCTGGACAACCCCTATGAGGGCGATTTTGATTATGCGATCGGCGTATCTTATCACGGCGGCGACGTGGCCGAGGGGCTGGCGGTCGTTGAGATACCCGCTTACACTTGGCTGATCTTCCCGTGCACCGGGCCAATGCCCGAGGCGTTCGTTACGCTTTATCGCCGTATTTACAGCGAATATTTCCCGACAAGCGAATACCAGCCCGCGGGCGGCCTGTGTCTGGAGGTTTATCCGAGCGACAAGGTCGATGATAAGGATTATCGCTGCGAAATTTGGATTTCGGCGGAAAAAAAGTAGCCAAAACGGCGCTAAAAACCGAGGTTTTTTGCAGAAAGATTTCGATCTTCTTGAAAAAGCCTTGCAATTCCGGCGCATTGGTGCTATACTATCACTGTTAAGTAAGATAAGTAATCGTAAGGAGTGGCGAAAGCCACTCCTTAACTGTTGCTTGAGGAGTTTTAAGGAGGGACGGCTTTGCAGGCAAAGCAGATCGTCGCCCGCGTGGAGGAACTGGTTCGGCCGCTGTGCGACGAAGCAGGCGTTTCGCTGTGGGATGTGGAATTTGAAAAAGAAGGCGGGCAGTATATGCTCACCGTTACGGTCGACCGGCCCGAGGGCGTGAATATCGACCAGTGCGAGCAGGTATCCCGCGCGCTCGACCCCATGCTCGATGAACCGGAGTTCAACGATATGCCGTCGTATACGCTTTGCGTATCCTCCGCTGGCCTGAGCCGCCGCCTCAAACGGCCCGAACACTTTGCGGCTTTTCTCGGCCACACGGTCGAGGTCGGCCTTTATAAGCCGGTAAACGGCGCCAAGCGCGCCGAGGGGACGCTTACCGCGTATGACGAGGGCCGCGTCACGTTGGATTGCGGCGGCCAGACGATCGTTTATGAACCGAAGGACATCGCCGCCGTTCGTCTGGCGGTCGAGATATAATAAGGAGTTGACTTAGAAAAAATGGTGAACGCAGAATTTTTTGACGCTCTGGATCTGCTGGAAAAAGAAAAGGGCATTCCGGTCGATTACATGCTCGACCGCGTGGGGCAGGCGCTCATTACCGCCTATAAGCGCGATAACGACGGCATGACCGATAACGTTTTCGTCGATCCCGATCGTACAAAGAAAACCATCCGCATGTACGTGCGCAAGACCGTCGTGGACGACGTTTATGAGCCGTACGAGGAGCTCAGCGTCGACGAGGCGCTGGAATATAAGCGCGACGCCAAGCTCGGCGATATCATCGATATCGAAATCCCCACCAAGTCGTTTGGCCGTATCGCCGCGCAAACGGCAAAGCAGGTCATCATTCAGGGCATCCGCGAGGCGGAACGCGGCATGGTCATCTCCGAATTTGAATCCAAGGAACACGAGATCCTCACCGGCGTGATCTCCCGCATCGATCCGCGCACGGGCAACGCTTATCTGGATGTGATCTCCGGCGGCGAAAAGACCGAAGCCGTGCTCGCTTCTTCCGAGCAGGTGCGCGGCGAGGAGATCGAAGAGGGCCAGCACCTGAAGGTCTACCTAATCGAGGTGCGGCGCGGTACGCGCGGCCCGCAGATCGTGGTGTCACGCACGCATCCGGGCCTTGTCAAGCGCCTGTTCGAGCTTGAAGTGCCCGAGATCCACTCCGGCGTGGTCGAGGTAAAATCGATCGCGCGCGAAGCGGGCAACCGCACCAAGATCGCCGTGATGTCGAACGATGAAAACGTGGACCCGATCGGCGCATGCGTCGGCACGCGCGGCGCGCGCGTGACCAACATCACGAACGAGCTGGGCGGTGAAAAGATCGACATCATCAAGTGGAGCGAGGATATGCCCTCCTTCGTGTCGGCCGCGCTCGCGCCGGCGGACGTTGTTTCCGCCACCCTGCAAGCGGACGGCAAGAGCTGCCGCGTGCTTGTACCGGACGATCAGCTTTCGCTGGCCATCGGCAAGGAAGGGCAGAACGCCCGCCTCGCCGCCAAGCTGACCGGCTGCAAGATCGATATCGCGCCCGAATCCGCGGGCGAGTAAAAGGGAAGGAGAGCGGCAAACATGACCACCAAGAAAATACCCATGCGGCAGTGCCTCGGTTGCCGCGAGATGTTTCCCAAACGCGAGCTCATCCGCGTCGTCCGTTCACCGGAGGGCGAGATCGCGCTCGATTTTAAGGGCAAAGCGCCGGGGCGCGGCGCGTACCTTTGCAAGAACCCCGCGTGCCTGAAAAAGGCGCGCAAAAGCCGTGCGATTGCGCGGGCGTTTGCCTGCGAGGTGCCCGAGGCGGTATATGACGCGCTGGAAGCGCAGATGGAGGCGCAGAATGGCCAATGATCCGGTGCTCGGCATGCTTGGGCTGTCCCGCAAGGCGGGCAAGCTCGCTCCGGGCGATGAAATGACGCGCGACGCTTGCGCGGAAGGCAAGGCGCGGGCCGTGTTCCTCGCGTCGGACGCCGGCTCGGCTGCCGCCAAGAAAGCGGAATACTACGCGGAAAAGGCAAATGTGCCGCTGATCCGCCTGCCGCACAGCAAGGAGGCGCTCGGCGCGGCGATCGGCAAATCGCAAAGCGCCGTCTGCGCGGTCACCGATATCGGTCTGGCCGCTTCTGCCGTGCAAAAGCTCGCGGCGCAGGACGCCGCCTTTGCAGACGCCGCGCGGCTGCTCGCAGAGAAGAACACGCGCATCCAATCCCGTAAGGGTCGCAAAAAAGATAAATCCGGCAGGTCCGCCAACGAGCAAAACGGCGAGACCGCCGGCGCTGATACAAACACCAAACCAAAATTCACTACGGAGGTGAGCGCCAATGGCAATAGAAAATAAATACCGTGTGCACGAGGTCGCGAAGGATTTCGGCGCGACGACGAAAGAGATCACCGAAATCCTGACCGAATACTGCTCAGCGCCCAAGAACCACATGCAGGTACTGGGCGATAAGGAGCTATCCGTTATTTTTGAATACCTGACCCAGCACCATCCGGTCGAGGATATCGAAGGTACGCTGAACGCGCAGCTCGCCGCGGCCGCGGGCCCCGCGAAGAAGCCGCAGCAGCAGGAGAAGCCTGCCGCCGCAGCGCCGCAGCAGAACGCGCCGGGGGCGCAGGGCGGCGATAACAAGCAGCCGCAAGCACAGGCGCAGCCCCAGCAGCAGAAGCCCGATCAGGCGCAGCAGGCAAGCAAGGTCAAGCAGATCCACCGTATCGATACGCGCACCGGCGGCGATGTAAACCTCGCCAAGTACGACGAGCGCATCGACAATCTGGTGCCGGATAAGGCCAACAAGCTGGGCACTTCGACCAAGCAGAAGCTGACCAAGAAATCCGACCAGCGCGCGCGCCCCTTCGGCAACAAGCGCCGTCAGGAGGAGCAGGAGAAGATGCGCCGCTTGCAGCGCCAGCAGCAAATGGCCGCGCTGAAGAAGATTCCGGTCAAGGTCATGATTCCGGAGGAGATCTCCGTCGGCGAACTGGCCAGCCGTATGAAGCGCACCGCGTCGGACGTAATCAAGGGCCTGATCAAGCTCGGCGTGATGGCGTCGATTTCCGAGATCATCGATTACGACACCGCCGCGATCATCGCGGAGGAAATGGGCTGCAAGGTCGAGAAGGAAGTCCATGTCACGATCGAGGAGCAGCTCTTTGACGAGCACGAGGACAGCGCGGACGATCTCGTGGCGCGCGATCCGGTTGTGGTCGTTATGGGTCACGTCGACCACGGCAAGACCAGCCTGCTCGACGCGGTCCGCAAGACCAAGGTGACCGAGGGCGAAGCCGGCGGCATCACCCAGCACATCGGCGCGTACCGTGTTCAGGTCGGCGGCAAGCCGATCACCTTCCTCGATACCCCGGGCCACGCGGCGTTCACGTCCATGCGTGCGCGCGGCGCGCAGGTGACCGATATCGCGATTCTGGTGGTCGCGGCGGACGACGGCGTTATGCCGCAGACGATTGAAGCGATCAACCACGCCAAGGCGGCGGAGATCCCGATCATCGTCGCGGTCAACAAGATCGATAAGGAAGGCGCGAACCCGGACCGCATCGTGCAGCAGCTGACCGAGTACGGCCTTGTGCCCGAAGAGTGGGGCGGCGACACGATCGTATGCCAGATTTCCGCCAAGTTCGGCAAGGGCATTGAAAATCTGCTTGAAATGGTACTGCTGACCGCCGAGGTCGCCGATCTGAAGGCGAACCCGAATCGCAAGGCGCGCGGCACGGTCATCGAAGCCAAGCTCGATAAGGGCCGCGGCCCGGTCGCTACCGTGCTGATCCAAAACGGCACGCTGCACGCGGGCGACAGCGTGATCGCGGGCACGGCGGTAGGCCGCGTGCGCGCCATGACGGACGACGACGGCAAAAAATTGCAGACCGCGGGTCCCTCCGTGCCGGTCGAGATCATCGGTCTGGCCGAGGTGCCGGGCGCTGGCGACGAGTTCTACGCGGTGGACAACGAAAAGATGGCCCGCGAGCTGGTCGAGCAGCGTAAGGAAAAGGAAAAGGAAGAGCGCAACAAGGCCTTCCACAAGGTCACGCTCGACAACCTGTTCGACTCCATCCAGCAGGGCGAAATGAAGGAACTGAACATCATCGTCAAGGCCGACGTACAGGGCTCGGTCGAAGCGGTGCGCGCTTCGCTCGAAAAGCTGACGAACGAAGAGGTCCGCGTCCGCGTGATCCACGGCGCTGTCGGCGCGATCAACGAATCCGACGTTATGCTGGCTTCCGCTTCGGGCGCGATCATCGTCGGCTTCAACGTGCGGCCCGACCGTTCGGCCGCCGAAACCGCCGAGATGCAGGGCGTCGATATGCGTATGTACCGCATCATCTACGATTGCATCGAAGAGATGGAGCAGGCCATGAAGGGCATGCTCGAGCCCAAGTTCAAGGAAGTCGTTCTCGGCCACGCCGAGGTGCGTCAGGTGTTCAAGATCACGGGCGCGGGCGCTGTCGCTGGCACGTATGTGCAGGATGGCTGCATCCGCCGCAACGCGCAGGTGCGCGTCGTGCGCGACGGCATCGTATTCCACGAGGGCCAGCTCAACACGCTCAAGCGCTTCAAGGATGATGTAAAGGAAGTTGCTTCCGGGTATGAATGCGGCATGAGCATCGAAAACTATAACGATATCAAGGAGCAGGATATTATTGAATGCTTCGTGATGGAAGAGATCAAACAATAATGCGGGATGAATTAGGAGTTAGGAATTAGGAATTAGTAATAAAGGAGGCGTGCTTTGCGCGCATATCAAGATGATAGGCCCGCTGCCGCTTCCGCAATGACTAACGACTAATTACTAATGATCAATTATTAGTTCTCCCTTCCTAACTCCGTTTTTCCACTTCCCAATTTATTTTGAAGGGAGAGAATCATTGTGCCATCGAATCGAATCGACCGGATCTCAGAAGAGGTCATGAAGGCTCTGGCGGAAGCCATCCGCACGGTCAAGGACCCGCGCGTGCAAAACGGGTTGGTCTCCATCGTGCACTGTGAGGTGACGGGCGACCTGCGCTATGCGAAGTGCTTTGTTTCCGTGCTCGGCAGCGAGCAGCAGGCAAAGGAAGTCATGAAAGGCCTGAAATCGGCCTCCGGCTACCTGCGCCGCGAAGTGGGCCGCAAGGTGCAGCTGCGCTACGCGCCCGAGCTGATCTTTACGCTGGATACCTCGATCACACACGGCGCCCATATTTCCGAGGTGCTGCATGATTTGAAAAATCAGGGCAAGCTCGGGGAGGAGGACGGCGAATGACACTAGACATCGCAGGTGCGGCCGGGGCGCTTCTCGCGGCCGACCGCATCCTCATCCTGACGCACCGCAGGCCGGACGGCGATACCACCGGCTGCGCGGGCGCGCTCTGCCGCGGTCTTCGCCAACTCGGTAAAACGGCCTATATCCTGCCCAACCCCGATATCACAAAGCGCTATGCGCCTATGATAACACCTTGTTATCCGCCGGAGGAATTTTCCCCTGCGTATATTGTTACCGTCGATATCGCGGAAACAAAGCTGTTCACCGATAACGCTGTGATCTTTGAGGACAAGATCGATCTTGCGATCGATCATCACCGTTCCAACCCGATGTTCGCCGCCAAAAATCTGGTGCGGCCCGACGCGGGCGCCTGCGCCGAGGTGATCTACGACGTACTGCTGGCCATGGGCGTTGTTTTAAGCGAGGACATCGCGGAGTGCGTTTATATCGGCGCATCGACGGATACGGGGTGCTTTAAGTATTCCAACACCACCGCGCACACGCACGCGGTCGCGGCTTCGTGCCTGTCCGCCGGTATTGACGGCGGCGAGCTTAACCGCATGCTGTTTGAGACCAAGTCGCGCGCGCGTTTCGAGATGGAGCGCATCGTGTTTGACACCATGGAATTCATCGAGGGCGGCGCGATCGCGCTGGCCATGCTTTGGCGGCGCGATATCGACCGCACAGGCGCGGATATGGACGATCTGGACTCGATCGCGTCGCTCACGCGGCAGATCGAGGGCGTGGAGATCGGCCTGACGCTGACCGAAAATAAGGACAAGACCGTAAAGGCGTCGGTGCGCACCACCAAGGAGATCGACGCTTCCGTTATCTGCAAAAAGCTGGGCGGCGGCGGTCATCTGCGCGCGGCGGGCGCAAGCTTTGATTGCGGCATGGACGAGGCGCGCCGCCTGATCCTCGCCGCGGCGAAGGAGCAGTACCATGAGCGCCACGGCTGACGGTCTGAACGGCATTTTGCTGATGGACAAGCCGCAGGGCTTTACCTCGCACGATGTGGTGGCAAAGCTGCGCGGCATTCTGCGAACGCGGCGAATCGGCCACGGGGGCACGCTCGATCCGCTCGCCACCGGCGTTTTGCCGGTGTTCGTCGGCGGCGCGACCCGCGCGGCCGATTTTGCCGCGTCGCAGGATAAGGAATATGTCGCGGGCTTTCTGCTTGGCCGCGCCACCGATACACAGGATGTGACCGGCGAAACGATAAGCGAAGCGCAAGCCCGCGCGTCGCTTGCGCAGGTGCGGGAGGCGGTCTCCGCTTTCCTTGGCCCGCAAAAGCAGGTGCCGCCCATGTATTCGGCGGTCAAGATCGGCGGCAAGAAGCTGTACGACCTTGCCCGGCAGGGTAAGGAAGTGGAGCGGCCCGCGCGCGATATCACCGTGCGCGAAATCACGCTGATTTCGTTTGACGAGGCGGCACAGACCGGTACGCTGCGCATGACGGTCAGCAAGGGCACCTATGTGCGCACGCTGGTGAACGATCTGGGCGGGGCGCTGGGCACTTACGCATGCATGACGAGCCTTCAGCGCACGCGCGCCGGGGCGTATGCGCTGGAAAGCTGTGTGGGGTTTGATCAGGTCGAGCGGGCCGCGCAGGACGGCGGCGTACAGTCGCTTTTACTGCCGGTGGACGGCTTATTTCCCACGCTGCCCGCCGTCGCCTTGACGGATGAGGGCGAGGAGCGCATCTCGCGCGGCGCGGTTGTTTTTCCGCGTCAGGCGCGGGGCATGCCGGAAGAAGAAGGCGCGCTGTGCCGCGTTTATCATGCGGGGCGCTTTTTAATGCTGGGGCAGGTGCGGACGCTGGAAAAGGGCGGTCTGGGCCTGTTCGTCTATAAAAATTTCCGATAAACGGCCCACAGGCCGGAATAGGACTGGGGGAAACCCAATGGAAGAGAATACATTGCCCCGCGCGATAGCGCTGGGGTATTTTGACGGCGTACATCTGGGCCACCGGGCCCTCATGGAGCGCGCGGTACAGCGCGCAAAGGAGATCGGCGGCACCTCCGCCGTATTCAGTTTTGACGCGCACCCGGCTTCCGTCATGCTGGGGCGGCAGGTGCCGCTGATCACAGCTAATTCCTACCGCCGCGATGAGATTAAAAAGCTGGGCGGGGTGGACGAGGTCATTTTCGGCCACTTCGACGAGAACTTGCAGCACATGGATTGGCGCGATTTTATCCACGAAATGCTCATCGGCCGGTTCCGCGCGCGGTATATCGTATCGGGCCGGAACAACCGGTTCGGCTACAAAGGCCTTGGCACGGCCGAAGGCATGGCGGAGGAGTGCCGCAAGGCGGGGATCGGCTACGACTGTATCGATGACGTCAAGGTGGACGGCATCGTCGTTTCGTCCACCTACATTCGGCAGCTGATCGCGCAGGGCGATATGGAGGGCGCGTCCCGCTTTTTGGGCCATCCGTATACGGTCACCGGCGTTGTCGAGCATGGCCGCCGCGTGGGCACCAGCGTGCTAAAGGTGCCCACGGTCAATTTGCGTTTGCCGGTCGAAATGGCGCTGCCGCCCTACGGTGTATACGCCACCCGCGTGCTGGTGGATGATAACGCCTACATCGCGGCGACCAACATCGGCGTAAAGCCCACCTTTGTGGATGGCGGCGCGCCGACGATTGAGCCGCACTTGCTGGATTTCGCGGGCGATCTGTACGGAAAGCAGATCCATGTGGAGCTGCACAAGTTCCTGCGCCCGGAAAAACAGTTTGAAAACGTGGAAGCGCTCAAGGCCGCGATAGAAGAAAACGTGCGTCAAACGCGGGCGTTTTTCGCAAAATAAAAAAGCGCGCCCTTCTTGGGCGCGCTTGACAATTTGCAGTATGGGTATTATACTGAAGATAGAAAAACGGTGCTGCCGGTAGACGGTCAGCCCCAGTTTTACGGATAAAGAAGTAACCGGAACATGGGGATGTGGCGGTTACTTCTTTTTATTGTCTAAAATGCGCTCGATAAGTACAAGTATTAAAACGAGTATCACGAGGTATTCCATGGCAACGCCCCCCTTCAGGGGCAAGACTTAACCGCCTACCGCTGGCACAGCAGCACCTGAAATAAGTATAGCGTAAACCGACAAAATGCGCAACATAAAAAGCAGTAACCGTATCATGCTTAAACGGTTACTGCTTTTTTAAGTACACGCACAAGTCGTGGGGCGGCGTGATGGCTATTTAGTATAATTTTTCCATTGAAAGACATTCTACATGTTGAGAGCTCCC
>NZ_JANGCE010000022.1 GCF_024462775.1 Butyricicoccus faecihominis
CGCTACCATGCCCGGTAATCATGGCGGTCACCGCCTAAAGGGTAATTAGGGGTTTTTACCCCCCCCCCCCCCATATTTTTACATTTATTGTGTTGTACATATGATTTCCCTCCTTAGTAGATTTCTGCGTCAATATCAATCCATGGTGATGTGGAACCATCGTTTCTTTGAAGCATTCCTAGAACCGTTGCGCTTATATTCGGAATCGCCGTCGATATAGTAGCTATTGTTTTCATCACATCGTTAACGGCAATATCTGTCGGAGTTTCAGCGGATACAACGCTCCCATTCACTGGATTTCTAAATATGATCCGGTATTGATCCGCTGATGATAGTTTAACGGTTGGAATTACTCTTTTAGTGGAATAGTTAATAGTGAATACACCTTGCGCAGATCCTTCTTGAATATATTCATAGTCGGTTAATTGTGAGCTGTTCCAATTACCTAATCGCTCAAAATACCGTTTACACCTTGCTTCCTCCACCGCCATATCCGGCGGCGCGTCATACATCAGCGTGGAGATAGGGCCGGGTTCCAGTTTGGCGCGGTGGAGATGAGCAACGGTGTCTTCAGTCGAGCAGTTGCAGATAAAGCACCTGATATAATGCACCCCATATGTGCCCGTTGGCATGGTGAAAGATAGCGTGTTAAGACCCTGTTGCAAATCGTGCCCGATCGTGTTGTTGCCGCCTGCGCCAGTGCCATCGCTGCCCCGCACAGCCTGCGCATCGATATACCATCCGGGCGGCGGCGCTTCGGGGAAAATAGCGCTGAAAGTGAAAGTGTCCCCAGCGCGAAGAAACAGTGCATCGGTGATCTGCCACACGCCGGAATACGCGATTCCCAACGAATGCACCTTAATACCGTCGCTTACCACGTCGATCTGCGCGTCAAGGTTGGATTTCCATCGGTCTACGGTGTAGGTGTTATGCGGCACGCGGTAAGACGCTTGTGCCCTTTGGTTGACCCAAAACCCGCCGTTTACAAACATATCCGTCCCCGGCGCCCAAATCCCTGACCCAATCGTATTGACCATCAGCCATCCCCTCCAATCGTAACGCTAATCGGGATATCCACCGTATTCAGCGCTCCATAAGCCCGCAAAGTGATTTGTCCCGCCGCCTGCCCGCCATCTTGCAGCCCAAGTACTTGATACTGCTGTGCCGCCTGTACCGATGCATCCGACGCAAGCCGCACATCCACCGTGCATGTCGCCGTGACACCCGGAATGGATATCGTCTGCGAATATGGATAGCCGCCTGTCCATGTAGGCGTGATCGTGGCCGTGGCCGCCAGCGGCTTACCTACTGCGTTTGTCAGCTTCGCCCGGTCTGCATCGGACAGATGCTTTGCCGCATCCTCTATGTGCTCCGGCATAGCGGCGGCGGCTTGATCGTATTGCTGTTCGGTGCCGCTGTAACCGCCCTCGACGGCAGATTGATATTGACTTTTGCCGGTATCACCCTTCGGGCCTGTCGCGCCGGTATCGCCTTTTATGCCTTGTGGGCCTGCCGGACCGACAGGGCCCGTAGCCCCTTGAGGCCCAGTCGCACCCTTTGCGCCGGTCGCACCGTTATCTCCTTTGTCACCCTTCGGGCCCTGCGCGCCTTGGGGTCCGGTGTCACCCTTATCACCCTTTGGGCCTTGCACGCCCTGCTTACCTTGGGGACCTTGCGCACCTACCGGGCCGGTATCGCCTTGTGGCCCCTGCGGGCCGATCAACGGCCCACCGAGAGGGATATCTTCATATGTTACATCAGGCATTTACAATCTCCTTTCGCCAGTAAAGTATTCCGTCTTTTAAAACCAGCGGGGGCGGCGATGTACCAGTTGGCACACGAGCCATCAGCATACCATCCGCGCGCATCCACAGCGTAAAGAATCCATTAATCGGAGCTGTAACGCCACTGTCTCCGCGCTGTCCCGCGGTGCCTTTATCGCCCTTATCTCCTTTGGGGCCCTGAATGCCTTGCGCCCCCTGCGGGCCAACCGCGCCCTGTATTCCCTGCTCGCCTTTAGCACCTGCCGGGCCGATGGGGCCAGCAGGACCTTGCTCGCCCTGTATGCCGCGCTCGCCTTGGAGGCCCCTCTCGCCCGGCGGGCCGGTCGCGCCGGTTGGCCCCTGCCCGCCGGTTGCACCCTTTGGTCCGGTTTCGCCTTGCGGGCCGCGCGGGCCAGTTTGTCCGGTTTCACCGGTTTCGCCGCGCGCTCCTTTCGGGCCGACGTCACCTTTATCGCCCTTGTCTCCCTTTGCTACAATCCGCGTCCAAAAGCGACTATCCGGCGGAGCAATCCCAGTACAGGTGGAAGTGCATATATAACTCGACCCATCGCGGTATACCTTGTTGCCGACAACGTATTCTCCTGCTGGATCGTAGGTTTCCCACAGCATCATTGCGGCGTTATTGGCTTGCCGCTGCGATTCCTGCCGCTGCCGGATGGCTTCATCATTCTTGCGCTGAATTTCAGCCGCCTTTCGCTCATTCTCGGCGGGCTGCATGCTTGCCGCCGCCTGTTGGGCAGCTTGCGCGGCTTGCCGAGCGGTTTCCTCCGCTTGCCCTGCTTGCGTGGCCGCTTCTCGCGCTGCATCTCTGGCCGCTTGGGAGGCGTTTACAGCGCCTTGGATTTCAACTGAACCGGGCTGGCCGCCGATTGCTCCGCCGTTCAGGATATCAATAGCAGCGTCTATCTCCTCGCCGCCGTATCTGTGCATATAAGTCTTCGACATTAAACTATCAACCTCCTGCCGTATTTATCGAAGCATTCGCGTCCCTCGCGGTCGATTGCCGCGCCTGAACTGCGCGGATTGTACACGCGATAATACACGATCACGCAGCCGTCGCCACCAGCGCCGCCGCCTGAGCCGAGGCCACCAGTACCGCCACCGCCATTCCAAACGGCATTTGCGCGGCCTTTACCGCCGCCACCGCCGCCACCACCACCGTGGCCGCCGGTTCCACCGTTGCCGCGCGTCATTGGTTTGCTAGGCGTTGCAGTCGCATCCGCTCCTGCGCCACCGTTTCGGCCTGTCACCAAATATCCGGGGCCTGTACCCAGAACGTCGTCAACATACGAACATCTGCCGCTGCCGCCATCGGAACCGTTATTGCCCATGGCGGCGCCACCGCCAGCGCCGCCACCAGCAAATGCTACGATTTGACCATTCGAGCCGATTGCCCCCCGGTTATCGCCCCCCTTGCCGCCGAGAAATGACAAAACGCTTTGACCGTCGCCTCCGGTACCAGACGCTTCTTCTGTTTTCCCGTCGCCACCGTCTCCGCCAGCAGTTCCGGGGTCTCCTGCCCTTGCATAGACAGCTCCGCTAAAGATATCTACAAACCCGTTCGCGTAGGAGGAGCCATTATCAGAACTGTAGCTTCCAAACGTTGTTGCGCTTCCCGGCGCTCCTGCATTTGAGCCGTCCTCTGAGGCAAGTGCACCGCCGCCGCCCAAACCAATAGATATTGAGAATTTCGCGCCGGGAGTGACATCAAGTACCACCTGAAACACCTTTCCGCCCGCGCCTCCGTCGCCGCCGGAACCGCCTTTACCGCCCTTGTTACCTGCTCCGTCGTCCTGACCATTCTCGCCCTTATATCCGCTCATGCCGCCCTGCGCCCCGCCTATAATAACCACATGAACACTAAAGGTGTTTTCCGGTACAATAAATTCGCCGTTTTGAACGATCACCAACGCATTGTTATAGTATTCGTCCTCGCCTATGTCCGGCGGCGCATACCCCACCAAATACCGCGTAGCCGCCCGGAGGATACCGGACAAGGCAACGTCCGCACTTTCAATGCAAGCCTGCACCGTGCCGCCGTAGGGATGCGCTACCGTTACGACATCGCCGGGGCTTTCACCGTCCATCACGGTGTCCGCTTCGATCACTTCCCGCGCGGCATAGTACCGCGCAAGGCGTTCGGCCACGGCGTTTGCATTTGCCAGTGATACAAGGGTTGCATCCTCCACACGCTTCACGTTTTCGGTATCACCGGGGTTGACAGCCTTGCTCACCTCGCGGGTGTTATGTACGTAGGCGGTGCCGGACAGCGTGCCGTTGCCAGAAGATACCTTTGCGTAATTGACGCCGCTCTCCAGAATACGGAACCCGTTCGCCACCAGATCATGCATCGGCGCGTCGAACGTGATGATGTCGCTCTCCGATGTGGTGCCCTCGTACAGCGTTTTAGATTCCGCGCCCTTGATGTACTGGTGTTCCGTGACGATGACCCGCGTTACCGGCGTGTCTGATTCCACCGAACCGCCCTCGAATACGCGATCCTCTCCGATTGTGGCGCTCACACCGTCCCACAAGCCTTCGATTCGCAGATAGCCGTTCATATCCACCTTGACCGTCGCCCCGATCGCAAACAGCACCTGCGACAGGTTTTCCCGGCGTGTGGCGATAGGCAGATACCCGTAAAGCTTGATATCTTTCAGGTTGGTCTTGACGTAATGCGGCGTGCTGCCGCAGATATCCGCCACGACCTCGGCCACTGTCTGGCCGGTATAGATGCCGCCGTAGTGGTCCGTCTCATCCAGCAAGCCCATGGCTGACGTGCAGGTAAAGCTATACCGCGTCTTGGCTGTGCGCTTGATTTTCTGCACGAAGAAGATGCCTATCTGCTGGCCGTCGTTGTAGTACGTCAGCGGTGCGTTTCGCGTGAAGGTAAGCAGGCTGGTATCGTTACTCTCCACCTCAAAATCCAGCGTGTTCATCTCGAGGGAAGCGCTCATCAGATCGTTTGCGAGGTGACATTCGCCGGATTTGACATCATCTTGCGTGAATGTTCGATTTCCATATGTAATCTTCTGGCTCATATTATGGCCTCCTATTGGGCTCCATGGCAGTGAACTTGATCGTCAGTTCACCCCACAGATTTACCTTATCGGTCATGCGGCGCAGCACATCCGATGCATTGGACACATATGCCCGGAAGGTTTTCGTTTCCTGCCCATATGGCACCGTGATTGTGTGGTAGTCTACCGGCGCGGTCAGCGTTTCATACAGCGCGTCATAATCGGCCGGCGACATTATTGATGATCCAAATTTCAAGTTATAGTGATAGTAAGTGCCTATCAAATCGCGCACGTATCGGCCAGACAGCAAAGGGCCGGAGTTGCTTCCGTCTTTCAATTCGGCATTCCGCACTAACTCAACAACGCCAACTGAAAAACTTTTCCCGTCCAAAACAATAATACTCATTAGGTATCTCCTTTGATTAAAGTGATCCCACGCCTACGGCTATTTTCGTCGAGCTCTATTCCGAGTGATCTCACAAACCCTGTAGTTGGTCGCAGAACTAATTCTATTCTTTGCACACCGCTCCCGCCGCCGCTTTCCTCCCGGACAATTTGTCGAAGCATCCCTTCGGGGGCTTCAAAGTTACGTCCGCTTTTCTGGTCACCAAGCACGGCAAGAAACTCGTTATTGGGTGGGATCACGGCTCCGGTTGCAAATTTGGGGATCGATGCCGACCGCGAATAATATGGGGTGACGCCTTTCCCTAGATTGGGGCTACTGGAAGAAGCATTCATTTGCGCGTTTGATTTTGATTCTGCTGATTGTATCGCCACCGTCATTGCTGTGATTCCAGCAACAATGGCCAGCGCCGCAATGCCCATCGTAATTGCCGACTGGAACGCTCCGACTGCCAACGCTGCCGCGAATGCGACGGCAACAATTCCGCCAAGCGCTGCAGCTACCTTTTCCACTCCTGACATGCTGTCCCATGCTGCTCCAAGGCGCGTCAGCATTTGAACCAAAAGACCAAACACCAATACTAGCGCTGCGACTTTTCCGGCTGGTGTCGAAAGCACTTCGCCAAACTTTTGAAACGCTCCCCCTATCCCGCTTATCATTCCTATAATGTTTTTCGCTGTATAGTATGTGGCAATTCCTGCAAGAAGCGACAAAATGATATTTGCCATGGTCTCAACAGCCGCTGGGTTTGCAGCGGCCCAGTCGGAAAACTCTACAAGCTTTGCAACAATAGCAGAAATACCATCCAACACCGGTTGAAGTAGTGGAATTAACGCGGTACCGATATTTCCCATTAGAACATTAATTTGTTCCGACAAAACGCGCGTTTGGTTAGCCCAACTGTCAGATGTCTTTGCAAAGTCGCCCTGTGCAAGCGATAACTGTTCGGTGACATATTTATATCGCAGTTCAACCTGTTCAGCTTGCGTCATTTTGTCAATGTTTTTTTGGATGCCCTGCTGATAAGCAAATTGCTGTAAATTGGTTTGTGTCATGACTACGCCGAACTGCTTTAGCGTCTCGGTTTCGCCGGTCCACACAGATTTCAAAGCCGTACTGGCTACATCCTGCGAGACATTGTAAAATGAAGCCATATCCGCGCTAAGAGCGGTCATATTAAGAGACATGTCTGCCGCCGCTTGACCTGTTACTCCCATGCCGGTTGACATTGCCATATAAGTGGAAGCTGTTTGCTTCGCTGCAAGCTCCGACATGCCGAACTGCTCAATAGAAGTTTTTGCAAACTCCTCCACTCGTCCGGCCATACCTCCAAACGCCGTATCAACAACGTTTTGTACCTCTTGTAAATCGCTTGCAGCTTCCAGCGCTCGCCCGCCAAAATCTTTAATCGCGCTAACGGTAAACACAGCTCCAATGGTTTTGCCTAACTTGCCTAGTGCTCCATCAATATTTGTAACCTTCGCTTGAACATCATCAACACCTTTTGAAAAACCGTCAGTACTGATTTCTGTATCAATTTTTATACTGCCGTCATATCCTGCTGGCATCTAACTACCTCCTTTAGGCATAATAAAACCACCCTACTTTTGCAAGGTGGTTGTTTCGCATGTCGAATTATGGTAAACTATATTAAAATAATCGCTCTGAGAGTGCGGATTCATTAAAATGGGGGTTATCTTTATGGCGGCAGAATATATTGATAAATCGGGAGATAGCATTGATCTTACGGTCATTCTAGGGGTATATCGCACCCGTTCGGAGATTGTGCGTTTTTTTAAGCTTTGTACTAATTATAACGATGCAGAATGTCAGAACGCCGCCGACTACATATTAGAAAATATTACACCTGAACCATGCACAAAAATGGAATCAAAGAGAATACGAAAGCGCATCGAGGCGGAGTTTTGTAGTGAACCATGGCATGCTAGCAAAACAAAGCGTATGGTGGTGGCCGGTATTTGCGCTATACTTTTTTTCGGCATTCTTTTCTTTTCTCCACCCGCATTCATCACAAAGCTTATTACAGGAGCCGCTACTGTTGTTTCCGAAACACAGTTCAACAATGTGGATAATGGAATGACCTATGAAGAAGTAAAAAATTTATTCGGGGGCGATGGCTCACTTCTTTCGTCATATGGAAACGTCGAAATATATAAATGGCCCGGAAACGGTATGCTCGGTTCTAACTGTAATGTTTCATTTCAGGATAAGCGCGCATATAGTAAAGCTCAGTTTGGCTTGCGTTGACCTAGCTTCCGCATAAACTCGCTCTCGATTTCCTGCCATTCTGTATCCTTTTGCATAGGCAATTCTAAGATATCGTGTAATTGGCTGTAGGCTTGCCGTTCCTCGTTGCTCAGTTTTCCATCACGCTTTCGTCTGCGCAGATAGATCATCCGTTGAAAAAAGCTTTCTTCACTCAAATCCGTGAACATATAGCAGAATTTCCACCAGTGTAAATGATTGATCGATTCAAGGTCAACCCCGTATGATTGATAATAAGCAGACCAGATATAGTCCGCGTCATGCGCAAAGCTGTACAGTCGAGCGTGTGGTTCTGTATCTCTTTGACGGGTATCTCCACAATTTAAAAACAATACCGCCATTTCGCACGCTTCTGTGAGATTTGGCGGTATTGTTTTGTATAGGCGCGTCAGCATAACGGCTTGTTTTTCTTCATCCGTAAGTTCGTTGTCCTCAAACGCAAGGATGATTGTCAAACAGTCGCGGAAATCTGAATTTATTTCGTATTCCCTACCATCAATCTCTATTGCATCCGGGAAACGATCAGATAGTGCATTCACTTTCTTAGCACCTTAGTGACATTCGTGTACTTTGCAAGCTTTTTCTCCTGTTCGGCGGAAACGCATGTTTGAACCTCATATAAAAACTGGAATACCACATCAAGCGAAAAAGTATTACAGAATACCATTTCACTTGTTCCGTTTCCGAACAGATCATCAATGTCAGTGTAAATGTCCTTGCAAATTTTCTCTTCCAGATCGATGAATGCCGCCCCATCGCTTTGGGGGATTTTTTGCGCGTCTGCTATATATTTTTCCTGCCGCTGCTTAAATTTCCCTTGAAGCGCATAAAACGAACGCCTAAAATCAGTATTGCTAGGGTCAAACACCAGCTCTCCGACCGGTTTCCCGTTGCGCTCCACCGGAAGAATCAGATTTGTTTGAATATTCATGCACTTACGCCCCCTTCTTCAGTAAATGTCTTGGTTTCGGGGTTAAATGTGCCGTGCACAGGGTCGCCTCGAAGGTTTAGGCTAAAGTTTAATTTCGTCGATTCACCGCCCGCGCCGCCAAAATCGTCCACCTGCACGCCACACTTGTTGCGCTCTGCCGGGTATGCGCCCTCGGTCGCTTCCTTGTATAGATAGACGAACAGCACATCGGTTACGCAATCGTCCAGCACCTTTCGCTTAATGCGGATATCGTCCACAAACTCAAATACTGGATCGCCTTTGATTGCGGTCATAGGGTTGTTTACGGTCGGCTTGTAGTTCTCCACGTCCGTCACGCCGGTGTCCTGATTGATGTAGGTTTCGTCGCTGGTCTGTGGGTTGTACGAGATCGTCTGCTCGGTCACGCCGTCGCCGATCAGCGACCACACCGGCGTTTCCTCGGTGCCCGTATTCAAAAACGATGCAAGCAGCTTACGCTTGATTTTGGATTTCTTCACTACGGCCATTTTACTTCCTCCATTTCGTGATTCTTAATTGTATTTGCACTTGATAAATGCCGCTCCCGTCCGTGTTCACGTCGTACAGCAGCAAATTGGATACGTCGATTGCATCCACTGTATAGCCGCCGGGAATTTTGGGGAAATCGTCGTTGTCTGCACGGTTCTCAAGCCATTCGGTGAATCCCTCAAGAAAATCGTGGTTTTCAGCCCGATCAGCTTCATCCGTAACCGATTCGCAAGCATAAAACACATAGTTTTTTGTGTATTCCCGGTTCCCGGCAACATCGGTTTGCGTCTTGCCGTCCCCCGCCGGTGCCAGTGCATAGCTTGACGGCACATCCTTGGTCAGATCGGTCAGCACTTTGCTTAACGGTTGCAAACTCATGCCCGGATATTCGCCAAGCCAGTCTTGCATGACCTTAATGATACTCATTTGCCACCTCCCGCCAGTCGTCGTGCGCCCGCAAGGATATCTTGCTTGTGCGCAGATTTCATTCGCTCAAACCAAAAAGCTCCACGCATTGGCGCGCCGTGAAATTTAATTTCTTTGCCTGTTGGTTTCTTCGGGGCTGTAGGCGAGAAAAACCCGCCATCCGAGCGTGGGATATTCGGCCCATATACTTTGCCGTAGTACAGATACCGCGCATATGGCGCAATCCATTCAACCTCGCCACTTCCAATTATCGTGCCAAGAATGCCGGATTTCTTAAGCATGCCGGTTTGAAATGGAATAAGCGGATCGGATCGGCGCAAAACTTCGTTGTCGACAAACATCTGCGCACGATCATACCTGCCTTGCCAAGTATCCTGAAAACCCGGATTCCATACAAGTCTTGCTGTTTTCCCGTCTTTTGTATGAAATACCGTTCCTCGCGGCGTTTCAATTTTCACTTCCCCGTCACCTCCCAGTGCGGCAACCCGCCGAAACCCAGCCGGTCGGCCGCGGATACCATCACGGCACCCGCGGCCAGCAGCTCCTTCGCGCTCTTGGGCTGCAGCGGGACGTCGCCCTGCATCATGTAGTCCTGCGCGCAAACAGAGAAACCCTCTGGCGCGCTCTCCATGGGAATAATGACGAATATCCCATTGTCCGGCGAAACGCCCGTCTTGCGAAGCTGAACGCCCCGGTTGTCCTCCCAGTACGCGCCCTCGATCAGGACGCGGGTATAGGTTTCATCGTCCGAGCGGTTCCAAACTGTGATTGTTGGCTGAAACATCAATACACCCCTCCGTACAATAATCCGGTTGGCGCCAGTACAAATGCGGCCACTCGATACAGCCGCTGCTCAAAGCTTTGCCCACTTGACAGATAGGTTTTTGACCATTTCCCCACAGTCTCGCTCGCCACCTCGCCGCCGCTGTCCTGCCGCTGGTATTCCTCGGCCAGCGCGCAGCACGCGGTCTTGATCTGCTCCGCGTGCTCCGTATCCTTGGCCGCGTTACCAAACGTCAGGCTGTCAATGTATGCCGAAGCAAGGCAGGACAGCCGCGCAAAGGCGCTCTCAGCAATCATCGTGCCGCCGTAGGTGGTCTTGTAGTAGCTGTAATCTGCATAGGCCATTGCGCGGCCCTCCTTTCGTCAACCCTCGGGCTTTTCATCCTCGGGTTTCGTGCTTTCTGGTTTCTCACTCTCGGGCGGTTTATTGCCGCCCCGCTTCTTCTCTTTTTCGGGGAACGTCAAACCGATTACTTTACCCATGGCGTTCTCCTCCCTTACGCCTTGTGGTGCAGGTAGATGCCCGCGACCTTGTTCGCGTAGGTGTCCGCGATGCCGACGTTGCGGTAGCCGAACTTGTAAGCGTCGCTGTCCTGATTCACGTCGGGCGTGATGATCTTCGGCGCGATATGCTTGGGGAACTGAATCACAGCGGGCTTGTGCACGATCATGAAATTGATCTCGGCGCCGTCCGTGGCCTTGGCGTAGCCGCCCGCCTCCTCGCCAGCCTTGCCCGTCTTCTGCTCGATCGCCGTGTAAAAGCGGGTCTGCGGCACATCCTTGATCGCGGCGAAGCGCTGGAACACCTCGCGGCTCTTGGTCGTGTCCATGTCCTGCACAAGGCCGTGCAGCGTGGGCGTGATGTACAGATAGCGCTGGTCGATCGGCACCTCGGCTTCGTCCATGGCCGTGGTCGCCGCGCGCAGCGCCGCGATGACCGCCGCGCCGTCCGCCAGCGCGCCGCTTACCTTGGTGATGCCCGACTTGCCCGCGTAGCTTGCAAAGCGGAACGCGTCCAGCTCCGGCACCACCTTGGTGCGGATGAACTCGCCCGCCAGACGGCCAAAGGCAATGCCCGCCGTTTCCAGATCGTCCATCGAATCAACGGTGAACATGCGGCCGCGGTCAAAGTTGCACTTTACCGTTTCATTTTTCAGCGTCACATCGCCCTTGACATAGCCGTCGTTGCGCGAATAATCGCCAAGGCCCTGCATGTCCAGCATCGGGATGATTAACTCGTTCGCGTTCGCGCCCTGCGTCGCCAGCTCGGGCGCGCCGTCCAGCTCGGACGTAAGGGACGCCAGCTTGTAAACCTCGTCCAGCAGCGGCACATAGGCCTTTGCCAGTTCAATCGCGTTTGCCATAATTTATAACTCCTTTTCACTCGTGGGCAGCCCAAACGCCGCGCGCAGCACAGCGCCCGCGCCGCCCGTATTGCCGCCGCTTGTTTTACTGACAACGTGCGGGGCGGGTTCGCCGTCGTCCTCCGCGAATGCGTGCGGATCGCTTTCCTTGTAGGTCTTAACGAAATCCTCAAGGCCGAGCAGCTTGCCTTCCTGCACCGGCAGTTTCTTCGCCGTCAGATCGGCGACAAAGGCTTTCCGCGCGCTTTCGCTGGTGAATTTCAGGCCGGTTACAGCACCATTGACCGAGTATTCGTACTCCTTAGCTGCAAGCTGGTCTTTTAGCGCCTGCGTGTCGGTATTGTACTTGGTTTCCCATTCCGCCGCCTTGGTCTTGATGCCGTCGACATCGAGCTTTTCAAAGCCCTTGATCGCTTCGTTGGCTTCTCCGAGCTGGGTATTCAGCGTATCACGCTCCGTGGTCAGCGCCGTGATCTGGTTATCGAGCGCGGTCTTGGTCTTGCCGTGCTCAGCCATGATCGCTTCGATTGATTCCTTCGACAGCTTCGCACCGTCTCCAAGGTCAAGACCTTCTAAAAATTCGCGTTTCATACTTCTTCCTTTCTCCCGCTGCGCTGCTTTGGTTCGGGGTTGCGATCCCCGCGCGGGTGTGCCTCGTTGCGCCCGGCACGCGGCGAAAATAGTATAACAAAAGGACGATACGCTTCGTACCGTCCTGTGCTATTAAATTTGCGCATAAGAAAACCGCCTTGCTTTCGCTTGGCGGCTTCTACATGATGCTTTGAACGATCTCACGAAACGGCTTCCCGTCCACGATCCAATTGTCCAGCAGATCATTGATGTCCGTGAAGTCAAAGGTGTTTCCGTCTGAATCCCACGTTGCATAAAGATTATTCCTCGGACAGCAAACAGAATATTGCTTATCCCCAACTTCAAACGCAGGCTCGTTTATCATCAAAAACAAGGCGATATCGTCTTCATTCATCTGTTGCACCTCCTAAAATATCTGCATGTTGTATACGGTCTTGATCGCTTAATTCGTGTGGCTCTCTATCAATTGGTTTTCCATGCTCATCCCATTGATAATCGTGCGCATGCTCCCCGTGCACCCCAAACTGATGATGCTTCGGGCGATTATGCTGTCCGGAATGGATCTGCTTCACCATCGTACCGCGTTTATCATAAATCGTGCGGTCGATTTGTATCGTGCCGCTCCGGTATTCCGTTTGTGTTTCCACTACCGCGTGCGGCCGGTAAGACTTCGGGATCGTCGTTTTACCCTTGCGCTTCCAATCGTCCGTGACGACAATCGTCCCGTCTTTATTATACCGGTACCGTTCGTATTTCGCAAGCTCATGCCGCGCCGCACCTGCTTCTTTGCGACCATAATTTGCGATCTGCTCGCGGTCAGTTTGGCGCTTCAGGCCGGTCTGCCGCAGGAAATCGGCTTGCCTGTCCTGCCACTCCTTGACCTTTGCGGCGCTGTCATAAGCATCCTGCCCCGCGGCATTCATTGCCACGTTCTCTCGCTTCCAGCGCCTGATTTTCCGCTCGATATACCGCTGCTGCTGCGTCGCTTCATACTCGGTCATGGCGTGGCCGTCATACTCATATGACTTTTCATCAAACTTTTTGAGGTCATCTTCGCTATAAGCCCGCGGCGAACCCTCGAAGTATGGGAAAAAGCTGTGCCGGCAGTTCGCGCCGCCGAGACCGGTCACTGATCCGAACCCCGTAGCCTGCACGAAATCCGGGTATCCCTTAGTCTTTCCAGATCGGCTGAATACCTTGCCTTGCCAAACAACGTGTGTCGGGCGCGCGCCGCCGTGCGCCGTCGTCTCGACTAGATCGCACCCCATCTCATCGGCGAGCGTCCACTGTATTTGCAGCGCAGTTTGATTCACGCCCGTTACAACTGCGCGCCGCACCGCTACTTCGAGCGTATCCCTATGCCCTCCGGGGTAGCTGATTGCCGTCAAGCCCTGATTCGCAAGGTCTTTAATCGCTGATCGCACCGCGGCGCCGTAATCCATGCCGCCCGTTGTGATCTGCATGTAAGCCCGATCCAGAGCGGCCCCGAACTGCCCTGTTGCCCCCTTTGCCGTGGTCTTGGTTAAGTTGCGAAAGGTACCCGCGGTCTTTTTCAGGCCGGATTCCAATACCATTTGAAGCGGTTTCGATGTGTTCAGCGTCGGAGGTTTTAGTCCTTGTGCCTTATAGATCGTGCTGTCGGCGTCAAGCGCCTTGTGTCCTGCTTCTTTGAATAACTGCGCCAGCTCAGTATTGCTCTTGCCGGTCAGCTTGGACAATCGGCTCATGACATAATCATGCGTCGCGCCCATCTCAATCAGCTTTTGTCGCTGATATTCCGCGGCCGGTATCCAGTAATCATAGGTCGATATGCGGCGCGCCATGTCGGTCAAAATATCATCTACGGCCTGTGCGTACAGCTCGACAAGCTGCGCTGGCCGTCCCTCTAGGTAATCGGGCCGCAGCATCAGCCACCACCGCCGAACATGGATTCAATGCCCGTTTCACGCTCCGGCAGCATCTTCGCGGCCTCCTCCTCGCTGCAATTAAAGTACCACGCGAGCACGATCTCGGGCCGCAGCATGTCGGCCTGCGCGAGCTGCATCCGCTGCGCAAACTCCTTGTCCGTGTCGGTGATGATGCTGTCGTCCCACGTGTAGGCCGTTTCGTATTTGCCCGCGGGCGCGAGCTTCGCCACCGTCGCCCATACGTCCATGGCGTAGGTCAGATCGTCGAGCGCGGTCTCCAGCGCCCGCTGCATCGAGGACACGGTCGCGTAACTGCGCTGCTTGCCGCTCCTGATCTCCTCGGCGGTCTTTTCCACCGTCTGCGGGTCGCTTAACGTCCCATAGGCTAGGCAGCACTGGAACTCGATGCGCCGCAGGATATCCTGAAAGCCACGGTACAGCGGCTCTTCCCGGATCGCGGGCGAGAACACTTCGTACAAGGGCTTTTCCGTTTCGCCCAGATCATGCGCGCGAAACAGTCGTTTCCACGCCTGCGGGATCTCGGGCTTGCCTGTTTTCGGGTCGGCCCGGAACGCGCGCGCCGAGATATCGACCGCCAGCTCCGTGCCCTTGAACTCCCACATGAGCCGCGCCCATTGCTCGTCCGCCTGACGAAACAGCTCGACCGCCCGCGCGTACACCGACACGCCGAGCGGGCTGCCCCGGTCCACTGTATTCGCGAGCGGCACGCGGAAATAGCCAAACAGCGGGCGTTTGATATTCGCCAGCGTCACTTCCTCATCCAGCGCCGCCCAAGGCTGCACCGCCCCCAGCGCCACAGGCTGGCCCAGCGCGTCGGGGTTATCCGATCCATACGCCTGATTTCGTATCACGTATAACCCATCGTCGCCAAGGCTGTGCGTTTCCAGCCTTGTGTAATAGCGTTTGCCCTGTGTGAAGCGATCGACGAACACGCCGCCCATCACGCGCCCCGAGCCGTCAAAGCCGGTCGGGAAAAAGCGGTCCGCTGGGGTGCAGTCCACCGCAAGACCGCCAGCGGATGGATACGGCTTGAACGCCATCCCGCCCAGCGCTCCGCCCTGTTCTACCTTGGCCTGCAGCCCTGCCATAAACGGCGCACGCTGTACCGCGAGCCAATCCGCCCGCGCGCTGCCGGTGATCGTGGCGTCCATCTCCAGTGTGACCAGCCGCGCCAGCTCCCCGGCCACCGCCGCGGGCAGTCCGAGCGGGATCGTCGTTTCCGTCGCCCAAGGCGGCTTGTTGGCGTATAGCCGCTCCCATCGGTCGATCGCCTCGGCCATGTCGTGACTGACTGCCACATCAACCCCGGCCGCCTGCTTGATATCCTGCCTGCCGATCATTTTCGCTACCACCTGCCTTACCCAAGCTAAAAACTTCATCTCTACCACCTGTAAACGCCGCGCAAGATGGTCATGCAGAAGTACCGCATATCGTCCATTGCGTGATCGTTCTCCTTGATTACCTGATCCTGCCCGGCTTTATCGTCCCACGCATAGGCCCCAAACTCACGAATGCTGTCGGCGCAGCTCGCGGCCACCTGCACCCTGCCGGCCGCGAGCAGGCGCGCCGTGTGCCGTATGCCGTCCAGCACATGATTATTCGCCTTTTGCACCCGATACCGCCCGTGCCGTCTGATCGTTTCGATAAAGCTGGCCGCGGACGGGTCGACGACAATATCCTGTATCGCGCGATCACCCGCGAGCTTTTCCAGCGCGGCATAGTATTCCTCGTCGGTTTGCTGCCGTTTTTCCTTGCGGCCGTCGTAGTAATACTCGGCCACGCGCACGGCCCGCTCCGGCGTCACGCACCAAAGCCCCGCCGAAAACGGGTTCATGGTGCCGTAGTCACAGCTTATGTACCACAAGCCGTCAGTCGGCAACGTGCGCGCGATATGCTCGTCCGCGTTAAACGTCGGGTAAACCAGCCCCTCCGCGCGCACCCAGCGCCCCAAGACAAAGCGGTCATAGTAGACCGTGCCGCCGTAGTCGCGCCTAATCTCAGCCGCGACACGTGGGTCGAGGAAAGGATTGTCGTCCAGCGTGTAGCTCTGCCGGTAGATGTCACTGTCACCCTTTAGGAAATCCAGAAACCAGTGCGTGGGCGCGTCCGGGTTGCAGGTTCCATCAAAAGTGCTGTTTGGATACGACAGTCGAGATTTCAGCATCGAGAACACATCCTCGTGCCACGTCGTCACCTCGTCGCCATAGCAATATTCAATGCCCGCGCCCTGTATCTTGCTGACCTGATTGACCTTATCCGCGCCCAGCACATAGACCGTCTTTCCGAAAAGCTGCACAGTGTTGTCGCTGATCGTAGAGCCTACAAGCCGGTCTGTCCATATCTCGCGCATAGGGTCAAGCAGGTTGCGCCGCAGCGTGCCCTGCGTGTTGCCCAACATGACGATTAGTCCGCCGTTATGACAAGCCCGGATGCGCTTGGGAATCATGAAATAATCAAGATAAGTCTTGCCCGAGCGCGTCGCGCCCTCCTTGATGTTCCAGCGGTGCGTCGCGTGCGTCCAGTATTCCTTTTGTTTAAGACTGAGCCGCATCGTCGATCCCCTCCAATATCCTGTCGAGCTTTTCGAGAGCATCGGTATCCGCGCCCTTATCAAACAGCCCGACGTGCTTGCCGAGCAGTTCGAGGGCCTTTACCTTATCCGCGATCTTGACCTCACGTTCGACGCCGGTATCCATCTTTTTGACCTTGACTCCGGCCAGCGCCGCCCGGTCGTCCTCGCTTGCATCCGGCAACACCTTTCCGCTTTTGAAATCCACAAGCTGCGTCGGGTCGACGAAGGCCAGCCTCGCCAGCTCCCGCACGACACGGTCGGCATTGACGCCCGTCCGACGGCTTCGTTCAGCGATCGCTTTGTCTATACGCGCGCGAATATTCGGGTTCTTCAATAACGCGCACCCTTGCTGCCCCGCACCGTCTGTCGAATACCCCGCCCTGATAGCCGCCTGCGTCGCATTTAGGTCGATGAGGTATTCCTCAGTAAACCGTATTTGCTTCTTGGTGATAACACCTCACCGCCTTTCTTTCGGATATGAAAAAGCAGCCCCGTTTCCGAAGCTGCTCTTGGCCGGCTAAAATTTGTATTGGGATTGAAGAAGTTTTCAACTCCTTCGTTTTGATTTGCCGGCGATTGTGGGGAAGACGGGTCTCGAACCCATATGCGTCCCGGCTACTGCTGGCCAACTTCACCGGGTGAACCACGATCATCTTACGCTGCGCTGCCTTACCCATTAGGCTACTTCCCCATATGCCCCTTATCGGGGCATGCTCCGCTGTTAAACAGACAGAGATAATACTTGGCCGCCCGCGGGTCGTGCCCCGCTTCGCGGCGTGTCGCCGCCCCGAAGGGCGGCTATGAACAGGAGGCTCAACATGGATATTTTCACTGATCCACGGTACCAGTATAAACCCTTGATAGGGTCGCGTTAGGCAAACTTTATGGCAAGTCTAGAAATTTTTCAACACACCGGATAAATTCAGAGTTCCATGTATGGGCCGTCCTCTCACTCACCGGCACGCACAGCGCCGCCCCGTACAGCGTGTGCGACCGGTCCCAATACACCCGCCGTATCAGCTCCAACCGGTGCCGCCCCTGCCGCATCCGCCCGGTCTCCTCAATTGCCGCGGTCACTGCGTCATACCGCCGCTGCTCCTTGTCCGTCAGCCTATCTACCACGGCCCGCTCCACCGGTCGCCCGACACCGCTGCCGTGCCCGCCGGACGGCCCATAGGCCGCCGTGACGCTCTGCCCGCCGACACTCTCCGCCTTGCGCTTTAGCGCCGGATACGACCGTATGATGCGCTTTGTGTATTCCCACCAATCCTCGCGGGGTCTGCTCAAGATATCAACCTCCTTTCACATCACCGGGGCGGTTTTTATCGCAATGATCCGTGTCTGCCAAGGCGCAGTCCGCGCAACCCCTGTATAGCCAGCATTCCCGGCAAGTCCTGATCACCGGTATGCAGCACTCATCGTACTCGTCTTGCGCCATCGGACAAGTGCCGTCGACGCAGGCTACGCCGACATATCTATTGCATCTCTTATCCATTTTAATTCCTCCCCCGGCTCTGGCCGGACGTTAAAGTGTAGTTGTATCTTTGGCGGCGGAAGGTGCAGATTTACAGACTGATCTGCCCCTCCAGCGGCCCGTTGTCTTGCTCTGCTCCACCGCGGCTGATGGTCTCGACGAGCGGCCTGCGCTTGGGCTTGAGCTCCGCAAACGGCTGGTTGTAGAGCCCGCAGGCCAGATACTTGGCCCTCCAGTCGGAGGCCTCGCTGTGGGTCAGGCCGTAGGCGGCGCATTTGGAATAACAGCGGTCATGATACCGCCCGTGGACAAAATTGCAGCAGTCACCGCACCGTCCGCAGGTGGATAGGCCATACTCGCTGTGCATAGCATCAATCTTTCGCCGGGTCATTCCTGCCCCTCCTCACGCTGCGGCGACTTTCTGCGGCGCTTAAACTGTTTGCAAATCCCGTCCGGTAGAAACACCGCGAGGCCTTTGCCCATATTGGTGGAATAATTTTTGTCCCCACCCTTGAAGCAGTAGCCATAGATCACTGCACCGTCAGACCGCTCACGAGGATCCTTTAATGCTGAAAAGTGGTGGCAGACCGCGCACCCAGATTCTTTGGCCTCAGTGGGGAAAAGGCTGGTTTGTTCATTGCCCATTCCCGCCACCTCCAAGCGCCGTTTCCAGCTCATCCAGCGTCAGCGGCGGTTTTTCTTCGGTTTGGGCGCGTAGGGTTGCTATAGCCGCTTTCATAACTGTGCAACCGCGGATAGAACATTGATCCTCAAAACCGCAGCCCATACAGGCTTCCGGGCGACGTTCTACGGAAAGAACCTCAAGTTGTCTTATCATTGCATTTGTCATGTAGTTTGCACCTCCAGCAGTTTGGCCTCCGGCAGATTTAGAATGATACCCTGTGCCTGCGCCGAGGCGAGTAGCGCCTTGACCATATTGTCGTATTGACCTTGCAGTTGTGCCACCTTGCAACCGTACATAGCTTCTTGCTGATTATACAAATACTGGTTCGATTTCAATCCGAACATAAAATCGTCGTATGCCGTGCACAGCGCGCGGCTCTCCACAATTAGCTGACGCTCGTCTTCAAGGCGCATTCCTTTCAACTTTTTATACACCGCGCTGCATAAGTCCCCGTACGGGTTCACATAAACCGTGCATCTATTTTGCATAAGCGCATTTTTCAGCGCAGTCGAATTACTGTTAAAATCAAACCGGTTTAGTTCTTGCAGTTCCGCCTCGAAGGCTTTTGCCACCGCGTCATACAGCGATTTCATTCCGCCGCAAGCAGTGTCCACGAAAATCTTTTTGAAGCCGATTCGTTTCGCGAGTTCTTCGTTGCAAAGGGCTTCATATATCCATTCGTTTGCATCGTCGTCGGTCATTTGCCATGCTGCGACGTCCATCAGCCACATCTTATCACCATAGTCCGTGGCGTCGTTCCATCTCTCTTCCAGCTTCCCGCCGTTGTCCGTGTAATAGTAGTCCTGATTTTCCCACGATACATCACCAAACATTTCCGACAAAATTCCAATTTCCTCGCCTGACGCTACGGCCTGCAGCGCCTCATAAATATCCGCAGCGGTTTGATATTTCGGGATTCCGCTGTCGTACGGATCGTAATTATCCATATGTCATTCATCCTCCATTGCGGTGTCTACCTGCTCTATCGCCCATCATAGCAGCGGTGATTTTATCGTCCATCAGACACCCCCCTCAATCTCCATCTGTCCCGGCAAAACGCCGTCCGCCAGCCACCAGTGCATGATATCGCGTCCTGTGTGCCCGATACGCCATGTAGCATCCAACTTTCCCCTTTGCTGTCGTTCTGCCAGCATCGCGTCGAACGCCCTAATGTATGCCCGTTCATAGGTCGGGTATCGTGCAAATTCAAACTGCATCCCTTTGCGTCCTGCTATCGGACAACCAATACAGCCGACGCGCTTAAACCCGCACTTGTACAACGGATTCATTTGGATTTTCTCGGCATGGATATAATCCCAAACGTCCGCGTCCGCCCAATCCACAACGGGGTTACATACTCGCTTAGCTTGTAATTTGCAGTTTTCAAACAACTGCCGTGTATCGTCGTTATCATTATTTAAGATAATCTTTTTGTTGATATCACGTGGCATGGATTCGTATATCCCGCGTTTTTTCTTCCGTTTTACCGATTCCGCCCAGCGAACGCCGGTTGTTATCAACCGCCCCGCGCCGCCGCCCTCCTTTAGCACCTCACAGCAATACCGCGCCAACCTTGTCGGCGGAATCAGCTTTTGCGGGATCAGCGACCACATCGTAACCGGCTGTCCCTTGTATGCCGGCCAGTTGATCGTACACTTGATACCCTCGGCTTCCAGCCGCCGAAATTGTTCCCGCACATGTCGCACGGTTTCCGGCGCGTCCGCCGTCGTATGGTTGTGCTGCACCTCAAAGCGGATACCCGCCGCTCTGGCCAGTGCGATACACACGTCCGAATCCTTGCCGCCCGAGGTAGTGACGATCAACGGCGCGTTGTAGTATTCCTCAGACATTTGTGCCGCCAGTTGCAGCCGAGCGATGGACTTGTGCTCTAGGTCAGCCATCGCCCTTCACCAGCACCGACCTCTTCGCCGCCTCAATCTCCCGGCGGATCTTCTCGTCGGGCTTGCTTTCCGCCAGTTTCACGGCGCTGTTGATATTGTAGTCCTTGATCGCGCGAACCGTATCGCGGTGTTTTGTATTTTTAGTCATAGCCGTCTTCCTCCTGTTTCCTCGCCCTCACGACCTCCTCGCGCCGCCGGCGCTCCATGGCTTCCAACTCCGCGGCAGTTGGCCCACCCGGATACAGCGGCTTGTCGGGGCCGCGGGACATGACGTGCTCCGGCGCCGGTTTCTTTTGCGTTGCATTCAGATCGGCCACTGTCCAAACACCGTCGCGCTCGTAGCCTTGCAGTATCGTCCGCAGGTACGCCGCCGGGTTCTTTGGCCGGTTGTCCGCTGTGCGCTCTGCGGCATTATAAAACACCTCGTTCTGCATGCCGGCTTCCATCATCCGTGCAATGTCCAATCTAAAATTGCGGTCAATTTCTGTTTTGATAAGCTCTTCAAGGTCAGCAGTCAGCGCGTCCGCGCGTTCTCTGCTGTTCTCTGCTTTACTGTACTTTTCTGTACTTTTCTGTTCTCTGCTTTGTGTACCGCTCGGCTGATTTTCTCCGTTTTCCGTCCGATCTTCTGCATTTATCGGGCGAGAAATAAAAGACCCGAGAATAACAGACTTCGAGCTGAGCTTCTTCATGTCGGATTCAGACAAAAGCCAGATGTCAAAGTTGATATCGACGTACTTCCGATCGACCGTGGCCGTGTAGTACGCTTTCTGTGATCGCTTCGAGGTGATAATGTCCCGGCTGTACAGGTCGCCGCTGAATAGTTCACACGCCGCCAGCTCGTCTATCACCATCGAGATCGTTTCCATTGTGACCGCATAGCGGCCGTTAAGCATGTCGTTTACCTGCCAGATCACATCGTCCCGTTTTTCGCCGCCGTATGGGATGTAATACCCTTTGTCCCTGTACAGGATACAAAGCAGCGCTATGTAGATCATCTGCGCCAAATACCCATACTTCTGTCGCGGCCGCCGCAGCTTTGGGTCGCTGAGAAGTCCCACATCAAACGGAAAATAGTCTAACCCCTGTTTGGGTTGCCTGCCCACCGTATCACCTCCCGCCGGGCAACGGAGGGGCGGATTTTTCCGCCCCAGCGCCCACCGGATCAGGCAAGGATGATAACATCTTGCCGCTGTTCATCGGTCAGCTCCATCGTAAACCAGTCACGGATCCGCAGTATTGTTTCCCGCTTCCACCCGTCACCGTCCGCCGCGAACAGGGCCGCATAGATAGCGGTGCCCTCCTTTTTTACGCGGAACACAAACGGACTTGCCGGCTGCTCGATCTCCGGGAAAGTGCGGAACGGCGCGAGCATTACCGGGTTCGGCACATCGACCTTTTTGACCAACGAAATGCCTGTCCGCGCTGTGACCTTCTGTGTCACGCCGTCATCTGCAAGGGTTGTCCCGTCCTCTGCGGTAACTGTGCCCGCCAGCGCGACCAGCGCGTCGCAGTTTTCCGTCGGCACAAAATGCGTCTGCATATTGATGATGAACCGCTCCATATCCATCCAGTTTCCAAACGGGAACGTCGGCACCGCAATTTCCGCTTCCAGCAAGCACTCGCGCGCCTTGTCGCTGTTCAGTTCGCGGTATAAGTACACCCGGTCGAAGTCCGCCACATGCACCACAAACCGGCGCTGGATCGCCTCTTCGCTCTCTGCGGCCTCGTCCGCGCCCTCCGTAATGTAGTCCACAAGCGCGGACAACGTATGCACTTGCAGCGGCGCCGCGACCAGCTCCTTCTTAATGCGTTGCAGCGTGCGGTCTGCATATCGCTCGCCGTCGATCTCTGTGATTGTCGGGGCGGCCAAACTCAAAATGCGGTCGATTGCTTCCTTTAACATTGTTATATCCTCCTATTACGCGCGTTTCGCGCCCATTTTTACTACTTTCGCGTCTGCCTGTTCCCCGCCGCCCATGTTGAGCTGGCCGGGAATCGCCTTGGGCTGTTCTACGGCCACCAGCTCACCGTTCTGGCTGCCCAAAATCACCTTGGTCATGACATCCTTGATCGGGATGAGCTTGCAGTCCACCATCGTCTTGACCTGCACGTCCTCGCGCTGATCGTCCGCCGCAAAGGTAAATTTCACAGTCAACGTGCGAGCCTTGCATGGGTCAGTGTTCAGGTCGCGGATATTCTCAAGCACCTGTTTCAGCACCAGACCGGCCCGTTCCTTCACCGCACCGTCCATCAGATCAAACAGGGTGATTTCCTCCGCTTCACCGCTTGCGGGATTGATTTTTAACATGTTTGCTCCTCCTACTTTTCGCAAATTTCAAACCGTATCCCCGGAAACTCCGCGGAAAACCGCTCTAAAAACTCATTTTCATTGGAATGACTGTCCGATAAATGCAGCAGCCAAACCGTCAACACGCCGCTGAGATCCTGTTTGCGCAGCCACCGCATCACGCGTTCTATATCCATGTGCGTGTGCCGGATGCGCTCCCGCACCTTGGGGTTGATGCGCTGGGACAGCCCCAGCTTTTGATCGTCGTAGTTACATTCGACCGCTATGTAGGTCAGCCGCCCGGCCACAACGCAGTCAAGGTTCCGCGTGTCCGCCGCGAACAGCAGCCGCTCCCGCGTCCGCACATCCTCGATCAAATAACCAACCGGTTGCTTTGCGTCGTGCCAAACCCGGAACGCCATAACCCGCAAGCCGCCTACCGCCACCGGTACGCCCGGATCGATGATCTCGGCCTCTGGCAGCTCCAGCGCTCGCGCTGTCCCCTCGGACATATAAACCGGTATCCCCTGCTTGATCAGCAGCCCCGCTGCGTGCGCATGATCTTGATGCTCGTGCGTCACAAAACACGCACCCACCGCGGATAGCGTAAACCCGGTCAGCTTTTTAAGCCGAGGCAGCGTTAGCCCGCATTCCAAAAGCAGCGTGGTTTCCCCATCTGTCACCAGATACGCATTCCCCGCCGACGAGCTTGCAAGGCTCCGAAACGTCAAATCGGGCACCCCTCTTCGTTGCCGTCCGCCGTGCCTTCTTCCTCCGGCATGTCCAGTTTTTTGCTCGGCGGGTCTTGTTGGTATTGCTCGCTCTTTTCGATGATTTCTTGCACCCAATCGGGCAACGCAAAAAACGCTTCACTCTCAAATCCGTCCTCATCAATATCGAAGGTAAGAATCGGGCTGCTGTTCTTCGGTATCGATACGCCACGCTTTAATGGCTTAATGTTTTCAATTTTATTTTTTCCGTTATCGCCAATGCCAGTCATAATCCGCGCACCCATACCGGCAAAATCGAACAAGTCCAAATCGAGCATTTCCGATTTTGTCATGTTGCTTTTACCGAGCCATGAAGTCAATGCAGGTTTGAGTGCCCCTTTGTCGTCTACGGTATAGTTAAACCATCGTGGAATCGTCCTTGGCGCTTGTTTTCCGTCTCGTTCTACGATTTGAGACGGGATCTCAAACAAAAACAATACCCGATTTTCTATCTTTTGGTTAAAAGGGTTGACCTGTTGCCCCACATCCGCCACCATCACACAAACCGCATCGTAAATATCATCTTCCAGCGGCGGGTCGGAAGGCCGAATCTTATCTTTCAGTTTCATACCGCGATCCTCAACTCCTCATCTGATACGCACAGCCGGATCACCTGCGACGTGACCGACGGGAAATCGGTAACGCTCTCGGCCCCGTCCACGAACAGCGGCACCCGCACGCCGTAATAGTCGGACAGCGTCTGCATCACATCCAGCCCAATTTTAATCTTTTCCCCATCGGACAGGTCCGCATAGGGTATCCCGTCCCACATCACGTCGCAGCAGTCGCGCACGCCACCGTTGATCTGTGTGTCAAACAGTCGGAACCGCGCCATGTGGAACATCGCGTTCACCGCGTCCGTGATCGAATCCACCTTGCAGCGGCCAAACTCGTCGCACTGGTCGATCATCCGGTCGATCCGCTCGATCTCGGCCGCCAGCTCTCTCTGCTGCTCTTTCAATTCGTCTACGCGCGCCCGCAGCCCTTCGAGCCCAGCCTCCTTCGCCAGCCCCTCGCGGATGCTGTTCAGCACGCCGTTCAGCCGATCAACCTCGGCTTGCAGCGCCGCGCGACGGCTGTCCTTTGCCGTCACGATCTCGTTCAGGCGCGTCTTTCCTTCCGCGACCGCCGCGTCCAACTCCCCGACCCGTTCCGCATAGCCCGGCAGGTCGTCGATCACCGGCGGCTCCGGGGCGCGCATCGTCGCAAGCTGGTTTGTCAACTTGTCGGCCGCCGCTGAAAGTTTTTCTACTTCCGCGCGCTTTGCTGATTCTACTTTTCCCTGTTCGGCAATCGTCTTTTTCAGCAGCTCGCTGTCCACGAGCAGCGCGTCCTGTCGCGCCTTCTTGTCGCCTTCAAACTTTGTCTTTGCCGCGGCCACCTTGTCCGCAGGCATCGTCTGTCCGCAGGTCGGGCAAACGCCTGCCGCCGGTACCTTCTCCCGGTCGATTTCTCGCCAGCGCTTCCGGTAATCGTCCAGCCGCATACTGCCCATTTCGATCTGCGTGTGCGCGTCGCTCGCCGCGGCGGTGGCCTCCCGCAGCTTGGTCTTGATCTGTTCCAGTTCGGCCTGTACCGCCGCCCGCGGATCCTCTACCGGTACCTCCTGACTGCGCCGGTGCGCCTGATTCTCCTGTTCCAGCCGGTTTCGCTCGTTTTCCAGCGCGTCGAGCTGGTTTTTCGCTTCGGCCTGCGCCGTGTCGTTGTCCAGCTTGACAATATCGCCCGCCCGCGCTTCGCGCTCGGTCTGTATTTCGTCCAGTTGCAGCCGCAGCGCGTCAAAATCGATCGCGGACAACTCGCCCGCCGACCGCTCGCATTCGTCAATCCGCGCCGGCAGCTCGTCCAACGCGCCGTTTACCGTGCGCCGCTGCGCCGTCAGCGCCTTCTTGTAATCGTCTACCGTCAATTTGCCGATCGCCCCGGCCAGTTCCGCGCATTGCGGCAACGCCGCCAGCAATTCAGCGTCAGCGCTCGCGTGGCACATGTCAAACAGCATTTTGCGCCGATCCTGCCACTTGATGTCCCGGCAAAAACGGTACACGCTCGTCAGCAGCCGAAAAGCGTCCTCGCCCACCAGCCCGCCGACGATTTGCTTATATTCGGTCTCGGTGCGCGGCACGCCGTCCGTGAAAAAATCGGTCGTATGACCCGTCAAAACCGCATCTGTGCTGCCGCGCTTTTTCGTCCAAACCTCGCTGTATACGCGGCGCAGCGTTGTTTGCTCGCCGTCCACCGACAAGACCGCCACGACCTCCGGAGATACGCCGTGTTTCTCCTCCCCGTTTTCCAGCGGCATCAGGTCGAACGTCGCGCTCCCCTTGCTGTCCTTGCCGAACAGCAGCCAGCACAGCGCGTCATAGATCGTCGACTTGCCCGCGCCGTTGCGCCCGTAGATCGCGCCATCCCGGCCGCCAAATTCGATATCGGCAAACGCGCAGCCCTTAAAATTTTCAATCTCAAGCTGTAAAAGTTTGATTTCTTTCATTGACTTCCCGCCTCCCAGCGGCTATTATAAAGGTGTGATATTTGTACTTGCCGCCTTCGGAATTGCCGTTCCGGGGCGGCTTTCTTTTGTTTGAAACAGCTCATCCATATTGATTCCCGTGATATCCGACAACCGCCGCGCCGTCGCAAGCGGCATATCCGTCCGCCCGTGCAGCCAGTTGCGTACCGTCGTATGGCTTGCCGGTATCATAGCGGCCAGACGTTTTTCGTTCATCCGGTTGTCGACCATCCAGTGCTCCAACTTTGGGTAAATGATCGCCATCATGCGCCCCTCCTTCTCCGGGTCTGCTCCCGATGCCGCTTGTCCACCGTGCCCCGCTGGTACCCCAGCCACGCCCACAGCGCCAACACACCGCATACCATCAGCCCGACCGCCGTCTGCCATACCGGCGCTCCCGCATCCGACCGCGCGGCCAGCATCACCACCGCGATCCATGCGGCAAGACCGGCGACTTTGTAGCGCTTCATACCTCGCCCCAGCATCACATTAAGTACCTCGACAAATCCGTTTTCAGCACCTGCTGCATTCTGCGCAGCTCGCTGATCTCGAAAGTCCCCGGCGCTTTTATCCTTCGGTGCAGCGTCCTTAAGTTCATGCAGCTTCTTTTCGCCAGCTCGGCCAGCGTCTGCACGTCGGCCAAGACCATGGCTTTTCTGAACTCCGCGCGAAACATCAGGTCGTTATCCGCATATTGCGATTTTGCTTTTGCCGCCATTTTGATTCTCCTTTCTCTCGTCTCTCTTGCTTGTCCTCCTGTCTGCTCAGTGGTATACTGGAAGTCTAAGGAGGGAAACTTAAATGCAAAATTTTCTTGCTTACGTCATTCCAATATTGTCTGTTTTCCTTTCATACCTTTGCGGGCGTTTGCAGTCGTCTGCATCTCAAAAGAAGGATGCGATTAGAAAACGATACGAAAGCTTTTATGTCCCCTTTATTTCTCTGCTCTATCGCGGCCGTGCAGACTTGATCCCATACAGTCAACATGGGATGGAGGGACGCGGTCAATTTATGGATCTGATTTTTGAGAACATACAATACATTGATGAACAAACTCAGTCAATTCTGCTCGACTTCTATACCGCGAATCTGGATTTTTTAGAGTATGACGATGGAACGCCAGGGTATGAGGATGCTCCCGTTCGCGCCGACCGTCTCTTTGAACAAATCACAGAACATGTATTGCTTGAATCAGCAAAATTGAGCAAAGAGCTACACCTACCACAAATAGGAGCAGCGTTTTGCAGCGTACGTCGAACGACAAAATAAAAACCATGAGTAGTGCAAGCAAAGCGTTGATTTCTGCTCCGTATTCAATAATCACGCTGATAAATGTTTCCCCTCTTTTCCTCGTCTCTTGCCTTTTGTCGCATAATTGCGACTACTCAGACAAAAAAATTTCCCTCGCGTCTTCGTTCGTTAGGGTAAGAATTTCACACATTTTGTGCATTTCTTCGACAGAAAAATCTAATGCGTTGCTTCTCATTTTACGAGAAAACGTGCTTCTGTCCATCCCTATTAGATTAGCTACATTCTCTTGCGTAAAGCCGTGTTCCACAATCTTACCGCGAAGCATATCTGTATTAACCCGCATTGCATCACCTCCTTATCGCATTTTTGCGACTTTTATGTGCTTATAATACCACTGCGGGCATAGCATGTCAATATAAATTTTCGCGTTTTTGCGATTTATTTTTTCTTCTTCACATTTTTATGTTGCATTTTTGCAACATATATGATATAGTGTCTATGTTGACAGGGGGTGAAACACTTGACTACTGGAGATAGAATGAAATGCCGGCGCAAGGAACTTGATTTAAGCGCAGATGATGTTGCTGCCGCATTAAATGTATCGCGGGCCACTATATTCAGATACGAAAAGGGAGATATCGAAAAATTACCCGGATATGCACTTGAGCCTTTAGCAAAGGTATTGCGCACATCTGTATCCTACCTCATGGGCTGGGAAGACGAATTCGACAGCACCATCGACTTCCCCACCATCCGCTATATCGGTCCTGTCGCCGCGCACTTCAACGCGACGCCGTCCGAAGAATACGAATACCGGCCCATTCCGCCCGAGTGGCTGGGGCGCCGCAAGCCGGAGGATTTCTTCATCGCCACAGTTGACGGCGACAGCATGTACCCGCACTATCAGCACGGCGACGAGCTGCTCTGCCTGCACTGTGAAGATATGGGGCTGTCCGGCCGCGTCGGCATTATGCTGCTGGGAGACGGAGAAGCCACGTTGAAAACGATCAAATATAAGTCCGGCGAGGATTGGATTGACCTCGTGCCCGCAAACCCGGAATATAAAACCCGCCGCATCGAAGGTGCCGACCTTGAAAAATGCCGTGTCATCGGACGTGTCCTGCGTGTGATCCGCACGGTGGATGAAATATAAAAATCCCGCCCACTGGCTGCAACCGGCGAACGTGTAAAAATGAGGAGAGGTTTTATGGATAAAAAACTAATTTCCAAATACAAACAAACATTTGATTCTATTATGCACATCGAAGACGGAGTAGAATTTTGGTTTGCCCGAGAATTGCAGGAGGTTCTTGGCTATAAAACATGGGAAGGTTTTGCTGACACAATCACACGCGCTCAAAATGCCTGCTCAAATTCTGGAGTTAAGACAGATGACCATTTTCGAGACGTCTCGAAAATGGTTGCTATCGGCTCCAAGGCGCAGCGAGACATTGGGGATATTATGCTCACTCGCTATGCCTGTTACTTAATCGCACAAAACGGTGATCCCCGCAAAACGGAAATTGCATTCGCGCAAACGTATTTTGCTTTACAGACCCGCAAGCAGGAGCTGATCGAGCAGCGACTTGACGCCATGAATCGGCTTCAGCTGCGCGAACAGCTAAAAACTGCTGAAAAACGTCTTTCACAAAACATTTATGAGCGCGGTGTAGATGATCGCGGTTTTGGACGAATCCGTTCCAAAGGTGATGCCGCCCTGTTTGGCGGACATACCACCGACGAAATGAAGTACCGATATCACGTAAAGGACGGAAGACCCCTTGCTGATTTTCTCCCTCCTGTTACGATTGCCGCCAAAAGCCTTGCCACAGAAATGACCAATTTAAACATCGATGAAAAGGATTTGCGCGGAGAAGACCACATTACGCACGAACACGTTCAAAACAACCGAAGCGTCCGACAGATGTTGGGAACCCGTGGCATTCGCCCTGAATCCTTGCCGCCTGCCGAAGATATAAAAAAACTGGAACGACGTGTAAAATCGGAAGAAAAGAAACTGGCAAAATCCGAAACGCTTCCAGACTTGGACAAATAAAAATCCCGCCCCGGTGTTGGCGCACCGAAGCGGGACGAGGTACAGATTAAACTTGGTCGGTCAAATCTGTACCTCTATTTTACCATACCTATTTCAGTATGTAAACGGAGGTTTTTTATTATGGCAAAAGCAAAAAAGCTACCGTCCGGCAGCTACCGCGTGCTGATCTACGACGGCAAGGATGAATACGGCAAGCGCCAGTACAAATCCTTCACTGCACCGGACAAAGCACAAGCCGAATTTCTCGCATCCGAATACCGCGTGAAAGGTAAAAAAGCAAAGTCTAATGCTAATGATATGACGCTTGCTCAAGCGCTTGAGAAATATATCGATGCAAAGGAAAATGTTCTTTCTCCATCCACGATCCAAGCCTATCGTTCGATCTCAAGGCATCGTCTTCATGCCTTGCAAAAGCTTAAACTGATCGAGTTGAACAGCGCAATCGTTCAAAGCGCAATAAACCGTGAAGCTATCAGCCTGTCCCCCAAAACCGTGGCAAATGTGTACGGACTGATTTCTGCTACCTGCTCTATGTTTATGCCAGACTTACGGCTTCATGTTACATTGCCTGCCAAAAGACGGCAAATGCGCCAGCTCCCAACGCCGGATGCGGTAGTTGCTGCTGTGCATGGCAGTGCCGTAGAACTGCCCGTCATGCTTTCGCTTTGGCTTTCTCTTCGCCTTAGCGAAGTCCGTGGCCTGCAATACGGAGACATTGACGGCGACATTCTTACAGTGCGACGTGTCTTGCTGATTATATCCGGGAGCGATGTTATTCGAGAGCAAACCAAGACCTACAACAGCACACGGCAACTTCGTATTCCAGATCGGTTAAAAAATATGATCGGTACCGGAGAGCCTGACGAGCCGATTGTAAAGGATAGTGCCGCCGTGATCTATAACCATTTTACTAAGTGCATTAAGACCGCCGGCCTGCCGCACATGCGTTTTCACGACCTGCGCCACCTGAACGCATCCGTCATGCTTCAGCTCGGCGTTCCGGACAAATACGCCATGGAACGCGGCGGTTGGTCAACCAACGCGGTTTTGCAATCTGTATACCAGCACACATTTTCCGATAAGCGGAAGGATGTGGACGCGAAAATCGATAAATATTTCAACGCCCTGTGCGAGTAAACCATGTTGCATTTTCGTGTTGCATTTTGTCTGTTTCCTACGTCTGAACTACGTCTTTGATAGAATCATAGGTGACAGCGTAGGCGCTCCGAACCCACACCATATCTGGGTAAAAAGAAAAGCACCGCATTACGCGGTGCTTTTTCTATGGAGCGGATGATGGGAGTCGAACCCACCTATGCAGCTTGGGAAGCTGCCGTTCTACCGATGAACTACACCCGCGATTTGCTTTCTTATTGTACCGTTTTTCCTGCCGTTTGTCAAGCAGGGGAAATAAGCGAAAATTGTTATTGACATATGTTCATAACCTTGTTATCATCGTCTTATAGAAAGAAGGTGACGCGTATGGCAAGGCCGCAAAAATGCCGGTGCATTTGCTCCAAGCCGCAGACCACCCGTTTTGTTCCTGAAAATGGCGGGGCGGGCCCGGCGGTGACCCTCGGCTACGACGAATACGAGGTGATCCGCCTGCTCGATCATGTCCGGCTCACACAGGAGCAGTGCGCCCTGAAAATGCGCGTTTCCCGCACCACCGTGACGCGCATGTACGACGCGGCGCGCCGCAAGATCGCCGAAGCGCTTGTATGCGGCAAGGGTATTGACATCGCCGGTGGCGACGTCATCGTCTGCGCCGGGCCCAAGCCCCAATGTTCGCAAGAACCGCATTGCTGCCACCGCAGCAGCGGAAACAAGGAGGAAACTGCATGAAAATTCTGATCATCGGCGGCGTTGCCGCCGGCACAAAGACCGCCGCGAAGCTCAAACGCCTCGACCGCGGCGCCGAAGTAACGCTCATTACCAAAAGCCGCGATATTTCCTACGCCGGCTGCGGCCTGCCCTACTATGTGGGCGGCATGATCGAAACGCGCGACGAGCTGATTGTCAACACCCCTGAAAAATACGCCGCGCTGACCGGCGTGACCGTGCGCACCGGGCGCGAGGCCGTCAAACTCGACGCGGAAGCGAAGACCGTGACCGCGAGCAACCTCGATTCCGGCGAACAGGAGGTTTATGAATATGACCGGCTGGTCATCGCGGTAGGCGCTTCTCCCTCCGTTCCGCCGGTTGAGGGACTGCACCTCGGCGGCGTGTTCACCATGCGCACCCCGGACGACGCCGAAACCATGCGCACGTACATCGAAAAGCAAAATGTCAAGAAGGCTGTCGTGGTGGGCGGCGGTTTCATCGGCCTTGAGGTCGCGGAAAACCTGCACGCGCGCGGCGTTTCGGTCACTGTAATCGACTTTGCCTCCCAGATCATGCCGAACGTACTCGACCCCGAGCTGGCCGACTGGGCCAAAAAGAAGCTGGCTGCCGCGGGCGTGCGCGTCATCACCTCCACCGCCGCGCAGGCGATCGAAGGCGAGGAGCGCGTTTCCGCCATCCGCACCAGCGCGGGCACGCTGGCCTGCGATTTGGTCGTGCTTTCCGCCGGTATCCGTCCGAACACCGGCTTCCTCGCCGATACCGGCCTTGCCATGGTCAAGGGCACCATCGTGGTAGATGAGCAGATGCGCACCAACCTGCCCGACGTTTACGCCGCGGGCGATTGCGCCATGGTGAAAAACCGCCTGACCGGCGCGCCCCAGTGGTCGCCGATGGGCTCCACCGCCAACCTTTCCGGCCGTACGCTGGCCGAGGGGCTGATGGGCGCGGATAAGCGCTACCCCGGCGTGCTCGGCACGGGCGTTGCCAAGCTGCCCGGCCTGAGCTGCGGCCGCACCGGCCTGACCGAACGGCAGGCAAAGGACGCGGGCTTTGACCCGGTCTGCGCCGTGGCCGTGACGGATGATAAGGCGCACTACTATCCCGGCGCCGCCTACTTTGTCACCAAGGTTGTGGCGGACCGCGCGACGCGACGCTTGCTGGGCGTGCAGGTGCTCGGCCCCGGCGCGGTCGACAAAATGGTCGATATCGCGGCAATGGGCCTGAATATGGGCGCAACGCTGGAAGACTTTGAAAACGCAGACTTCGCCTACGCGCCCCCCTTTTCCACCGCCATCCATCCGCTCGTGCAGGCGGTATACGTGCTGCTCAATAAGCTCGACGGCGCGCTTACCAGCATTACGCCGGCGGAATACCTTGCAGGCGCGGCGGAAGGCCGCCGCGTGCTCGACGTGGGCCTCGCCCCGTCCATCCGCGGCGCGCAGTACATCGACCTGCCTAAGGTCAACGGCCCGATCGAGGGCATTGCGCAGGATGAAAAGCTGCTGCTCGTCTGCACCAAGGGCAAGCGCGCGTACTTCCTGCAAAACCGCCTCCGGCACTTTGGCTATACCGATACGCTGGTGCTGGAAGGCGGCGTGTTTGTGAGCGATGTCAAGCTCAAGAACGTCGCGGCCGCCGTCACCCCGGCGGAGGAAAAAGCGGTAAAGGCGCTCGGCTTCCTGCGGGATAAGACCACGCCGGACTGCTTCAACGGCCGTGTGATCACCCGCAACGGCAAGATCACGGCCGAGGAAAGCCGCGTGATCGCGGAAGCCGCCGAAAAGTTCGGCAGCGGCGAAGTGACCATGACCTCGCGCCTGACGCTTGAAATCCAAGGCGTGCCGTTTGACCATATCGAGCCCATGCGCGCCTTTTTGGCCGAACGTGGGCTGGAGACCGGCGGCACGGGCTCCAAGGTGCGCCCGGTCGTTTCCTGCAAGGGCACGACCTGCCAGTACGGCCTGATCGATACCTTTGCCCTATCCGAGGAGATCCACGAACGATTCTTCCACGGCTACAGCGATGTCAAGCTGCCGCATAAGTTCAAGATCGCGGTGGGCGGCTGCCCGAACAACTGCGTCAAGCCCGATCTGAACGATCTGGGCGTGATTGGCCAGCGTGTGCCCGCGGTCGATTATGAGAAGTGCCGCGGCTGTAAGCTGTGTCAAGTAGAGAACGGCTGCCCGATCAAGGTGACCCGAATGCAGGACGACAAGCTCGTGATTGATGAAGCCGCGTGCAACCATTGCGGCCGCTGCATCGCCATGTGTCCGTTCGGCGCGCTGGACGCGCAGATGGAGGGCTACCGCATCTATATCGGCGGACGCTGGGGCAAGAAGGTCGCGCAGGGCCGCCCGCTCGATAAGGTATTCACCGACAAGGAAGAAGTCATGAGCGTGATTGAAAAGTCCATTCTGCTGTTCCGCGAGCAGGGCGTCACCGGCGAACGCTTTGCCGATACCGTTTCCCGCCTTGGCTTTGAAAATGTACAGGAGCAGCTGCTTTCCAATGAGCTGCTGGCCCACAAGCAAGAAAACCTTTCCGCGCAAAAGCACTTGCAGGGCGGCGCGACCTGCTAATCCAAATCAATACGGCCCGCTGTTTCCGATGGGGAACAGCAGGCCGTTTTTTATTCTTTCATTTGCATTTCACGGCGGGCTGTGCTAATATTTAGTTAGATTAATTAAATTTGAGGTGGTGGACCCGCATGGCTGGCTCGGAGCAGATCAATTCCTTTCTGGTGGACGTATTCGGACGCGTCAATAAAATAGAAGAACGCGCAATGGCAGAGGGCTTTGGCAGCTCCATCTCCGTGACCGAGATCCATATCATTGAGAAAATTGGCGACCTTGAGCCTGCCCGTATGAGCGACGTGGCAAAGTCGATCGGCGTGACCCTTGCCACCCTTACCGTCGCCTGCGACAAGCTTTCCGCCAAAGATCTGGTGCAGCGCACGCGCGACAAGACCGACCGCCGCGTTGTCAACGTCACGCTGACCGCCAAGGGCCGCGCCGCGTACGAATACCATAAGGATTTTCACGCCCGTATGATCGACGCCGTCATGGAAACGCTGACGCCGGGCGAGGCTGCCGTACTCGGCCAGAGCCTTGAAAAGCTGATGGAATTTTTCCTTACGGAGGAACAAAGCCATGGCTGATCTGCTGTTTTGCCTGAACGCGACTGTGCCGATCTTCGCTATCATCCTGCTCGGCCGCCTGCTGCGCGGCCGACATTTTTTTACGCCCATAACGCTTGGCGAGCTAGACCGGCTGGTATTCAAGGTGCTGCTGCCGATCCTGCTATTCCGCGATATTGCGACCGGCCGCATCACGGAGCAGTTCGACGCAAGATTCTTCTTTTTCTGCGCCGGTACCACCACGCTTTATTTTTTCGCCATATGGCTGATCGCCGCGAAGGGCCTGCGGGATAAAAGCATGGTCGGCGCGTTCACGCAGGGCGCGTTTCGCGGATCACAGGCGGTGCTTGGCGTTGCCTTTGTGCAAAACCTGTACGGGGACGCGGGGCTGGTGCCGCTGATGATCGTTGCGACCGTGCCGCTTTATAATATCTATTCCGTCACGGTGCTCACCGTCACCGCGCCGCGCGGCGAACAGCACCACGGCGTTGTCGCCCGCACGCTCGGCGGCATCGTGACCAACCCAATCATTCTGGGCATTCTGGCCGGCCTGCCCTTTTCTCTATTGCAGGTGGACTTTCCGCCCATGCTGTCCAAACCGCTCGACATGCTGGCGGGCTGCGCGACGCCGCTGGCCTTGCTCAGCATCGGCGCGGGCTTCGAGGGCGCTAAGGCGCTGAAAAAGCTGGGCCCCACCTGTGCCGCCGTGTTCATCAAGCTGATCGCGCTGCCCATCCTGTTTCTGCCCGTCGCGGCGTATATGGGCTTTCGCGAGCAGGCCATGGTCGCGCTCGTCATTCTGTACGGCGCGCCGAGCACGGTCACCGGCTATGTCATGGCCAAAAATATGGGCGGCGATCATGTGCTGTCCTCGTCCATCATCGTGCTGTCCACCGCGCTTTCCGCCGTTACGCTGACCGCTACACTGTTCATCCTGCGCACGCTGGGCTATATTTAGCAGCCGTACGGGCGGCCCCGCGGCGCGTTTTATTTCAAAAGGGGGCTTTCCCATGCTCACCTATCATCTCGATCCCAAAAGCCAAACGCCGCTTTATGAGCAGCTTTACCGCGCGGTGCGCGGGGATATCATGTCCGGCACGCTCGCCGCCGGGGACAAGCTGCCCTCCAAGCGGCAATTCGCCGCGCACCTGCGCGTCAGCCAGATCACGGTGGAGACCGCCTACGGCCAGCTTTTGGCCGAGGGCTACCTTGTTTCCGAGCCAAGGCGCGGCTATTTTGTGCAAAAGCTGGCCGCGCTGCCGGTGCGCGAACCGACGCGCGCCGCGCCGCAGGCCGCGCCCGTAACCGCGCCTATGGACGCGGTAAAATTTGATTTCCGCACCAATATCGTCGATACCGGCTGTTTTCCGTTCAGCATCTGGGCCAGACTGAGCCGCAGCGTGCTGAGCGAGTACTCGGAACGCCTTTTGCGCGCGGCGGCCCCCGGCGGCGCACGCGAGCTGCGCGAGCAGATCAGCCGGTATTTGCACGATTTTCGCGGGCTGGACGTTTCGGCCGACCGTATTTTGGTCGGCGCGGGCTCGGAATACCTGATCCATCTGATGATCGAACTGCTGGGACGCGACCGTGTATACGCGCTTGAAAACCCCGGCTACCGCAAGCTGTACCAGATTTTCGCGGTAAACGGCGCGGCGGTGCGCCCGCTCCCGCTCGACGAGAGCGGCCTGCGCGTGGACGCGCTGCGGCAAAGCGACGCCTCCGCCGTTTATCTCACGCCCTCGCACCACTTTCCTCTTGGGCTGGTCATGCCCGCCGGACGGCGCACCGAGCTGCTGCACTGGGCCGCCGCCGCGCCCGACCGCTATTTGATCGAGGACGATTACGACAGCGAATTCCGCTATTCCTCCCGTCCGATCCCCGCGCTTGGCGAGCTGGACCACGCGGGGCGCGTGATCTATGTCAACACCTTTGCCAAAAGCCTCGCGCCCTCGCTGCGCATCGGCTATCTGGTGCTGCCGGAAGCGCTGATGGCGCGCTACCGCGAAACCTTTTCGCTCTATTCCTCCACCGTGCCCAGCTTCGAGCAGCACACGCTGGCCGAATTCATGCGTTCCGGTGGGTTCGAGCGGCACATCAGCCGCAGCCGAAAGGTGTACCAGTCCCGCCGCGACGCGCTGCTCGCGGCGCTGACGCGCGAGCTTTCGCCCATTCCCTTCGAGGTATCGGGCGCGGAAGCCGGGCTGCATATTCTGCTGCAAGTGAAAAACGGCATGGATGAGCAAACGCTCATCGCCCGCGCGCTTCAAACCGGGGTTCGCGTATACGGCCTGTCCGGCTATTATACGCCGCCCGTCCGTCCGCCGCGCGCCACGCTCGTCCTCGGCTACGCCGGCCTGACCGAAACCGAGATCGCCGCCGCCGTCAAGCTGCTGGCCAAAGCTTGGCGGTAGCTGCCGTGCCCCCGGCCGCGTGAGGTCACGCGGCCCTACGGCTGCCTGTGTTGTGGAGCGGCGTGACTGTATAGCCCACATGCTATACAGAGGGCGTCACGCCCTACAGCATCGGTGAGTGGTTTTCCCGCTTACGGCGGCGGCAGCCGCTTTATTGTAGGGCGCGACGCCCTCGGCGCGCCGGGAGCGAAGCACCGGTATATGTGGGCGCGCCTATCACGCCGGTCCGGCGGAGCGAAGGCACCCGTCCACTGAATCCCTAGGCACCCGGAACGGCACCACGACACATTTTTGTAAAACAAAAAGTCGGCAAGCAACTCCCCTGGACAGAGCGAGGGAAAGGAATGGAGATCAAAGGGGAAGGGAAAACCGCCAAGGTTTTCCCTTCCCCTTTGCCCCCGCGCCGGGCGGCGCATCGTCTCTTCTCGCCGGGCGCCGTATCCCGTCTACTTTTTCTTCTTCACCGCGGAGCCGTACTGCACGGCGTCCGTGCCGAATTTCTCGCGCAGAGCGTCCATGGCGCGGTCTAAGCTGCGCTGTTTGTCCACGTTCTTCAGTCCGTCCGCGCCGTCAAACAGCGATAGCTGCTCGCCAGCCGCCTCGGCGGGCAGCAGATTCATCGCAGTCACGGCAAGCAGGCGCACCGGCTTTTCCGGCTTCCAGCGGGCGCGCCAGATCGACATGGCGGTGTCAATCAGCATGCGGGTGGAATCCGTTGGCCGGTCGAGCGTCACCTGCCGCGAGATGTTGCGGAAATCCGGGTCGCGGATGATGAGCTGCACGGTCTGGCACCGCAGGCCGCGCCTGCGCAGGCGGCGGCCCACGGTGTCGCACAGCGCGGTGATGCCGAAATGGCACTCGGTCTCACCCAGCAGGTTGTGCGAAAACGTCATGCTGTTGCCGACGGACTTAACCTCGCGTTCCTCATAAAACGAACGCACGGGCTCATCGTCCTCGCCCCGCGCATAACGCCACAGCGTATCGCCCATTTTGCCGAACACGCTGTGGGCCAGCGCCCGGTCGCACGCGGCCAGATCGCCGATGGTATGCACGCCCAGCGCGCTTAAGCGATCCGCCGCGCGCTTGCCGACATACAGCAGCGTATTTACCGGCAGGCTCCAAACCAGTTTCTGATAGTTTTCGCGGGAAAACACCGTGGTCGCGTCCGGCTTTTTGTAATCGCTGCCCAGCTTGGCATAGGCCCGGTTCCACGATACGCCGACCGAGATCGTCAGCCCGATCTCTTCCCGCATACGCCGCCGCAGCTCGTTTGCGATCTGCTCGCCTGTGCCGAACAGATGCAAGGAGCCGGTGACGTCCAGAAACGATTCGTCAATGCCGAACGGATCGACCAGATCGGTATAGCCCAGATACAGCTCGTTGCACTGGCGCGAAATGCGCACGTATTCGTCCCGGTGCGGCGGGATCAGCCTCAGCTCCGGGCACTTTCGCCGGGCCTGCCAGATGGTTTCCGCCGTTGTCACGCCAAAGCGCTTGGCTTTTTCATTCTTGGCAAGGATGATGCCGTGACGGCTTTCCGGATCGCCGCATACCGCCATGGGGCCCGCGTCCAGCGAAGGATCGAGCAACGTTTCGACTGAGGCGTAAAACGCGTTGCAATCGCAATGCAAGATGGTCCGGTCCATGCACCCTCCTCCTTTCAGCGAACATTTGTTTCTATTATTATACTGGATTTTTCTTTTCTTGACAAGCCGCACGCATGGCGTTATACTGAAACTTGCAAGCAGGGGTGCCGTGATGAGCGGCTGAGAGGGCGAGAGCCTAACCCTTTGAACCTGTTGGTTAGAACCATCGTAGGGAAGCTGCCGCATCGAGAAATACTTAGGGATATCGAATGCCCCGGTTTTACCGCATGGTAAAACCGGGGCATTTTTTCTTGCGAAAAGAGGCGTGACCAATGAAAGTAAACGGAAAAACCATACCGCTGGATGCGGAAATGACCGTGCATTCGCTCCTGATGCAGCTGGGACTGAACCCCAAGCGCGTCGCGGTGGAGCGCAACGGCCAGATCGTGCCCCGCGCGCGCTTTGCCGACCAAGCGCTCGGCGAGGACGACGTTTTAGAGCTCGTTGAGTTCGTGGGAGGCGGCTGATGGTCACACGTGAAGAACTGCACGCCGCGCTCGTCCAGCGGCACGGCGAAGTTGTTCAGCAAAGGCTGGATCGGGCCTGCGTCGGCATTGCGGGGCTGGGCGGGCTGGGCTCCCATATCGCGGCGCACATGGCGCGGTTGGGCGTTGGGCGGCTCACGCTGGTCGATTACGACGTGGTCGATATCACCAACCTGAACCGCCAGTACTACACGGTGAAGGATATCGGCATCCCCAAGACCTTGGCTTTACAGGAACAACTAGAAGCAATCAATCCATATTTATATTACGATACGTATACCGAGCGCATCGTGCCCGCCAACGCCGCGCGGTTATTCACCGGCTGCGACGTGGTGTGCGAAGCCTTTGATCGGGCCGACCAAAAGGCCATGCTGATCGAAACCCTGCTCTCCGCCCTGCCGGATACGCCGGTAGTATCGGCCAGCGGTATGGCGGGCTACGGCTCGCCGAACGCCATCCGCACCGAACGCCGCTTCGGTCATTTATATGTGTGCGGCGACGGAACCAGCGATATCGCGGACGGCCTTGGCCTGATGGCCCCGCGCGTGGCGCTGTGCGCCGCCCATCAGGCGACGACGGCGCTTCGCCTGCTGCTGGGCGAGACCGAGCCGTAAAAAAGAAGACGCTGCGAAATGCAGCGCCTTCTATACGAGTTCTTATTCGCTCTCTACCGGCAATTCGGACGCGCAGTGCGCGCATTTGGTCGCGCCGAGTGGGATTTCACTCAGGCAAAACGGACAGATCTTGGTGGTCGGCGCGGCGGGCGCTTCCTCTTTATGGCCCAAGTGGGTCAACTTGTTCACCGCCTTCAGAATACAGAAAAGGATGAACGCCATGATCAGAAAGTTAACTACCGTACCGAGGAAGTTGCTGACAAAACCCGTCACCTGCTCCATGCTGTAACGCGTTCCGCCAATCAGACTGATGATCGGCGTGATGAAATTATCGGTCAGCGAAGTAACGATACCGGAAAACGCGCCGCCGATGATAACGCCTACCGCCATATCCATGACATTGCCGCGCAGCGCAAAGGCTTTAAATTCCTCTATGAACTTTTTCAAAACAATTCCTCCCCATTTCATTTATTACCTATTATTTTACGCCCCACGCCGGGGTTGTCAATGCAATAATCGACAAAAGGAGTGTTTTTTACGTGAAAGATGAGCTTATTCTGCGCGGACACGCGTTCCGCTCCCGTTTTATCCTTGGCTCAGGCAAGTATTCGCTGGAGCTGATCCGCGCTGCGGTCGAATCGGGCGGCGCGGAAATGATCACGCTGGCCCTGCGCCGGGTGAACGAGGGCGGCGCGGCCAATATCCTCGACCATATCCCGGAGGGGGTGACCCTGCTGCCCAATACCTCGGGCGCGCGCAACGCGGACGAGGCCGTGCGCATCGCCCGGTTGGCGCGCGAATGCGGGTGCGGCGACTTTGTCAAGATCGAAATCATGCGCGACAGCAAATATCTGCTGCCCGATAACCAAGAAACCGTTCGGGCAACCGATATTTTGGCGGGCGAGGGCTTCATCGTCATGCCGTATATGTACCCCGATCTGAACGTGGCGCGCGATCTGGTGAACGCGGGCGCGGCGTCCATCATGCCGCTGGCCGCGCCGATCGGCACCAACAAGGGACTGGCAACGCGCGAGTTTATCAAAATCTTGATCGACGAGATCGATCTGCCCATCATCGTGGACGCGGGCATCGGCCGCCCGTCGCAGGCGTGCGAGGCCATGGAACTGGGCGCGGCCGCCGTCATGGCGAACACCGCCATCGCGACCGCGGGCGACGTGCCCGCGATGGCGGGCGCGTTCCGTCAGGCAATTGAAGCCGGGCGCGCCGCGTACCTTGCCGGGCTGGGCCGCGTGCGGGATACCGCCGCCGCTTCCTCTCCGCTGACCGGCTTTCTGCGCGACGAGGGGGAGGACTGATCCATGTTAGACCCAGTAACGAACGCCCAATACATCACCGCCGAGACCGACCACATGCAATACCAGCCGGGCATGGACGACATCGGCAGTGAAACGCAGGATGAAGTGATCGCCCGCATGCAGGCCATGGAGTTCGACCGTTTCACCGCGCGGGATGTGACCCGCGCCCTTGCAAAGGACGTGCTCGCGCCGGACGATTTCGCGGCCCTGCTCTCCCCCGCCGCCGCGCCGTTTTTGGAGCAGCTCGCGCGCCGCGCGCAGCAGGAAACGCGAAAGCACTTCGGTACCTCGGTGCAGATGTTCACCCCGCTCTATATCGCCAATTACTGTGAAAACTACTGCATTTACTGTGGCTTCAACTGCCACAATAAGATCCGCCGCGCGAGGCTGGATACGGATGAGATCGAACGCGAATTGCAGGCGATCGCCCAAACCGGCTTGCAGGAAATCCTGCTGCTCACCGGCGAAAGCCGCTCCATGTCGCCGGTCGATTACATCGGAGAGGCCTGCCGTCTGGCGCGCAAATACTTCCGCGTGGTCGGCGTTGAGATATACCCGCTCAATGTGGAGGAGTACGCGCATTTACACGCGTGCGGCGTGGACTATGTCACCGTTTTTCAGGAGACCTACGACGCGGACAAGTATTCCACGCTCCATCTGGGCGGACACAAGCGCATTTTCCCCTACCGGCTGAACGCGCAGGAACGCGCGCTCATGGGCGGCATGCGCGGCGTGGGGTTCGCGGCGCTTTTGGGCCTATCGGATTTCCGAAAGGACGCCTTTGCCACCGGCCTGCACGCCTATTTGCTGCAACGCAAGTATCCGCACGCCGAGATCGCCTTTTCCTGCCCGCGCCTGCGGCCCATCATCAACAACGATAAAGTGGGTCCCAAGGATGTGCATGAGCCGCAGCTTTTGCAGGTCATCTGCGCCTACCGCGTCTTCATGCCCTTTGCCTCCATCACGATCTCCACGCGCGAACGCGCCGGGTTCCGCGATCATATCATCGGCATTGCGGCGACCAAGATATCCGCCGGCGTTTCGACCGGCATCGGCGAGCACAGCGAGGACAACGCGGACAAGGGCGACGCGCAGTTTGAGATATCGGACAACCGCACGGTCGACGAGGTTTACGCCGCGATTGAGCGCCACGGCCTGCAGCCCGTCATGGCCGATTACATTTATGTATAAGTAAAACGAGTAAGGAGAAGCGCAAATGAGAAATTACGCCACCCAAATGGACGCCGCCAAGCGCGGCATCGTCACGCCGGAGATGGAAACGGTAGCAAAAAAGGAAAACCGCACGGCAGAGTACATCCGCGCGCGCGTCGCTAAGGGCACGATCGCCATCCCGGCAAACGTGAACCACAAGAGCCTGTCCGCCGAGGCGGTGGGCGACGGCACGCGCGTCAAAATCAACGTAAACCTTGGCATTTCGGGCGACGCAAAGGATTATGAGCTGGAAATGCGCAAGGTAAAGCTTGCGATTGACATGGGCGCGGAATCCATTATGGATCTTTCCAACTACGGCAAGACAAATACATTCCGTAATAAATTGATCGATTATTCCCCCGCGATGATCGGCACCGTACCGATGTATGACGCGATCGGCTATCTGGAAAAGGACTTGCTCGAGATCACCGCGCAAGATTTTCTAAAGGTCGTCGAGGCGCACGCCAAGGAAGGCGTGGATTTCATGACCATCCACGCCGGGATCAACCGCCGCGCGGTGGAAACCTTTATGCGCGAGGGGCGCGAAATGAATATCGTTTCGCGCGGCGGCTCGCTGCTGTTCGCTTGGATGCAGATGACCGGCAACGAAAACCCGTTTTTTGAGTATTACGACGAGGTGCTGGACATTCTGCGCGCCTATGATGTGACCATTTCGCTGGGCGACGCGCTGCGCCCCGGCTGCCTGAAGGATGCGTCCGACCACGGCCAGATCGCCGAGCTGATCGAGCTGGGCCACCTGACCGAGCGCGCGTGGGCGCGCGACGTGCAGGTCATGGTGGAGGGGCCGGGCCATATGGCCATGAACGAAATCGCCGCCAATATGGTGATGGAAAAGCGCCTTTGCCACGGCGCGCCGTTCTACGTGCTCGGCCCGCTCGTGACCGATATCGCACCGGGATACGATCACATCACCTCGGCCATCGGCGGGGCGATCGCGGCGAGCAGCGGCGCCAACTTCCTGTGCTACGTCACCCCGGCCGAGCACCTGCGCCTGCCCGATTTAGACGATGTGCGCGAGGGTATCGCGGCTTCCAAGATCGCGGCGCACGCGGCCGATATCGCGCTGGGCCTGCCGGGCGCGCGCGACCGCGACGACGCGATGGCGGCGGCCCGCCATAAGCTGGACTGGGACGAGCAGTTCTCCCTTGCGCTCGACCCTGAAAAAGCGGAACGCTTCTATCATCAGGTGCCGCCGACCGAGCGCCACACCTGCTCAATGTGCGGCAAAATGTGCGCTGTGCGCACGACCAATTTGATCCTTGAGGGCAAGAAGGTAGAGTTTTGCTCCGAGCAAGGCGCGTGCTCCTAAGAAGCACGCCGCAACGCAGCAAGCGTAAAATTTTCCGTTTCCTCTTTTCCGATTCCTCATTCTTTTCCGCGCCGATCTATGGTATAATAGCCGCAAAGCGGCTATTATACTTTGATTAAATTAATTATACCATCAGCGGCTCTTAGGTGTGTTTTGACTCTTCGGAATTGCTTGCCGCTGTGGTATAATAGCCGCAAAGCGCCTATTATACACGGATTAAATCATTATACCACCAGCGGCGCACAAGCGTTTTTTAACACTTTGAAAATGCTTGCCGCTGTGGTATACTGGGTGCAATACATATCAAGGGGGATTTGATAAAATGATGAAACGGATATGCTCCGTCCTGCTCGCGGCGGCGCTCGCGCTGTCGCTTACCGCGTGTGGCGGAACCAAGCGGGAATCCGCACAGGCGGTTGTGGAAAGTGCGATCGGCGCTGTGCAAAACGTGGACTTTGCCGCCATGAAGACCTATTGGGGCGAGGATACGCTGGGCAAAGTGGAATCCGCCGCCCAGCCGGAGGCGGACGATGAGGACGCGCAGGTTATGAAAGCCGTAACCAAGCACCTTTCCTACACCGTTAAGGAAAGTAAGGAAGACGAAAAAGCCGGCACGGCCACCGTTACGGTGGAGTTCACCAACGCCGACATGACGGCCATTATGTCCGAATTTATTCAGCAGGCGTTTTCGGACGCGCTCAATTACGCCTTCCTGCCCGAGGACCAGCAGCCCTCCGAAGAAGAAATGGACCAGAAGTACTTAGGCATTCTGACCGGACTGTTGGCGCGCGAGGATAACAAGATGGTCACCAACACCGTCGATATCAGCCTAAAGCTGACAGACGACCAGTGGACGATCGAGTCCGACGACAAGGTGTTGGACGCCATGCTTGGCGGCATGCTGTCCTCTGCGGACTCCATATCCGATTCGCTCGGCGGCGATTCGTAAATACCGAACAGATACAAGGCCCCGATGTTCCAAAAGGAACATCGGGGCCTTCGTAGTGCTTACCTTTATAAACTGCACAGCGCCGCGCACAGAACGCGGAGCAGCGCGCTGGCCGCGGCAAGGGCAAGGCAGATCATGTAGGGTATGCGGCAGTCGGACAGCAGCGCGGTGCTGCGCCCTGCCGCGCGCTGCTCGGAGGCACACCATACCATGGCCGCCGCCGCGAGCAGCGCGGGCGCGGAAAGCACCGCGGGCAGCCCGGTGGTCAGCACCGAAAGAAAAATACCGTTCTTTTGCGCCACGCCTACCGCGACCGTCAGCGCCAGCACGAAGCCGCGCGCCGCGCAAAGCCCCGCGAGGAACAGCGCCGCCGGGCGCAGCATTGCGCACAGTAGAGGCAGGATGACCCATAGGAGCGCGCACAACACGCTTTTCAGCGCCTGCGCGGGCAGGGCCGAGATCAGGCCCGCGAGCTGCACAGCGCCGTCCTCCTCGCCCGCGATCAGGCCGGTCAGGCCGCCCGCCACCGCGCCGCATAAAAACATCGCGCTTAGGAATAAAAACGCCGGTGTGCGTACAATTTCATCAAAAAAGCCGAGAACATGCCGTTTTCTCATACGTCTCCCCCTTGCGGAAGGTTGATAATACAGCATATTCCCGGCTATTCGGTTTTAGAACCCGCCTTAGTCGATCAGCGCGTTGACCAGATCGCGGCACGGCTGGTGCAGGAAGATACGCGCGGAACGCGACGCATCGAACTGAACGGACAGCTTGCCGTTTTCATCCCTCGACAGGGTCGCGGAAACGACCTCGGTGCCGAACTGTACGCGCTCCAAGATAAAATCGGCGTTCACGCGAGGATCCTCGCAGACAGGCACGACCGTGCGCGTGCGCGTGCACTGCGAGACCGGCGCCAGAACCGTGCCCATTTCGCGTTTGGAGGCGGGCACCAGCACGATCTCGCTCTTGACCACCGCCGCGGCTTCGTCTTCGCAAAGCACCACGTCGTACCCGGCGGCCGCTTCCTTGGCCGTCTGGTTTTTGGCGGATATAAACATATTATTGGCGGGTATAACCTGTTTTTCCAGTATCGCACGGATCAGGCGCGTCAGGTTCTCCCCTTCTCCAATCACTGCTACACGAATCTTGTGTGGCATTTGAATCAACTCCTTCAGGGACGCTCATAATATTTCAGCATTATTATACGGCAAAAAACGTGCAACTTGCAATGCCTTTTACATTATTTTTAAATGTTTTGGTGTATTGACTAATCTGCACAAATTTTCTCCGCCGCTTTCAGATAGATTGCACACTCCAACCGCTTGCGCTCCATCTCACAGCCGAGATCGTACGAATCATTCATATCGCCGTTCATGTTGTAATTTGCCGCCGAGCAGCCGCCCGAGCAGTAGAATTTAGCCCAGCACTTCTGGCACTTGGGCCGGGAATAAATGTTCATGCCCGCGAATTTTTGCGCGATATCCATGTCAAACGAGCCGTCCAGCACGCTGCCCTGCCGAAATTCTTCCTTGCCGACGAACTGGTGGCAGGGGTAAATATCGCCGTCCGGCGTGACGGCGACGTACTCATAGCCCGCGCCGCAGCCGCGCAGCCGCTTGACCACGCACGGCCCCTGATCCAGATCGACCATGAAGTGGAAGAAGGAAAACGGTTTGCCCGCTTTCCGCCGCTCCAGCATGATCTCGGTCAGACGGTCGTACTCCGCTTCAATTCTCGGCAGGTCGTCCTCGGTCAAGTCGTAGCCGCAGCCGGGGTCGGCTGTGACCGGTTCGACCGAAAGGCGGTCAAAGCCCGCGTCCGCGATGTGCGTCACATCCTCGGCAAAGTCAAGGTTGTGCGAGGTAAAGGTGCCGCGCGCGTAATAATCCTTTTCCGGGTCGCGCTCGTCTACCAGCGCCTTAAATTTAGGCACGATCACATCGTAGCTGCCCGCGCCCGACACGGTCTTGCGGAACTCGTCGTTGACGGCCGGACGGCCGTCGAGCGACAGGACGACATTGTCCATATTCTCGTTGATGTAGCGGCGTTTGTCCTCATCGAGCAGCACGCCGTTGGTCGTGATGGTGAAGCGGAACTTTTTATTGTGCTTTTGCTCGATTGACCGCGCGTAATCGACCGCGCGCACCACCGTGTCCCACGCCATCAGCGGTTCGCCGCCGAAGAAGTCGATCTCGATATTGTGCCGCGCGCCCGAACGGCTTACGACAAAGTCGATCGCGCGCTCGGCCACCTCGGGCGGCATGATCTTGCGGCCCTGACCGAAGTCGCCGGTCGAAGCAAAGCAGTATTTGCATCGCAGGTTGCAGTCATGCGCGACATGCAGGCACAGCGCCTTGACCGGCGCGCCGACCGGCACATAGCGGGAAACGTCGATATAATCGTCGTCCGCGAAAAGCTGGCCGTTCTTTTTCAGCGCGTACAGTTCGCCCCAAGCTTCCCGCACCGCGTCCGCTTCAAACTGGCCGAGCGCGTCCACCACCTGCTGCGGGCAGGTTTCCCCCATGGTTTCATCGGCAAGGCCGGAAACGGCGTAGCTTACGTCATCCAGCACATGCACCGCGCCGGAATTAACGTCCAGCACAAAATTGAGTCCGTTTTTCTGATAGCGATGGATCATTTCTATTTGTTCCTCCGATGTAAGTAAAAAACAAGGCGCGCCGCATCGGCACGCCTTGCGATTGGACTTCAGTAGGAGCTAACTGCTCACTTAGAGTGCTCGCACTTCTGGTTGGCCACCGTGCAAGAAGTCTTGCAGGCGGACTGGCAGGAAGTCTGGCACTCGCCGCAGCCGCCCTTAGCGGCGGTCTGCTTCAGGGTCGCCGAAGTCAGAGTCGTAACATGCTTCATGGTGTTTCCCTCCTATTTTTTCAGGTGCTTATGGCGTTTTTTTCTGCGCATGCTCGCACCGGCAAAACCGCCGAGCGCTGCGCCGACAACCATCGAGGCAAAACTGATGACCGTGCGCGGAATATGTACCGGCTGCCGCAGGACAAGAGCGCCCACGGCAAGCAGGACTAGAAAAATCAGCGCGCCGGCGCCGACCGCCCAAAGGAATTTGCCGCCCGGCGCGCGCTTTGCCGATAGAAAGGCCGCCGCCGCACTGCCGACCGCTAAAAAAGCGAGCGCCAGAGGAGCGATCGCGCCTTCGCCGACCGTGCCGCGCTGCACCAGCAGCGCGCCGGCCAGCATCAGCAATAAAGTAAGCCCCAGGCCCAGTAGCGCCGACGGCAACAAAATGCCGATAGGCGACAGGTCATCATTCGTTTTTTTCATCTGCGCTTTCCTCCCGCCGAAAGTTTGGCGCGTCCGGGTGAAGGACGAACCTTTGCGCTATCTTATTCGGCAAGGCGCCGGGATATTACTTCGCGTCCTTGGGCGCTTCTACCGACTCGGTCGGCTCCGCTTCCTTGCCGCGGATAGCCCAGCGGTAGATCTTCAGCTTGGTGCGGTCGTTCGAGGTCTCGATGATCAGCACATCGTCCTTGATGTTGACCACACGGCCGATAAAACCGCCGATGGTGGAAATCTCATCGCCGATATCGATCGAGTTACGCATTTCCTTCTCCGCCTTGTCGCGCTTACGCTGCGGGCGGATCAGCATGAAGTAGAACAGCACAATCAGCAGCACGAGCGGCGCAAACTGCATAATCGCCTGCAAGTATTGTTGTCCACTTGGCATTTTTAACACCTCCTCGTGCAATTTGCCGTTAATACTGTTATTATACTAAACCGTACCGCAAATTACAAGCTTTTCTTTATCAAACGGCGCGTTTTTCGCGCATGAAAAAGAGAAGCGCAATGCTTGCCCTTCTCTTTTTTCGGTCCGCTTTTTAATAAACCGGCTGTACCGGCTTGCCGGAATGGAAGGAATTTGTGATCGCGTAGGTGACGATCGTGGCCTTGGTCCCGTCGTACACGGTGATCTCCGGCTTGCGCCCCTGCTGAATGCAGTCGATAAAATCCACCATTTCGAGCAGGTACGCCTCGGCAAAGCGCTGCGGGAAGTTTTCAATGATGGGCTGTACCGCGCCGTTTTCGTCAAAGATCATGGCGCGGTTTTTCCACGGCACGCCCGCTACGCGAATGTGCGCGTCCGTGCCGACGATCTCGGTCTCGGTATGGTAGCCGTGCGGCGCCGTTCGCCCGACGTGCAGGAAGGCCACGGTGCCGTTGTCCAGCTTGAGCATGGCCATGCCGGTCTCGGTGTCGCCGCCCTGCGCAAATTCGGGATGCTTAAAGGTCGTGCCGGCAGCGTAAACTTCGGTGATCTCGCCGCCCAAAAACCAGCGCATCAGGTCGATATCGTGGCTCGCGGCGTCAATGAAAATACCGCCCGAGGTCTTGCAGAACTTGATGCAGCTTTCGACGCACGCCTCGGGATCGAGCCCCGTGGCCTTAACCAGATAGGGCTTGCCGATCCGGCCCGCGTCGATCTGGGCCTTGGCGTCCGCGTAGGACGGATCGTACCGGCGCATGAAGCCTAGGAAAAACAGCTTGTCCGGATGGCGCTCAACGGCCGCCTCGGCGCGCTTGCACTCCTCCAGCGAGCAGCCCAGCGGCTTGTCGGTAAACACATGCTTGTCCGCGTCGAGCGCGTATTCGATCATCCAGCAGTGCTCGGGCGAAGACGATACGATCACCACCGCCTCGATATCGGCCTGATCGACCATTTCCTTATAATCAAGATAGGTCTGCGGCACGTTCAGTTCGTCCCTCGCGCGGTCGAGCTCGCTCTGCTCCAATGAGCACGCGGCGGTCAGGCGGCAGCCCGGTATTTTAAAGGCCAGATTTTGTGCATGAACCCAGCCCAGACGGCCCAGACCGACAATGCCAACTTTGATTTGCTTCATTTGGGTTTCCCTCTCTTCTTTCTCTTGGGTGTTTCTTCTCTCGCGCCTCCCATTTTATAGAAGGCCTGCCGCGAAAGCAATACGCGCCGGTAAAATACGCGCATTTGCACAGAACCCACCGTTTCCGCTGCGGCGGTTTGCATAAAAAAACCGGCCCAATAGGCCGGTCTTGCATGTGCGCTGTGCGGGGAACGTGCTTACAGCAGCTCCTGTGAAATGATGAAGCTGTCCGTATAAAGCTTGTCCTTTTTCGGCGGCATACCGCGGCGCAGCAGGTTATATAGCGTGATCACGGCTTTGTACGCCTTTTGGGTAAAGGTTTGCCCGATGATAAAGTCGATCTGCCCGTTTTGCAGATATTTTTTCGCCGCCGGCGTCAAATCGTTGCAAATGATGCGCACCGGATGCCCGGCCTGCGCCTTACGCACCCCATCGACACAGCCGGAAACGCTTTCATTCGCCATATAAATGTACTTCAGGCGCGGCCTTTCCTTTAGTGCGCTGCATACGGTGGCGCTGGTCGCGTCAAACCGCTCGTAGCATTCCGCGATGGTGTAGCAATCGGGCGAAAAGCCCTGCGATTGCAGGTAACGCACAAAGCCGTCGACGCGGGCCTTGCCCGTTTCAAAGTCCATGCGCCCCGTAACGATGAGCACCTCGTCGTTCGGCCGCATAAAGCGCGCCATCAGCCCGGCCGCGATCGCGCCCGACCGGTACAGGTCCTGCCCGATATAGCACACGCGCTTGGAATTGGGCACATCCGAATCATAGGTGACGACCGCGATGCCGCGGGCCGCGAGCTCGTCTATTTTCATCTCGATCACCGAGGATTGCGCCGCGCTCAGCACAATGCCGTTCACGCCCTGCCCGGCCAGCCGGTCCAGCAGCGCGATATACTCATCCGGCGAGCGCGAGGTCATCTCGTACGTCAGTACGCGCAGCGCGCTGTCGTTGATGGCGTGCTCGGCGTCGTTGATGCCCGCGTAGGTCTGCCGCGCAAAGTAGCTGTCATGCCACTTGGGCAGCAATACCGCGATCGTCACGATTGAGGACGAAACGGGCTCCCTTCCGGTTCCGCCGACCGAATAGCCGCTTTCCCGCAATACCGACTCTACCTTTGCCCGGGTCTCGGGCAGCACATGCGGCCTGCCGTGTAAAACACGGTCCACCGTGCCGCGGGAAACGCCGCACGTCCGCGCAATATCGCTGATTGTCCGCTTCACAGCTGTTCACCCGTGCGCTGCAGCATTTGCTGCGTGTAGATCGCCAGTCCGGTGTAGCACCGCTGCGATCGCGGCTCGATGCCAAGGCACAGCATTTGGTACATGCTTTCGACGGCCTGCGCCGCCGTCCGCGCCACGCTCTGCCCGATCACGAAGTCCACATCGCCCGACGCGAGGAACCGGCGCGCGGCAGCCGTCGTATCGTTGCAAATCACGGTGATCTTATAGGGAAGCTGCGCGCGGCGAATGCCCTCTATGCAGCCGGACACGCTTTGCGTGGCCATATAAATGTAGCGGATATGCTCATCCATGCGCAGTTGATGGTGCACGGTGCGCGCCGTTTCCTGAAATATCTCGTTGCAAAATACGATGGTAACGATACCTCTCCCTTCATGAACCGCCTGAGAAGGCGGAATAAGCTCGCCCAGCCGCTCTTCAAAGCTTTCCACGCGCTTGCGGTGCGAATAAAACTGCATATCGCCCGATACGGCCAGCACGCGCTCGCCCGGGCGCAGGTACTTTGCCATCAGGCCCCCCGCCACACGGCCGGCGCGCGCGACGTCCTGCCCGACATAAAAAGCCGCCGGACACTGCGGCAGCTCGTCCATGCAGGTCACGATGCGCACGCCCTTGTCCGCCGCGCGGTTCAGGCGGGAGGTGATCTCGTTTTCCATGGGCGCGTTGAGGATGACGCCCTCCACCCCTTGCGCGAGCAGCCGGTCGATCGCTTCCGCGTGCTCGCCTACCGAACGCCCCGCAAGCTGCTCAATGATGAGGGAAAACTCCCTTTTATCGGTCTTGGCCAGCGCCGTGCGGATGCCCCGCTGCGAATGACGGAAAAAATAGCGGTCCGGCCAGCCGGGAAGAATCACTCCCGCCGTATGGCGAACCGTGCATTTTTCAATCTGTGAAGGGGAGCGATAGCCTGTACGCGCCAGCGCGGACAGCACATTCCGCCTGATTTGCGGATGCACATAAGGCCGGTTATGCAAAACACGGTCCACGGTGCCGCGCGATACGTTGCACATTTTCGCGATTTGCTCGATCGTTACCTTCATTCCATACAGTCTCCTTGGTCTCGCTTATGTCCGGGCGTGTTTTTGAATCATTATACACTGAGCCTATGGGCATTTCAAAAAACGCACAGTGCACACAATCAAACCAAGGAAAAACACTCTTATTGATGCACAATATATGCAAAAGTACAGGAGCTATCATAGTGAAAACGACGATATAAAATATGCACATTGACTTATTATGGTGAACTATCTAGAATTTTATTGTACGCATCGCACAAATGCTGTGCAGTGTGTGCATCTTATAAACCGGTTAGAGGACCGGCTTATCGGAAGACGCACAGAAAATGAGAAGAGAAAGAAGAGGTACAAACTATGAAAAAGAGACTATTTGCCATGTTGCTCGCTAGCGCGATGTTGACCGGCATGCTGTCCGGCTGCGGCGACAAGCCCGCCGAGCCCACGGCAGACGGCGATTCCGCCGGTACGTCCGACGCGTCCACGCCTGCCGGCGACGGCAACTACTCGATCGACGTGATCCTTAAGACCACGGCTTCCGAGTACTGGCAGTACGTACAGGCCGGCGCGCTGGCCTACGCCAAGGAGAACCCGAACGTAAAGGTAGAAGTCAAGGGCGCGCCGAGCGAGACCTCCTATGACGAGCAGCTGAACATGATCCAGACCGACCTTTCGAGCGATTACGACGGCTACGTCATCGCGCCGCTGCAGGCCGACATGGTCGCCAATCTGGTCAAGGGCCAGACCAAGCCGATCGTCGCGGTTGATACCAAGATCGAAGCACCCGAAGTACTTAGCTTCATCGGCACCGGCAACGAGTCCGCCGGCAAGCTGGGCGGCGAAGCCGCTGCCAAGCTCGCGAAGGAGCGCGGCTGGGAAGAGATCAAGTGCATCGAAATCGCCGGCGTACAGGGCGACACCACCAACACCGACCGTATGAACGGCTATAAGGCTGGCGTTGAAGCTGCCGGCGGCGAGTTCCTCGACAGCGAAGTACAGTACGCGGACGCCGTGCCGGACAAGGCCGTTGCCGCGATGGAAGGCATCATCTCCAAGTTCCCGGAAGGCGTTGCGATCATCTGCGCCAACAACGACGACATGGCGATGGCAGCCGCTAAGGTAGCCGCGGATAACGAAAACTACAAGAACACCGTGTTCCTTGGCTTTGACGGCATCCAGTCCGCCTGCACCGCCATCCTCGAAGGCCGCCTGACGATGTCTGTCGCGCAGCAGGGCTACGAGATGGGCTACAAGTCTGTTGAAGCAGTCGTCAACAAGCTCAATGGTCAGGAGATCGAAGCCTTCATCGACTCCGGCGCCGACATCGTAAACGCGGACAACGCACAGGAGCGCAAGGATACGCTGCAGGGCTATCTGGATTCGGTAAAATAACGATCACACAGGTTTGAGTGCAATCATAAACCAATAATTGACGCCTCTGTCAACAGTTTTGCTGAAAAACGAAAACAGAGGCGTCTCTCTTTCCGCAGGGTCAAAACAAAGCCCCCTCTGCGGTAGCCGGTATTAGCCAACAAGCGGCGGCCGTGACGAACACGGCCTCCGCTTTGGTTTGCCGGGCACGTACGCATCTCGGAGAAAAGGGTGATCTAATATTTATGAGTGAATACGTAGTAGAACTAAAAAACGCTACCAAACGATTTCCGGGCGTGGTGGCGCTGAAAAACATGAGTCTCGCGGTCAAGCCCGGAGAAATACTGGGGCTGATCGGAGAAAACGGCGCGGGCAAGTCGACGCTGATCAAGGTACTGACCGGCGTGCATCAGGCGGATGAAGGGCATATCTATGTCAACGGACAGGAAATGCACTTTAAGGATCCGAACGATTCTGCGGCTGCAGGCATCGCGTGTGTATATCAGGAACTGAATATTGAGCCGCTTTTGAGCATCACGGATAATATTTTTATCAACAAGTGGCTGAAAAAGGGCGGTCTGCTCGACTATTCCGCCATGCATAAAAAGGCCAAGGAGGTCATGGAATCCCTTGGTCAGGATGTCGACCCGACCAAGGCCGCGGGTACGTTCGGCATGGGCGTGCAGCAGATGATTGAGATCGCCAAGGCCGTGCTGATCGACGCGAAAATGATCATCATGGACGAGCCGACCTCTTCCCTTGGCGAAAAAGAAGTAGACCAGCTGATGAAAACGTGCCGCGAGCTCCGCGAGCGCGGAATCGGCATCGTATTTGTTTCGCACAAACTCGAAGAGCTGTTCGAGCTGTGCGACCGCGTAACGGTCATGCGCGACGGCGAGCATATCTGGACCAAAAAAGTGACCGATACCGACAACGACGACCTGATCACCGGCATGGTGGGCCGCAGTCTGGAGAACCAGTTCCCGAAGGAATTCGGGGAAAAGGGCGATTGCGCGCTCAAGGTAGAGGGCCTGCAGGAAGGCGGCGTGCTGTACGACGTCGGCTTTGAGGCTTACAGCGGCCAGATCTTGGGCTTTGCGGGTCTGGTAGGCGCCGGACGCACGGAGACGATGCGCGCGATTTTCGGCGCGGACCCGATCGACGGCGGCAAGGTATATATCCATGGCAAGGAAACGCGCATTGGCTCTCCGCGCGACGCGATTCGCAACAAGATCGCCTTCCTGACCGAGGACCGCAAGGGACAGGGCCTGGTGCTGGCGCAGACCATTCGCACCAACCTGATCATGGCAAATATGAAGGGCTTTTGTAATGGGCCGTTCTTGGATGAAAAGCGGATAGAAGATTCCGGCGAGCAGCACATCAGCTCGCTGCGCATCAAGACGCCGTCGATCGACGAGATCGTCGGCCAGCTGTCGGGCGGCAACCAGCAAAAGGTGGTCATCGGCAAGTGGGTCAACACGGACGCGGACATTTTCATTTTCGACGAGCCGACGCGCGGCATCGACGTCGGCGCAAAGGTCGAGGTCTACAACGTCATGAACAGCCTTGTCATGGCGGGTAAATGCGTGATCATGGTATCGTCGGAAATGCCCGAAATCCTCGGCATGAGCGACCGGGTGGTCGTTATGCGCGGAGGCCGGGTCATGGCGACGATCGATCGCGACAGCAAGCATTTCAACCAAGAGGATATCATGAAAGCTGCATGGGGAGGAACATTAGATGACTAAGACCAAAAAGAAGAGCGCCGGTGCGTCGCAGCTTGGCACACTGATCGCGCTGATACTGCTGTGTATCGTGCTTTCGATCGTAACCAAGGGCAAGTTTCTCAATCCAAGTAATTTAATGAACGTATTGAGCCAAACCTCGTTCAACGCCCTGCTGAGTATCGGCATGCTGCTGTGTCTGATCACGGCCGGCATCGACCTGTCGGTAGGCGCGAATGCAACGTTTTGCGCTTGTATGGCGGGCATGCTGGTACAGCGCGGTTCGAGCAACGCCGTACTGATGCTGGTGATCGCCATTGCCTCCGGCACGCTGATCGGCTGGGTCAACGGCATGCTGCTCACGCGCCTGCACCTGCCTCACCCGTTCGTATCCACCTTGGGCATGAAAAACTTCCTGTGGGGCCTCGCGCTGCTGGTAACCAGCTCGCAGATGGTATCCGGCTTCCCGGCCGGCGTTATGTGGCTGGGCGACGCGCGCGTGTTCAAGTCCTTCGGCGGCGGCGTGCCGGTCAGCTTCCTGCTGGTTATCGTTCTTTACATCATCATGCATGTGTTCCTGACGCGCTCGGCGCTGGGCCGCTCGATCTACTGCGTGGGCGGTAACCCGGAAGCCGCGCGGCTGTCCGGTATCCACTCGGCTAACGTACTTACCTTCTGCTATACCCTTTCCGGCCTGTGCGCGGCCCTCGCGGGCATCGTATCGATCGGCCGTTCGTCTATCACCAACGGCGTTAACGCCGTGCAGCCGTTCGATACCGACGCGATCGCGGCCTGCATCATCGGCGGCGCATCGTTCATGGGCGGCAAGGGAACCATGCTCGGCACCATCATCGGCGCGCTGATCATCGGCGTGCTGCGCAACGGCTTTACGCTGCTGGCCGCTTCCTCGGCCATCCAGAACATGGTGCTTGGCCTTGTTATTATCATCGCCGTCTTTATCGACGTCACGCGTGAGCGCATGGAGGCTAAGGCCCGCCGGCTCGCCGCTAAATAAGCCCATATCATTTCATTTTTCTTCTATTATCCCTAGCAAAGACGCTGACCGCCGGTTTTCCGGCGGTCGGCGTCTTTGTTGCCGTTATCCTGCGGTGTGATGCCGCAATCGTCTATTTCGCGCTCAAACGCATAGGACAGCCCGCCCCGCGCATAGGTTACCGTAAAACGACGAAATGAGGTGCACCGCCATGTTTTGGACGGCCCTGCTCGCGCTTTCGGGCGCATTTTTCTTTTTTGTCCTGCGTGTGCAAGGCGCGGACGGTTCGTTTCCCAAACCGCTTTCGCCCGAAGAGGAACAAGACCTGCTCCGCCGCATGAACGAGGAGGGCGACCAAGACGCCCGCACCGCTCTGATCGAGCACAATCTGCGGCTGGTGGCCCATATTGTAAAGAAGTATTACTCCGACAAATCCGAGCAGGACGATCTGATCTCGATCGGCACGATCGGGCTGATCAAGGCGGTGGGCACCTTCCGGCCGGATAAAAACATCAAGCTGGCTACCTATGCCTCCAAATGCATCCAAAACGAACTGCTCATGCATTTTCGCCAAAAGCGCAAAAGCGCGGGCGAGCTTTCGCTCTCCGACGCGCTCGACACCGACGGCGAGGGCAACGCTCTTGCCCTGATGGACGTGATCTGCTGCGAGGACGAAAACCTTTGCGCCGTGGACGATCACGACCGGTACGACGCCATGTATCAAGCCCTTGCCCATGGCCTGACCCCGCGTGAACGCGAGATCATCCGCCTGCGCTACGGCCTCGGCCTTCCCGCCGCACTCCCCCAGCGCGAGATCGCCAAACAGCTCGGCATCTCGCGGAGCTATGTATCGCGCATCGAGAAAAAAGCGCTGGAAAAAATGAAGGAGCGGCTCGGGCAGCGAAGCGAATAAGCGGCACGCCGACAGCACGCCGGCGCGCCGCTATGACTTGCCGCCTGGGACAGGGTTCGCGCGGACGGCGTTTTACTTTTCTTGGGCCGGGCGAATCGAGCCGCCCTCTATCCAAGTCACCTCTACGATCTGCCGCCGCAGCGGCGCCTTACCGCCGCCGATACGATCCGTCAGTGTGCTGACGATCAGATCGGCTTGCGCGGCGTTGCCGGGGTCGAGGGTGGTCAGCCGCGGCTGGACGTTCAGCGTCAGGTCGATATTGTCGAACCCGACCAAACCGATATCATCCGGGATACGCAGTCCCAGATCCTGCGCCGCTTCCATCACGCAAATGGCGATCTGGTCGCAGCCGCACAAAAACACCTCCGGCAACGCCGGGTGGGCTTGCAAATAGCGCTTCTGATCATGAAACAGCGTTTCGGTATCCGCGGCGCAGTCGGTCAAGACCCATTCTGGACGGCGTTCCAGCCCCAGCGCGTCGAGCGCGGCCTGAAACCCCATATATCGTTCCCGCTGTCCAACGCCCAGCGAGACATTGCCCAGAAAGCCGATCTTGCGGTAACCGCGCTCGTACAGCCGGTACACCGCGTTGTGGATGGCGGACAGATTATCCTCCATCACGCAATCTGTGAACCTGTCGCAAAAATAAAACCCGCTGGTGACAACCGGAATGTCCAGATCAAACACCAGATGAATCTGTTCAAACGCCATGTCCCCCAGTATGATAACGCCCTTGATGCTATTGATCTGGCAGAACGTGCCAAGCTGCTCCCGGGTCATACGGGGATTGAACATGCTTTCTACGATCAGTCCATAGCCCAGACTGTTCAGCCGGCTTTCCAAAAACGTCTTGAGCTCTGTATAAAAATAAAAGGTGGAAAAATAGCTGGAATCGGTGAAGATACAGATATTTTGCTGGGTCTGTACTTTTCCGCCAGCCGGGGCAAAGCCTGTTTGCGCGCCGCTTTCGTTATAAACATAACCCAGTTCGTCCGCCATGCGGAGGATCTCTTCCCGGGTCTCCTTTTTGATCGTTGGTATATTGCGCAGCGCTAGGGAAACCGTGTTCTGTGATATGTCCAGACGCTTTGCAATGTCCTTCATCGTCACTTTTCCCTTTTTTACTCCTGCTGCGTTTTTCACAAGTTATCAGCCCCTACCGGCGGCGTTGGCCGCCGCAACATTAAAATCTATTTTTGCGCATTATGAGATCGCCTTTTGTTCATTCTACCACAAATTAAGCGAAAAGTCTTTACCCGATCACGCCGTACGGCCGCGCTTATAGGCAGCCGTTCACACGAAATGCCGCCTGCAAGCAAAGCATTCTTGCAGGCGGCGTTTTTCTTTTGGAAAAAGCTTAAAAATCAAACGTGGTGGTCAGCTCCATGGTTCTGCCGGTCTCCGCGGCTTCGTACCCTTTTTCGATGATCTCAATGACGTGAGCGGCGCGGTCCGCCGTGTTGAGCGGCTTTTCTCCGGTTTCCATACATGCGCAGATATGCAGCACATCCTGCACGGTGTGCACGGTTTCGGGCTTGCTGGGCGCGGCGATATCCTCCGCGGGCTGATACCAGCCGTATGTACTGCCATTGACCGGCTGGCTGGTATAGTACTCAAACGGCACCTCCCGCTTGCTCCAACCGCCGATGCGGGCAATGCCCTTGGTGCCGAACATTTCCACCAGCGGCCCGCAGCGGAACTGCGGCGTGCAGAAATTACCGGTGATGGCCGCAAAGCGGCTTTCGCCAAAGTCGATCAGCAGGTAGGTGTTGTCATCCATTTGCACATCCAGCTTTTTGCCGTTCCAGAAGCGGTCGGGCTCGGCAATGCCGGAAAAACCGCACACGCGCTTGGCGGGACCGAGCAGATTGACCAGCGTGGTGATGGAATACACCGCAACGTCGCCCATCGGGCCGCCGCCCTTTTTGTAATACCAAGAGGGATCGATGCCGAAAAGCTCCTGCTTTTCATGCCCGGGATGACCGCCGAAGCCGCGCGCCCAGCACACCTTGCCCAGCACGCCTTGCTCCATCAGCTTTTTAACCTCTTGATTTTCCGCGAGCACCATCTGGCCCGGCGCGGCGCACAGGATCAGGCCCTTTTCTTTTGCCAGCGCGACCAGCTCGGTCGCTTCCGCGGCGGTCTCGGTAAAGGTTTTTTGACAGTACACATTCTTACCCGCGAGCAGCGCCTTTTTCACCTGCTGATAGTGCAGCGGGATGGGCGATAACACGATCAGCAGATCCATTTCGGCTTCGGCCAGCATTGCGTCATAATCCGTGTAGGCCTTTGCCGAAAAACCGAACTTTTCAATGTGCTCCGCCGCGCGACCGGACACCGGATCGCAGATCGCGGTCACTTCCACCAGATCGCGGATATCCTCGCGGACAAACGCCGGATAATAATCGGTATAGGCAATGAAGCCGCTGCCCAAAACCGCCAATTTAGTTGCCTTGCTCATAATAATAACCTCTTTCCATCTATTTTGTTGAAACATCGTATTGCAGGCCAATCCGCTCCCGTATCGTATCCATGCAGCGCATGACCCGGCACGTCGTTTCGATCGGGATCACGTCGCTGTCGGTCTTGCCGTCGCGGACGCACTGGTTAAACGCGCGGATCATAAAATCGTGGTGCTCCTTCTGGGTGGACACCGAGCCGCCGAACGACCGGGTCTCCCATTCGCCGCCGTGCATTTTAATATCGTACGAGGTGGAGTACCAGATGTTATCGATAAAGATTTTCCCCTTGGTGCCGACGATCGTCCAATCCTGCCGTTCCTCGGATTCGATGGAGGCGTTCAGATAGGCCGTGCAGCCGTTTTCGTATTGGTACAAGATCGAGGTGGTCTGGTCCACGCCGGTCTCGCCGAAATGCGCCTGCGCGTCGATACGCACCGGATCGCCTCCCGCGAAGAAATCCGCGAGCGACGTGACGTACACGCCCACATCCATCAGCGCGCCGCCGCCGAGTTTGCGGTTGAACATGCGACCCTGCGGCTGATAGGGCGTGATAAAGCTGCAATGGCCCTCCATCAGCACGATATCGCCCAGCGCGCCTTCCAACAGCTTTTGTCTGGCATCCTGAAACTCCGGCTTGAACCGCGTCCACATAGCCTCCATCAGCAGCAGGCCCTTTTGTTTGGCCAGCGCCATGACCTCTTCCAGTTCCGCCGTGCATAAGGTGATGGGCTTGACGCAAAGCACATGCTTGCCGTGCTCCAGCGCCAGCTTGATCCCCTCCTTATGGAAGCAGTGCGGCGTTGCCACATATACCGCGTCGATCTCCGGATCTTGCAGCATTTCCTCGGGCGAGCCGTAGGCGCGCGGCACGGAAAATTCCTTTTGATACGCCTTTGCGATCTCCAGCGATACATCCGCTATGGCAATGATCTCGCTGTTATCGATCGTTTGGTTTGTTTTGGCGAACATATGCGCGATCCAGCCCGAACCGATAACGCCCCATTTGATTGTTTTCATACCAGTCTCCTTTCCGCTTATAACACAAATAGATAGCCGGCCTTTTATTGACGCACATTCTTGTGCATATCCATAGCGACCGCGGTGGCGATGATCACGCCTTTGATCACTTGCTGCCACATGGGATCGAGGCCAATGAAGTTTAAGCCGTACGAAATGATGTTGAAGATCAATACGCCGATGAACACGCCGCTGACCTTGCCACCGCCGCCCGAAATGGAGAAGCCGCCGACCACGCAGGAGGCGATCGCGTCCATTTCGTAGTTGGTGCCGTAAACGTTGGTCGCGCCCGCCGTCCGCGTCGCTTCCATGATACCGGCGCAGCCGTACAGCACGCTGGCCAGCAGAAACAGGCAAAAGATCGTTAGCCGCACGTTGATGCCCGAAACCACGGCGGCCTGCCGATTGCCGCCGACCGCGTATATGTTTTTGCCAAATTCGGTGTAATTGAGGATGAACCACATGATCGCCATGATGCCCAGCGCGATGGGGATCAAAATCGGTATCTCGCCGAACAGCCTCGTCTGGCCGATCGCCGCGAAATCCTCCCGCAGACCGCCGACGGGCTGCGACCCGTTCAGGCCATAGTAAAGCGAGTTAGAGCCGTAAATGATGACCTGTGTGGCCAGCGTGGCAATGATGGCGGGCACATCGAACACCGCGACCAGCGCCCCGCAGAGCGCGCCGAATAGCATGCAGACCAACAGCGCGACGCCGATGCCGACCACGAGCGGCAGCTTCGGCAGATTTGGGAAAAACAGATTGGCGTAATCGCGGTCCTGCAGCAGCGACGAGCTGACCACCGCCGACAGGCCGACCATGCGCCCCGTGGTCAGATCGCACCCGCCGATCAGGATCGCCAGACCGCCGCCCAGCGCGACCACCAGCCGGGGCGACATCTGCGTGAGGATGTCGCGCATGACGCGAAGCTGCAAAAACTTGGGCTGTACCACCGCGATGAGCACGACCAGCGCGACCAACGCGATGATGAGCGCGTTATCGCCAATCAAGTGCATGATATGGCGGCGGGACAGATCGACCGTGTCCGCATACCGTTTTTTGCGCACCGCCATATCCAACGCGCCGACCGCGACGGCCACGCCGATCACGATGAGGTAAAGCGGCAGATCGTAAATGCTTTTAGGACCGATCCCATGCAGCAGCACGCCCACGGCCGCAACGGCCGCGCCGGCAAGCAACTGGATCGACGCATATCGTTTTCTGGTGATGGTTCCTTGTTTGGTCATTCTTTCATGCCCTCCATCCTCATTTCGTTTTCAAACGCCGTGGCGAGACGCATGACGCTGACCTGCGACGCCTCCGCGCGCTCTAACATACCGGTCATCCGCCCGGCGCACATCACCATGACGCGGTCGCTCATGCCCAAAAGCTCGGGCATTTCGGAGGAGATCATGATAATGCTTTTGCCCTGCTCCGCGAGGCGGTGCATGATCACATAGATTTCGTATTTCGCGCCGACGTCGATGCCGCGCGTCGGTTCGTCCAGAATCAGGATATCCGGGTCGACGAGCAGCCACCGTGCAAGCAGCATCTTCTGCTGGTTGCCGCCCGAGAGATTGCGCGCCAGCGCTTCGATCCCCGGCGTTCGCACGTTCAACTCCTTGCAGTATTCGCCGCCCTCCCGCCGGCGGCGTTTGGTGTCGATCACACGGATCGGCCCCCGCCCGTAGCTGTGCTGATTGGCGACGACGATATTATCCAAAACGGACAGCCCGCCGAAAATGCCGTTTTTGCGGCGTTCCTCCGTCAAAAGGACGATACCGTTGCGTTTGGCGTCCCGCGGCGAGCGCACCGTGATCTTGGCCCCATTTTTATAGAGCGCGCCGCTCTCGATCGGGCGCAGGCCGAATATCGATTCGACCAGCTCGGTGCGCTGCGCTCCCACCAAACCGCCGATGCCCAATATTTCGCCCCGGCGCAGTGTGAAGCTGACGTTTTGAAACGACATGCTGTCGCCCGATGTATAGTTTTCCACCCGCAGCACCTCCTCGTCCCTCGGGGCGTAGTGCTTTTCCGGGAAGCGGCTCGACAGGGTGCGCCCTACCATGGTATTGACGATAAAATCCGTCGTCATGCCCTCGCACGACCAGGTGCCCTGATAGGCGCCGTCGCGCATGATGGTGATTTCGTCGCAGATCGTAAGAATCTCGTCGATCTTGTGCGAGATAAAGATCACCGAACGGTTTTCCGCCTTGAGCTGACGGATGATGCGGAACAAGTGCTCGGTCTCGGTATCGGTAAGCGACGAGGTCGGCTCGTCCATGATAATGATCTCCGCGTTATAGCTGACCGCTTTGGCGATCTCGGCCTGCTGCAGCTTGGAAACCGACAGATCGCGCGCCAGCACGGTGGGGCTGATGCGGATATCGAGGCTTTCAAACAGCGCGGCGGTCATCTCTTCCATTTTTTTATGATCGACCACCGGCCCTTTTTTGGGAAACCGGCCGAGCCAGATGTTTTCCATGATCGGGCGAAGCGGGATGGGGCTCAGCTCCTGATGGATCATGGCGATGCCGTTTTGCAGCGCGTCGCGCGTGTCGGACAGCGCGACCTCCCTGCCGTTCAGGCGGATCGTTCCGCCGTTTGGTATGTACATGCCGAACAGGCATTTCATCAGCGTGGATTTTCCCGCGCCGTTTTCTCCCATCAATGCGTGTACGGAACCGGGCTTTACTTTCAGCGACACATCATCGAGCGCTTTGACGCCCGGGAAGCTTTTAGAGATATGCTCCATTTCCAGACGATACTCCGGCATTTCCTTTCCTCCATGATTTGTGGGAGAGGACAAGGTCCCTGTCCCCCTGCCCGGCGGGCAGGGACTTTGCCGTTCTCCGGTTTATAAGGTAACAGCTACGCTGTCAATGGGGGCTGGGTCAGCTTTTATAATCTTTTTGGATCTGTTCCCAGTTGTCCTGCGAAACCTTGACGTGATCGATGCGGACATACTTTTCATCTTCTATGGCAAATCCCAAGTTTTGCTCCGTCAGCTCGGCGCCGTTCGCGGCGGCGATCAGTAGGTCGGTGCAGTAGCGCGCATAGGTTTTCGCATCGTTCAGCACCGTGCCCCACATCTGCCCGGTCGACATCGAATCAAAGCCCGCGTCCGTACCGTCGATACCGACGACCGGGATATACTTACCGTCGCCCGGCGCGCCGGTATTATAGCCGTTTACCTTGAGCGCCTCGATACAGCCGATGGCCATATCGTCGTTGACCGCGAGCACGCCGTCGATATTTTCCAGACCGATGGAGGAGATAAAGCCGCTCATTTGGTCGTACGCGGTGGCGCGCGACCACTCGCCGACCGAATTGCCCGCCATTTCAGCGCTAACGCCCGCGTCCGCCAGTACCTTTTCAATAAACTGCGAACGCACCTCAGAGGTCGTGTCACCTACCTGCCCTTCAATTAAAATATAGCTGAACTTACCGTCGCCGTTATGATCGGCGTTATCGAACGTATTCCAGTAATCCAGCATCAGCTCGGCCATGAAGGTGCCGCCCTGCTCATTGTTGGAGCCCACGGTCCAGCATTTGTCATAGGTATCCATATCCTTTTTATCCGGCTCGTGTTCAAAGAATACGACAGGCAGGTCGGCGTCCGCCGCGGCCCGTAAAATGATCGTGGTTGCGGTCGTATCGATAATGTTGACCATCAGGCCGTTCACGCCCTTGGTGATATAGCCGTTCAGCGCGTCGGTCTGGTTGGGCTGGCTGCCCTGCGCGTCGCTGAATTCAAAGGAAGCGCCGTATTCCTCGGCAAATTGCTTGACATGGCTGGAAATGTTGTTGATGAAGGTGTCGTTGAACGACCAGCAGGAACCGGCAAACACCATTCCCGTGCCGTCCATGGTCGCGCCGCCCGCCGCCGAGGCCCCCTCGCTATCCGCTTCGGGCGGCGCCGCGTCTTGCGAGCTCGATGTACATGCGGTCAGCGCCAGTACGGATACCGCTGCTAATAAGCCTGCCAAAAACCTTTTCATCCTTTTTTCCTCCTGTTTTTTTATTATTAGCACGTGTTCGTGCCAATCACAATTAATTAATATTTATAAATGTTATTAATATTATTTATGTTATTTGAATTGTATCACTCACAATAACATTATTCCAGATGAAATTTGCACAGTAATATATTAATATTTTTATGAATTCTCACAGCCCTTCCGCAAAAAAGAAGAGCGCGTTGCAAAATAAAAGAGTTTTCTTATGTCATTCTGAACGAAGTGAAGAATCTCGCGCGAACGCGCGGATTTTACGTGGGTTTCGCGCGTTCGCGCGAGATTCCTCGTCGCTTCGCT
>NZ_JANGCE010000023.1 GCF_024462775.1 Butyricicoccus faecihominis
TTCAGGCTCTTTCGTTTCTCGGTGACAGCTTATTTAGTATATCAGGTTCGGAACCATTTGTCAAGAACTTTTTTCAACTTTTTTCGTTTTCAAAGTCTTGCTCAGTTCCTCGCCGCCGCTCTCTCAGAAGCAGCTTATTTAGTATATCGCACACCCCTCCTTTTGTCAACACTTTTTATCATAATTTTTCCGCTATTTTTCGCTTCCTCAAATTGGTTTTGATTACATGAACTTTCCATGGTATAATAGCCGCTGAAACGGCTATTATACCGTTCATTTTAACAACATTATACCACCAGCGGCGCTTAATGGGATAATCGGATCTTTCTTTTCTCTGCCGCTGTGTTATAATGGCCGCTGAAACGGCTATCATACCGTTCATTTTAATAACATTATACCACCAGCGGCAATTCAGAGAAGCGCTTACTCTTTTTGTTTATCTGCCGCTGTGGTATAATAACCATGTTTTCACGAAATATACACCGAAGGGAGAACTTCTTTTGAAACGACTGCTTTTGTCCCTTGCGGCGCTGGTGGTATTCCCCGCATCGGCCCTTGCCGTATCCGCTTCTCCTGCCGCGGCGGGCGGCCAAAGCTTTTCTGTCAGCACATCGCTTAGCGATACAAACGGTGTTCGCGCCGATCCTACTATATATAATATAGAAGGCAGCACCTATTTTAAGCTGCGCGACCTTGGCCGCCTGCTCGATTTCGGCGTAACCTATGATTCCGCTGCGAAAGCGGTGCGCATCGAATCGGACAAGGCCTACGTGCCCGTTTCCGGGGAGAGCGGCGCGATCAAGAACACCGCCACGTCAAGTGCGGCGGCCGTATCCTCCAAGCAGACCATCTATGTGGATGGCAAACGGGTCTCGCCCACCGTATACAATATAAAGGGAAACAACTATATGGGCCTGCGCGAGCTTGCCGCGTTGGTCGACTTCGGCGTGGCTTATAATTACGATACGCGCGTGATCACCGCTTACGCCGCCTACCCCTATGCCGAAGAATCTAACTGGACGGCCGCGATGAACGATCTTGCTGTAAATCTCGGCGCGCTGCCCGCTTCCTCGTACCAAGCGACCGCTTCTCGCTATGCGCCGATCGTGACCGGTGAGAACGACGCGGACTGGCGCGTGCTGATCAGCACGCTGCGCGCGGTAAAGGATGCGCCGCCGTTTGCCGCCGGGAGCGCTTTGAGCCGCGCCAACCTATACTGGGCCAACCAGCTGACCGCGGCGATCACCAACACCTCCTTTGTTTCCCCCTCTTTATATAAAGATGCGCTGCCCGACCTTGCGGACCCCGACCTGTTTGACAACCCGGACAACTCCGCCCTGCGGAAGGACTTCGCCGCGCTGTCCGCCGCTTATCTTGGCGCGTCGCCAAAGCAAGCCGCGAGCGCCGGTGTTTCGGGCAGCATTGCTAAAGACGCGAGAGAGCGATTATCCCTCTCCACCTCTTACGCGACCGGCAAGCGCGGTACCGCGGAAGATCTGGCAAACACCAAAAAGCATTTTGGGAACGATATGACGGCCCTCTCCTCGCTGACGGACGACAACGCGCGCGTGCAAAAAATCGCGGCCCTAATTAAGGATAACTTTCGCTCGGGCGGCTCCGCCCCATGGACGACCGCATGGCGGACCGGCGACGGCATGGACAGCTTTTCTTTTGCAGCGGCGGCGGACTATATGTTTTATGAAGCCGGCATCCCTGCATTCATCGCACGCAGCTACAGCAGCGCGTGGAATGTGGTATATGTAAACGGCAAGTGGTCGGTTTTTGAAGCTTCCGTCGGTGCGTCGCTCCGATCGCTGGAGGACAAGCTGCTTCAGGACACGCACCCCGCCTCCACCCTGCTGCTGACGCAGGCCATGCGGCCAGGTTCATCCTATAACGGGCTAAAAACCTACACGATCGACCATTACTTTACTTATACCCCGATCACCGACACCGCCAAGGCGACCGCCGCGCAGATGCGCGCGTACCTGCTTTCGGTTAACCCGAACGCGCCGCAGTCCGTTCTCGATATGATTCCGCATTACCTGACCGAAGGCGCGGCGGAGGGCATCCGCGGCGACATAGCGTTCGCGCAATCCTGCTTGGAGACCGGCAACTTCACCTTTACAGGCAGCGCGGTCACGCTTGCGCAAAACAATTTCTGCGGACTGGGCGTGGTCACGAACGGCGTGGAGGGCGCGGTGTTTGAAACGCCGCAGCTCGGCATCCGCGCGCAGATCCAGCACCTGAAGGCGTACGCGAACCGCGCAGCGCTGAAAAACGAATGTATTGATCCGCGCTTCACCCTTGTCACGCGCGGCTGCGCGGAGACCGTGCAGCACCTAGGCATTCAGGAAAACCCGAAGGGCTACGGCTGGGCCTCCGGCGCGGATTACGGCACAAAAATTCTGAATATTTTGGATCATATTTTGACCTATCCCGGGGCATAATGGTTTGCGAGGTGAACGATCATGAACCATTACCACAATTTAACGGAAATGCTCGCATTGAACACTGCGGCGCACGCCTATTTCGACGACCTGCCCGATTATGTGCGCGAAATGATCACTTCGCGCGGCAACAACCTGCATTCCTGCGAGGAATTGCAGGGCTACGCGGAAAAGCTGCTGCGCGGCGACGATTGAGCGCATGGCAAGGCCCCCTTCTTTTGCAAGACGGCAAAAGAAGGGGGCCTTGACTGTTAAAAAATATTTTTGACAGTCTTCGATCGAAACAAAGCCCCATTTCGATCGAGAATTCCGGCTTCTGCGCGCGCCTTACAGGCACACTTGAAGTCGGTTTGTATCAAAACCGAGATACATGCTCCCGGTTTTGATGGTTTTTGCCCCAAGTGGCAAAAACCTATTTCATGCACGCTGCGGCGTGTGGACTTTTTTGGCCCCCCTTCTTTTGCAAGACGGCAAAAGAAGGGGGGCCTTGTGTATGTTCAGCACTCGTTTAAATCGCGCTGCAAAGCGTCGGCCAGACGGCCGATATGCAGCCCATCCACAAAGGAATGGTGCGCCTGCACGGAAAACGGCAAAAGCAGCTTGCCGTCCCGCTCGAAAAACTTGCCCCAATCGAAAAGGGGCGTGGCGTTATCCTTTTTGCCCGCGTTCGTGTGCGAGATATGGGTGTACGATACCCACGGGAAGGGCGAAAACTGGAATACATCGTTGCCCAGCGGGCCGGTGAAGTACGCCTGCTGCTCGCGCGCGGTTTTGAGCGCAAGGGGCACATACGCTTCCATGGAATCCTGCATCGGCACGGTGACAACTTTAAACAGCTCGGTCTCCTCGTTTAAATAGGTAAACGCGGTGTCGATCCGGTCAAACAGCACGACCTTACCATCGACAAAGCGGTAGCGAAATTCTTCGATCTTGTTTGCGCACGCGGCAACCGCATAAATCAGCGCCATACTAAAGGAATAGCCCTTTGCCTTCACCATCCGCCGGAACCTTGTGACGTCCAGTTCAAACGTGACGCAGAACGCCGGTTCCACACTGTTCCGAAATACCGCGCAGTGCATCGCCCGTTTCCAGTTTGCTTCGTCGATCACCTTGTACTTGCCAGCCATTGCCGCCGCCTCCCATCCTTATTATATATAGTGTAGCACAGCCGGTTTGTCTGCACAACCGAGAAAGCTGATATCCATATTTCGGGCGTCCCGCGGGATGCAGAGCGTGGGCAGCCCGGTAAACCGCTCGATCTGCCGCCGGTTGTCCTGATGCATCGGGTCGTGTTCGTCGAACTGGTTCAGCGCGATGGCGCGGACCGTTAAACCGCGCCGCGCCGCATACGAAGCGGCCAGCACGGCGGCATTGATCGCGCCGAGGCCGGAGGGCGCTACAAGCAGCAGTTCAAAACCAAGCATCGCGGCCACATCGGTCAAAAGCAGCGTTTCGCCGTCCGTCCGCAGCGGGCAGAAGATACCGCCGCAGCCTTCGGCCACGATAAAGTCAAACCGGCTTTGCACGGCGCGAAAGCGCCGGTCGATCTCCGCCCGCTTGATCGGCCGGCCCGCGCGCAGCGCCGCAAGATGCGGCGAAACCGCGGGCTCGTAGCAATAGGCCACATAATCCATGGGGTCGCCCGGCAGACCCGCCCGGGCGCAAACATAGGCGGCGTCGCCGGGAATCAGCGCGTCGCCCCGCCGCTCCGCCCCGCTGAGTGCGGGCTTAAAATACCCCGCGTTCACGCCGCCCGCGCGCAGCGAAGAGACCAGCAGGGCCGAAACATAGGTTTTTCCGATATCGGTGCCCGTGCCCGCGATAAAAATGCCGTTTGTCACGCCCGCGCCACCTCGAATCCCAGCGACCGCAGCAGCGCAAGGTCGCGCGCCACGGTAATGCCCGAGGTTGTCAGCATATCGCCGGTAATCGCCGCGTTCGCGCCCGACCGGAAGATGCGCGCGCCCTTGTCCTCGAATTTGCCGCGCCCCGCCGCCATGCGGATCGCCGCTTGCGGCAGCACAAAGCGAAAGACCGCCGCCGTGCGGCAGACCTCGTCCTCCGTCAGCGCGGGCAGCTGCTCGAACGGCGTGCCGGGAATCGGCGTAAGCACATTGACCGGCACCGAGCGCACGCCGAGCGCGCGCAGATCGAGCGCAAGATCGATACGGTCCGCCGCCGTTTCGCCCATACCGATGATCAGCCCGCTGCACACCGTCAGCCCGGCGCGCATCGCGTTTTGGATCACCGCGATCTTATCGTCATAGGTATGGGTAGTGCATACCTGCGGAAAAAACCGCCGCGAGGCTTCCAAATTACAATGGTACCGGGCAACGCCCGCCTGCCGCAGCCGGACAAGCTGCTCATAAGACAGCAGCCCGTGCGAGCCGCATACCGAAACGCCGCACGCTTCGCGGATCGCGCGGACCGCCGCGCACACTGCTTCGGTCTCCGCTTCGGACAGCGTGCGCCCCGCGGTGACGATGGAAAACCGCTGCACGCCCTGTTCATGATCCGCTTTGGCGCGGGCCGCAAGCTCGTCCGCCGCAAGCAACGGATACGCGCCGGTCTCCGCCGGATAGCGGGCCGACTGCGCGCAAAACCGGCAGTCCTCCGAGCAGCGACCGCATTTGCCATTTACGATCGAGCACAGATCGAACGCGTTGCCGCAGCGGGCGTCGCGTATCTCGTCCGCCGCGCGGCAAAGGGCGGTGAGGTCGTCCGATTCAAACAGCCACAGCGCCTCGTCCCGGCTCACGCCGTCGCCTTTCAGCGCTTTTTGCTTGGCTTCTTCTAAGCGGTTCACAGCAATTCCTCCTTTTTCAGCGCCGCGCGCAGCCGCCCGGCCAGCCCCGAACCCACGATGCACAGCAGGATATCGCCGGGCAGGTCGAGCGGAAAAGCCGAAAGGAAGATCACGGCGAGCGGCGTTTTCTGCCCCAAATGAAAGTTCAGGATCATGTACTTATAGGCAAAGCCAATCAGATATGTTACCGCCAGCCCGGCAAAGGCCGCGGGCAGAAAATCGCGGAACCGCGCGGCCTGCATTTTCTCGCACAAAAAGCCCGTCAGCGCGGCGGCGGCAATGAACCCCAGCAAATACCCGAAGCTGGGCCGGAAAATATACTGCGGCCCGCCGCCCGCCGCGAACACCGGAATGCCGCAAAGGCCGACGGCCACATACACCCCGGCCGCGATCGCGGCGCGCTTGCCGCCCATCAGCATACCCGCGAGGATAACGAACAGAAATTGCAGCGTGAAATAATCCATAAACGGCACGGGCACCTGTAAAAAGGCTCCCGCCGCGATCAACGCGGCAAAGAGCGCGCACAGCACCATATGCCGGGTGGAAACAGCGGTTTTCATTGTTTTCTCATTCCTCCTATACCGGACGCGGTGCGGCATGCCGCCCGCTTTTCCCACATTATAGCATGGTTCCTCTCCATTGTAAACCAATTTATGCATTTAGGTTTACAATCTGGTTTCCCTTGGTATTCCATCTCTTTCAGCCAAGCGTTTCTTGCTTTTACGCGCACCAGCAGTTACAATTATAGTAGCAAAGGCAAGAACAGGGGGAGCCTACATGAAGCCATACCACATCCTATTGGTAGAGGATGACAAAACGATTCTGAACCACAACCGCCGCCGTCTTGAAAAAGAGGGGTACCGTGTCGCGATTGCGATGAACATAGCGGAAGCGCGCCAGCGCCTGCGCGAGCATACGCCCGATCTGATCGTGCTGGATATCCTGCTGCCGGACGGCTCCGGCCTTGACCTATGCCGCGATCTGCACGGGTTGGGTTCTGTTTCCGTGCTGTTTCTCACCTGCTTGGCGGATAGCGATCAGGTCATACAGGGCCTGCGGGCGGGCGGGGACGATTATATCGTAAAGCCTTACCGCATGGAGGAGCTGCTTGCCCGCATCGAAGCGCAGCTTCGCCGCACGGCGCTGCTCCGGCAGTCCGCCGCCGAGGCGGGCGGCCCGCTGCGGCTGGACGAGATAAACCACCGCGCCTACTGGAAGGACCACGACCTGCTGCTCAGCCCCAAGGAATTTCAGCTGCTCGCCCTGCTGATGCGCACCCGCAACCGCTACGCCACCGCGGACGAGCTTTACACCGCGGTATGGGGCCTTGCCGTGTGCGAGGACCCGCGCACCGTGACTTCGCACATCTATTCGCTGCGCAAAAAGCTGGAAAGCACCGCTGGCCAGCACCACGCCACCATTGAAAACATACGAATGCGCGGTTACCGCCTGATCTTGCGAGGGGAGGAGCCCCATGGTTAAACGCTGTTTGGCGCTTTTTTTCGTCCTATTGTCGCTGCTGCCCGCGCCGGTGCGCGCCGCGGACGAACTGCCCGCCGAAAAACAGTGCGCGACCGCCGAAGCCCTGACCGAGCTGCTCGCGCGGGACGAGGGCGGCACGATCACCGTCACGGCCGACATCACGCTCGCCGATTCGGCTTCGTTAAAGATCGACCTTCAAAATCCCGTCACGGTGGATTTGGGTGAGCATAGCTTGATTCTTCCCGAAAACGCGGCGCTTTCGCTTTCCGGCCCGGTATCAATTACCGGCTCGGGCGCGCCGCGGCCCCTTATGCAGATCGCGGGCACGCTGACCACGGATGGCGTGACCGTTTATTCCATTGGCGAGGACACCGTGGCGGTCGCGCTTTCCGGCCCCGCGCTTTCCATACGGAATATGGAAATACGCGCGGAGGGGCGCGGCGCCTGCGCGCTGTCCCTCTCCGGGAGCAATCAGGCGGACCTGACCCTTTGCCGCGTGTCCGCTTCGGGCGAGGGCGCGGCAGCCTTGCGCGCCGACGTTCCGGTGCGCCTGATCTTCAGCGAGATACGCAGCGACGGCCTGATTGCGGACGCGCCCGCGCTGACGCTGGACTGCTCCACGGCCGATCCCCTGCCGCCGGACGCGGCGGTGATTGAGCGCCGTGCTGTGCCGGGCGACCGGCTCACGGAAAACGGGCTTTATCTGAATGCCGGCGCATCGCAGCAGGAGCTTGACGCGCTGCTCGCGAACGCCCTGAACAACAGCGCCAGATACGCCCTGTGCGACGTGGAGGACCGCCTTTCCTCCCTCATGTTCTCCGTCCCCGCCCAATGGGAGGGCGCGCCGGACGAGCTTTCCCGCCCGGGCGTCTACCGCTTGACCGGCAAGCCGCTTGCGCGAACCGTGGGCGGCGTCGAACTGCCGGAGCGTACCGTGCCGCTTTACCTCGTCGATCCGCAAAAGCCCTACATCCGCGATATCGAGGACGCGGGCGAGGGCGTTTACATCCGTTTTTACCGCGAGATTACCGGCGCGGACCAGCTCACGCTCTACTACTCCGCGGACGAGGGACGCAGTTGGGAAAACGCCGCCGGGCTGCCCGGCGCGGCGATCACCCCGACCGGGGCGACGCTGGAAGCCCTGCCCCTGCAAAACCACGACTATCTGTTCTGCCTGAACGTCTCCGGCGGACCGATGGCGGGCCAGTCCAACCGGATACGCTATTTACATTATGATGATTACCGCTGGAACGGCGGCGGCGATTGGGACGGCGGCGACCGCACCGAGCAGGGCGACCTGCCGCCGGCGGATATCATTCCCCCGCCGGTGGAAGCGCCATCCTCCGGGGGGAGCGGCCACAGCCAGCATAGCGACCCGAAACCGGATTCCGCGCCGCCCTCCCCCGAAACGGAGATTGCGGAGAACATGCCGCCCGTTACCGGAGCGGCCGCCCCGGCCTCCCCCCTGCCGGACACGGCGCAAGAGCCCGCCCCGGCCCCCGCCGCCGGGGCCGCGCCGTTTGTAAAAGCGCCCGCGCCGGTGATCTTTCCGCCCAAAGCGGTGCTGGCCGCCCCCGCGCCCCTGCCCGAACCCAACCTGCGGGAAGCGCCCGCCCTGCCCCTGCCCGAACCGCAGCCCGGGCAAGACGACCCGGTGCAGCCGCCCGCGCCCGACCTGCCCGAGCAGCCGCCGCAAGACGAAGCGGCGAGCGCCCCGCCCGCCCCGGCGCAGCCTGCGCGCGCGCCCGTTCTGGCGGCGCACGCGCTCGGCCTTTGCGCGCTGCTTGCCGCCGCCGTGTGCGCCCGCCTTGTCCGACGGAAAGGGGGACGGCGCGCATGAAAAAGACCAAAGCGCTGCCGCTTGTGCTGGCGGCGTCCGTCCTTTTCAGTTGCCTTGTTTATTACCTGTGTTACCGGCTGGACAACCGCTACACCCAGCCGCGCCCCTACGCGGCGGACGGCGTGACCGAGCTTGATATGAGCTGGTACGACAGCCACCCCCTTTTCTATCTGGCGGACGGCTGGACCTTTTATCAGGGCGCGCTGCTTACCCCGGACGAGGCCGCCGCCCGCGCGCCGGACGCGTCCCTTTATCTGGGCCAATACGGCGGCTTCGATCTGGGCGACCCGGCGGCCGATCCGCACGGCGCGGCCACCTATCGCGCGGTCATCCGGCTGGACGGAAGGCCCCGGCAATTTGCCTTGGAGCTGACCGAAATCCATTCCCGCTGGCGGCTGTGGGTGAATGGGGAGCTGATGCAGAGCGTGCGCATGGGCGACCAAAACGCCCCCGCGCCGGATAGCCGCATGGTCGCCTTCACCGCGGCGGATCAGATCGAAATCGTGGTACAGGTCGCGGATGAGACCGGCTTTTACTCCGGCATGGTCACGCCGCCCGCGCTCGGCAGCCCGGAAGCCGTGGGCCGTGTTTCCTCGGCCCGGCTGGCGCTGCACAGCCTGTTTTGCGGCGCGGCGCTGCTGCAGGCGCTGCTGTGCCTGCTGCTTGGCGCGTCGCGCGGCGCGCGCCCGCCCTATCTGGCGCTCACCCTTTTGTGCGTGTGCTTTGCCGGTTCCTCGGCTTGGCCGCTCGCGCAGGCGCTCGGCCTGCAAGGCGCCGCGTTTTCGCTGCTGCGGCGGCTGTGCTATTACGGCGTGTTCCCCGCGCTGCTCTGGGTGCAGGGCGGTTTGTGCCGTCCCCCCAAAAGGGCGCTTTATCCCGCGCTCGCGGCGGGCGGGCTGCTCTGCTTGGGCGTATTATTGCAGCCGCTGTTTCCGGTGCAAAGCGTCGCGCCGCTGTTTTGGTGGAGCCGCGTGCTCGGCGTGTGGAAATGGCTGGCCGCGGTCTGGCTGCTCGCTACCGCCGTTTACGCGCTGCGGCGCGGCGCGCGCGGTTCCGCCGCCCTGCTCGCGGGCGGGTGCGTGTTTGCCGCCGCCCTTGTGATGGACCGGCTGCTGCCCCTGCACGAACCGATTCTGCTCGGCTGGTTCGTCGAGATCGCGGGCGGACTGCTCATTTTGCTGTATACCGCCTTGATCTGGGGCGATACCATACAGGTTTACCGGGAAGAAGCCGCGCTGCGCGCGCAAAAGCAGCTTGCGGAAACGCAGCTTGCCGCCCGCGCCGCGCACGCGCGCTTGCAGCGGGGCTATGTGGAGCGGGCGCGACGCGATCTGCACGAGACCCGCTCCCGCCTGACGCTTATCCGCCATTATCTGGACGAAGGCGCGCTGGACGAGCTGCGCGCCTATCTGGATTCGCTGACCCCCGCCAGCGGGCCGAGCGCCGGAACCTACACCGGCAACAGCCTGATGGACGCCATCCTCTCCATCGAACTGGAACAGGCGCGGGCGCACGATACCTACGCCGGGCTGGAGCTTTGCCCCCTGCCCGAGACCCTGCCCATCAGGGACGACGACCTGACCTCGCTTTTAATCAACCTGCTGGACAACGCGGTGGAGGCCGCCGCCCGCCTGCCCGATCCGAGCGACCGCTGGCTCTCCCTCTCTTGTGACACGGAGGGCGGCGCGCTCGTTCTGCGCTGTGTCAACGCCGCGCCGCCGCCCGACGCGGGGCGCACCAGCAAAGCCGATTTGACCGCGCACGGCTTCGGCCTTTCCATCCTGCGCGAGACCGCCGAAAAATACGGCGGCACGTTTACTTGGGAGCGCGACGCGGAAGGCTTTCTGGCGGTCCTTTCCCTACCCCTCCCCCCGGGGGCTATGTCCCCTCGAAAATGAAATTTTCTTCATTTTCGCGCCGTGGGCCAAAAACTGTGTTATACTGTGTGCGAGCAAGAAAACACCGGCTTCCCGCTATACGCGGGCGGCCGGTGCTTTCGTTTTTCAAGGGGGCTTTTCCCCTGCCGATTTTAAAGGAGGGTACCTTATTATGACACACCGATCCCATCTGTTCAAACGCTGGGCGGCGGCGCTGCTTTCCGCCTGCCTGCTGCTGACACTGCTGCCCACGGCCGCGCTGGCGGAGGATACCCCGCTTGTGGTGCACCACGGAGATACCATACAAAACGACACGGGCGAGTCCATGGAGGTGGTCTGCGGAACGGACAACCTGCCCTACACCATCCCGGCGGGCGGCAAATTCGTCTACGTCGAGCTGGGAAGCGGGCTGCAAACCTACGAAGTTGCGGACGATGTGACATGCGTCCTCGCCACCTCGCGGGGCGAGGAGGTCAAAGGCAGGGTGACGTTCCATGGAAATGAACCTGTTGATCTGACCGCTTACAACCTAAGGCAGCGCGGAGATGAGAATAGCGGTAATGGTAATTTTATTGCCGGTCTCGATCTGCCGCCGCGCAGCAGTTTGACTATTCAGGGCGATTGCGCGTTCTACGGCCCCACTTCCACTGACCCTAGGTTTTGGTCTGTAGGCCTTATGGGAACGTTTCTCACCCTGACTGTTGAGCCGAACGCCTCTCTGACCGCCATTGGTGGTCACAGTTCCTACGCCCACTTTGGCATGTTTATCAACGGTTCTCTTTCACTTGTCAATAACGGCAGAATCGAGTGCTATGGCTGCGATCCCGCTGCCGGCGCGGTTTGGGAAAACAATTGCGGGATCAATATACACCCTGAGGAGGGCAAGCCTGCAAGCCTAATCGTTTCCGGCTCTGGCACACTGACGTGTCTGGGTGGTCGGGGCATAGCTATGGATGTCTTTCAACGCACGCCCGGTACGGTATCGCTGGAAGGCGGCAGCGTGACCGCAATCGGCCGTGCGAATGGCATCTCAACCAACAGCGGCGCCGTCACGGTCGCCGCAGGCGTGAACGCGCGGGTCATCGGCGGTGTGGACGGCACGGTAGAGGGCGACACGAGCGGCCTGACCGTGATCGACCAAGCGCTGGACAAGATCATTAGCGCGGAGGACGCGCTCGACCTTACCGGCGAAACAGCGGAAAAAATCTTTCTGGTCGAAATGCCGGAATACGACGGATCGCCTTCCTATCCCGGCACGGTCCATTGGACGCCCGCCGCGGACGGCGCGCACGCGAAGCTATCGGTCACCGCCTTTGCGCCGGACGATTGGAATCAGGGCCTATATCTCGCGGGCGGCGTATCTCTGCCGGAAAACACGGCTGTCGATATCGAGCTGTCCGCGAATAGCGCCTTGGAAAACAGCGAAGGCGACGCGGTCCACGCGCCGGGCGGCGCGCTGACCTTCCATACCGATTATCTGGAAACCGACCCCGATAATTCTCTCCGGCCTTCGATCCGGGGACTGACCGCCGCGTCCGCCACGTTCACCGGCGGCGATTTTTCCACTTACGGCAAGCTGGATGCGCCCGTGACCGTCACCGGCGACGCGGGCAATGTGGCAATGCAGGGCGGAGAAACACCGGAAGGGACGGTTTCACCCGTACCGAAGGGGCTTACCATTATCCCCTCCTCGAATACGCACGCCGAGCTGTACACGCTGGACCGTGACACGGAAGCGCGCGCCTTTTCCTATAGGCACCTTGCCGGCAGCCCGTCCAACAGCACGATCACCTACGCGGGCAGCGAATCCTATTTGTTCGCCGCCATCGTCCCCGGCGCGGCGGAGGAAGAGCACCACGGCTCCTCTTCGGGCGGCGGCACGCCCACCTACGCGGTCGTCTACCACGCGAACTATGCGAACGGCCCGGCGGATGTGCGCGACAGCGGCCACCGTTCGGGCGCGTCGGTAACGCTCAAGGCGGCCGATCTGTTTCAAGCGCCGGAAGGCAAGACCTTCGCGGGCTGGGCCGAAAGCGCGAGCGGCGCGGTAAAGTACAAGGCGGGCGAAAGCATCAAAATGCCCGCGAAAACGCTCGACCTGTACGCGGTGTGGAACGCGAAGGGAACGGCCCCCGGGCTAAACCGAGAGGACCATATCGCCTATCTGAGCGGCTACCCGGACGGCTCGGTCCGGCCCGAAGCGAACATCACCCGCGAGGAGGTAGCGGCCATTTTCTACCGCCTGTTGGATGACGCGACGCGCGACGCATACCATACCACGTCCAGCCCGTTCCCGGACGTTGCAAGCAGCCGGTGGAGCGCCGAAGCGATCGCCACCCTCGCAAACGCGGGCATTTTGAAGGGCGAAAAGGACGGTAAATTCTACCCCGAGCGCCCGATTACCCGCGCCGAGTTCGCCGCCATCGCCGCCCGGTTCGATCCCTCCGACTACGACGGCGCGGACCAATTCCCCGACATTGCGAACCATTGGGCTAAAAATGAGATAAACCACGCATATATGCGTGGTTGGGTCAGGGGTACCCCTGACGGCCGATTTGAGCCCGACCGGTACATCACCCGCGCCGAAGCGGTCACCCTCGTCAACCGCGTGCTGAACCGCGCGCCCGAAGCGGCAAGCGACCTGCTGCCCGGCATGAAAACCTTTACGGACAACACGGACGCCGCGCGCTGGTACTACCTCGATATTCAGGAAGCCGCGAACGCCCACGATTACGACCGCAAGGCCGACGGCGTTCACGAAAAGTGGACGGCCCTGCGCTAACCCAAACCCGGATCAACAGGGGGCTGCGATGAAACGCGTTTCGTCGCAGCCCCCTTCTTGCAGAAAAAACGCCCCGGCGCGTTGTATCAAAACGCGCCGGGACGATGATTGGTTTGCAATGGAATCACGCTTCTTTTATCTTTTTCAAGCAGCGCTTGCAAAGGTACTTTCCTTTATAATGCGTCACCTTGTCCGCGTTTCCGCAAAAGATGCAGCCCGGCTGGTACTTCTTTAAAATGACCCGGTTATCATCCACGAAGATCTCAAGCGCGTCCTTGATCTCGATCCCCATGGTTCGGCGCAGCTCAATCGGCAGGACAACGCGGCCCAGCTCGTCCAGCTTTCTTGTCATTCCGGTTGCTTTCATAATCCTGTATCCCTTCTCCCAGCTAACTTTTACACTGCTTACACTATATTACAGATTATACCATGCACAATCTTCCAAATCAATAGCTTTTTATCATTTCTTCGACAAAAAAATCAAGCACATCGCCGTATCACGAGCAACGGGACGCCGCAAATGGCGCGGCGTCCCGTTAATTTTTTATTCGTCAATCGTGCTTTTTCGTCTTTGCCGCTTTGCTCCATGCCAAGAATTCGGCATAGTATTTGCGCGAAATCGCCAAAATCGACCCATCATCCAGATGCACGCCGTCCAGCGAGACCGAGGCGACATGCGCCATATTCACAAAGGTGGATTTGCTGATTTGGAAAAACAGGCGCCGGTCGAGCAACGGGGCCAGCGCGGCCCGCGCTGAAATGCGCATGGTGCGGCTGACCAGCGTTTCCCCCGTCGTCAGCGTTGCGTATAGGTGGTGATCCGCCGAGCGAAAATAGCGGATCTGCGGCAAGCGGAGCAGGTGTGTTTTCAGCCGCGTGCGGAATGGGAACGCATTGATACGACCGGCCACATCCCGCGCCGCCGCTCCGCAAATAGCGGCGGAAAGCTCCTGCTCGGTCGCGCAGTGTATCAAGTTGATATCCGCGCCTTCAAAGGCGTGTACCGCCTGACTGGCCAGCTCCTGTACCCGTCGTGAATCAAGCGGCGCCCCCTCGTACAGAACAACCTCCATGTCTTTATTCCTCTCTTTTACCGCCAATTTTCGCGGTATTTCTCCGTTTGATTTAATTGTACCGTAAAATAGCCCTTTTTTCGCATCATCTTCTGTGAAAGCTCGACATTTTCTGTGATATTGCGTTACTTTTCGCCATTTTCCGGTGTTTTATCATTTTTTTCGTAAAATTTTCCGACCCGAAAAGCAGCACTTTGCCCACAAAAGGCCTTGTTTACACATATCCAGTTTTACTTTTTTGCCAGTTCAGTGTACACTATATGCGAGAGGATTTGGCGCTTTTTTTACAGGCTGCCATATCATGAAAAGACAGGAGACCAAACCATGCTACATATCGCCATATGTGAAGACACCTTGGCGGATGCCGAACGGACCCGTGGCCTGCTGACGCGCTACGGACAAGCGCGCCCCCATCTTCAGGTGCAATTTCAGCATTTCCAGACCGGCCGCGTGCTGCTCGACGCGTTGCAGCGCGGCGCGCATTTCGACCTTTACCTGCTGGACATGCTGCTGCCCGATACGGATGGTATCGATCTGGCCCGCGCGCTGGCGCGCACCGGCAAAAACCACACTGTTATTTACCTGACGGTATCGCGCGAATACGCGGTGGAAGCGTTCAGCGTGCGCGCGGCGAACTATCTGATCAAGCCTGTCGACCAAAACACGATGTTTGCCGCGCTGGACGAGGTAGTCGCCCATCTAGGCGCGCAGATCGACACCTGCGCCACGGTGCGCGCTCTGATGGGCGATATGCGCGTGGCGCTGAGCGACATCGTTTTTGTCGAAGTGACCGGTCACGTGTTCCACTACCATATGCAAAGCGGGGAGACGATCCAAAGCAAGGTGCTGCGTATCCCCTTCAACGAAGTGCTGGCCGAGCTGATCGCGGACAAGCGGTTTTTGCGGCCGCACCAATCTTATTTGGTCAACGCCGCACATGTGCTGCATTTTTCGCCGCACGAACTGGTTTTGGACGATGGATCGCAGGTCCCCATCTCCCGTTTGCGGATGGGCGAAGTGCGCCGCGCCTACATGGACTTCTTAAATTCAGGGCGGGGTGCTGATGGAATCCTTTGATTTCTATGCCTTTCTTGCGCTTGCCACCATGCTGCCGCTGGCCATCCCCTTTGTCGTCATGCTGGTGGATGAATGGATCCTATCCGCGCGGCTGATCCGCTGGGCCGCCGTTATCGTGGCCATCGCGGCGCTCGCCGCGGCGGGTGCGATCTACCACCTGTTCGGCTGCGACCGCTACGGGCGGGATCTGGTCGGCTCGGTGCCGATTCTGATCGCGTGCGGGCTGTTTTATCTGTTTACCAAGTGCCGGGACGGACGCTTTCTTTTTACCACGGTCACGGTCGCGCTGCTCATCACCGTTTTGAACGCGGTTATCAGCATATTCGTACCGCTCGGCACGCCCGCGTGGCTGGTCGTCAAGATCGTGGTCACCCTTATTTTGCTGCCCATTTTTTATTTTATGTGCCGAAAGCCATACCTGCGGATGCTGCATTCCGCCGCGGCCGGGTGGATGTGGCTCACGCTGATCCCGCTTTCGCTGCTTTTCGCGATCAATTCATGTTATTTGATGCCGCTTTTTCTGCACCGTGAAACGGTGGATGTGTGGACCGCCGTCGCCCTGTGCGCGATCACGCCGCTTATTTATGTCACCATTCACCATTTCCTTCAGTCCATGCAGGAACAGTACCGCGCGCAGCAGAACGAAGCCGTGCTGGTCGCGCAGATCCACGCGTTGGAGCAGCAGACCGAACGCATCCTTTCCGCCGAGCGGATGAACCGCATCTTCCGGCATGATCTGCGGCACTTTCTCCAATTACTGAAAAGCAGCGCGCTCGCGGGCGACGCCGCCGAGCTGCTCAAGGTGGTGAGCACGATGGACAAGGACCTGACCCAGCTTGCCGGGATCGGCCAGCTGCACCGCTATACCGGCAGCGTGCTGATCGACACCGTGCTTTCGCTTACCGCCGCGCAGGCGGCTGATCTGGGCGTGGACTTCACCGTGAGCCTGACGGTACCGGAGGATTTGCCCGTCGATATGACCGAGTTTGCCGTGGTTCTTTCCAACGCGCTTGAAAACGCGCTCAACGCCTGTTCCTGCCTGCCGCCGGAAACGCCGCGCTGTATCCGCGTGGTGGACGGCGGGTGCATTGGCCCGTTCTTCCTCGCCATCGAAAACACGATCAGCGCGCCCGTCGCCATCGACCTTACCACCGGACTGCCCACGACCGACCGGCCGGACCATGGCTACGGCGCGAAATCCATCGCCGCTTTCGCGGAAAAATACCACGCCGTTTTAGATTACCAGCAGACCAAAAGCACCTTTGCGCTGCGCCTGCTCTTCCCCAAATAAAAAAGTACCGCGAACGAAACGCACGCGTTTCGTTCGCGGTACCTTTTTATCAAGTCGCTGCCCTTGTTTTCCCAGCCCTTCATTTGCAGTGGATCATCAGCGGCACTTCGTCCCACGGCACCGGGTAGCCCGCGCCTTTCTTGCAGAAAACGGAGTGCGCGGGGTTTTCCGTATCGCGCGCGGGATCATAGCCTACCGCGCCCACCGCTTGATCCTGCTCGCGCACCGGTTCGTACCCGTCAAACCTGAGACGCAGGCGGCCCGTGCCGCCGGTATCGGCGGCCAGCTCGCGCGCATACCCGGCGAGCGGCGCGGCGGGCCCCCGACCCGAAGCGCCAAACCGGCCCGCCCCCGCGTCCATGGGCGTAAAATCGCAGCCCATGCGCTGCAAAGCAGCCAGCACGCGCCCCGCGCTATCCGCGCCGCAGCGCACCGTAAAGGCGTAATACGGTTCCAACAGCCGGCTTTCCGCCTGCATCAGCCCCTGTCGCACGGCGCGCCGCGTCGCTTCGCGGAAATCGCCGCCTTCGGTATGTTTCTCGTGCGCGCGGCCGATCAATAGCGTGATACGCACATCGGTCAAGGGCGCACCGGTCAGCACGCCGCGCAGCGGCTTTTCAAATACATGCGTGCGCACCGCGTGCTGGAACTGCGCGGGCAGCACGTCGGTCGGGCACGCGCTGTCAAACGTGACGCCGCCGCCCCGTTCGCCCGGCGCAAGGCGCAAATGCACCTCGGCATAATGGCGCAGCGGTTCATAGTGGCCGTAGCCGGTCACGGTGTTGAGAATCGTTTCGCGGTAAAGGGGTCTGCCTTCGCTGAACGCCGCCTCTATGCCGAAGCGGGTGCGCAGCACCTCGCCCAGCACTTCAAGCTGGATCTCGCCCATGGCCTGTACCTCGAACCTGCCCGTATCCGCCCGCCAGTTCGCCGCGAGGAGCGGGTCCTCGTCGGTCAGCGTGTCCAGCGCGCGGCGCACTTCGTCGCGGTCTGCCGCGGTTTCCACCTGCGCGGTCAGCACCGGCTGTACGGTCCCCGTGGTGGGCAGCGGCATGGTCAGACCCATGGCGGCGCAGACCGCGCCGTCCTCCACCTCCGGAACGGTAACGAACTTTTCGCCAGTGTACACCCGCAGCTCGCTTATCTTTTCGCCGTTCCATACCTCCTTGGCGCGCAGGGGACCGCCCGTGACGCGCACAAACGTCAGCCGCGCCCCAAAGCCCGCCTCGTGCCGGATGCGGAACAGCGTGACCGTGCGCGTATGCGCCGGCCGCCGCTCCACCAAATACGAAAGCGCGGCAAGCAGCTCGTCCACGCCCTCACCCCGGAGCGCCGCGCCGCAAAGCACGGGACAATACCGCGCTTCGCGGAAAAGCCGCGTGGCGGCAGGCCGCACCGCAAAGCCGCCCTGCTCCAAGTAGGCTTCAAGCAGCGCGTCATCAAGGCCCGCGAGATATTCCGCCGCGTGCTCGCTTTCCTCATACAGGCAGGCGGGCGCGCGCAGCTCCGTTTGCAGCGCGCCGATCACGCGGGCCGTGTCCGCGCCTTCTCGGTCGGTCTTGTTGATGAAAAACAGCGTGGGCACGCCCTTTTCGCGCAGCAGCTCCCATAGGGCCTCGGTCTGCGCCTGCACGCCCTCGACCGCGCTGACCACGACGATGGCCGCGTCCATCGCCGCGATCGCGCGCTCGGTCTCGGCCGAGAAATCCGCGTGACCCGGCGTATCGAGCAGCGTGAACGCCTGCCCGTCCAGCGTAAAGGGGGCCAGCCCCAGAAAGACCGTGATGCCGCGCCGCCGCTCTATCTCGTCCGCGTCAAGCAGCGCCGTGCCCTCGTCGACGCGCCCCGGCGTGCGCCGCACGCCCGCGCGGTATAATATCTGCTCGGACAAGGTGGTCTTGCCCGCGTCCACATGCGCCAAAATACCGATCGTTTTCACAGGCGGCACCTCAAAGCAAAGTATGAAAAAGTCATATCGATCACCTCTACAGAACAGTATAGCACAGGTGGCCGCGCGCCGTCTAACACCGCGTTCCACGACCGGCAAAAACTGTTGCAAAATAGAAGAGTACCCAAATGTCATTCTGAACGAAGTGAAGAATCTCGCGCAAACGCGCGTTCCCAGTGTAAATTCCGCGCGTTCGCGCGAGATTCTTCGTCGCTTCGCTCCTCAGAATGACAAAATTAGTAGCATTCTTCGCTTTGCAACAGTTTTCTATTCATTTGTGATAACTTATTTCACAGCCCTCTTAAATTATTTCTTTTCACCGTGGCAGGCGCACTGATGAGAGCAGCCGGCGCAGCCGCCGGGGCACTCGCCGTTCTTGACCTGACGGCGCACCTTGCGGAACGCGAAGAACACCGCCGCCAGCAGCAAGGCTGATACAATAATCGTAGGGATCATAAGGGGTCGCTTCCTTTCTATTTCTTAGCCCGCTTCCACGCTCATCCGCTTCAGGCCGCGCGTCGTATCCGAACGGGCCGGGCGGCGGAACAGCAGGTAAAGATAGGCAAGCAGTATGATGATCGCCGCGACCGTGCCCGCGCCAAAGGAGAGTGCGCCGGTCAAAAGGCCGCCAAACTGATAGATCATCAGCGAAATGGTATAGGCGAACACGGTCATGTAGCCGATCGCGAACCACGTCCACTTGGCCGAGTTCATTTCGCGCTTGATCGCGCCCATCGCCGCGAAGCACGGCGCGCAAAGCAGGTTGAACACCATGAACGAATAAGCGGATACGGCGGTGAACCCGGCGGCCAGCGTGCCCCAGATTTCGGCGCCGTCCTCGCTCAGCTCGCCCGCGAAGTCGTAGAGCTGTCCGAAGGTCGCCACGACGTTTTCCTTCGCCACCAAACCGGTGACCGTGGCCACGGTCGCTTTCCAGTCGCCCCAGCCGAGCGGTGCGAACAGCGGCGCGAGCAGGCTGCCGACGGCGGCGAGCACCGAATGGTTCATATCCTCCACCATGCCGAACGAGCCGCCTTCAAAGCCAAAGCTCTGGCCGAACCAGATGACGATCGTCGAAAGTAAAATGACCGTGCCCGCCTTACGGATGAACGAGGAGCCGCGCTCCCACATCGAGCGGAGCACATTGCCCGCTGCGGGCACATGGTAGGCGGGCAGCTCCATAACGAACGGCGCGGGATCGCCCGCGAACATGCGCGTTTTCTTGAGCAGAATGCCCGAAACAATGATTGCAAGTATGCCGATCACGTAAGCCGAGAACGCCACCCAGCCCGCGTTGCCAAAAATCGCGCCCGCGAACAGGGCGATGATCGGCAGCTTGGCCGAGCAGGGCACAAAGCAGGTGGTCATGATCGTCATGCGGCGGTCGCGCTCCTGTTCGATGGTGCGCGAGGCCATGACGGCGGGCACGCCGCAGCCCGAACCGATCAGCATCGGAATAAAGGACTTGCCCGAAAGGCCGAATTTGCGGAAAATACGGTCCATGATAAAGGCCACGCGCGCCATGTAACCGCAATCCTCCAATACCGCGAGGAAGAAGAACAGCACCAGCATCTGCGGCACAAACCCAATCACCGCGCCAAGGCCGGACAGAATGCCATCCACCAGCAGGCCGGTCAGCCAAGGCATCAGCCCCATGCCTTCAAATAAGGACTGCGCGCCCGGAATGATCCAAGTGCCGAACAGGGTGTCGTTCGTCCAGTCGGTCAGCAGCGTGCCGACCGTGGTCACAGATACATAATACACCACCAGCATGACAAGTGCAAATATCGGCAGCGCCAAAATGCGGTTCGTGACGATCCGGTCGATCTTGTCCGAAGCGGACTGCGCCGCTTTTTTCTTGACCACGCAGGCCCGCACCACCTCCGCGATATACTGGTAGCGCGCGTCCGTGATGATGGATTCCGCGTCGTCGTCAAGCGCGTCCTCGGTAGAGGAAACGATGCGCTCGATTTGATCCATGGTTTCGCCCGCCAGACTAAGACGCTCCCGCACCTTCTCATCCCGTTCAAACAGCTTGACCGCGTACCAGCGCAGCTGGGCCGCGTCCACCGCGCCCACGATCAGCGCTTCGATATCGGCCACGGCTTTTTCCACAGCCTCTGGATAAGCAAACGGCGCGGGCGCCTGTCCGCTCTGGGCCGCGCGCCGCGCGGCCTGCACCAGCTCCTGCACGCCCTCGCTCTTGACCGCCGCGGTTTCCACCACCGGCACGCCGAGCGTTTTGGAAAGCTTTTTCGTATCGATCTTATCGCCGCGCTTGCGCACAAGGTCCATCATATTGAGCGCCAGCACGACCGGCACGCCCATTTCGATCAGCTGCGTGGTCAAATACAGGTTGCGTTCGATATTGGAAGCGTCGACCAAGTCCATCACCGCATCCGGCTTTTCCTCGATCAGATAATCGCGGGTGACGACCTCCTCCAGCGTGTAGGGCGACAGCGAATAAACGCCCGGCAGGTCGGTGATCGAAATCTCGCGATCCGCCTTCCAGCGTCCCTCCTTCTTTTCCACCGTTACACCGGGCCAGTTGCCCACATACTGGGTGGCGCCGGTGAGTTCGTTGAACATTGTGGTTTTGCCGCAGTTCGGGTTGCCGGCAAGCGCCAAACGAACCTGCATAGATGATTCCCCTTTCTTGGGTTAGGTGTCGCTAACCCCTATGTAAAATTTTTTAGTCTACCAGTATTTTTTCAGCGTCCGCCTTGCGCAAGGAAAGCTCATAGCCGCGCACCGTGACCTCTACCGGGTCGCCGAGCGGCGCTACCTTACGCACAAATATTTCAGCGCCGCGCGTAATGCCCATATCCATAATGCGGCGGCGCACCGCGCCCTCGCCTTCGACCTTGCGCACGGTCACGGTCGCGCCGCACTTTGTCGTTCTCAAATTACCCATTGTCAAACCTCTCCTTAAACCATAATGCGGGAAGCCATCGAACTCGAAATGGCAACGCGCGAATCCTTGACCGATACGATCAAATTGCCCGCCATCGAGGAAACAATGCTGATCCTGCTCCCCTCAACAAAACCCATGTTCTGTAAAAACTGCCGGGTACGGTCCTTGCCCCGAATCGTTTTAATCGTGGTCTCCACACCTGCGTCGAGCATCGTCAGCGGCATAATGTTCATCCTCTCCTTATAATCAATCGGTAAGTATCGTCCAAAATTTTTGTATAGTTAGTTTCCACTAACTCCTTTTGTATCTGTAGTTTACCATCGCTAACTCGCCTTGTCAAGCGGGTATTTGCAATTTTGTTGCATATTGCTAACTCCACTTTTCCCAGCGCGCCGTTTTTTGGCAGGAGGAAGCCCGCGGCTGCTGTTCCGTACAGCCGCGGGCCCATGCTGCAACCGGCATACGCTGCGGGTATGCCGCCGGGCGTCGATACCCGGGCAAGAAAGGATATTGTATCATAATCGCCGGGCAGCGGCGGTTATGAGCAAAGAAAGTTAGTACGCGGCAAAAGCCTCGCCTAACGCGCGGCACTTCGATAGGCCCGCCTCGTCCGGCGTTTCGTTTACCATCAGGCCTTCGTTTAAGTAAACGTCCGCGCCCGCGTGATCGGCGCGTTCGCACCAATCGCGCATCCACTGGCCGTCGCCCCAGCCGTAGGAGCCGAACAGCGCCACCTTGTGGCCGCCCAGCCTGCCCTCCAGCTCGGTAAAGAAGGGCTCGAACTCGGCCTCCTCCAACACCTCGGCGCCCATGGCCGGGCACCCTAACGCCAGCTTGCCATACCCGGCCGCATCGGCGGCGGACAGTTCGGAGACCTGCTTGAGATCGCATGCCACGCCCGCCGAGGCAATGCCTTCCGCGATCGCGTTCGCCATCATTTCGGTGTTGCCGGTCTGGCTCCAATAAATCACTGCGATTTTACCCATGATAGAAAAACCTCCTGTTGTCGTAAGAAAAAAATATAAACGCTTCTATGCCGCGGCGAACACGTGCAGCAGGCTTTCGCCCTGCTCCACACGCGAAACGACCGCGCGGCATACCCGCGATAAGCGGTCAAATAACCGGTTTGCCTCTTCCGCGTCGCCGTATACCTTCCAGTAGCGCGAAAGCTTGCAGCCCTTCCCGCCGTTGCGGATGAAACCTTCCACATCCTCATAAGGATAGCCCAAAAACAGGCCGATTTCGTGCGGAAAGCTATCGCACCCTGCCATACGGCGTTTCAGGTGGTATAGGAGCGCGTCCAAATCCTGCCCCGCGGGGTAACCGAAATGGTCAAGCAAGCGCGCGGCGCGTTCATCCCTCAGCTGTTTTGCAAGACGGTCCCGGTGGTAAACCAGCAGTAGGAACCGTTCCCTGCACGCGCAGACAATCTCAAATTGGAAACCGCGCGGCGCGAACGCACGCTGGTAATCCCGAATGCGAAGCGGCAGATCGGGGTAAAGCACGCGGTCGCACGCAACCAAGCTGCCCGCCTTGATACCGGCCAGCGTCGGCGAGCAATACGCCGCGAGCAGCCGGTCAAGCATACCTTCCATCATCAAAAAACGCACCTCCTGTTGCCGTTAGCTTGCGCAGGCCGACGGCCTGCCATGCATCATAGAGAGGCTGCGGCGCGGTCCGCGCCGCTTATTCGTTTAGTTAGTCTTTGCTAACTTGTTCATATGTTAGCATATGCTAACTGCAATGTCAAGTCATTTTTGAAAAAATCTCCGCGCTTGTTCCAGCGCTTTTCTTATGCTACACTGGTAACAGAACAGGATGCTAGGAGGACCCCTCATGGAACCGAACGAACGCCACGCTTTGAATGATCAGGCGCTGCGCCGCCGCCTTGCCATCGATTGTGGCAGCTGCTGCGGCCTGTGCTGTACCGCGCTTTACTTTGCCAAAAGCGAAGGCTTCCCTGCCGATAAATCGGCGGGGAAGCCCTGTAAAAACTTATTGCCCGATCACCGCTGCGCTATTCACAGCGCGCTCAAAGCGCGCGGCCTCAAGGGCTGCCTTGCGTACGACTGCTTCGGCGCGGGGCAACGGGTGGCGGCGCGCACCTTCGGCGGCCAAAGCTGGGCCGACCTGCGCGAGGACCGCGAAACGATGTTCGCCGCTTTTCTCTCGGTCTATGGGCTGCACCAAATGCTTTGGTACCTGCTCGAAGCCGCCTCGCTGCGCCTGCCCGACGCGCTACGCGCGCAGATCGACGGCATGATCGGCGAAATAGACCGGCAAGCCGACGCCCCTGCCGCGGCGCTCGCCGCGCTCGATCCGGACGTATGGCGCGGCAAGGTCAATCCGCTGCTGCATGCCGCGTCGGAAACGCTGCCGGTCAATCCCGGCAAACCGCTGCCCCGCGACCTGTTCGGCCGCGATCTGCGCCGCTTTGATCTTTCGGGCCGCGACCTTTCCATGGCGCTGCTGATCGCCGCCGACCTGCGCGGCTGCACATTGCGCGGCAGCAACCTGCTGGGCGCCGACCTGCGCGACGCTTGCCTGCACGGCGCTGATCTATCGCAGGCTGTCTTTCTAACGCAGGCTCAACTGAACGCCGCCGCGGGCGACGGCAAAACAAAACTGCCCGCTTCTCTGCGCCGCCCCGCCACATGGACTTGACCGAGCGCGGCGGACGGACGATCTGTCACCGCGCGACCGGGAACCGCAGGATAAACGACGTGCCCTCGCCGGGCGCGCTTTCCACGCGGATGCCGCCTCCATGCTTTTCCACGATATCCTGCACCAAACTCAGTCCCAGACCGGAACCGCCGACCGCGCGGGAGCGCGAACGGTCCACCCGGTAAAACGGCTCGAAAATATGCGGCAATTCGGCTTCCGGAATGCCGATGCCCGTATCGGTCACGCGCACCTCGACCGCGTCGTCCTCCCGCTTTGCGGAAAGCGTGATCGAGCCGCCCGCGCGGTTGTACTTTACCGCGTTTTCCGCCAGATTAAACAGCGCGCGGTAGAGCATGGTGCGGCTGCCGGTCAACTGCGCCTCCGGCTCCGCTTCAATGGAAACGGAAAGGCGGTTCGCCTGAATCTGCGGCAACAGCTCTGCTTGTATTTCAGTGAACAGCTCGCGCAGCGGTATGGTATCGCACATTTCGCCGGTCTCATCGGAAGACAGGCGCATCAGGTCGTCCAATAGGTGAATCATGCGCTCGGTGTTGGTTTTTGCCACGGCGAGCGTTTTTTCCATGCGTTCGGGCGAGGGCTGCGCGTCCAGCTCCAGCACCTCCAGCCCTACCTGCATGGTGGCAAGCGGCGTTTTCAGCTCATGCGCGGCCGAAGCGGAAAACCGCTTTTGCCGCTCGAACGAGGCGCTCACCTTGTCCATCATGCTGTTAAAGGAGTGCGCGAGCCGCCCGATCTCGTCCTGCCTGCCATGCATCTCCACACGGCGCTTGAAGTTGCTGTCGCCCACTTCCTCAATGGCGGAGGAAAGCTCGCGCACCGGCCCCAACGCGCGGCCAGCCATCAGCCAAGTCGCGCCCGTGCCCAACAGCAGCACGAGCAGCAGACCCGCAAGGCCCCATAGGTTGAATTGGCGGCTGGCCTTGGCAAGCGATACCTGAATCACGGCAGCGTCCATGGCTTCACCTTTTTCGCCTGTTTGCGCGGAGTACGAAACATCGGCTTCCGGCTGCGTCAAGCTGACCTCGCCGCTGCGCATGGATTGGCTTTTCACTGCAGTCGTGGAAAGAGTCGTTTTCATGCCCAGATCCTGCGGCAGGTTCTGCACAAAAATATGGTCGGCGCTGAACATGGACACGGCGGTCAGGATGATGGCCGCCCCGGTCATGACGAGCGCCGACAAAAGCGTCAGCCGCACGCGAAGAGACAGCTTTTTCAGCATGGTTTTTCCTCCTTGTCTATGATATAACCGGCGCCGCGGATGCTCCGAATCATATTCTCGCTTGTAAAGGCCGCCAGCTTGCGCCGGATCATGCTGATATAGACCTTGACCTGATTGGTGAACGGATCGGTCTCGATATCCCACACATGCTCCAGCAGTTCCTCCGCGCTGACCGCGCGGCCCATATGGGCCATCAAATATTCCAGCACGGCGTACTCGCGCCGCGACAGCTCCAGCGGCGCGCCGTCAAAGCTCGCCGTTTTGTTGTTGGTATCCAGAGAGAGGCCGCCCCGTGAAAGGACGGCCTCCTCTTGGATAAAGGAGCGGCGCAGCAGCACGCGGATGCGCGCCTCCAGCTCCTCAAAATGAAAGGGTTTTGTCAGGTAATCGCTGGCCCCGCCGTCCAACCCCAGAACTTTATCCGCAAGCTCGGAGCGGGCGGAAAGAATCAGTATTTTTGTAGGCTTATCCAGCGACCGGATGCGGTCGAGCGCCTCCATGCCGTCTAGGCCGGGCAGGTTCAGGTCCAGCACCACCAGATCGTAATCATTGATTTCGCACAGCTCCACGGCGTCCGCGCCGTCGCCTGTGGAATCCACGGCATAGCCGCATTTACGCAGGCCGTAGCACAGGGCCTCCTGCATATCCGTTTCGTCCTCGACGATCAGAAGCCTCACGTTGGTTCACATCCTTTTTGGTTTACAAGATCACTCGGCGTTTTTCATCATGATATAGACGCGCGCGCCGTCTTCCATCTCGATATACCGGTCGCCGTTTTCGTCGGTCTTGACGTCCGGCAATTCTACGTTCTCGTTTGCGTCCTCGCTGTCGGACGTGGAATAGGAGATCTGAACCTCCACGCCATCGGGATTTTCAGCGCCCTTTGCGCCTTCGGCCGGCGTTGCCTGAGAGAAATAGACGCGGCTGCCGGCCTCATTTTCTAAATACTGGTTGCCGTCTTCATCGGTCTTCAGGTCAAGCTTGGGGGCGTTCGGGTCCTGCCCCTCACCGTTGTGAGCTGCAATGCTCACTGTGGCGGCAAGCATTTTATCTGCGTCGGGCTGTTCCGCGGCAAAAGCGGAAGCGGCGGTAAGCGAAGTGACGGCGGTGGCCAGAAGCAGGCCGGTTGCGATTCTCTGTTTCAACATAATTGTTTCCTCCTGAAATGATTTGTTTCAAAGTTTTTGTGGTTGTTGTTTGTGATCACAAGCTCATTATACAGCAGGAAGGTTAAACGAAGGTTAGAAAACAAAATCGCGTAAAAAAATTGAGGCCGGAGCCACTTTAGTGGCCGCCGGCCTCAATTCAGCTTGTCGAAAAAGTCCTCACGCCGCAGCGTGCATAAAATAAGCTTTTACCACTTGTGGCAAAAGCCATCAAAACCGGGAGCAGAAGGTGAATTGGCCGTAGGCCAAGAGAGGCCGGCCTGGGCCGTGTATCTCGGTTTTGATACAAACCGACTTCAAGTGCGGCCCAGACCGGCTTCTCTTGCCCCGCAGGGGCAATTCACCTTCTGCCTGTAAGGCGCGCGCAGAAGCCGGAATCTCGATCGAAATGGGGCTTTGTTTCGACAGCCTAAATTCATTCATTGAAAGGAAACGAGGATGTCCACATCCTTGCGCTTCGGGATCATCGGCTCCTCCGCCGGGTGCCCAAGCGCCAGAAGCGCCGCGACCTGCTGCCCCTCGGGGATATCCAGCACCTCGGCGACCTTCTTTTCATCATAAATGCCCATGACGACCGTACCCAGTCCGTTCGCATGCGCGGCAAGGCAAAACGTCTGCGTGGCGATGCCCGCGTCGAACGATTGCCAGTGCGTGCCCTGCGAGGTGGTGAACGAGCCGTCCCGCTCGTAGCCCGAACGGCCCGTTATCATCGTCACGGCGACAATGGCGGGCGCGCCGGCGGCGGTTTTCTGGTTGGCCGTAAAGCCGAGCATGCACGCGCCCAGCCGTTCCTTTTTCGCCGGATCGGTCACGATGATGTACCGCGCGATCTGCGTGTTCTTCCAGCTCGGCGCGTAGGCGGCGGTCTCGATGATCTGGTTTACCAGCTCCTTGGTCACCGGCTCCTCGGTAAAGCGGCGCACGCTGCGGCGCGTCTTGATGCATTCGATTGCTTCCATCTTAGATGTCGCTCCTTTGTCCGTTTGGTTTCTGTTCCTTTTCATTTTAACAAAGCCAAACGCATCCTGCAATCAAATACGACAAAAAGTTAGCCAAAATATACTCATTAAATCGCCATATCCTCCAGCACCTTGACCTGAAAGCGGCGGGTGCGCGGGCCGTCGAACTCGCAGAAGTATACGCCCTGCCACGTGCCGAGCAGCGGGCGGCCGTCCTCTATGAGAATGGTCTTGCTCGCGCCGACACAGCTGCTTTTCAGGTGCGCGACGGAGTTTCCCTCCGCGTGGCGGAACTCGCGCCGGTTCGGGAACGCCTCGCGCAGACCGAGCAGCAGATCGTGCCGCACATCGGAATCGGCGTTTTCGTTGATGGTGATGCCCGCCGTCGTATGCGGACAGTAAACAACGCATAAGCCGCTCTGCACACCGCTTTCGCGGATAACGGCGCAAACCTTGTCCGTCACATCGATCATACACGCGCGGTCGGTGCGCAGGGTAAATTCCCGCGTCTTCATGCTTTGTCCTCCCGGTTTTCGCATAAGTAGGTGGCCTCCAGATCGGCCAGATGCAGCTTGACCGCGAGCGGGTACTTCTCATAAGCGTGCGCGATGGCGAACGATCCCGCCTTGGCCGCGTCGTCAAAACCGCCCATATGCCAGCGGATGGCAACGGCCTCTTCGTTTTTCAGGCGCAGAAAGCGCTCGACCAAAAAGACCGACTTTTCGCCGTGGCCGTAGGGAAACTTATCATCGACCACGTAAAACGGCACCTTTTCCCACGTGCCCTGCTCGTTTTTGCGGTTGCGCATCTCCACGCTGTAGAACCCCGCCTTGCACAGATCGTGCAGCAGGGAAACGAGCGTAAAGCTTTCCAAATCGTCCGCGGCAGGGTCGTAATGCTTGGAGATCAGCACATGGTACACGTTGAGCGAGTGCTCGAGCAGCCCGCCCTCGTGCGCCGCGTGGAAGCGGGTCGAAGCAGGGGCCGTGAAAAAGTCCGTGCCCTCCATCCACGCGAGCAGCTTATCCGCGCCCGGCCGGGTGATGTTCTTATGATAGATCTCGATAAATTGTTCCTTTTCAGCGGTCATAGCCGTTCCTCCATTCGGTCGCGCGCCCAAAAGAGCAACGCGTTTCGTTCATTCGGCACAAAGCCGTCGATTACCGCGCCCAGCAGCGCGTCCAGCATATCGCCCACCGCCGGGCCTGCAAGGCCCAGCGCGATCATATCGTTTCCCTTAACGGCAAGCTGCCGCAGGGAAAAGCAAGCTTCGGCCGCGAGCACGTTTTCCAGCAGCCGCTCGGTCTCCAGAAGGGCGGCGACGTCCTCCGGGTGCGTGCCCTGCCCCACCGCGTCGCCCTTTTTGATCATCAAAAGCTCGCGAAAGCGTTTTTCACCGATCTGCGCCAAACGGCGGCGGATCAGCTTGTCGCTGTCGCCCAGCGGCCGGTCGTGATGCTCCACCAGAAAGAGCACGCTTTCCGCTTCGTCCTTGGAAAAGCGCAAACGGCGCACGATCTGTTCCGCCAACACCCGGCTCACGGCCGGGTGGCCGTAAAAGTGGCCCACGCCGCTTTCATCCACGGTTTTACAGGCGGGCTTGCCGCAATCATGCAGCAGCGCGGAAAGCCGCAAAACGGGTTCGGCCGGCACCTGCCCGACCGCCAGCACCGAATGCTCCCACACATTGTATAAATGGTGCGGGTTCTGCTGCGCGCAGCCCGGCATGGGCGCAAGCTCGGGCAGCACTTCGATGAGCACATCGGAAAACGCCATCAGCGCGCGGCACACAAAGCGGCCGCACAATAGCCGCGTCAGCTCTTCCCGCACGCGCTCGTGCGCAATCTGGTTTAACCGGTGCCGCTGCCGCCGCATGGCGCGGGCGGTGTCCCGCTGCACCGTGAAGCCGGTCTTCGCGGCAAACCGTACCGCGCGTAAAATGCGCAGCGCATCCTCCGCAAAGCGCGCGTCCGGGTCGCCCACCGCGCGCAGCAGGCCGTTCTTTAAATCAGCTTGCCCGCCAAAGGGATCGCACAGGCCGCGTTCCGGGTGCCACGCAATCGCGTTCACGGTAAAATCCCGCCGCGCAAGATCGGCGGTCACCTCGCGCACAAAGCGCACCTCGTCCGGCCTGCGGCCGTCCGAATACGCGCCCTCTATGCGAAATGCGGTGATCTCCACCGGCCCGGAATCGGTCAGCACGGTCAGCGTGCCGTGCTTTGCGCCGGTATCGAGCACCCGCTCGTCCGCGAAGACCTCCCGCATTTCCGCCGGGCTGGCCGCGGTGCACAGGTCGTAATCGTGCGGTCGGCGCCCGCGCAGGCTGTCCCGCACGCAGCCGCCGACCGCCCAGGCCTCATAGCCCCGCGCTTCCAGCTTTTGCAGCGCCCGCAATACCCCCGCGGGCAAAGTCATCACGTTTTGTCCTTCTTCTCGCGCAGCCGGTACGCGGTGCCGTCCGGGTTTAAAACGACCGTTGCGTCCAGCTGGTTTTTCAGGCTCTGCCGGAAGCCTGCGATATATTCCTCGCGCAGGGCTTTCTGCTCGGCTTTTTCGGTATCGGTCAGCCCTTCGGCCTTTGCCTTTTTCGCCAAAGCGTTGATGCGCGCGATCTTTTCATTTTCCATAGCTTGCGTCTCTCCGTTTTGCAGATTTTATGTATGCCTATTATACCAAACTCCTCGGCCAAAGTCGACCCCCACTCTAAATTCCTGCCGCCACCTTCCGCCCTTACTTGACCCTTCCCATTCCGCATGATAGAATGTTTTTATTGTCAACCGACACAAAAAAGGAGTGTTTTTCTTCCTATGAAAATCGAAACCAAATGCCTGCACGAAGGCTATGAGCCCGAAAACGGCGGGGCGCGCGCGCTCCCCATTTATCAGTCCACCACGTTCAAGTTTGATTCGACCGCCCACGTCGGCGATCTGTTCGACCTGACCGCTTCCGGCCACTTCTATACGCGCCTGTCCAACCCGACGGTCGCCGCGGTGGAGGATAAGATCTCGGCGCTGGAAGGCGGCGTGGGCGCGCTGTGCACCTCGTCCGGCCAAGCCGCGACCATGCTGGCCATTTTAAACATCGCGGGCGCGGGCGACCATATTGTTTCCACCTCAACAATTTATGGCGGCAGCCTGAACCTGCTGGCCGTCACGTTTAAAAAGCTCGGCATCGACGTGACCTTTGTCGACGGCGAAGCGACGGAGGACGAGCTTGAGCAGGCGTTCCGCCCGAACACCAAGGCGGTTTTCGGCGAAACGATCGCCAACCCCGCGCTGACCGTGCTGGATATTGAAAAGTTCGCCGCGCTGGCCCACCGGCACAATGTGCCGCTCATTGTGGACAACACCTTTGCAACGCCGGTCCTCTGCCGCCCATTTGAGTGGGGCGCGGATATTGTCGTGCATTCCACCACAAAATACATGGACGGCCACGCCGTGCAGATGGGCGGCGTGATCGTCGATTCCGGCAAGTTCGATTGGACGAAGGGCAACTTCCCCGGCCTGACCGAGCCGGACGACAGCTACCACGGCCTTGTCTATACCGACGCCTGCGGCGCAGCCGCCTATATCACCAAGGCGCGCGTACAGCTGATGCGCGACATGGGCACCTGCCAAACGCCGATGGGCGCGTTCCTGCTCGATTTGGGCCTGCAAACGCTGCCGCTGCGCATTCGCCAGCATTCGGCAAACGCTATGACGGTGGCGAGCTACCTGCGCACGAGCGACAAGGTCGATTTTGTCACCTATCCCGGCCTTGCGGGCGACGCCTTCCACGACCGCGCGGTAAAGTATTTGGAAAACGGCGCGGCTTCGGGCGTTATCTCGTTCAGCCTCAAGGGCGGCCGTGAAGCCGCCGAGCGCGTGATCGACGCGTTCAAGCTGGTATCGCTCGAGGTGCACGTGGCCGATATCCATTCGTGCGCGCTGCATCCGGCCTCCGCGACGCACCGCCAGTTGACGGACGAGCAGCTCGTCGCCGCGGGCATCACGCCCGGCCTGATCCGTCTGTCCTGTGGCCTTGAAAACGCGGAGGACATCATCGCCGATGTCGAGCAGGCGCTTGCGCAGGCCTAACGCCTACGCAAGTATTCACCATACGGGCGGCCCATGCGGCCGCCCGCTGAGGCTGTCGAAAAACTATTTTCGACAGCCTTCGATCGAAACAAAGCCCCATTTCGATCGAGAATTCCGGCTTCTGCGCGCTGCGGCGCGAGGACTTTTTCGACAGACTGAGCGGGCGACCTATGCGGTCACCCGCTTTTCAAATCAATTTATCATGTAAGGAGTTTTCACCATGCTGATCCGCCCGATCCAAGCCGAGGACCGCGATTACTTTCTGCGTTCGGTGCATGAATTTTACCATTCGCCCGCCGTTTGCCACGAGATACCCGAAGCAAACGCCGTGCGCACGTTCGAGCTGCTGATCCACGGTTCGCCCTACGCCGCCTGTCTAATCGCCGAGGACGAGGACGGACGGCCCTGCGGCTATTGCCTGCTCGCCCTGACCTGGTCGAACGAAGCGGGCGGGCTGACCGTCTGGCTCGATGAAATATGGATCGACGAGCACATGCGCGGCAAGGGCCTTGGCAGCAAGATCATCGCCGCGGTGCACGAGCGATACAATACCGCCGCCCGCTACCGTTTGGAAGTGACAGACGACAACCCGCGCGCCGCCGCGCTGTACCGTTTGCGCGGCTTTGCCGATCTGCCTTACCGGCAGATGGTGCTGGACACGCCGAACGCGCTTTAAGTCACGCATGAACGAAACGCTATACGAGTTCGACGCGGTGCTGCGCAAGGTACCCGATCTGGACGGGGCCTATATCGAGTTCCCGCACGATGTGCGGCGGGAGTTTCACAAGGGCCGCGTCAAGGTGCGCGCCACGTTTGACGGCGTGCCGTACGACGGCAGTCTGGTGCGCATGAAAACGCCGGGCCACATCCTCGGCGTGCGCAAGGATATCCGCGCGCGGATCGGCAAGCAGCCGGGGGATACCGTGCACGTCACCCTGCGCGAGCGCGCCTAAAACCGCTGCTTCCCCTTTCCGTTTTTTTCTGGTATACTGAACAAACAGAAATCTTGTTTGCTTTAGGGCGGCGTGAGCTCACGCCGCCTCTATTGGGAGGGGATCGCTTTGGCGGCAGAAGCAGAAAAGGTAGAAGCCGGACAAAAAGAAAACAAAATGGGCACCATGCCGGAGGGCAAACTCATCATCACCATGTCGTTTCCGATCATGCTGTCCATGCTGATCCAAGCGCTTTATAACATTGTGGACAGCGCGTTCGTCGCGCGTATCAGCGAAAGCGCGCTGACCGCCGTGTCGCTCGCCTTTCCGGTGCAGCTTTTCATGATCGCGGTGGCGACCGGCGCGGGCGTTGGCGTGAACGCGCTGTTGTCCCGCAAGCTCGGCCAGCACAAGCAGGACGAAGCCGACGCGGTCGCGATGAACGGCGTGTTTCTCGCCGTGGTTTGCTGGCTGGTCTTCGCCGTGCTCGGCCTATTATTCGGCAAAAGCTTTATCGCCCTATTTACCACCGACGCCGCCGTACGCGAAATGGGCACCAGCTACGTTACCGTTTGCACCGTTGCATCGTGCGGGGTGTTCCTGCTGTTCGTGGCCGAACGGCTGATGCAGGCGACCGGCAACACCGTTTACCACATGATCACCCAGCTGATCGGCGCGCTGATCAACTGCGTGCTCGATCCGATCATGATCTTCGGCCTGTTCGGCTTTCCCCGGCTTGGCACGACGGGCGCGGCCCTCGCCACCGTGACCGCACAGATCATCGCCATGTCCATCGGCTTTTTCATCAACGTTCGCTTTAATCACGACGTGCGGCTCAAGCCGCGTTCGTTCCGGCCAAACGGCGCGATTTTGGGCGAGGTGTTAAAGATCGGCCTGCCCGCCGCAGTCACGCAGTCGCTCGCCAGCGTGCTCACCATCGGTCTAAACCGCATCCTCATGCCATTTTCCATGACCGCCGTCGGCTTTTACGGCGTGTACTATAAGCTGCAAAACTTTTTGTTCATGCCGGTCTTTGGCCTGAACAACGCGCTGATCCCGATGATCGGGTATAACTTCGGCGCGAAAAAGTATGACCGTATCCATCGTATCACCAAGTACGCGCTTTTGCTTTCCGTCGGGATCATGGCGGGCGGCACCGTGCTGTTCGAACTGCTGCCACGCCCGCTGCTCGCCCTGTTCAAGGCTTCGGAGGAGATGCTCGCCATCGGCGTGCCCGCGATCCGCATCATCGCGCTTTCCATCTGCTTTGCGGGCGCGTCGGTCATTCTCTGCGGCTGCATGCAGGGACTGGGACGCGGCAACGAATCGCTTCTGGTGACGCTTTTGCGGCAGATCGTCATTTTGCTGCCTCTGGCGGTGCTGCTCGCCCGGGTAAGCCTGCACGCGGTCTGGCTGGCTTTCCCGCTGGCCGAAATCGTCGGTTGCATCGCCGCCATGCTGCTGCACCGGCGCGTTACCGGACGCATGCTGCGGTAGCCTTGGCCCGAATTGGACAAACTATCCAATTTGCAAACATAAATTGTTAACAATTTCCCTCTTGTTTTTCGCCGCGCACCGGCATACAATGAAAGCAAGAAAACCAAAGAGGGTGAGTCCAATGGAAAGTGAAATACACCGCATGGCGCGGAATATCGTCGAGCACCCGCGTTACCAGCAGCTGCGCGAATTTCAGCACCACGGTGAGGCCAACTCCGTTTACGACCATTCGCTGGCCGTGGCCGAGTGCGCCTATGGGATCGCCCGTAAGATGCGTCTGTCGGAGGACGAAACCGCTTCCGTTGTGCGCGCGGCTCTTCTGCATGATTTCTTCGGATACGACTGGCACAGCGACCGGTTCCGCCGGTACTTGAAACATTTCTCCGGTCTGCGCCGACTTGGGCGCATGCACGCCTTTGTGCACGGCCACATCGCGGCCGACCGGGCCCGCTTCACCTTTCGCCTGAGCGAGAGTGAATGCGAGGCCATTGCGCGCCATATGTTTCCGCTTGCCGCTATGCCGCGTACCCGCGTGGCTTGGATCGTCACGCTGGCCGACAAAGTCGTCGCTTCCCGTGAAATGAGTATCGCGCTTGGCGGCTATATGTCCGCGTTCTACCGCAAGGTCATTGCGTAACTTCATTAAAAAATGCCGCCCGGATGTGTCTGTCCGGGCGGCGTATTTTTTAGGTGATGCGCCACGCTCACGATTTTATGCGCGGCGGTAGCCGCGCAACGGCGGGGTGGGGTCACCCCGCCCTACCCGCATGTAGGGCCGAGTGACCCCACTCGGCCGCCCGCGGCTCCTGCCGCGCATTTTATTGTGAGCGAAACGAACCCTCCAACAGAAATAAAAACCGGCAAGCAGGTGCTATCCCGCTTGCCGGTTTCTTACGCTTATTTTTCGCCCGCTTCTCCCTCCGGCGGGCCGTCCCCATCCTCCGGCGCGGGAAGCACGACTGGGATGAGCGACGCGGCAAAGCGGCCCTTTCCGCGTTTTTTAACGTAGAAATAACCGATAAAGGAGAAGATCAGCGCGCCCACACAGTTGACGATCAGGTCCTTCATCGTATCGATCAGGCCCACATCAAGATAGCCGCCGGGGAACTCCATCCAATCCTCGCCGTTGACGACCAGACTCGTGATCGGCTCGTGTACCACCGTGTTGAGCCCGCTTGGATTGAGCGATACCGAGTTGACCGTTTGCACGATAAAATCCTTTTGCATATCCGTTCCGAGCAGTTGATCGGAACCAAACTCAAAAAACTCCCACAGCACGCCCACGGTCATGGAGAAACAAAACGCCACGATCGCCAAAAACAGCGGCGACAGGCGAAAGGTGAACCGCTCGCTTCGATTGAATAGGTCGACCAGCGAAAAGCCGACCGCCGCGACCAGAAAGCCGTTTAGCGTGTGCAGCATCGTATCCCAATACGGGATGATGGTGTAAAACGAATTGATTTCGCCCAAGATTTCCGCCGCGAAGATAAAGCAGTAAATAATGCCCTCCATCACGGGCGGGATATCGATGGACAGGCGCTTTTCCAGCGCCATCGGCACGCAGAACAGGATGAGCGCCAAAACGCACACGAACACGTTCTCGTACCGCCCCATAAACGCCGCGCGGATGAGCGTGAGCACGATAAAGAAGGATAAAACGCCGCGTATGGTCATGCGCCGCCGCACCTGTACCGGCGCTTGTTCTTCAGTTTTCTTTTTACGGCCTAGCATATCAGTTCCTTTCCCAATGGTTCGTTTCTCTTAAGTTTATATTATAGCACCGATCCACCCAAAAGAAAACCATAGCCCCTTTTATTTACCTGCGCGGGGCGGTGTGTTTTTCCTTTTGACGCGCTTTCATTGCAACATCCCCCAAAAGGCATTATAATGAGACCAGCTTGTTTGGATAGAAGGTGTCTTTTTATGTATATCGCGGATCTGCATATTCATTCCCGTTTTTCCCGCGCCACCAGCCGCGAATGCGACGCGCCCCATCTGGATTGGTGGGCCCGCCGCAAGGGGATCTCGCTGCTTGGCACGGGCGATTTCACGCACCCCGCGTGGCGCGAAGAGCTAAAGGCGCAGCTTGAACCCGCAGGGGACGGCGTGTATCAGCTGCGGGAGGCATATCGCCTGCCCTTCGCCACGCCCGGTGAAACGCCCCGCTTTGTCGTGACGGGCGAGATCAGCTCCATCTACAAGCGGGACGGCAAGACCCGCAAGGTGCATAATTTAATTTTACTGCCCAGTCTGGAAGCGGCGAACGAGCTGTCCGCGCGGCTGGAAGCCATCGGCAATATCCATTCGGACGGGCGGCCCATTCTGGGGCTGGACAGCCGCGACCTGCTCGAATTGACGCTCGAGACCTGCCCGGAGGCCGAGTTTATCCCCGCGCACATCTGGACGCCGCACTTTTCCATGTTCGGCGCGTTTTCGGACTTCGACACCGTTTCCGCGTGCTTTGACGATATGACGCCCCACATCCACGCAGTAGAGACCGGACTCTCCTCCGACCCGCCGATGAACTGGCGCGTTTCCGCGCTGGACGGGTTGACGCTGGTATCGAATTCGGACGCGCACTCCCCAGCCAAGCTGGGCCGCGAAGCCAATTTGCTGGAGACCGCGCGCACCTATCCTGCGCTGGTTCGCGCCATCCGCACCGGCCAAGGGTTTGAGGGCACGGTGGAGTTTTTCCCGGAGGAAGGCAAATACCATTTGGACGGGCACCGGAATTGCGGCGTTTGCTTAACGCCCGCCGAGACCGCCGCGCGGGGCGGTCTATGCCCGGTCTGCGGCAAAAAGCTGACCGTTGGCGTGGAGCACCGGGTCGAAGCGCTGGCCGATCGCCCCGCGGATTTCCGGCCCGCAGCGGCCAAGCCCTTTGAAAGCCTTGCGCCGCTGCCCGAGGCCATTGCGGCTTCCACCGGCGGCTCGGCCACGGGCAAAAAAACGCTGGAACAGTACGAGCGCATGCTCCGCGAATTGGGGCCGGAATTTTATATTTTGCGGCAAGCGCCAATCCCGGATATCGAACAGGTTGCGGGGCCGTGCGTGGCCGAGGGCATTCGCCGCCTTCGCATCGGTCAGGTAGACCGGCGCGCCGGCTTTGACGGCGAATACGGCACCATTTCCCTGTTAACCCCCGCCGAGATCGAGCGGTTCAGCGGCCAGATCTCCCTATTCGGCGCGGAAGCGCCGCAGGGAAAGAAAAAGGCGGCCAAAGCGCTTGCCAAGGCCGCCCCGGCGCTGTCCGCCGCACCGGTGGACGAAGCGCCGAACCCGGAGCAGCTGGCGGCGATTGCCGCCGCGGAACAGACGGTGGCGGTCGTGGCCGGGCCGGGCACGGGCAAGACCAAAACGCTGGTCGCCCGCATCGCCCATTTAATCGAAGAACGGGGCGTGAAGCCGGGCGAGATCACCGCCGTTACCTTTACCAACCAAGCGGCCGCCGAAATGCTCGATCGTTTGGAAAAGCGGCTGGGCGGCAAACGCGCGGTGCAGCGCATGACCATCGGCACCTTTCACGCGATCTGTCTGAACCTTTTAAAGGGCGCGCGTCTGATCGGTCAGGGCGAGGCGCTTACCGTCGCGGCGCAGGTGCTCCGCGAGCACGCGGGCAAGGGCGGCCCACGCGCGCTGCTGCAAGCGGTCTCCCGCGTAAAAAACGGCGCGTCTTTGGAGGATACCGGGCTGGGCGGCGACCTATATGAAGCTTACTGCGCGCGCCTGCGGCAAATGGGCGTTTTGGATTTCGACGACCTGCTCACCGAAGCGCTGGGGCTGGATACCGCGGGCCTAAAAAGCTTTTCCCACCTGCTGGTGGACGAATTTCAGGACATCAACGACACCCAATATGCACTGATCCGCGCGTGGAGCGAACACGGCAAAAGCCTGTTCGTCATCGGCGACCCGGACCAGTCTATTTACGGCTTTCGCGGCGCAAGCGGCCGCTGCTTTGAGCGGCTGTTGGAGGACTGCCCGAAAGCGCGCGAAATCCGCCTACAGCAAAATTACCGCTCCGCGCCGGAAATCCTCGCTGCGGCCGCGCCGGTGATCGAGCAAAACCCCGGCGGTTCACGCGCGCTTGCCGCGCACCGCGCCCCCGGCGCCGCCGTGCGTCTGGTGCGGGCGGCGGACGGTTTCGCGGAGGGGATCTTCATCGCCAAGGAAATTGGCCGCATGGTCGGCGGCGTCGATATGCTGGAAGCGCAAAAGCTGGAGCACGAACGGGAGATACGCGCCTTTTCCGATATCGCGGTGCTTTGCCGCACGCACCGGCAGTTAGAACTGATTGAAAAATGCCTGACGCACGACGATATCCCCTGCATCATCAGCGGCCGGGAGGATTTTCTGGATGATGATACGGTGCGCGGCGCGCTCGCCTTCTGGCGGTCGCTCCAAGCGCCGGACGACGCGGCGGCGCTTGAGACCGCGCTTCACCTGCTGTGGCGCTGTCCGGCCGATCTGATCCAAAAGGCGCAGGCGGCCTGCGCCGCGTTGGACACGTTCGATCCCGATCCTCTGCGCCCGCTCGCGGCGGGCTACGGCCATCTGGAAGCGTGGCTCGGGCGCGCCGAGGAATGGCTGCCCCATATGAAGGAAAAGCCCCGCAAGCTGGTGGAACGCTGGGCGGAGCAGTACGGCGATTCGCCCGCCCTGACGCGCCTGCGGGACATGGCAGTGTTTTACGCCACCCTGTCCGAGCTGTGGAACGCGCTGACGCTGGGGCAGGAAGCCGACTTGCGCCGCGCCGCGGGCAAGGGCTGGCAGTCCGGCGCGGTGCGGCTGATGACGCTGCACGGCTCCAAGGGGCTGGAATTTCCCGCCGTGTTCGTGGCCGGTATCACCGCAGGGTCGCTTCCGCTGGAATCGCAGGCGCGCCCGGCCGACCTCGAAGAGGAACGGCGGCTGTTCTACGTCGGCATGACGCGCGCGCGGGACGAGCTGATCCTTACCGCGGGCGGCGAGCCCTCTGTTTTCCTAAACGACCTGCCTGACCGTGTCAGGCGGGAAAACGCCGCGCGGCGGCGTGACGCTCCGCTGGAGCAGATCAGCCTATTTTAAAGGTGGCGCAATATGCAAAAAATCATGATCATAGAAGACGACCCGGCGATCCGGGACGAACTGGCGCTGCTGCTCGGCAACGAGGGCTTTGAGCCGCTGACCGTCACGGATTTCACACAGGTGACGGCACAGATCGCGGCGCGCGCGCCGGACCTGATCCTGCTTGATCTGGGTCTTCCCGGCAGAGACGGCTTTTCGCTGTGCGCCGAGATCCATAAGCAATCCGCTGTGCCCATCATTTTCGTGACCAGCCGCGATTCCGCGATGGATGAATTGCGGGCGCTCAGTCTTGGCGGGGACGATTACATCACCAAACCCTATAATATCCCCGTGCTTCTGGCCCGCGTCAAAGCCGTGCTGCGGCGCAGCGGCGGCGCGGCGGACACAGCGGACGTACTGGAAACAAAAGGCCTGACGCTCAGCCTCGCGGGGGGCGTCGCTTCCAAGGGGGCGCAAACCGTGGAACTGACCCGCAACGAAATCAAAATTCTGGCCCATTTAATGAACCGCCCCGACGAGATCGTTTCCCGCGCCGATCTGATCGAAGCCCTGTGGGACAGTCAGATCTATATCGACGATAATACACTGAGCGTAAATATGACCCGGCTGCGCGCCAAGCTGGAAGGGCTGGGCCTGCCCGGCTATATCAAGACCCGGCGCGGATTGGGGTACCAGATATGAAGTTTGGCGAATTTTTATCCGACCGGCTGGGGCGGCTGGCCGTGCAGCTGCTGTTCATGGCGGCCGTGGCCGTATTCCTGTTGTCCACGGGCACACAGTCCGGCGTGCTTACCATTTTTCTAATCTTCTGGTTTCTGCTCATGGCTGGCACGCAAGGGTACGATTATTACAAATGCCGCGCCCATCTGAACGAACTGACCGCCATTATGGATGGGCTCGATCAAAAGCACCTGTTCGCCGCGTGCGCGCCGAAACCCAAGAGCCCTTACGAGCGCCGGCTGTTCGAGCTGATGCGCCGGTCCGGCAAGGCGATGATCGAAGCGGTATCGGACGCGGAGGCCGGCCGGAAGGAATACCGCGCCTACGTGGAAAGCTGGGTGCACGAAATTAAAACGCCCATCACGGCGGCCCAGCTCCTTTGCCGCCATGCCGATGCGGAAACGCGGCGCAAGCTCTCCTACGAGCTTGCGCAGATCGATAATCATGTGGAGCGCGCGCTTTTTTACGCCCGGGCCGAAAGCTCGGAAAAGGACTTTATCATCCGCCAAACCGATCTGGCGGAGATCGCGGCGCAGGCGATTGAACGCCACCGCACGCTATTGATCCAAAACGGCGTGCGCGTGCAAACGGAAGGGCTTGACCAAACCGTTTATACGGATGGCAAATGGGCCGGCTTTATGCTGGGCCAGCTGCTGCAAAACGCGGTGCGCTATCGCGGGAACGCTCCGGTCATCACGCTATCCGCGCGGCGGTTGGGGCGGCAGGTGCAGCTTACGGTGCGGGATAACGGCATCGGCATTCCCCCGCACGAGCTGTCCCGCGTGATGGAGCGGGGCTTTACCGGCAGCAACGGCCGCGCGCGCGGCGGCGCGACCGGCATGGGGCTTTATCTCTGCCGCCGGTTGGCGGGCTTTTTGCAGATCGATCTGCGCCTTGCCTCCGTCCTTGGCCGGGAGACCAGCGTCAGCCTGACCTTTCCCGCCCAAGAAAACCTTTCAAAAATGTAAGATAAGGCACGGTTAGTTCGATACCACAAGCTTTGCTTCTGGTGTATCCTAACATCATAAGCAAGGAGGGCACGAACATGCTGCATGTACAAAACATTGAAAAATATTACGGAAGCAAAAACAACGTGACCAAGGCGCTCGACCGCATCAGCTTTGACGTGACGGACGGTGAATTCATCGCCATCATGGGCGCGTCCGGCAGCGGCAAGACCACGCTGCTCAACTGTATTTCCACCATCGACACGGTAAGCGCGGGCAGTATTTTGCTGGACGGCGAGGATATCGCCGACCTGCCGCAGAGCGAGCTTGCCCGCTTCCGACGGGAGAGGCTGGGCTTTGTCTTTCAGGATTTCAACCTGTTGGACACGCTGACGCTAGAAGAAAATATCGGCCTTGCCCTTACGATCAACCACGCGGACAGCCGCACCGTGCAAAAGCAGGTCATGAACGTGGCGCAAAAGCTGGGCATCGAGGACGTGCTGGGCAAGTTCCCCTATCAGGTATCCGGCGGACAAAAGCAGCGCGCGGCCTGCGCCCGCGCCATGGTGGCCGGGCAATCGCTCATTCTGGCCGACGAACCCACCGGCGCGCTGGATTCCAAGGCTTCCAAAAACCTGTTGGAGATTATGTCGCGCATGAACCGGGATATGGGCGCTACCATCCTTATGGTCACGCACGACGCGTACAGCGCCAGCTATGCTTCGCGCGTGCTGTTTCTGAAAGACGGGCGGCTGTTCAACGAGCTGATCCGCGCGGACCGCACCCGGACCGTGCTTTACCACGAAATACTCGACGTGCTGGCTCTGCTGGGGGGTGACGTCAGTGACGTTATCTAAGCTTTCCCTGCGCAACGCCCGGCGGCAGGCGCGCGACTATCTGGTCTACTTTGTCACGATCGTCATGGCCGCCGCGCTGGTCTATGCTTTTAACGGGCTGGTCTTCTCGCAGGAGATCCGCACGCTTTCCAGCATGATGGACAGCCTTCCTCTCGTGATCGTTTTGTCCAGTCTGGTGGTTATCGGTATCATCGGTTGGCTGGTGCAGTACACCACCACCTTTATGCTGGCCAAGCGCAGCCGCGAGCTCGGCACCTATATCCTGATCGGTCTGGAAAGCCGTCAGGTCGCCCGGCTGTTTTTCTTGGAAAATCTAGCCGTCGGCGGTATCGCGCTGGTTTTAGGCACGCTGCTCGGCAATCTGTTCTTTCAGGCGCTGCGCGCCATCACGTTGGCGCTGTTCGGCGCGCCCTACACGTTTAGCTTTGCCTTTTCCCTGCCGGCCATTCTGCTCACGCTATTCTATTTCGCGCTGATGTACCTGTTCGCGCTTTTTAAGAGCCGCAAGCGCATCCGCACCATGAAAATTTGCGACTTAATTTACTTTGACCGCCAAAACGAAGGCGAGGTTATCCAAAAAAGCCGCTTAAGACGCAGAATTTTCATCGTTTCCATCGTTTGCGGCGTCATCGGCACGCTGCTGCTTCTTTTGCGCAATTTGCTATTCGGCATCATAGGCGCGGGTTTCATTATTTTTTTCCTGTTCGGCTTCTTTCTCAGCTTTTCCTCCGGCGTACCCGCCTATTTCGACAAGCGGCCGGGGAAAAAGTATAAGGGGCACACGCTGCTGATCTTCCGTTCCCTTTCGGCCAAGCTGGCCACTATGGGCGTGGTCATGGCGACGATCGCCCTGTTGTTTACCGCCACGCTGATCAGCGAGGGCACCGGCCTGCTGTTCCACACCATGTTTCAAAGCCGCACGGAGCAGACCACCTGCTTCGACCTGTTTATCGGCTCCACCGGGCGGGACGACACCCGCTTTGACGATTACCTGACTTATATCGACGCTAACATCCCGGTGCGCGATTTCCGGGAGTATCCTATCTATCAGGGTGAAAATTTGCAGGTCACAAATTATGTCGAAAATCACGCGGACTATTGGAAGCTGTTTGACTGCGACACCCTGATGAAAGCCAGCGACTACACCGCGCTGCGCGCCATGCTGGGCTATCCCGCGGTTTCACTGGAACCGGGCGAGTATGTGGTCCACTGCATGCCCTATCTGGAAAGCGTGATGCGGGGCTATACCGAAGCCCTGACCGTGGGCGGCAAGTCTCTACTGCCGGGCGGCGTTTATACGGAAACCTTTACCCAGTCCCTCTGGGACGGCAACGGCCGCGGCTTTGTGCTCGTCGTGCCCGACGCGGTAGCCGAAGCCCGGCCGGTCAACCACAGCATCTACGCCGCTATGACGGACGCGCCGGTGCCTGCCGCCGACTATCGCGCTCTGTCCGATATCCGCGACGCAAGGGACGAAACGATCGACGGGTACGACACGCTTTTCTCCAAGGCCGCTGTCGAGGCGGAGAACGCCTCGTCGTACGCGATCATCGTCTTTCCGCTTTTCTATCTGGCGCTGGTACTCACCATGGTGTCCGCCACCATCCTGACCATTCAGCAGCTCAGCGAGACCGACCGCTACCACCGACAATTTGAACTTTTGCACAAGCTGGGGATGGAGCGCCGTGAAATGAAGCAGGCCCTATACCGGCAGTTCGCGATCTACTATACCATGCCCGCCGTGCCGCCGCTGTTCATCAGCATCCCCTTTATTCTGGCGCTGGGCGGCGCGCTCGATCCCGGCGATCTGGCCGGGCCCGCGCAGCTTTTCCAAATCGCGGGCATTACCCTTGGCATCTTCTTTTTCATCTATTTCGTTTATATCCTGACGGCCTACGTCAGCATGAAACGAAACGTCCTGCCCGCGTAACACCGCTTTCTATTTGCACACAAAAAAGCACCGCCAAAAGCGGTGCTTTTTCTATGCTACGAGTGTATGGACTTGAACCTGCGCAACTCCCCCCTTTTTAGCTTGTTATCTTGTCGAAAAACGGCATATATTTGCGCTTATGAAGTGAGAAACTTTGTAAAACCCAGTGTTTAATCCACTTTTTTACAACAAGGCAAAAACGATTTTTATATTTAATAGCCACACCTTTTCCTCATTAGTCAGTTCGAAGTCATAGGGAACCGCTCTCTGGTTGATTCTTCCGTTTATTTTGTCCGCCCTGAGTCCCGGCGGGAGAGCCGTGGTGTTTTTGAGGTCCGACATCAAAAATCGAGGCCCTCAGCTTTTCACAGTTGAAGGCCTCGGAAGGCTTAAAACACTGGTTTTTCAAATCTTTCCCGTACAAATAATACGATAGATGTCATTAAACGCAATGGGAACCCGTTCTGTGGTGGAAACGCTGCATCCCCATGCCTACCGCTTCCGGTTTATACATCGATCCAGCAGCTTCAGCAGCCGCTCCATTTGAATCGGCTTTGATAGGTGCCCGTTCATACCGCTTGCAATGGATTTTATGCTATCCTCGTCAAAGGCGTTGGCGGAGAGGGCAATGATGGGGACGCTGCGGGCGTCTGGTCTGCCGGATGTGCGGATGCGCCGCGTGGCCTCCAGACCGTCCATCACCGGCATCCGAATGTCCATCAAAATAGCCTCGAACAGCCCCGGCTCTCCGGCGCAGAACTTATCCACCGCCTCGCTGCCGTCGGCGGCGCCCTCAACAATAAAGCCGTGCATTTCCAGAAGAGTCTGGGCGATCTCCCGGTTCAGTTCATTGTCCTCCACTAGCAAAACCTTGCAGCCGTTGAAATCCGGAAGAGTCTTTTCCGGTGCCTGCGCGGCAGCTTTGACGGGTTCCTGTTCCGCATAGCCGAGGGCCAGCGTAAAGAAGAATTCTGAGCCCTTATCTACCTCGCTGTATACTTCCAGTGTTCCACCCATCATTTGAACCAGCCGACTGGATATGGACAGGCCCAGACCTGTGCCTCCGCGACGGGAATCCGCAGCGGAATCCGCCTGCTCAAAAGCATTGAAAATGTGTGTGGCAGCGGACTCAGCTATGCCGATACCGGTGTCGATCACAGAGAAGCGAAGGATAGCCGCAGGTTCCGCCTCCAGTTCCTCCACGCGGACGGTTATAGTACCCCGGTCGGTAAATTTGACAGCGTTGCCGATGATATTGACCAGCACCTGATTAAGCCGCAGGCCATCCGCCATGAGGAGACGGTTCTCTCTGCGCCCATCTTTAAAGCGAAGGGTCAAATGCTTTTCTCCGGCCTGTGCCTGAAACAGCGCTTCCAGCTCGGCGAGCAGCTGGGAGAGGTCCATAACCTCGCGTTTCAGCTCCAGCTTGCCGCTCTCAATGCGGGACATATCCAGAATGTCGTTGATGAGGCTTAGAAGGTATCCGTTGGCCGCCTCTATTTTTCTTAAACAATCCAGTATCTTGGCATGGTCGTCCACCACGCTCTTAGCGATGGTGGTCATGCCGCTGATGGCGTTCATGGGGGTGCGGATCTCGTGACTCATGTGCGAGAGAAAATCCGTCTTGGCCTGACTCACCGCGTCCGCTTTCGATTTCATGATAAAGGAGGGGACGATCTTCACCAGCTCCTTCAACAGTTTCCGCTGCTCCGGGGTCCACTGATAGTCACCCTGATCCACCTCAAAGCTCATGGAGCCCGCATATTCGCCATGATCCCAGATCGCGGCATGGAGGCAGGAGGCAATATCAGAGATACCCTCCCGGACATTGTGGTCCGCCAGACCGTCCTCGTCGTACATGTTGGCGCAGTTATCGAAATCCTCCTCAGAGACATAGAAATTCTGGCCCAGCTGAAGGTCGGCCCTATTGCGCGCCCACTGATGGGTAAAACGATAACTCAGAAACGCCCGGTTGTTTTCAATAATTGATACCCTGTCAAAATGGAATGATTTTCCGATGCGGGAGAGCAGCAGGAAAACGGCGTCGTCCAGATTCTTGGATTTGCCCAATAAGTCCAAGGCAAAAGACACCAAATCGTCACCTGACCGGAAGGCCTCGTGTTTAATGTCGTTGATGGGATGCTCCTCCGTGTAAAGCTTCGTCAGGAGGATACCCAACTCATCGGATGTGTCCAGATAGCAGGCGGCCCGTCCCTTGCCGTGCGCCTTGACATATTGAAGGGTACTCTCGGCGCAGCGGTAGAGTGCGCTGTAATCGCCTGCCACTTCCGTGCTGCACATACCGATGCTGACGGAGATATGTAGGCCCTTTTCCGTGTCGGCGAGGAGTCCCCGCACCGACTCCGCAATCCGCGGCCCAATCACGGCGGCATCTTTTTTGCTGCTGTGCTTGAGGAAGAGCATGAACTCATCCCCGCCCAAGCGAATCTGGATATTGTCCGCCCCCGTCTCGGTAAATAGGACTTCTCCAACCTCCTGAAGGAGCGCGTCGGCGAATATCCCGCCCTCCTCCTGATCGATCATGCCAAAGTCGTCCATGTCCAATAGCATCATCACGCCATGCTCGTCCGGCGCCCGGCGCGTCAGATAATCCCGGACCAGTTGAATCCCGCTCTCCTTATTGTAGAGCCCGGTCAGGTTATCTCTGGATTGTGCCGCCTGAAGCGCCTTCTCCATCTCTTTCTGACGGGTAATGTTTTCCACGATCCCAACCGCCAGCTGCGGCGCGCCGTTCTCCCCACTTGAAATTACGGACAGCGTCACTCTGCACCAAAATGTACCATTTAGACTGCTGTACTCACAGGCCGCGGTCCGCTCGCCGCGCTGGATGCGCTCGTACATCTCATAGTAGGCGGGGCGGCATACCTCGTCCACCTGTTCCACGGCAAAGCTGCGGGGCATATCCGCATAGTGCGCCCGGCTACGGTAGATAGAAGCGGTGCGCTCCGGCACCACGCACTCCCCACTCTGGGGGTAGTAGTAAAATTCACAGGTATTGGTATGCTCCAAGGCAAGATGAAGGATCTCGTTGCTTGCCTCCACCTGCTCGGCCAGACGCCGGTTACGCTGCTCGGACAGCTTTCGCTCGGTGTTGTCCAGATAGACCCCTTGAATAATCTCTTTTCCGTCGCTGTCCAGAAGGACCTCGGTACTACCGATAATCCAGCAGGTTGTCCCATCTTTTTTCTTGCGCAGACGGTACTCAAAGCTGGTTTTATCACCCGGACGCTGTAGCTTTTTGACCGCCTTCAGGATATATGCCCGGTCCTCCTCCACGATGAGGTCGGCCAGGTTCCATTCCTGTCTGGCCCAGAATTCCTCAGGAGTGTAGCCAAAGATACGAATGGCCTCCCGGTTGGCGCTTTTGAACACCACGGTCTGGCCCTCCATGCGGTACTGCACGATGCCGCAGAGGACGGATTGGAGCAGGTGGTCATACTGGAGCGCCAGCCGCTTTTGCTCCGCCGCCTGCCGCTCCAGACAATCCCGGGCCTCCATCTCGGCGGAGATATCACGGACTACACTGATGCAGATCGCCCGGCCGTCCTCAGACCGCCCCTTTTTTCCGATGGCGTTGACCCAGATATAACTGCCGTCCTTTTTCAGCAGCCGGTATTGAAATTCATAGTCCGCTCTGGAGCAGTGGTCCGCCGTTACGATGTCCGTCACCCGTTCCCGATCCTCCGGATGGATGCAGTTGACGACCTGCCCGCCGGTGGTCGCGATAAACTCTGTGTAGGTATAGCCCAGATAGCTCAGGATGCGGTCGTTGACGTAATAGAGGGGGAATCCCGGCTCTAAATAGCCCCCCAGTATACCGCCTGGTATGCTGCTTCCGAGAATGTCCAACGCTTTGCCCGTCATCCGCGCCTCCATTTGGGACCGGTTCAGGCAGGGGGAAGGGAAGAACTCCCCCTCCTCCTGCCGGCGATCCGGCGTGGATGCGTGTATGGAGGCGATGCTGCACACGCCGTCACTGACCTCCACGCAAGTGGCGGACACACGAAACCAAACGGCTGCCTCCTTATGCCCCTTCGGCCAGATCGTGGCGGTGAGCAGGACCGACGCCCAGTGGTTTCCGCCGTCCGCCTCCTCCATCTTTTCATATTCAATTTCGCACGGGTCCGGCATTTCAGCGAACTCCGCACGCAGGATCTCTTCCACCTGACGGCGCCCGCAGGCCATCTCTGACTTTCCCGTCCCCAGCCACTGTACTTCTTCCGTCAGGTAAGCCAATGTTTGTTTCAGGTCGCGCCGGAGCAGATAGGCGTCAAAGAAGGAGCGGACAAAAGCAGTGGCCGTACCTGATTGCATCATGGCTCTTCCTATCCTTTCTCTTCATTCATCTGATTGCTGTACGAAGTATCAAACCATGCTTCCAGAAAATGCAGGTGGAAAAGCAATTGGAAGCAGTGGCAGGTAATTTTTCTTTCCCTGCCTTATGGTTTGATTTTAGCATTTTAAACGGCTTCGCGTCAGCCCGCCATTTGAGCCATCTGCTCCAGCTGGAGCGCGTCAAACTCGTCCATAATCTCATCCACGCTTTTCCCCGCATACAGCTCCTGCACCAAAACGCAGGTAGTACCCCATTGCTCCAGATCGATCTCCGGGTTGGAGCCCGGAATCGACCGGCCTGCCTCCACGTTTTCATAAGCGGTGGCCAGAATGTCGGGGCGGTCATAGACGATGTCCGTTCGGGGCGAGAAGCCGCCGCTGCTTTTCACCAGATCCGCGACCACTTCTTTGGACACCATCCGTTCCGCAAACTCTCTGGCCGCCTCCATGTGCTCCGTCTCATTGTTGATGCAGATACGCTGGGCGGCGTTCATGAGATTGACCTGCCCATATTCGTCGGTGGGGAAGCCAATAAACGCCATGTTGAATTCGTGGGTGCCGTAGACCTGATTCTGGATAGCCGTGTCATAGTGAACGACGAAAGCCACCTCCTGATTTAAAAACTGGTCCTTCTCGTCCCCGGCCTCCGCCGTCTTGGCAAAGTCCACGTCAAAGTAGCCCTTGTCCATCATCTCCTGTAAAAACTCAAAGCCCGGGCGCATGTACTGACTGATGGGCGTCTTTCCACTGTTGAGGGAAGAAATTTTTTCCTCCCTGCCGTCCTCGATGTAGAGCGAGGCGAAGCCCTGGGTCAGCACGAAAGTCTCCATCCACCAGCGGTTTGCCGCCAGGGGCGTAATCCCGTTCTCCTTCAGCACCTCGCAGCAGTGGAGAAAGTCCTGGGCTGTTTCAGGCAGCTCCAGGCCGCAGCGGTCCAGGAGGTCCTGGTTGACGAACAGGCCGTAGCAGATCATGGTCATGGGCACGGAGATCACCTTCCCATCAATCGTACACTGATTGAGTGCGTCCTTCGTCATGTACTGCACGGCCTCCAGATCGGACAGATCGGTCAGGTAGCCCTCCCGGTATAGTTCGTACGCCACGTCTGGATTCATAATGTAGAGGTCGTCCCCCAAGTGGCTGCGCACGCGGTCCCGGACGGCATCGTCATAGCTCTTCTCCTGGTAATCCTTTGGGGTGTAGGATTTATAAGAGACCCCGATGTTCGTATGATTTTTCTCAAATTCGTCGATGGCCATCTGCATGGCATGCAGGATGCCGCCCTCCCGGACCTCGTTTCCCATAGCCGTTGGGGAATAGAAGACGAGCTCCTCCTTTTCCTCCGGCACATCCTGATCCACAATGTAAGTACCCTTCTTACCGCATCCGGTCAGGCCCAAAAGCATACCAAGCGCGAGAAGCGCCGCCACTGTGCGTCTCATTTTACAAACCATTCTTCTCTACCTCTTTACTTCAATATTCAGATACTTTTTTACCTTCTGATAGAATTCCTGCATGTCCAGCGGCTTTGCCACATGGTCATTCATACCCGCCTGCAGGCATTTTTGCTCGTCTTCCAAATAGGCGTTTGCAGTGACGGCAATGATGGGAACGTCCTTCGCGTCCGCGCGGTTCAGGGCGCGGATCTGTCTGGTGGCTTCAAGTCCGTCCCAACGGGGCATCTGCATATCCATCAGAATCAGGTCAAAATGGCGTTCGCCCGAATCACGGAACAGCTCAAAGGCGTCCACGCCGTCCACCGCGCACACCACCCGCGCGTTCGCCATGCCGAGAAATTCCACCGCGATCTCCCGATTCAGTTCGTTATCCTCCGCCAGCAGAATGACAATCCCGGTCAGATCGCAGGCCTCCCGCACAGGGGCGGCGGCCTGTACCGCCTGCTCCGCGGTCTTGCCCTTAAAGCTGACGTCTACAAAAAAGGTGGTCCCCGCGCCCTTGGCGCTCTCCACCCGGATGGAACCGCCCATAAGGGAAACCATACTCTGTACGATGGAAAGCCCCAGACCGGTCCCGGTTTGGGCATGGACTTCCGGATCGTCCTCTCGTTCAAAAGGGTTGAATAGCTTTTGCTGAAAGGCCTCGCTCATACCGATGCCGTTATCCTGAATGCGGAAGCACAGGAGGCAGTAATCCCGGGCGGAGGGGTTCCACTCCACGGAAAACGTGATACGACCGCCCTCCGGCGTATATTTGACGGCGTTGCTGAGCAGATTCATCAGCACCTGACTCAGCCGCGTCCGGTCCGCCAGCAGCTCCATGCTGCCGGCCTGATTTTCTAAGACATACCGCTGCTTTTTCATGCCGGCCTGAACAGAAATAATATTGCTGAGATCGTCCAGCAGGCCGTCCAGTTCAAACCACTCTTCAGACAGCGACATTTTCTGGCTCTCTATTTTGGAGATATCCAGAATGTCGTTGATGAGACTGAGCAGGTGCTGCGAGGAGGAATTGATCTTTTGCAGGCAGTCCTTGACCCTCGCCCGGTCGTCCAGCTTGGCCTCGGCGATCTGGGCCATGCCCACCACGGCGTTCATCGGCGTGCGGATCTCATGGCTCATCTGGGAGAGGAACGAGGACTTCACCCGGCTGGCGTTCTGCGCCGCCAGGGCGGAGGCGCGGAGGGATTCCTGCATCTGTTCGTCCTTTGTAATGTCGAGGATGGACACGATACATTTTTTGGAACCGGTCATGATGATGTAGGAGGTCTCCACCTTGAGGCACTGCCTGAGGCCGGTTCTTGGGTTGTCCCATTTTACATTTTCCGAAATTTCTGCCCCCTCCAGAAATGTTTCTGGACGCAGGACTTCGGCCAACCGCTGGTTTCCTTCGAATGTGTCAGGTGGAGCCTTTCCCGCCGCGCCGTCCAGTCTCTGCCCGTCGATGCCCAGGATGCGCTCTATATTATCAAAGGCAAGCTCCAGCTTTCCGGTCCCGCAGTCATATAAAAGCACCACGTCCTCGATGCTCTTTGCGACGCCGTTAAACAGGTCGATTTGGTATTGACGCGCTTTCCTGCTTTTGCGGCCATACCAGGAGTACAGCCAAAAGGTGATGGCTGCCGCTCCAAGAATAAGGATGCTGGCGGCGGCGATGGTCTGCGTCACCGCCTTACCCTCGCCCTGAATGCTGGACTCCGGGATGATTCCGCAGAGATACCATTCGCCTCGGTCCACCGGCCAGAAATAGACGTAGGTGGCCTCGCCGTCCACCTGCATTCTGGCAATGGTGCTTTTCCCACCGGCAATGGCGGCGCTGATGTCCTGCTCCAGCTGGGCGTCCAGTATGCCAAAGTCCGTCAGGAAGCCGTGCAGATCGTATTTCCCGGAAATAAAGACCTTTGTGCTGGTGGGCTCATAGACGAAGCGCAGCGTCTCCGCGTCCAAAATATAAATCAGCCCATCGCCCTGATAGATCGAATTGGGCAGGATGTTGTCGTACCGCTCCATGATGATGTCCGCATAGAGGGTTCCCGCCGGCTCGCCGGTATCATAAACAGGGCACAGGACCGTATAGGTCCAGGCGCCCAGATCGCTCATATAGACGTCGGTCACCAACGAGTCCGTCTGTGCGTATATCTCCCCGGCGGGCAGGGCCGAGGGCGCGAACTCCTTGCCGTTGCTGCTGACGCCGGAATCGGAAGCGGCAGGTACGAAGGAGATCCGCGCAAACGGGCTGCTCTCATACATCCGCGCCAGTTGGGTGAGGGTATCCCCCCGCACGTCGAAAAGGTTTGCAAGCTGCGCGGCCGTGGACACATCGTTCCTCCTGATCTCAGCGATGCCGGCTTCTACGACCTGTACTATTTCCCGGACATTTTCCGTCGCCGACTGCTCCATCTGTACCCGGATGCGGGAGGACAGCCCAAAGATGATAGATCCAATAAGCGCCATCACTGCAAGCATCAGCAGTACCGCTCTGGATTTATGCCATTTCATGCGCAGCATCCTTCTTTCCACCGGCTTGTGATTCAAAAGGGAAATCAAATCTCAATCTTGTCCATCTATGCCTTGTTCATGTCTATTTCTATTATTATAAAACAAAGGCTGGAAAAACTCAACGGACTTCTGGCTTTCTTTAAGAGAAAATGATAAAATATTTAAAACAGGAGATGTTTAGGGCGGTGAATGACCTTTGCGGAACGAACAACAGTTTTCCAATTTGATCTATGAATACTTTCTTCTGCGCTTTCGGTTCGGGTATTATAAACGGGGCGATACCCTGCCGCTGGTTGAGGCCCTATGCCGGGAATTCGGCGTTGCGGAAAACACCGTGAAGTTAGCTCTGCGCCGTTTACGTGTGGAAGGCTATATTGATATGCGCGGCGGTCGATCTACAAAAGTGCTTTTTGAGCAGTCAGCGCGGGAATATCAGGACTATATTGCCTCCTTTTACGCCAAAAGGCAGGAGGCGTATTCCGACCTCTCCGCCTCTGCCGAGTTTACCTTTGTCCCGCTGCTGCTTGAGGGTCTGCGCCGCATAGACGGAGCAGAGCTCGACGCAATGTCCCAAATGGCCGAACAGGCGGAGGGGGATGATCTTCTTCATTTTTACTGCCTGATCTTGCAGAGGCTCAAGAACCCTTTGGTCATGAACCTTCTATGGGAGACGCTTTTCTTTTGGGGCTTCCCGTTTGCAGGGCAGAAACACCGCCCTACGCCATATCCGATTGAAACTGTCCGGGAAGGGATCAAGGCGATGATAGGCGGCGCGAAATTGCAGTTCTGGGATTCTGTACGCAATACATTGCTCGAATTTCAGCGGAGCGATCTTTTTGCTGTATCCAACTATTTAAGGCGGCATGTACCAAAACGGCCAAAAGAGGAACAAATTTCGTTTGTCTGGCGGATCTACCGCGACCACCCGCAGATCTGCTTTAAGCTGTCCGTCCAGCTTTTGCATGAAATTTATCTCGGGGCATACCGTGACCAGCCGTATCTTCCCTCCTATGCGGCAATGGCGAAGCAGTACGGTGCTTCCATTAGCACAGTCCGCCGCACGATAGCGGCGCTGCATGAAATTGGAGCCGTCCAGCCCATCAACGGAACAGGCATCCGAATATGTCCGATAGGGGAGCCGTGTAAGCCCGTCAATTTTTCAAACGCTACCGTCCGCCGCAATCTCTCGTTCTATGTGCAGGCATTCGATTTGGCCCGCTATACCTGTCAGGGCGTGACCCATGACTTCGTTTTGTCGTGCTCCTCCGAGGTCCGGGAGGAATTGATCGACCTGCTGGAAAAGGAGCTCCGCTCCGGGCACCACGGCATCTCTATCTTCCATCTTTTGAATTGCATCATCAACCACCACCGGTTGCAGGCCGTCCGGCAGGTTTATGGGGTCGTCTACAGCCTTTTTCTCTGGGCGGCGCCCTTAAAGGGGGCAAGCGGAGAGACGCCGGAGTTGGATCGGGCGGCTGAACGGTTTACAAATCTGATGAGCCAGCATCTGAGGGGAAATGACGCCGAGGGGTGTGCGGCGGCGGTCAAGGAGCTGATTGACAGACAGTTTATCGATGCCGAGAAGTTCCTTCATCGGAAGGGGATTCGGCTGGAAGAACTTCGACTCTCTCCTACCATAAGGTTTCTTGTGGCAGATAATTAAATGATACAAAATACCTTCCTAAAAGGGAACGAGACGATGGCGGAATACCATTGTCTCGTTCCCTTTGTGTTCTTATCCATCACGGGGCATGTTCTCGCTTATAAAGAACCGCTTTACAATTTTCTTTAGGGGGATTCCGTATCAATAGCGACGCAAAAAGATAGGGCAGGCCTGCTCCGGCAAGCTTCTGGGCTCGTTCCGTTTTATATTTATCAAGACAGATTTCTGGTGACCCTTCCCAGAAATAAAGACAGCTTACGAGGGCGCTGCGGCGGGATTGCGTCCCAAACCCGGAGCCATGTGTCCCTGACGCACTCTTCAGCATACTCATGGTTTCCCACGATATGCCGGAGCCAGAGGACCGCTGTTTGGCGTCACTACTGGGGCGACGAAAGCCCCTGACAAGAAAGCTGGGGCGGGACTATGCCCTATCTATGGCCCTGTACGCCACGGGCAATTACGACGCTGCCTATCTGGCCGGCCTGATCGCGGACAGCAAGGCCATGCGGGAAGCGGACTTCGAGAAATGGATTCTTTAGGCGTTCCACCGCGCCCTTCAATGGTGGGGGGGCAACTCCTGCCGGAGTGACTTTTGGGTAGTCTGATATCTAAAATTCGAGGCCCTCAACTTTTCTCAGTTGAGGGCCTCACTAGGCTTGAAAACACTGGCTTTTTGGACCATATATCTTTTTTGCCTTGTACTTTTGGAGCGGATGATGGGAGTCGAACCCGTTCATTATTACGGTATAGCTTGCTTTAATCGTAACGTGTTGCATATTGTGTTGCATTTGTTCAAATGCGGCGGCCCCGATCGATAAGGCCGGGGCTTTGTCCTGTCCTATTTGACAATCAGCCCTTGCCGCGCCTGCATGGCCGCATACTCCTCGCACGTCAGCAGCGCGGTGCCGTCTACTATCCTTTCGCCAGCTTTTCTTCTTTCATGCGCTGCCGTTCAGCAAGCTCTTCGATTTTTTCAAGGGTGAAGTGATCAAGCATCTCCTCATCTAGATCGTCGAACAAATGCGAGGGTTCTGTATCCGGCGTATCATCCTGCCGCTTCACGCAGTACCGGGCAAAGAGGTTAAACGTGGCATAGCACGGCTGCGCGCCCTCAATGCCTCCGTTTTCGTCAAACAACTCATAATCCTGTAGGTTATAGCCAAATTTCAATTTCCGAATCGGCTGTTTAACACACAATTAAAAAGCAGGAGGATTTTTACCTCCTGCTTTTAGTAGAACCTTAAATTACTTATCTACTGGAATACGAAAAGCTTTCAGACCATAATTTTTTGCCCAATAGGTTACCCCGTTGCGCGTAAAATATGGACGGTAAATGTAGTTTTCGTTTCCGCCACCACGTCTATCCGTCGTATGCATATGTGCAATTCCTTCCTTTCCGACCCGGAATTGTCTCTTGCATTCTCCTATCATATGTGTTATCATATTTAGTGCAATGAGGTAGCAAGAGTCGGGTATAGCCGAGTCTGTGATCCCTAAGAGATAACGTTGACAGACGTTATCTCTTTTTATATGCAATTTCTGCTGCACTCATTGAAGCGCCGCAAAAACGTGCAATCTCTTCAGGCTCCCAATTTTTAATAATATGATCGGGCATCATGAGCGCAGATGCAAAGGTATTTGCTTGCCACTCGGACTTCCTATAAGCTGGCACATCGTTTCGTTCATCTATGCGGCTTAACGCTAAATCCACATCGCGATGCATGAAAAAATGTCCTATCTCGTGCGCCAAAGTGAAACGGTCTCGTCCATTCCCACAACATGCGCCTTCATAAACGCTGTTTCGGATTTTCATTACATTTGTTGTCGGGTTATAGTTCGCCTCATCCCTGCCCATGTCAATATCCTCGACAATTTCATAGTCAAAACCCGAAGATAAAAAGGGCAACACTTTTTCGATGACCTCAACAACTGGAAAATACGATTCTTGATCCAAGTCCAGTTTTTTGCGCACCGCGCGCGCTAATGATTTAATGTCCGCCCGGCTTGCTGGCGGCACAAGAAATTCGCTCACGCTCATTCCTCCCTATTGCGATGTAAAATCGAAAGAATTTCATCTACCTGCGCAGATGATAAGCCATCAAACTGGCGAGCAAGTGCCAAACCCATGTCGCGCCGCCTACCAGACGCGCTGTTCAGTGAAATCGTAATCTCTTTTCGTGTCTCATCAAAGGCATCCCAGAGCTTATGCTGTTGATGACCATCCAAATGATACGCCGAAATTATCCCCTCGATCATTTTCCTCTGCGGCTTCCTTTTTCCATTTTCGACAGAAGAAAGTTGAGCCGAAGAAATATTCAGCACATCTGCCATATCCTTTAGGATTTGGCCATTATCAATTCGCAGTTTACGAAAGATTTTGCCCAGCTCCGTCACCATGCCAACTCCACCTCCTTCTATATTCTTTGCTTAGCATACCATGCGCCAGCTCTATTGTCAATACATTTTTGTGAATTTATTTTACAACTTTGTGAAATGAACAAATAAGCCCCGGCCACTCCACCAAAGGAGCAGCCGGGGCCTTACCATATCTATTCGCTATCAAACACCTTGTCCGTGTAGTCCTTCGCAAGGGTCAGCACACGCGCCATGTCCTCTGTCATGTCGATCCCCTTGTAGGCTTCGCTGCCGCCTTTGCCTTTCAACGTACCGGTCGCAGCCAACGCCTGCAGTTCCTTGCCGATACGGCCGGCGAAATCGTTCACGCTGCTATGCCGCTGCTCGGCCAGCACCTTCAACGTTTCGTCCCGCGCGATCTCGCGCACCTGTTTGTCTGTCATATCTTCTTCCTCCAGTTTCGCCTTAAAGGTTGTCCATAAATTACTGTCACGCACCCACGGCTCCGGGCAGCACTTGCCGGTCACGTCATAGTGCCGTATCACTCGGCTTGCTGGGATGTTATACCGGCCCATCAGGTAGCGCACCAGATCCAACGCGCGGTCTACCGTTGCGTCCGGGATCGCGTACTTGCCATCGCGGATCACGCTGCACATTTCCACGCCGATGCTGTTGCGATTGGTGCAGATGCCGCGGTACGGGTGATGCGCGGATTCCAGCGAGCCGCCGCAGTGCCAAGCAGCGTCGATGTCCTTGACGGATTGCACGACATTGCTTGCGTCCACAAAGTAGTGGGCCGATGTACCGATATTCGCACCGCTAAAATAGTTGCCGTTGCCTGCCGCTGTGTCGCCATTGTTGCCAGTGTAGTGCAGGACGATGTACAGGATGCTGTTACCTGCCCGTCCTTGGTAGTGGTTGCTGGGGTGGGCGGGGATGTAGTCAATCCGCATCCTTACCACCGCCCGTCAACTGCTTGTACGCCTGATTTGCACCGGTCGCGGCAAGGCCGGACGCAATGCCGATCGCCGCAGCCGTGATGTAATCTGCGTCGGCAAAGTCCGGCATGATGTACGTGGCCGCGATGCCCAATACAGCGCCCAGTGCGCCGCAGATGACCGGAAGCCATTTGTTATCAAGGGCGGTCGCCTTGATCGCCTGCGCCGCCAGCAGGCAGATGACCGTGATAGCAGGGATTGCGGTAACGCCTAAGTTGTTGATGTCCATTTTATAATTTCTCCTTTCACTGACCGCGCTGCTCCAGCACGGTAATTCGGTGTTCGTGGTCGTCAATCGTAGCATCCTGCTCGTCGTTGTGTCGCCAGATGCGATCATGACTTTTTTCGTTTTTGGTGCTGATGTCGTCCAGACTTCCCGTCATTAAATCTATACGGGTCGTCAGCTTGACAATCGACGTATTCAGCGCAAGCAGCGGTTTTACCACGGTCACGCCAAAGCCGACGAGTGCGATCAGCACGCCGACTACGCCCCATTCGTTCATAAGCTCTTCCTTCCCGCCCTCGAGGGGCTTAGTAGATGTTTGCGTCGGCAATTACCTGCCACGCATAATTTGCATTCAAATCTGCCCCTCCGCCATCCACCCGGATTCCATTAAATCCGTTTTGGTTTAAAGTCGCGGTGTTTACAAAACATTTTCCGGTCAGCGTATCCGAGGCACTCCCCCATTCAGACACGGTGTTTTCCGTACCGTTCATGGAAATAATCTTAACGGTCGGCGCAATTCGCATTTGGACTGGAAAATCCACGCGGCCAAGAATCCATTCATTCACGTACATGCTGCTTTTTAGCTGACAGCCATTCGTACCCGCACCGGAAATATAGAAGTACCTTTGACATTTCGCCAGCTCTTGCTGGTAGTTCGGCGGGGAATCATATGCAAGGGTAGAGACGGGGCCGAGTTCGAGTTTTGCACGGTAGAGCTTTTTCACCTTCGTGTCACTCGAATCAATCCACACTTTAAACTTTGAGTCTGCGTTTAAAACAAATGTGTTCGTCAAAATTTGTTTTGTTTGCGATAGCGTTGCGCTCACAGTCGGTGTCCAATTAGGCTCGATGCTCAAATTCCCGCTTATTTTAAGATTGGCATCCTCGTCCGATGATGCTTCGACCGATAGCGTGTAAATTCCCGCATTCAATTCTTTTTCAAAATTTTGCACAAACCTATGTCCGCTCCACGTAATACACCCATCACCGATGGTCAACGTTCCCGACACCACATCGTTCCAGTAGTCGACCATCCAGCGATCTATACTATATTTTCCTACCGCCGCATAGCTCTCTTTTCCTCGCTGGTTGATTGGGTTCCCAAAATACCAGTTATCCAACATATTCGGATTGCTCTGCGGCATACCGCTACCATGCACGTTAATCATGGCGGTCACCGCCTAACGGGTAATTAGGGGTTTTTACCCCCCCCCCCCATATTTTTACAGTTTTAGCCTTATGCATTGTGGTTTACCTCCTGCTGCATCATTCCGGTCAGCTCCGCATATTCCGCTTCGGTGATCTTTTCAGCCGCAAAGAAGATATCAAGCTTCTCGGACATTCCGACGGTCTGTCCGCGTTCGATCATGCGCTTTAAAGTTCTGTACAACATTCTTATACCCCCAATTCAAGCAAAGTTAATCTGTATTCATGGTCTACCAACAGCGCGTCCGCATCTTCTTGCGCGGTGGGCGCGGGGCTGGGCTTCGCCGCCACATCTGCCGCGATCTCATCGGCGCTGCGCTCCACGGCTCCGCTGCCCTCTAGCTTATACTTGTACACACCGTCACCGGTAGTCAGGCTGTCAAAATACTGGCTCTGCGCGTGGGCGTAGTGGTCGCCGTAGCCCTCATCGATCTGCACCCAGCCGGTGGGGTCGGTAATAAAGATGCTACTGCCTACAGCGGTAATACGGGATTGGTCGTCTACTTTGACGTAGACTTTGATGGGTTTTTGTTCTGTCATTTTGGTTCCTCCTTAGTAGATTTCTGCATCTCCGATTATGGTTGCTTCATAAATTTTTCCGGGCTGAAATTCGGACACAATATCACTAATTTCTATTGACGTACGCCCACCGAGATAGCTCTCATTCCATGACACAAGGCTTCCTTCTGCACGGCTATTGTCTTGTGAACATCGGAAATTGACATGCTGCCCTTCAGTCGCCCCATTTACTATTACTGTTGGGGTAGTCCGTTTAGTGGCTTTCCAAGGCTGCATCACTAAACATTTATTATTATCGACACCATAAAGTGTTTTGGGGTGGTATCCGGCAGTATGAAGCGTTTCACTCGAAATCACCTCATAATACCTCTGGCATTTCAGTAACTCCGTGGCGGGGTCGGGTGGTGAGTCGTAGGCAAGCGTCGATACTGGGCCAAGCTCAAGCTTTGCGCGCAACGGCCTAAAGCTTCCAGTACCCCAAACGAAAACACCATGCAGAACGTCGCTCACTGTAAAAGTGTACGTATTGATTCCGTTGCGAATCCGTATGTCTCTGTGTGTTTCTGCCGTAGCGCCCGAATCAGTTAAGTACATTCCATCAGTTGTTACGTTTTCGCACTCCAGACTTAGGGTAACGGTTTGACCCGCGATTCCCGACATCTCCAAGCCTTGCGAAAACCAACTATTGTTCAAGGTTACCGTGTCAATTCCGTCTGTACGCGTTGTGAGCGTTCCACCATCTTGCACGAGCCTCCACCGGTCTACCGTATACGCATGGCCGCTATAAGTACTCTGTCCCCTCTGGTTTATCTGAAACCACGGGTTAATAAGCAAATTCGAGTTGCTCTGCGGCAGGCCGCTGCCATGTACGTTAATCATGGCGGGCACCGCCTTTGGAGTAATTAGGGGATTTTGGGGGGGGGGGGGGGGGGGGGGGGGGGGGGGGGGGGGGGGGGGGGGGGGGGGGGG
>NZ_JANGCE010000024.1 GCF_024462775.1 Butyricicoccus faecihominis
CGCCTCCGGCGCACGCGTGCGCCGGAGGCGGCCTGTTTTTCTAGGATTCGTGCGCCGGCATTTCGGTTTGTTCTTCCACGCCGGGTTCGGTATAGCAACAGTGGCATACCTCCTGCTCGTCCATGCCGAGCAAGGCGCCACACTTTTTACAAAATTGCTGTTCCATCTTTATTCCTCCTGACCAAAATCCTCCGCCTCATCGCGTATCAGGGGCGGGCCTTCGCGCCGCAAAAGCGCAAAGGTCTTTGTGTTGTCGAACACCCATGTCTTGAGTTCGTTCCGCTTCAAAACGACCGGCATGCGGTCGTGCACCGCCTGCATCGAAGCGTTTGCCGGTTCGGTGAGGATGACGAAGCGCTGCTCGCCGCCGAACGTATGATACAGCCCGGCCAAATACAGCACCGGCTCTTCGGGCAGGGTAAAGCGGTATTTTTGCCGCTCGCCATAATGGGCCCACTCATAAAAGCCGCTGGCCGGTATGGCGCACCGACGGCACATGAGGCTGTTCCGAAACATCTTTTTCTCCCCGGCCGTTTCAGACCGGGCGTTGATGACCGTACCGCCTCCGCCCACACGCGGAAACCCCCATTTAATAGGCCGGGGGCTGAGTGTGTTCTCCTCTCCGATCAGCACGGGTACCGTATGCGTTGGGAATATCTCACCGGTTTCCATTTTGACATTCGGAAAACGCTGCCGCGCTTGCTCCCATAACTGCCGCAGTGTGGGCTGCTCCATGGAAAAAAGATACCTGCCGCACATAGCCTTTCCTCCCCCCTACTCATGAGGTGTTTTTATTTTAGAACAAATGTTCGTGTTTGTCAACTGTTACTTTTCCCTAGCGTGCCCTCCATTCATTCAAAAAAACCGGTCCGCCGCGAAAAGCGGCAGACCGGTTTTTGGAATGGTTATTCTCCTTCGGCGCGGATGCGGTCGACGATCGACTGACGCAGCGCAAAGCGATGGGTAATTAGGGGCAGCAGCGCGCCAAGGAGCAAGAACACAGGCGCGATGCACGCCACCGGCAAAATAGAGAACCGGTACGTGAAGAACCAGAATGTTGAGCCGAGCGCCGTTTGCAGCAGCGGCCCTAAAACAAGGCTCAGCACCAGCGACACGGCGACAGCCATGCCCGCGTAGCACAAGCCCTCATAAATCAGCATGCGGCGAAGCTGCTGCCCGGTCATGCCGACGGCCTGCAAGACCGCGAACTCGCGGCGGCGGGTCAGGATACCGGTAAGAATCGCATTGAAGAAGTTGAGCACGCCGACCAGACCGATCACCAGACTTAAAATGCTGCCCAGCATTAGGAACATGCTGCGGAAGGAATGGAATTCATCGACATAGCTCTGCTTGGATTCATAATCGAGCAGCGGATCGATATTCTCCGTGTAATCCTTTAAAAAGGCTTCCATTTCCGCGTTTGATTCGGGCGTGGTGTTAAACAGGTAGGTCATAATGTTCGACGTACCCGTATCGCGCTGAAACACATCGCTATTTAAAACGAACGCATCCGCACCGGAATAGCGGTAGCTCATCGCATGTTGCATGGTTACGCAGGCGGCGACCGTATAGGTCACATCGTGGTATTTTACCGCGCGGCTGCCTACGAAACCGGCCTCGATCTCCTCGGCGGGCATGACCTCGCCGGTTCGGACGTCGTAATATTCATATTCGTCCACATAGCGCAAGGTGACCTCGTCGCCTATCTTGGCCCAGTGCGAGGTATCGTACACCTCATTATAATCATTTGTTTCGTAAACAGCCGCGATCGCGTTCTGGCTGGGATCGTACAGCGGGGCGAGATCGCCCGCGACGATGTCCAGCCGGTCAAGCGGCAGCTTTTCCATACCATAGAGCTGCGCCCTATCAGCCACCGTGTTCTCCGGACCTCTTTCCGTGTCTTCCAACAGCCTATCCACCACTTCCGGACTGTTCCATCTGCCTTGCATTTGGCGGAACCATTCCTCGGAAACAAATTCCTGTACGGACGTGGTTTGGCCGTAGATACGACCGCCCTCCGTCACATCGCCCTTGGCGGTCACCGTATCAATCGCGTCCTCGGGCAGGGCTTGATCCTCGGAGGCAAAGCCGCCTCCTGTCTGGAAATAGTCCGCATTGCCAAGGATAAAGTCGGTAACGACCCAGTTGCGGAGATATTTATCCATATCGAAGCCGTTGGCGAAGGTATAGGTCACCTGCATCAAAACGACCGCGAGCGACAGCGAAACGATGACCAGCACCGTTTTCAAACGGTTACGGCCCAGATTGGCAAACGCCATATGCGGAATTTTCGCGCCCTTTTGGCCCTGCTTGATCTTCTTTTTTTGTTTGGCGTTCGCGCCCTCGGTATAGCGAACCGCCTCGACCGGAGAAACCCGCCCCGCGATACGGCCGGGCTTGCGGCACGAGATCAGCACCGTAATAAGCGAAAACAGCGTGGCGCCGATAAAAATAATCGGATTGGCGGTCACATGCGTGACCGTATAGGAAAGATTCTTCATGATCATCGGCGTGATCACCGTACCGCACACCCAGCCGATCAACAGGCCGATTGGAATGCCAGTGATTGATAGATAGAGCGCCTGCCGCCGTATAATGCGGCGAATTTGCCTGCCGGTGGTGCCAATGGTTTTCAAAAGGCCGTAAAACCGGATATCGTTCGTGACGGAAATCTGAAAAATGTTGTAAATAATCAGATACCCGGTAAAAATAAAGATGAGCAGCAAGACGATGATGGCGATCATGGTGGTGGGGTCGGCATTCGCCGCGAACTGCGCGCCGGTATACGCCCAGTTGACGCCGATCTTAATATAATTATCCTCGCCCGCGGTCTCATTCTGATAGCCATGGTTTTCGAGCACGGCCAGCAGGTCTTCCTTAATATGGTTCGTATTTTTGAAGTAAACGTTCAGGCTCCATTTACCGATCCCATAACCCGAGTCTGCCGGAGCGGTTTTTAGCTGTTCCTCCACGTAGGAGCGCGGCAGAATCGCCATGCTGGCCATGCCCGCCGAATCGTACTCCCACCAACCGGAAAGGGTGAACGTATCCTTTCGCTTGTCGGTCTCGCTCAGATCAAACGGCATTTCAACGGTCGCCCCAAGCTTGGGTTCCACGCCGAGCAGCTTCAAAATGCGAGTATCGCAGGCGATCTCCTTGGTGCCCTCGCGGGGGAGCGCGCCGGTCGTCGGCATATTCATGCCGCCCTTGGCGCAGTTTTCGTCCATGTAGCTTACTTCAATGTGGGCCTTGTTAAACGGCGGGTCGGTCGGCATGCCGAGCATCAGGCGCGTGGCGGTCTTGACGATCAGGGGGTCGTCCGCGAGCTCCAACATTTGCTCTTCGGTTAAATCCTTGAACGTGCCGTGCATATCGCCGCCGACCTGACGGAAGTTCTGCTGCTCGTACGAGGAAACGATCGTCATGCCGATGGTAAACAGCGCGGTAAACAGAATGGTCGTCAGCGCAATGGCGATGATCGCGACCCAGTTGCGCGCCCTACTGGCTTTCAGGCTTTTGCGCGACAGGTTCTGAATGCACTTTTTATTGGCTACTTTCAGCATGGTTATCGCCTCACGATCTGGCCGTCCTCGATGCGGACGATGCGCTGGGCGAGCTGGGCAAGCTCCTCGTTATGGGTGATCATGACAATGGTCTGTTTGAACTTTTCGCCCGTCACCTTGAGTAGGGAAAGCACGTCTTGACTGGTTTTGGAATCCAGATTGCCGGTCGGCTCGTCGGCCAGTAAAATAGCGGGCTTGGTCGCCAGCGCGCGGGCGATGGCGACGCGCTGCTGCTGGCCGCCGGAAAGCTGGCTCGGCAGGTTGGCAAGCTTGCTTTCAAGGCCCAGCGTGCGGATGATTTCATCCACATAGGTCTTGTCCACCGTGCCGCCGTCCAGCTCGATGGGAAGCACGATATTTTCGTAAACATTCAGCACCGGCACAAGGTTGTAGGCCTGAAATACAAAGCCGATCTTGCGGCGGCGGAAAATGGTCAGTTCATCATCCTTTAAAGAGAATATATCCTTTTGATCGACGAACACCTTGCCGCTTGTCGGCCGGTCCAGCCCGCCGAGCATATGCAAAAGCGTGCTTTTGCCGCTGCCCGAAGTGCCAACCACCGCGACAAACTCGCCGCTTTCAACCGAAAGGTCTAATCCATCCAGCGCGTTTACCTGTGTTTCCCCGCTGCCATATTGCTTGCGCAGCGCCTCAGTCTGTAATACGGTCATATCCCGTTCCTCCCAAATGAAAAGTCTGTATGGTACCTGCTTGGTACAATACAGACTATACCCCATGATCCTTGCGAGAGCCTTTCTGAAAACTAACAAGATTGACACAATTCATCCACGCGTCATTTAGCTGAGGCGTTTTTAAACGTGTGTTATCCTTAGCGTAGCGAAGGATCTCGCGCGAACGCGCGGGCATTACGTATGCATCGCGCGTTCGCGCGGGATTCTTCGGCCTAAAGGCCTCAGAATGACAGCGCAAATAGCGCTAAACGAAATGGCACTACAATTCATCCCGGAATTCTTTTAGACCTGCCGCCGTTTAAAGTCCAGATACCCCTGTAAGATCAGAGAAGCGGCCACCGCGTCCACGGTTTTCTTGTGCTGCTTGCTTTTTTTGCCGCTTTCGTGTAAAATAGCATGAGCTTCCACCGTGGTGCGCCGTTCATCCCAAAGGACGACGGGCACGCCGGTTTTCTCGCGCAGCTCCTCGGCAAGCTGTTCGCACTTTTGCGCGCGTTCGCCCACGGTGCCGTCCATATTTTTGGGATGTCCGAGGACGATCTCCTCTATTTTTTCTTCCCTGATGAACTGGACAAGCTTGTCGATCAGCTTGTCCCTGTTCCATTCGCTGATTACGCGGGGAGAACCGGCGATCAAGCCGGTCGCGTCCGACACGGAAAGGCCGGTGCGCGCGTCCCCGTAGTCGATACCTAAAATGCGCATAAGTGCCTCCTATATGTTGTGGTATACACAAGTATAGCACAACTATTCCAAAAATTCAGCACTTTTTTATATAGAAAAACTTGACCGGCCGCCACCGCCATGCTATAATAATTGAACCTATGCAGGTTCTTTTTTTTGTGCGCTTTTTTTGTGTGTCTCAGAAAAAGCTGCCGGAACACTGTAAAGGGAGGCAAGTTGCTCCCCCTGCTTATATAAAAGGTATATAGGCTGAAAAGGAGCACAGGTGGCCGCCGCCCTAACCCGGCGCGGCTGAAACAAAGAAGGAGGTGCCGTTAATGCGCGTAAAGGTTACGCTCGCCTGCACAGAGTGCAAGCAAAGAAACTATGACACGATGAAGAACAAGAAAAACGATCCGGACCGTCTTGAGATGAACAAGTATTGCCGTTTCTGCAAAAAGCATACGCAGCATCGCGAGACCAAGTAAGAGAAAGGAAGACGCTTCATGGCTGAAGAAACCAAAGCGAAGAAGCCCGGTCTCTTTGCACGCATAGGCAAATGGTTCCGCGAACTGAAAAGCGAATGCCGTAAGATCGTCTGGCCGACGCGGCAGCAAACCGTCAACAACACAATGGTCGTTATCGCAGCGGTTGTGATCGTGGGTATTTTCATCTGGATCCTCGACCTGATTTTCGGCGGTGTGGTCCAGTTTGCGCTGCTGCATTTTGCTTCCGCCGCCTAACTGAAGGAGGCTTATATGTCAGACGCTGCAAAGTGGTATGTGGTTCACACATACTCGGGCTATGAAAACAAAGTAGCCTCTTCGATCGAAAAAGCGGTTGAAAACCGCAAACTGCACGACCTGATCCCCGCGGTCAACATCCCGACGGAGACCGTGACCGAGGTGAAGGACGGCAAGACCCGCGAGGTGGAGCGCAAGCTCTTCCCCGGCTATGTGCTTGTCAAAATGATCTTGACGGACGAAACCTGGTACCTCGTGCGCAACACGCGCGGCTGCACCGGCTTTGTCGGGCAGGATAAGGCGGGCGGCAGCAAGCCTATTCCGCTGACAGAGGACGAGATCGCCGCGATGGGCGTTGAAAAGCGCGAGATCGAAGTAAGCTACGCGCTTGGAGACAGCGTGCGCCTCATCGATGGGCCGCTGGCCGGCTTTATCGGCGTGGTGGACGTGCTCGAACCGGATAAGAACAAGGTTCGCGTGGTCGTATCCATGTTCGGACGCGAGACCCCGGTCGAGCTGGAGCTCGATCAGGTCGAAACTGTTACCGATTGATTTTCCTGCGGAACGCATTCCGCATTACTCCGGGCGCGGGCGCGCCCGTATCAGGCAAGTGGGAGAGCCGCCAATAGGCTCGCCAGCCACCACATTTCGTTAAGGAGGAACCCTTTACAATGGCTCAAAAAGTAGTAGGTTATATCAAGCTCCAGATTCCCGCAGGCAAGGCTTCTCCGGCGCCTCCGGTAGGTCCGGCCCTCGGCCAGCATGGTGTAAACATCATGGCCTTTACCAAGGAATTCAACGAGCGCACCAAGAACGACGCAGGCCTGCTGATCCCGGTCGTTATCACGGTCTATGCTGACCGTTCGTTCAGCTTCATCACCAAGACGCCTCCCGCGGCAGTCCTCATCAAGAAGGCCTGCGGTATCGAGAGCGGCTCCGCCGTTCCGAACAAGACCAAGGTTGCCGTTCTGAAGAAGGCCGACCTGCAGAAGATCGCCGAAACCAAGATGCCCGATCTGAACGCCGCTTCTCTGGAAGCCGCGATGAGCATGGTTGCCGGCACTGCCCGCGCCATGGGCGTAACGGTGGAAGAGTAATTTTTTCCGCCCCCGAAGCTTGAATGTTTGTTTGACCGCCGCAGGCTGTATACCGCCGCGGGTGCGTCAAAGTGGGAGGGTATGGTTTCATCCTGTCCCCGCTATACCACTAAGGAGGATTTATTGTGCATAAAGGTAAAAAATATGTAGACAGCGCCAAGACCGTCGACCGCGCAAAGCTGTACGACGTGAACGAGGCGCTCACCACCGTTGTTTCCACCGCCAAGGCCAAGTTCGATGAGACCATCGAACTTCACGTAAAGCTGGGCGTTGACTCCCGTCACGCCGACCAGCAGGTTCGCGGCGCTATCGTGCTGCCCCACGGCACCGGCAAGAACGTTCGCGTTCTTGTGTTCGCCAAGGGCCCCAAGGCTGACGAAGCCGCCGCTGCCGGCGCGGATTACGTTGGCGCTGAGGATATGCTCGAGCGTATCCAGAAGGAAAACTTCTTCGATTACGACGTGGTTATCGCGACGCCCGACATGATGGGTATCGTTGGCCGCCTCGGTAAGATTCTTGGTCCTAAGGGCTTGATGCCGAACCCGAAGGCCGGTACGGTTTCCATGGACGTTGCCAAGGCTGTTCAGGAATCCAAGGCTGGTAAGATCGAGTACCGTCTGGACAAGACCAACATCATCCACTGCCCGATCGGCAAGGCCTCTTTCGGCCCCGAAAAGCTGATGGACAACTTCAGCGCTCTGATGGGTGCTATCATCAAGGCCAAGCCGTCCGCGGCAAAGGGCCAGTACGTCAAGTCCTGCGTGGTCGCTTCCACGATGGGCCCCGGCGTAAAGGTGAACGCTGCCAAGCTGATGGATTGATCGTTTTCCGCCAAAGGAATAACAAAGACCACGCTGCAAATGCATTTGCAGCGTGGTCTTTTTGTATCGTTTTATTCGGTTTGACACGTTGTTTCCACTTTTTCCGGCTTCTTATAGGGCAGTTCCACGGTGCTGATAAAGCTTTCGCTGCACGGGCTGTTTGCCATTACCACGCGCACAGAAAAGATACCATTTTCATACTTGGCGTCAAACGCGCCGTTATGCTTGTGCGCCATTTGCGACAACTGCCGCAGGCCGACGCCATGAAACGGGCCTTTCTTCGTACTGCGAAAGCGATATTTCTTCGCCGGTATTGGCGCGATCTCGCTGGGATTGTCGCAGAGAACACCGAAAAAGTATCCCTTTTGCTTGAGCACCAGACGGATGCGCCGGTTTTCCGGGTCTTTATTCTTTTCGCAAGCCTCAATCGCGTTATCCAGTACGTTAAACAAGACGGTGCATAAATCGGCCGTGGGCACATGCATCGGATTGGGATACCATATTTCGGCACTGATACGGATACCGCTTTCCAGCGCGCGAGAAAATTTTGCGTTCACCAGCGCGGCAACCGTGGGGTCGCGCACTTCTATCCACTGCCTTGTGGATAACGGTTCGGAATCAGCCATTTCTTTCAAATACTTTTTAATTTCCTCCAGTCTGCCCTCTTCGGCCAGCGTGCCCAACACTTGCATATGATTTTTAAAGTCGTGCCGTATCGCACGTGATTTTTCATAAAGCGAGCGTATGGTTTTGCTCTGTTCCTCTCGCTGGTCTGCTCGCAACAACTCGCTTTGAAGTTTATATTCTCGTTCATTACCACGAGACATATTGATTAGTAGCGCCAACATGATAATTAGCTGTAATGCAAATACAATAGGTAAAATAGGCGCAATATGATGCATCCAAAGCGGATCATCGTTTTGGGAATAGGAAAATGCAGTAACAAAACTTGCTAGCAGTGTAATGCCTGCGCCGAAACACACCCATTGAGACGCATGTAGATAGCGCTGTTCTCCTACCCCAGCTTTTCGATAAATAGTATAAATTGCGCTACCTAGTAATAGGTATAACAATCCGCGCGATTCCAGTGTACCATAAATTTGAAAGAAGGATGTTCCCAAAACGCTCTCCGTCGTGACACTAGGATAGAAAAGAGCTAGGACAAATGTCGCTGTGCTTTCACAAAGGTATAACAATCCAAAATAAATCGCTGGTAAGCAAAACGATATTCCAAAACGATGGTTTGACAGAATATAGCATGTAACGATATCAATAATAAAAGCCACTAATGATTTAATTAAATACGGTACGGGAGTAAAACTAAGAATTAGTGTTGGAAACAAATTAATAGCAAGAAGTACTAGTATTTGTGATCGAGTTAGATTTTTCCCAAACGGTCTTAGTACTATATAGTATAGTAGACAAGAAAGGAATACATCTCCGAAGGAGGAAACCACAGATAAAATCGATTCCAGCATGTTGTCCCTCACATATCTGTCAATGCAGCTTTTACATTGTCTGCAAAACCACGGCTTACCGGTACTTTCTTTCCGTTATTCATGCAAAGCCCCTGCACTTCACATGAGCAAATGCTATTGCGATTCACAAGATAAGAACGATGGCACTGTATAAATTGATTTTTCGGCACCTCGTTTACAAAATCCGCGAATTTTTTGCGGTATTTGATCATGCCGTTCTTCGTATAAATGTGGCAGTAATGTTCGGCCGCTTCGATAAATATCACATCGCAGTAGTGAATTAATATTTTCTTTCCCTTCTGGGCAAGAATAACGATCTCCTGTGATTTTGTCTCAGCCAGACCGGCAGCGTGTTCCAAGCAAGGCATGCAATCCTCTTTCCCAATCGGCTTGAGTAAATACCGGTACGCTTGAACGGTATACCCCTCAACCGAATAGGATTCATGGTTTGTGGTAAAGACGATCGGCGTGCGCCCGGTCACCTTACGAATGCGCCGCGCCGTGTCGATTCCGTTTTCCTCTTTCGTTTCAATATCCAGAAAGAATAGATCGGCCCAAAGGATATCGTCCTCCTCTATTTCCGACCCATCGGCAAAGGTGCGAAAGACTGTAAGCATTTGCAATTCTTCCGCTGTCCTTTTGATTGTTTTCTGCGTTTGTTCCATGGTAATCGGCTCGTCCTCGACCAGCGCAATATGTAAAACCATATTTTCACTTCCCTCTTTGCAATTCGTGCCTATTCCCCTTCAATTCATGCCAGTTATCTTGTTATTTATATCCCAATCTTTTATACTTAATTATAGCCCAAGAGCGCGGAATTTTCAAACTATGGAGGGTATTATTATGAAAAATAAAAAAATTTGGCTAAAGCAGCTTCTGATGTCCGCCGCCACCACGATCAGCATGTTCGCCATTTTCATGAGCAAAATGCCTTGTGAAGGAAAATTTTATCAGCCCGAAGTACCGGAGCAGCTCCGCAAGTGATCTAAAACCACGTTTTTTTCACCTGCACAGAACTTTTTCTTGCATTTATAAAAAGCTTCTCTTCCATCAGAGAGGCTTTTTGTTATGTTTCGCAATTATTCCATAAAGTTTTCGTTTTTGACTTGACAAACGCGTCCCCACTCTATATAATATAAGAGCTTGGTCAGAGACAGCTGGCAGCCGCAAGGCTTAAAAGGCGATTACGCCGCCCGCCGAGGTCAACACGGAACTGTATCATCATGTTATCTGTGTACCCTCCCTGTGTCTTTGCACCGGGAGGGTATTTTTATTTTTTAGGAGGTGAATATAGATGCCGAATGCAAAGGTTCTGGAAGAAAAGAAAGCAATGGTTGCGAACCTGGTCGAAAAGATCAAGAATTCCCCCGCTGGCGTTCTGGTCGACTACAAGGGCATCAATGTTGAGGACGACACCAAGCTCCGCCGTGAGCTGCGCGCCGCTGGCGTTGATTATGCTGTAATCAAGAACACCCTGATTCGCTTCGCCGCCAAGGAGCTCGGTTTCGATGCGCTCGATGAGCACCTGAACGGTACGTCCGCTTTGGCTATCTCGACGACGGACGACGTGATCGCCCCCGCCAAGATTCTGGGCGACTTCGCCAAGAAGCACGAAAACTTCACGATCAAGGCCGGTTTCCTCGATGGCGCCGTTGTTGACGCAGCCGAGGTACAGAAGCTCGCAAGCATGCCGAGCAAGGAAGTCCTGATCGCGCAGGTGCTGTACTCCTTCAACTATCCCATCATGCAGCTTGCTATCGCGTGCGACGCGATCGTCAAGAAGGCCGATGGCAACATGGATATGAAGGTTTCCGACCTGCTTGCCCCCGCAGCCGCTCCCGTAGCTGCTGAAGCTTCCGCTGAGGAAGCACCCGCTGCTGAATAAGCAGAAAACAAAAATAAATTTAAAACAAAACGGAGGTATATCCCATGTCTGTTGCTGAGATTATGGAAGCTGTAAAAGAGCTCAAGGTAATGGAGCTCTCCGAGCTGGTTAAGGCTCTGGAAGAAGAATTTGGCGTTTCCGCTACGCCCGTAGCTGTTGCCGGTGCCGGCGCAGGTGCTGGTGACGGCGCTGCCGCTGCCGAAGCCAAGACCGATTTCGACGTCGTTCTGGTTGAAGCTGGTTCCTCGAAAATCAACGTTATCAAGGTTGTTCGCGAGATCACCGGTCTGGGCCTGAAGGAAGCGAAGGAGAAGGTTGACACCGCTCCGCAGACGATCAAGGAAGGCGCTGCTGAGGCAGAGGCCAACGAGATCAAGGAGAAGCTCGAGGCTGCCGGCGCGAAGGTCGAACTCAAGTAATTTTTCCGCTTTTAAAAGACGTGCTGCAAATGATTTTGCGGCGCGTCTTTTCTTTTTGCCCATTTTCCTGTACAATAGAAATATCTATACCGTATTGTCATTCCGTGAAACCGCAAGGCGGACTTTGCCCGCCCGTTATTGGCACGCAAACCGGAAATGACATGGCGCTACACCGAAAGGGGAATCTTTTTTATGACCAATCCGGAAGTCGGTACCGTCGCCCAGTGTTCGCGTCTGGCCGATGGCTTGTATCAGCTTGTCATTCACGCGCCCGAGATCGCTTCGCGCGCGAAATGCGGGCAATTCGTTCATATTTTATGCGGCGAGGGCAACTTCCTCCGCCGCCCGATCTCTATTTGCGATGTCGACGCACCGCGCCTGCGCATTGTGTTTCAGGTCAAGGGCGAAGGCACCAAATGGCTGTCCGAGCGCAAGGCGGAGGACAAACTCGACCTGCTTGGCCCGCGCGGCCGTGGGTTCGACCTTGCCAAGCTGGGCGCAAAGCCGGTATTCATCGGCGGCGGCATCGGCGTACCGCCCATGCTGTACGCGACAAAGTGCGCCCAGAACGCGGGCGCGAAACCGAGCGCTATCTTAGGCTTCCGCTCGCAAAGCGCCGTTATTCTTGAAGAGGACTTTGCCTGCCCCGCCACCGTCTGCACGGACGATGGCTCCTACGGCGTACACGGCTTTGTATCCGACGTTTTAAAGCAACAGGCGGCGGGTTTTACGGGCATTGCCGCCTGCGGCCCCAAGCCGATGCTGAAAGCGATCGCCGCGATCGCGCAGCAAGCGGGTCTGCCCTGTCAGGTATCCATGGAAGAGCGCATGGGCTGCGGTATCGGCGCATGTCTGGTATGCGCCTGCGCGCTGAACGCGGAAAACGGCGAGACCCGGTACGGCCACGTTTGCAAGGACGGCCCGGTATTTGACGCAGAGGAGGTGCAGTGGTAATGGTGGATATGACGGTAGACCTGTGCGGCGTTACCCTGAAAAACCCGGTGACCACCGCCTCCGGCACTTTTGGCTTCGGCCATGAGTACGGCGAATTCTTTGACCTGTCCGCGCTTGGCGGCATCGGCGTAAAGGGCCTGACCCCGCACGAGCGGCTTGGAAACCCCGCGCCCCGCATCGCGGAAACGCCCATGGGCATTTTAAACTGCGTCGGCCTGCAAAACCCCGGCGTAGACCGCTTTATCGAAGAGCAAATCCCCTTTTTGCGCCAGCATGATACCAAGATCATCGCCAACGTATCAGGCAATACGGTGGAGGAGTACGCCGGGATCGTGGAACGCATTTCCGAAGCGGATATTGATTTGATCGAGCTGAACATCTCCTGCCCGAACGTGAAATGCGGCGGTCTGGCCTTTGGCACGCGCACCGATATGGTGACCGAGGTCGTTTCCGCGGCGAAAAAACATGCAAAGAGGCCGCTGATCGTCAAACTCAGTCCCAACGTGACCGATATTGCCGAAATCGCGCGCGCCGCCGTGGACGCGGGCGCGGACGCGCTTTCGCTAATCAATACCCTGCTGGGCATGCGCATCGACATCGAAACGAAAAAGCCCATCCTCTCCAACGTGATGGGCGGCCTGTCCGGCCCGGCGGTGTTCCCGATCGCGGTGCGTATGGTCTATCAAGTGCGCCGCGCGGTCTCCGTACCGATCATCGGCATGGGCGGCATCCGCACCGGGCGTGACGCGGTGGAAATGCTCATGGCGGGCGCGGACGCAATCGCCGTGGGCACCGCCCTGTTCGCCGATCCCCTCGCCCCTGTGCATGTGCTGGAAGAGATGCAGGAATGGATGGAAGCGCACGGCGTGCGCTCTGTACGCGAATTGACCGGCGCGGTAGAGGTGAACGCATGAAGACCACCGTTTACCTTGTGCGCCATGCCGAGGCCGAAGGCAACGTATACCGCCGCTGCCACGGCCAGTATGACAGCCTGCTCACCCCGCGCGCCTATCAGCAGCTCCCCTACCTTGCCGAGCGCTTCAAAGAAGTACCGCTGGACGCGATCTACGCGTCCGACCTGTTCCGCGCCCGCACAACCGCAAAGGCGATCGCCGCCGCCAAGGGCATGCAGGTGGAGATACGGCCCATTCTGCGCGAGATCGATATGGGCGATTGGGAGGACCTAACTTGGGCCGAGCTGCCGGTATTCTGGCCCGAGCAATACCATGAGTGGCAGACCCGCCCGTGGGACGCCGCGCCGCCGCACGGCGAAAGTGTCATAAACGCGGGCGCGCGCATGCTCGGCGGCGTGCGCGAACTGGTGCGCGAGCATGAAGGGCAAGCCTTCGCCGTGGTCACGCACGGCTCGGCTATTCGCGGCGCGCTTACCATCGCAAACGGCCTGGCGCCCGAACAAATGGTCGAGATCGGCTGGGGCGACAATACCTGTGTGGCCAAGCTGGAATTTGACGGGCCGGATTCGGTCTCCGTCGTTTACCAGAACGACGCCTCCCATTTACCGGCGGAGCTTTCCACCTTCGCCTCCATCGGCTGGACAAACAACAAGGGCCAACCGACCACCCTTCAGCTCTGGTTCCGCCGCGCCGATCCGCTGGACAAAGCGGACGCGGAAAAGATTGTGCACTTCATGCGCGAGATCCACAAAAACGCCTACGGCACCGATCTGGGCGTGCATCCAGACGAGATCCTGTCGCATATCGAGGAATTGCAACGCATCTCCCCGCGTTCGGTCACCTTCGGCGTGCTGCCAGACGGCGAGATCGCGGCGCTCGTTTATATGAACACCTCGTATGAGGATGAGCCGAACGTCGGCCTTGTCGGCGGCTTCTGCATCGAGGATCAGTACCGCGGCTGCGGCCTGTCCCAGCAGATCCTTGGGCAGGCGATCAGCGTGTACCGCGCGCTGGGCAAGGAATACCTAGTCGCCCATGTGGCCGTGCACAACGAACGCGCCAAGGGCTTTTACCATAAATATGATTTTGAGCAGCGCGGCGAATACCGGAACGAAAACGGCAACCACTACCGCATGTTCAAACGCATCGCGGTTGATTGACCCAAATAAAAGCCGCCTTTGGCCCCAGTATGACGGGGCCAAAGGCGGTTCTTTTTATTTAAACGGACACGCCGTTTTTTTCGAGCAAGCGCATCACTTTATCGATGATCGGTTCGGGGTCAACGATTGTATACTGCATGCCATGCATCGGCTTGACACGCGCCTGCACGGCGCCCAAAACGGGCGAACCGATCTTCACCATCACCGACGCCCCTTGTTCCGTCAGCGGATTGATCATGACCGCGATGTACGGCCCTTGTTCCAGCGAAAAGGTCTGCGCATCGACGCCCGGCGGCGTGTACCGCAGGTCGGCCTGCCGGATTAGATCGAGCAATGCCGCTTGGTCTTCGTCATATAGCGTCGCATGGCGGAACTCGTCCGAGTGGTCCACAAGGACATCTACCAGCAAATGTTTGTTTTCCGGCAGCCGCAAATGCCGTACCGGCAAAAAGCATGCCAGCGCGGTACAGACCGCCGCCATACACAGCATCGCGGCAAGCCGTTTCAGCGGACTTTTCATGGCAAGCCTCTCTTTCTTTTTCCGGATGCCAAAACAGGAAGCAGCGTTGCCTGCTTCCTGTTTTTCTTTTGACTTAAATGGTGTTGATGTCCACCATTTCGCAATTTTCGATCTTCACGTCGCCTTCCAGACAGCGCAGCAGCGCGGAGGCCGTGTCAATGCTGGTCAGACACGGAATGGCGCGCTCTACCGCCGTGCGGCGGATATGCACCGAGCCAAGCTCCGGGTGGCGGCCCTTGACGGAGGATGCGATGACATAGTCGATCTTGCCCGATTCGATCAAATCGATGATGTTCGGGCCGGGCTCGTCCACGTTGCGCACCGCGTTGGTCGCGACCATGTGGCGGTTGAGCACGTTGGCGGTGCCGCTCGTCGCGTAGATCTCAAAGCCAAGGGCTTCAAAACGTTCGCCGATGCGGATGGCTTCCTGCTTGTCCGAATCGCGCACCGAGATCAGCACGGCGCCCTTCTTCTTCATCTGGAAGCTCGCGCCGATCAGGCCCTTGAGCAGCGCCTCGCGGAACGAGGTGGATACGCCCAGCACCTCGCCGGTGGATTTCATTTCCGGCCCAAGCTGGGTATCGAGATCGCGCAGCTTCTGGAAGGAGAACACCGGCACCTTAACGGCGTAGTGGTCGCTTTCCGGGTGCAGGCCGGTGCCGCAGCCCATGTCCTTCAGCTTTTCGCCGAACATGCAGCGCGTCGCAAGGTCTACCATGGGCACGCCCGTCACCTTCGAGATATACGGCACGGTACGAGAGGAACGCGGGTTGACCTCGATCACGTAGACCTCGTCGTTATACAGAACGAACTGGATATTGACCAGACCGAGTACCGCGAGCGACTTGGCCAGCGCCTCGGTATAGCGGATAATGGTCTCCTTATGCTTGGGCTCTATGGTGATGGACGGATAAACGGAGATCGAGTCGCCCGAGTGAACGCCCGCGCGCTCCATATGCTCCATGATGCCGGGGATGAGGATCTCATCGCCGTCGCAGATGGCGTCGACCTCGATCTCGCGGCCCATCATGTACTTATCGACCAGCACCGGATTTTCCACCTTGTTGCGGGTGATGACCTGCATGAATTCGCGCACGTCCTCTTCCTTGTACGCGATTTCCATGCCCTGTCCGCCGAGCACGTAGGAGGGACGGACGAGTACCGGATAGCCCAGCTCATCCGCGGCCTTTACCGCTTCTTCCTCGGTCATGACGGTATGACCCGCCGGGCGCGGGATGCCGCAGTTTTCGAGGATCACGTCGAACTTCTCACGGTCCTCCGCCGCATCGATCGACCACGCGGGCGTGCCGAGGATCGGTACGCCGAGCGATTCGATATGCGCCGCAAGGTTGATGGCCGTCTGTCCGCCGAACTGCACGATCGCGTAATCCGGCTTTTCCGCGTTCACCACGCCGGTAACGTCCTCCGGCGTCAGGGGCTCGAAATACAGGCGGTCGGCCGTGTCAAAGTCGGTGGATACGGTTTCCGGGTTATTATTGATGATGACGGTCTCGCAGCCAAGCGCCTTCAGCGCCCACACCGCGTGCACCGAGCAGTAGTCAAATTCGATGCCCTGACCGATACGGATCGGGCCGGAGCCGAGAACCAGCACCTTTTTCTTGCCCGTGGCGGGCTTTACCTCGGTCTCCTCATCATAGGTGGAGTAATAGTAGGGGGTCTCGGCCTCGAACTCGGCGGCGCAGGTGTCTACCGTTTTGTAAACGGGCAGGCGCTTGACAGCCGAAATATCCTTACCGGAAAGCTCTTCGATCGTCTTATCGAGGAAGCCCATCTTCTTGGCGCGCAGATAAAGCGCGGAATCGATCGTATCGGCAGCGGCGATCGCCTTTTCCATTTCGACGATGTTCCAGAACTTGTGCAGGAACCATGTGTCGATCGTGGTGATGCGGTGCACGTCCTCGATGGACAGAATGCCGCGGCGGAACGCCTCGCAGATGTGGAACAGGCGCTGGTCGTCCGTGGTGGCGACGCCCTTTTCAATCTCCGCGTCGCTCTTCGCGCGCAGATGGGGCATGATCATGCTGTTCATCTTGATCTCGCAGCCGCGCACGGCCTTCATCATCGCGCCCTCGAACGAATTGTCGATCGCCATGACCTCGCCGGTGGCCTTCATCTGCGTGCCGAGCGTATTGTCCGCGTAAACGAATTTATCAAACGGCCAGCGCGGGAACTTGACCACGCAATAGTCGATCGTCGGCTCGAAGCAGGCCTTGGTCTTGCCGGTAACGGCGTTCATGATCTCGTCCAGACCGTAGCCGATCGCGATCTTGGCGGTCACCTTGGCGATCGGGTACCCGGTGGCCTTGGACGCGAGCGCGGACGAACGGGATACGCGGGGATTGACCTCGATCACAGCGTACTCGAACGATTCCGGGTTCAGCGCGTACTGCACGTTGCAGCCGCCCTCGATGCCCAACTCCGTAATGATGTTGAGCGCGGAGGTGCGCAACATCTGGTATTCCTTGTCACACAGCGTCTGGCTGGGCGCGACGACGACCGAGTCGCCGGTGTGCACGCCGACCGGGTCGACGTTTTCCATATTACAAATGGTAATGGCGTTGCCCTTGGCGTCGCGCATGACCTCGTACTCGATTTCCTTCCAGCCGGAGATGCACTTTTCGACCAGAATTTCGTCCACACGCGAATACATGATGCCGGACGCGGCGATCTCGCGCAGCTGCTCCCAGCTATAAGCGATGCCGCCGCCCGTGCCGCCGAGCGTATACGCCGGGCGGATGATAACGGGCAGGCCGATCTCGCGCGTGAAATCCACCGCGTCCTCGACCGTGTGCACAACCTTGGAGGCGATGCACGGCTCGCCGATCTTCTCCATCGTATCCTTGAACAGCTGGCGGTCCTCGGCCTTGGCGATGGTATCCGGCTTGGCGCCCAAAAGCTTGACGTTCATTTTATCGAGGAAGCCGCTTTCGCACAGCTCCATCGCAAGGTTCAGACCGGTCTGTCCGCCCAGATTGGGCAGCAGGCTGTCCGGCCGTTCCTTCTTGATGATCTCCTGCACGGCTTCCACGGTCATGGGTTCGATATAGACCTTGTCCGCCATGGCTTTGTCGGTCATGATGGTTGCGGGGTTGGAGTTGACGAGCACGACCTCCAGCCCTTCCTCGCGCAGCGCGCGGCAGGCCTGCGTGCCCGCGTAGTCGAACTCGGCCGCCTGACCGATGACGATCGGGCCGGAGCCCAGCACCATTACCTTATGAATATCCTTGCGCAGCGGCATTAGCGGCAGCCCCCTTTCGCTTGATCGATGTTTTCGATGAACAGATCGAACAGATAGCTCGTGTCCATCGGCCCGGGGCATACCTCGGGGTGGTACTGTACGGTGAAGACCGGACGGCCGACATGCTCGATGCCTTCCACCGTGCCGTCGTTCAGGTTGACGTAGCGCACGCGGGCGACCGCCGGGTCGACCGATTCACCCACGACCGCGTAGCCGTGGTTCTGCGAGGTGATATAGGTGCGGTCGCGGTCGATATCCTTTACCGGATGGTTGACGCCGCGGTGGCCGTACTTGAGCTTTTCCGTCTTCGCGCCGATGGCGAGCGCCAACAGCTGGTGGCCCAGACAGATGCCGAAAACAGGCAGGCCGGTTTCGAGCAGATGGCGAAGGTTTTCGACAACATCAACGTTCTCCGCCGGGTCGCCGGGGCCGTTCGAGAGCATGACCGCGTCAAAGCCCTGTTTGACCAGCTCTTCCGCCGGGGTGAGCGCCGGGATGGTGGTCACTTCGCAGCCGCGCTTTTGCAGCTCGCGCTCGATGTTATACTTTACGCCGTAGTCATACAGGGCGATGCGGTACTTGGTTTCGCCCTCGGCCGGGTAAACGGTCGAATCCTCGCAGGTGACGGCTTTTACCGCGTCCTTTACCACATAGGCTTTCATTTCGGCGATCGTCTGCTCGGAGGGCTCAAAGCCCTCCGTGTAGATGATGCCGTTCATCACGCCGCTCGAACGCAGCAGGCGGGTCAGCCGCCGGGTATCGATGCCCTGCAGGCCGACGACCTTCTGCTCCTTTAGGTATTCGTCCAGCGTCATCTTGCAGCGCCAGTTGGACGGATACTCCGCGATCTCGCGCATGATAAAACCGGAGACCCAGCTTTTGCGGGATTCATAGTCTTCAAAATTGATGCCGTAGTTGCCGATCATCGGATAGGTCATGGTGACGATCTGGCCGTAATAGGAAGGATCGGTCAGAACCTCCTGATAGCCCGCCATGCCGGTGTTGAATACGACCTCGCCAATGCTTTGGCCTTCGTAACCGACGCTCGTGCCTTCCAGCAAAGTGCCGTCGGCAAGCAGTAAAAACGCTTTTTTCAAGTGCTAATCACTCCTATTTTTTATCTGATTCCTGCCATCCCCACAAAAAGAGGCAAATGGGAATTTACTTGATTGCCGCGACGATCTCATCGCGCATGCGGATCGCTTCGGCGCGGGCGGCTTCCTTGTAATCGTCGCCGCCGTTTCCGGTCTTTTTCCACGCGCACATGATGCCGCGCGACGAATTGACGATCGCGCCTAGGCCGTCGTCGTTAAAGGCGTTTGCAATGTCCTTCGCGGTCGCGCCCTGCGCGCCGTAGCCCGGCACGAGGAAATAGCTCTTGGGCAGCGTTTCGCGAACGATCTTCTGCTCCTCCGGGTAGGTCGCGCCGACCACCGCGCCGATCTGGCTGTAACCGCAGGGGGCAACCAAACCTTCGCCCCACTTGGCCACCATTTCAGCCATGCGCGCGTAAAGCGGCCTGCCCTCCATATCGCGGTTTTGCAGCTCGCCGGAGGAAGGGTTCGAGGTCTTGACCAGAATGAACAGGCTCTTTTCCCGCTCGCGGCACTCCTTGAGGAACGGCTCGATGCCGTCCGTGCCGAGGTAGCCGTTTACCGTGGCCGAATCGCAGCCGTACGGCGCGATCTCGGTATCGCCCACGCGGGTCTTGCCCAAATAAGCTTCGGCGTAGGCCGTGGCCGTCGCGCCGATATCGTTTCGCTTGATATCGCCGATCACGTACATGCCCTTGGCGTGCGCGTAGTCGATGGTCTCCTTCAGCGCCATCGCGCCGTAGGAGCCGAGCAGCTCATAATAAGCGGCCTGCGGCTTGACGGCGGGAACGATGTCGCACAGCGCGTCGATCAGGCCGCAGTTAAAAGCGACGACGCTTTCGGCGGCGGCGCGCAGGGTCTCGCCGTGCAGCATCATATTGCGGCTCGAGATATGCGGCGGGATGTACTCGAGACGGGCGTCCAGCCCGGCGACGGTGGGGTTGCCTTTTTCTTTGATCTTCTCTACCAAAGTTTCAATAGACATGTGCTGCACTCCTTTTCCAGCGGTTGATAGGCTTACAGAATGGTGACGATATCCTCCCCATCGACCTCGGTGACGCGCACGCGGACGCGTTCTTCCTTGGCCGTGGGCAGGTTTTTGCCGATATAGTCGGGCCGGATGGGGATTTCGCGGTGTCCCCTATCGATCAATACGGCGAGCTGGATGCGGCCCGCGCGGCCCAGATAGGACACGGCCTCGATCGCGGCGCGCACCGTGCGGCCCGTATAGAGCACATCGTCCACGATGATGACGGTCGCGTTCTCGACCCGGCGGTCCGGCTCGGGCAGGGGCAGGTCGCGGCGGGGCTTGTCGTCCCGCCACGGGGTCACGTCCAGCTCGATCACGGGCGGTGCGGCGCCCTCTACCTCGCGCAGCTTGTCGGCGATACGGCGGGCCAGATAAACGCCCCGCGTGCGCACGCCGGCGAGCAGCACGCCTTCCGTGCCGCGATTTTTCTCCACGATCTCGTAGGCAATGCGTGTGAGCGCCCGGCGCACACCGTCGGCATCCATAATGACAGCTTTTTGTTCGGGCATGCTGCGCCCCCTTTCCTAAAAATGCAAAAAAGCTTTCTGCCAATAGCAGAAAGCCGCACAAAAACGCCAGCTATCCCTTTGTAGAGAGACCGGGCGCGCACTGATTTTCTGCCTTGGCGAACTCGCGGGTTGCACCTTAAAGGCGGATTGTTATCGTTATTATATCCTATGCGGGCGATTTTGTAAACAGCCGAAACGACAAAACAATCTTGTTTTTTGTGCCAGAAATAGTGAAATACACCGACAAGTCCGCAGGACGGGTTTCTAAACACTGTATATGCAATCCTATTGTCCCGCAAGGAGAAATAGACTATACTGAATATAAGTTAACACACGGTTAGGAGGGCGCACTTTGAAAAGCGTACACAGCCTGCAATATAAAAACGCAAATAAGGAAGAGTATCTGCCGGGCCGCACGGCGGAATTCCCCTATATCGCCTCCTACTGCGAACTGGACAAGTACATTGGCCGAGTCGTGCCTTGGCATTGGCACAAGGAGGTCGAACTGTTCTACGTAAAAAGCGGCACAGTGGAATACTTCACGCCCAAAGGGAAGACCGTGTTCCCCACCGGTTCGGGCGGCATTCTCAATTCCAACGTGCTCCATACCACCAGACCGCAGGACGGACCGGATGAAACCATTCAGCTCTTGCATATTTTTGATCCCTCGCTGATCGGCGGTCAGCAGGGCTGCCGGATCGAGCAGAAATTTGTCACGCCGCTGATCACCGCCCAGCAAGTCGAACTGATCCGCCTGTCCGCGGACGACCCCGCACAGGCGCGCACGATCCAGATGATCCTAGATTCATTCGATATCGCACCGGAGGAGCCCACTTATGAGATCAAGCTGCGCGCGGCGTTATCAGAAATCTGGTGCCGGTTGCTGGAGCTCGCGCAGCCTTTGCTCCAAGAAAAAGGGAAATATGATAAAACCAACGAAAAGCTGCGCGTGATGATGATCTATATCCATGAGCATTTTTCAGAAAAACTACCCATTGCGCAAATCGCCGCCTCGGCCTTTGTCAGCGAACGCGAGTGTTTCCGCGCCTTTCAGCAGTACCTGCATATGACGCCCGCGGAATACCTGAAAAGCTACCGCCTGCAAAAGGCGTGTCACATGCTGGCAAGGAGCCGGGAATCGATCACCGCGATCTGCCACGCCTGCGGCCTTGGCAGCAGCAGCTATTTTGGCAAGACCTTCCGCGAAAGCATTGGCTGTACGCCGCTGGAATATCGGCGCAAATGGCAGGATTACGATATTACTGGGCAGGAATAATATATTTTTAAAGAAAAGATTGCACTATACTGATATCAACAAAGGTGATAGGGCAATCGACGATACGCTGCCAGACGCGGTCACCTTAGGGTGGCCGCTTTTTTATGGAACGGAGGTGCGCTATGTTTCATCTGAGTATTTTCAATTTGAAGGGCTTTTTCCAAACAGTGGACCGCTGCACCGGCGCCGTCTATCTTGTGTGTCCGGACGGCAGCAAAAAGGATATCAACAAGCAATTTGATTTACAGCAAAGCTTACAGCGGCAGTTTTTTGAAAATAAGCGGTATTTGCGCCTTTGTCTGGATGTGCCGGGCGTCAGCGATTATTTGAGCGTCGTCTGTTTTTCCCTTGGCGATTATTAAATTCGATCCCATCCATATTTTCATCATAAGGGAGCCCGGCTGCTGCACAGCCGGGCTTTCCCCATGCCGTGAAGCGATCATTTTTTGTTAATTTTTCCACTCCGTTTATGCAATTTTTGTTCTTCCGCCGCGGCGCGTAAATTCTCAGCCGATTCGGGCAAACTGAATATGCAGCACCAAGTGAATCTATTTTTTGAAAGGCGGCAGACGAATATGCGAGTTTCTCCCTTTATTTCCGGCATTGCCACCGGCGCGGTGGCAGGCGCGGTCGTTTCGATGGTAGCGGCAGGCGCGATGCTCAACCCCTCGATCCGACGCAGCGTTCAGCACACGGCCCACAAGGCCGAGCACGCCATGCAGCACGCGGCTAAGAACGTGAACCAGATGATCGGCTAAAGTTTCCCCCTCTTCGCCCGCAAAACAGCCCGCTGCGTTTGCAGCGGGCTGTTTTGCTTTATTTTTCCTTGTCTGTTTGCTGTTTATACAGAGTCAAGATCCATAGAACACAGTCCCGCCGTTCCTTCGCCGTTTGGATGTATTCCTCGATCTGCGCCTGCGATAGCTTTTCCCCCTTACACATTTCATCCGCCAGATCAATGTTATCGATCAGCCAATAAACTCCTTTCTGCATCCATTCAGGCAAAGTTCTCATTTTTTCAAGGATCTTTTCAATCGCTTTTTCTTTGGAATCCATCGATTTTTCCTCCTTATATTGTATCACTATGTAATGCACTACTATTCTACACCAAGCGACCTGTAAATCGTGGAATGCATACATTCCAAAGGAAAATTTATTTTTAACTGTCCGTGACAAATGCGGCATCCGCCGCGCATTTCATCGCGGGCGAAGCGAGCCGCCTACGGTTGCGTTCCCTCACGCCGCGGACGGCCGAGTGGGGTCACTCGGCCCTACGAGAGGTGCGTGTTTTCCCCTTACCAGAAGCGGCTGACATTGCGCGAACGCACGTTTCTTTGGAGGCTCGCTACGCTCGCAATATCATGCGCGGCAGCAGCCGCGAAGGAACGTCGCGCCGCCCGGCGCGGGGGCAAAGGGGAAGGAACAACCATCCGGTTTTTCCTTCCCCCTTGACCTCCATTCTTTTCCCTTACTCTTGTATGGGGCGGCGCAAGCCGCCTTTTTGTTTTGCATGCGAGTTGCTGCGTGCCATACCGGGTGCCTAGGGATTCAGTGGATGGGTTGCTCCGCTCGGCCGAACCGGCCTGTTTGGTGCGCCCACAGTGGTTGACGCTTCGTTCTCGGCGCGCCGAGAACGTGGGAATCACTTGTTCGCGGCGGTGCGAACCGCTGGGATGTAGGGCGGGACGCCTCGGCCCGCCGCGTTTTATGGCGAGCGAAGCGAGCCGCCAAAAGAAAAGCGGCCCCCCCCCCCCCCCCCCCCCCCCCCCCCCGCCAAAAGAAAAGCGCCCGGAACCGAAGTTCCGGGCGCTTTCCCATGTGATCGACAGTTTTTAGCGGATCGGCAGCATCTTGCCGGTCTCGAAGGATTCCTTGCAGCGGTAGGCGGCTTCGGATACGGCGGTGCCGTCGTATACGGTCAGGTCGGCGGGCTTGGTGCCGTTCTTGACATGGCCGACAAACGCGGTCATTTCGGCAACGAAAGCCTCGTGCCAGCGGCTCATGAAGTCCGGGTAGTACTCCTCGCGCGAGCCGTGCTCGTCGACGATGTTCAGCAGATTCTGCGCGCCGACGTTCGCAATGCGCAGCGTGCCCTTGGTGCCGATGATCTCGGTCTCCACGTTGGAGCCGGCGGCGTGGGTGCGGTTGGTGAACATAAAGCCCATTGCGCCGTTATCGCACTGTACGGTGGCGCAGGCGTTGTCCGCGTCGTTCAGTTCCTTGTAAAGGTCGAATTCGAACACGCTGCCGATCGCCCATACGTTCTTGATGTCCGAGCCGGTGAACCAACGGATCAGATCGATATCATGCACGCACATATCCAGATACTGGCCGCCGGAGTGCGGCGCGAACTTAAGCGTGGATTCGATCGTGGAGCGGGGGTCCTGCGTGTAGGAACGAACCAGCACGACCTTGCCGATGTCGCCGTTATCGATACGGCGCTTGGCGTCCGCGTAGGACTTATCAAAGCGGCGCATGAAGCCGAGCTGGAAGATCAGGTCGGGATGGGCGGCGACAACCTTCTCCGCATCCTTGCACTGCGCTACGTCGGTGCCGAGCGGCTTTTCGCAGAATACATGCTTGCCGTACTTCATTGCGGTCTCGATCTGCTGGGTGTGCAGGAAGGAGGGGGTGACGATCGCGACGGCGTCCAGCTCCGGGTTCTTGCACATCTCTTCAAAATCGGTATAAGTATTCGCAACGCCCAGCTCCTCGGCCACTTCCTTTACGCGCTTTTCATCGGCATCGCAAATTGCGGCGAGCTCGCAGCCCGGCACCTGTGTGGCAAGGTTGCAGGCGTGCTCATAACCCAGGCGACCCAGACCGACCGAACCAATCTTTACTGTTTTCATCATGCATTCTCCTTTAAACTCTCGTTCTCTCTCCGGGGCCTCTCTCCCAGCCCCTTAACTTGTCTTTATTGTACTGCCGCACAGGCGAAAAAAATAGAGCATTCTTGCTTTTTGATAGAAAAATAGCGCCGCTGGAACACCCGTCTCCGGCGGCGCTATTTCATAAACTTCCTTAATCTTGCGATTCATGCACCACATACTCCCGGCGGAAGGTGCGCGGCGACATGCCGACCGCCTTGGAAAACTGAGCGTTGAAGTGGCTGGGGTTGTCATACCCGACGACCGCGGCAATGCGCGTGACGGGCAGATCGGTGGTAATGAGCAGGGTCTGCGCTTCGCCCACGCGGCGGCGCAATACATATTGCAGCGGCGAGTAGCCGGTGACCTGCTTGAACACATGCGATAAGTAATATGGGCTGACGCGCAGGCTGTCCGCCAGCGCTTGCAGAGAAAAATCCTCCGCGAAGTGCGCGTCGATATAATCCTTGATGCGGCGGGACAGCGCGTTTTCATCCGCCGTGCGCCCCGCGTTCTCGCCGCCGAGATACTGCCGCACAACGGATAAAAGCGCCATGAGCAGGTGATGGCTGCCGTCCTCGTTCCCGGCCTTGAGTTCGTCAAACAGCAAAGCGTACAGCCGTTCCAGCCGCACGGTTTGCGCCTCGGTCAAGCGGTAGACGGGCGAAGCGTCATCCCTTGTCAGCGCGTTTTCGCGCAGGCCGGGCACCGCGAGGCCGCCGAACGCTAGGCTGTAGCTTGCGATCTTTGCATCCGGCCCGGAGCGTTCGTCGTGCACCACGCCGCTGTTATAAATGAATAGGTCGCCCCGCCGCGCTTCGTACGCGACGCCGCCGACCGAGTAAACGCTTTCGCCGCCGCAGATCAGCACGACCTCGACCAAATCCTTATGCGCGTGCATGACGCGCGGGTGGACGCTGGCCTCGGCTTCCGTCCGGCTGACACTAAACAAACGCGGCATGCCCGGGAGCCCGAATACCGGCTCGTATTCCTTTTTGACAAAGCATTGGATCACAGGGCGCCCTCCCATCCTTCTTAATGAATTTATCGTATCACAACCGCGTGCCGCCGGTCAAGAGAGGAAAACGAAAGGCAAGAGGGCGCCGCAGGTGAACTGCCCCTGTCAAGTAGACAGGGGGGCAGTTCAGAGCGGCGCCCTCAAAATTGTTCTATAGCAGTTGTCCGCGCAGCATGATCGAATGCACGTTCAATTCATCGTCTAAAAAGACGACGTTGGCAAGCCGCCCGGGTTCCAGCGAGCCATAATCGTGCTCTACGCCGATGGCTCTGGCCGGGTTGAGGGCCGCCGAACGCACGGCTTCGCCGAGCGGAATGCCCATCTTTACCGCACTGCGTACACAGTTTAGCAAATTGGTGGCCGAACCGGCGATGGTACCGTCGTGCAGGGTGGCAAGGTTGCCCCGCACCGTGACCGCCTGCCCGCCAAGCGAATATTCGCCGTCCTCCAGACCGGTGGCCATCATGCTGTCTGAAATCAGAATGACCCGGCCCGCGAACATCTTGAACGTTTGCCGAACGACCGACGGGTGCACATGCACGCCGTCCGCGATCAGTTCAACCGCGACCGCGTCGTTGTCCGCCGCCGCGCCGATTACGCCGGGCGCGCGGTGTGAAAAGGGCGGCATGGCGTTCCACAAGTGCGTTACCTGCCGCGCGCCAAGGCGAAACGCTTCGGAGGTCGTTTCATAATCCGCTTCGGTGTGCGCGATGGACAAGCGAACCTCAGACGCGAGCGCCTCGATCGTTTCCATCGCGTGCGGAATCTCCGGCGCAAGATCGCACAGCTTGAACAGACCGTTCGCCTTCTTTTGCAGGCGGCGGAACATTTCCGCGTCCGGTTCGTGCAGGTAGGCCGCGTTTTGCGCGCCTTTTTTTGCCTCCGAAATAAACGGACCCTCCATATTGATGCCGACCAGCGCCGCGTCCTGCGCCTCGACCCGATAGGTCGCGGCGGCTTCGGCAATGCCGGCCAGCTTTTCCTCCGGATAGGTCATGGTTGCCGGGCAGATCGCCGCCACGCCGTTCTGCGCCTGATAGCGCGCGATGGCGGAGATCGCCTCGTACGTGCCGTCGCAGAAGTCATAGCCGACACAGCCGTGGAAATGAACGTCCACTAAGCCGGGGATCGCGGTCAGGCCGTCCATATCGGCGGCTTCGGCCGAAGGCTCGCCGGACGCGATCCGATCGCCGGAAATACTCAGGCCGCCGTGTACGAACGTTCCGTCCGGCTGAAAAACTTTCAGATTTTTAAATTCCATGCGGATGACTCCTTCATTCCTCTTAGAGCAGATCGCGGCATTTGGCCAGCGCCGCTTCGTCCACGACCGCGACGACGTCCGGGTGCAGCTGGAGAATGGATGCGGGCACGCGGGGCGTGACCGGGCCGAAGAACGCTTCGCGCACGATATCCGCCTTGTTTTCGCCCGAAACGATGATCAGGACCTTACGCGCCGCCATGATGGTGCCGATGCCCATCGTGTAAGCCTGACGCGGCACATCGTCCGCGGAGGCAAAGAACCGCTTGTTGGCTTCAATGGTGGATTCCGTCAGATCGACACAGTGGGTGTCCTTCGGGAATTCGTCGGCCGGTTCGTTAAAGCCGATGTGGCCGTTCAGACCCATGCCCAGCAGCTGTAAATCCACGCCGCCGGCGGCGCGCACCGCGGCTTCGTAGGAAGCGCAGGCGTTATCCGCGTCCGGGTCGGAGCCGTCCGGCACATGGACGCGATCCTTCGGTACGTTGATCGAATCGAACAGGTGCTTGTGCATGAAGTAGTGATAGCTCTGGTCGTGGTCGGCGGTCAGGCCGCGGTACTCGTCCAGATTAAAGGTGGTAACGCCCGAAAAGTCCAAATCGCCCGCCTGATAGCCTTTTACCAGCTCTTCATACAGGCCGATCGGCGAAGAGCCGGTCGCCAGACCGAGCACGCAGTTCGGCTTTAAAATGACCTGCGCCGCGATGACATTTGCCGCTTTGCGGCTGAGTTCGTTATAGTCTTTTGCACAAATGATCTTCATTATTCCACACCTCATCCATTTCTAAAAAATAATGACGCGGAAGGCGAGCGTCGCCGCCCGCCTTCCGCACACTCCCCCGTGTGAGGGAGCATTCCTACTTTTACTTAAGCATCTTGGCCATTTCGTCGGCTACGAACTGTACCTTGGTGCCTACAATAACCTGAACCGAAGTCTTGGACGGACGCATAACGCCCGCTACGCCGGCAGCCTTGATCTTCTTTTCATCGACCGCGGTGTAATCCTTTACTTCGAGGCGCAGGCGGGTGATGCAGTTGTCGAGGCTTACGACATTGTCCTTGCCGCCAAGGCCTTCGAGAATCTGCGCCGCAACAGCGGTGAAATCGTTGTTCGCCAGAACAGCCTTGGTCTCGTCTTCATCATCGTCATCCTCACGGCCGGGGGTCTTGAGGTTGAACTTGGTGATAACGACGCGGAACACAAAGTAGTAGACGATAGCGACCACGATGCCGATCGGGATGATCATCCAAGTGTTCTGCGCCAGAGGCGTGAACGAGGAGAGCACCAAGTCAACAACGCCGCCCGAGAACGAGAAGCCCGCTCGAACCGGGAACATAACGGTGATCGCGCCGGAGATGCCGGCCAGCAGCGCATGCACAACATACAGGCCGGGAGCGAGGAACATGAACGAGAACTCGATCGGCTCGGTAACGCCGGAGACGAAGGAGCAGATCGCGGCTGCGAACAGCAGGCCGTAAGCGATCTTTTTCTTGTTCGGCTTGGCGGTGTGGTACATTGCCAAGCAGGCTGCGGGCAGGCCGAACATCATGAACGGGAAGAAGCCGGTCATATACATACCGGTCTGTCCGGCTACGCCGGTGCCGGCCCAGAAGTTGCCCAGATCGTTGATACCGGCAACGTCAAACCAGAAGACCGAGTTGAGCGCGTGGTGCAGGCCGACCGGAATGAGCAGACGGTTGAGGAACGTGTAAATGCCAACGCCGACAGCGCCAAGACCCATGATGCTTTCGCCGACCCAAACGAGTGCGTTGTAAACGACCGGCCAGACGAAGAACAAAACGAGTGCCGCAACGATCGAAACGACCGCCGTGACGATAGCGACGCAGCGCTTGCCCGAGAAGAACGACAGCGCGTCGGGCAGCTTGGTGGATTTGAACTTGTTGTAGCACATCGCGCCGATGATACCGGCAACGATACCGATAAACTGGTTGTTGACCTTGGAGAACGCAGCGTCCGCCTCCACGCCCTTGATAATGGATACAAAGGCCGGATTGAGCAGCTGCTGGATCATCAACCAGGAAACCAGACCGGCCAGAGCCGACGTGCCTTCGTGGTCGTCCGACATGCCGACCGCGACACCGATCGCGAACAGGATCGGCATGTTGTCAATCAGCGCACCGCCAGCTTTCACCAGGAACAGACCAATCATGGCCAGAGCGCCCGTGATATCGCCGCCCTGCATGGTACCCGGCGATAGAGCGTAGCCAATGCCCATCAAAATGCCTGCAACGGGCAGACACGCGACAGGCAGCATCAGCGATTTGCCGAGCTTCTGCAATTTTTTCATCATAAGGATTTCCCCTCCTCTTTTTTACCGCCCTCCGGCGGCTCGGTCAATGTGTATGCGGCAGGGGCGGCCTTAGCCGATAGGCGCCCGCGCCGACGTTCCACCGTTTCCGGATGCCCCGCAAACGGATTGAAACCTTTTTTACAGGTTCTTTCTGAGGAACAGCTCCATCGCATCGGCGGCGGCTTCCTCATCCGGCCCTTCGACCGTGACGCGGATCAGGTCGCCCTGCTTGGCGCCCATGCTCATCACGCCCATGATGCGCTTCGCGTCGACTTCTTTCTTGGGGGATGCGATCATGATCTTGGATTCAAACTTTGCCGCTTCCTTGACCAGCAGCCCCGCCGGACGCGCGTGGATGCCCAGCTCGTCGGTGATCGTGTACTCAAATGTTTTCATATTGTTTCATTTCCTTTCTCGCGGTTATTTTACTTTTTCAGCGTCAGCAGCGGCGCGCCCGCTTCCACGGGGCTCGGGTCGGCCGCCTTCACAGCACTGTACGCATCCGAATTGCAGATAATGACCGGCGTTACGATATCGTAGCCTGCCGCTTTGATCGCCTCGGGGTCAAATTCGATCAGCGTATCGCCCGTTTTGACCTTGTCGCCCGCCTTGCAGCAGGCCTTGTAGTGTTCGCCCTTGAGCTGCACGGTGTCGAGGCCCACGTGGATGAGCACCTCGGTCCCGTCGTCCGTGGTCATGCTGACCGCGTGGCCGGTATCGAACATCACGTCGATCGTGCCGTCCGCCGGCGCTGTGATGCGGCCCTCAGCCGGTACAACGGCCGCGCCCTGACCCAGAATGCCCTGCGCGAACGTCGGGTCGGCCACGTCGGAAAGCGGAACGATCTTTCCCTTTACCGGAGAAGCAATCACCATGCCGCCACCGGCGCCGCCCATCAATTTTTCCTTTAATTTACCAAACATTTCATCACCCTTTTTCTGACGAGTATGTCCTACGCACCGTAGGAATATGCCCAAAAATAAAAAGAACCAAATTTCTGCGGATACGATTCACCTATGATAGGCCCATCGTTTCGCGAAATTTGGTTTTGCCCGCCGAAGCGGTAACAATCCAACTGACTTTTCGGATTCTTGTTCACTTGTTGTTTTTATTGTAACAAACCGTTCACATTTATGCAAGACGGTTTTCACCGTCAAACCGTTAGAAATTATGACCAGTTTTTCGTCATTTTACACAAATGAACGCATCGGCCCCGAACCTTGGCGCGCCGCGCTTGACGAGAGCGACCCTATTTGCTATGCTGAAAAGACAAAAACCGACGGAAAGAAGGAATTTCCCATGCAAATTGACGGCAACGAGCTGGCGATTCAGCAAAACGAACTTGACCGCCAAGGCTTTAAAGAGGAAGCACTCAAAATCAAACGCGAATTTTTAAAGCAGGTGCGCGAGGCGGGCGACCACTGTCCCTGTAAGGAAGCGTGTCCGCACCACGGCAACTGTTTCGAGTGCGTGACCGTCCACCGCGGGCACCGCGACCACCTGCCGCTTTGCATGTGGGATATGGTGAACGAGCGGATCGCCGCGCTGAGCCATATGACCGAGGGCTCGCTCCGCGCCTACGAGGACCGAAAAGCCGCCGAAGCGGCTTCCGCCTGCGGTGGCTGTGAAGGCTGCGCCGGCTGCAAGGAATAAAAGGAAATAGCCGCTTCCGAAACACTCGGAAGCGGCTTTTTACAACTATGATTTACAGTCCCATATCCTTTTTGAGCTTTTCCAGTTCCGCGTCGACCGAAGCGGAGGCGCCGGAGGCGGCGTATTTTGCCTCGAGCGCGGCGGCTTCGTCCACCGGCTTTTGGTTCAGTTCGCTCATCGCGTTGGCCTGATCGAGCATTTGATCGGCCTTGCGCTCCATACGGTCAAACGCGTTCATGGCGCCCGCGGCCTTATCCGCCGACGAGGCAAAACCGTTTACCTTTTCCTGCGTCTTGGCGACCGCGACCTTGGCCTTGATCATCTCGCGGCGGCCGTTCAGGTTTTCAATATCGCCCACCAGCTTATCGTGCATCTGGCGCATCTTCTGCGCGTTTTCATGCGCGGCGTCATAGGTCGCCTTCAGGCTGGCCGATTTGCCCTCTAACTGCTGCTTTTTGCCGAGGAAGGTACGTGCATCGCCCTCATTCCCGGCGGCGAGCGCCTTGCGGGCAAGGTCGTCGTACTTCTTTACCTCTACCTCGTTATCCTCTACCATGCGGCGGGTACGCGCTTCCTCCGCCATCACGCCCGCGGTTTCCCGCTTGACCTCGGCCAGATTTTCCGTCAGGTCGCGCAGGTACTGATCGATCATCTTGGCGGGGTCCTCCGCCTTATCCAGAAGGTCGTTGATATTTGCCTTGATAATGTCGGTGAAACGCTCTAAAATGCCCATTTTTTGTTTCCTCCATTCGGTTTATATCATGAATGCCGCATACATAATACGGCGCTTGGAATGCCTTACGGGTCCTTTTTATCCTCGTATTTTTTAGCCAAATCCTCGATATCCTGATCGCCGAACTTCTCGAGCGGCGTTTTCAGGATCTCCTCGGCCCGCTTTTGCTCGCGCTCGCGCGCTTCGCGCATCTTCTTGCCCCACAGGTACAGCAGCACCGCCACGATCACCACCGCCAGACACACGGCCACAACCGGCAGCGGGGATTTCTGCACGGTCATGATGCGCTCGCCCGTTTTTTCAAAAACAAGGCTGAACATGCGATCTTCATCGCCCTGCGGAATATCTGAATAATAGTAGCGGTCCATGTAGTCGGCCAGAATGCCGATGGCTTCATCGTCCAAAACAGATTTGGCCTGCGCGCCAATGGTATAGCCGCAGTTGTACGAGCCCCTGTCGTCGTCAGCGAAGACGAGCAGGAAATGCGCCGTATCGGTGAACAGCTCATCGTATAGTTTTTTAGAGCGCTCCGTCAGGCTGGCGACCGTTGCGCCGGAATCGGCTGGCAGAATGTACAAATAGGGCTGTATGCCGGTCTTCTCATAGAAGGCCTTCATCCCGCTTTCCAGCTCGCGCCCGTTTCTGATCCACCCGGCTTCATCGGTATAATAGCCGGTCTCCTGCACCGCGCCCGCAGGAAGCGGTTCGCGTGCGACTGTACTTTTGGCGATATCACTGCCGCCGCCACCCGTGCCGCGCATAAAAAATCCAATGACCATGAACAGCACGATGACCGCAATGAAAATGCCGACCGCCGTACCGCAGCCGGGGCCACAACCGTTGCCGCCGGTGCCATTGTTGTTCTGGTTTCCTCCGCCGCCACCGCCGCCCTCATAGCGGCGGGAGTTGTTGACAAAGATCGGTCCTGTACGGATGCCGCCAAAGCCGCCGTATCCGCCGGTAGAGCGGCCGCCCGTGGACCTGCCGCCGCCCGATCGGCCGCCGCCGGAAAAACCACCGCCAAAGCCGCCGCCGGAACGGCCCCCGCCAGAGAAACCGCCGGAACGGCCCCCGCCCGAAAAGCCCCCCGAGCGTCCGCCGCCCGAAAAACCGCCGCCGGAATGGCCGCCACCGCCGCCTCCGCCTGATCTGCCCATTGTTTTATCCCCCTAAGTATTGGATGATTACTTTTTCTGCCCGCGCAGATATTGCAGCACATCGTGCCGGGTGACGATACCGCTGAACATACCGCGACCATCCGCGACGGGTACAAAGTTCTGCTCGGTCACCAGATCGACCAGATCCTCCATGCGCGCGTCGATGCTGACGGTGCGGTGGCATACGCGCCTTTCGATCTGCCCGACGGTGATCTGGTCGAGCTCCTCCGGGGTAAAGTGCAGGACCGCGCGAAGGAAATCCCCTTCGTTGATCGTGCCCACGTATAGCCCCTTGTGATCAATCACGGGGATCGCGGTAAAGCCGCTTTCCAGCATATCCGTCATGGCCTGCCGCACGGTGCAGTCCTCAAATAAGTACGAGACCTCGCCCTTGGGCTTGAGGAAAAAGGAAATGTTCATTGACGAAACCACCACTTTCCTGAATACAGGTATTCTATTCTATTTATAACCTTTTATCATTGTACGACAGCGAAGCAAAAGGGTCAATCGTTTCCCGGCAAGATTGATAGTTTATTTACAATTCACCGTCCGTTTCTTGGGCAAGGTGCCGCTAAAAAAATTTCCTGTACGCTTGACCTTTTCCCTTTTAACTGCTAAAATGTAAAAGTCAGAACCGGAAGGTTCGATCACAAAGCATTTTTGCAAGGAAAGGGTTTTTGACATGAAGAAAAGATTTCTGGCTGCCCTGATGTGCGGCGCCATGGCGCTCAGCCTCACCGCCTGCGGCTCCGGCGGCGACCAACCGAAGGCTGACGACGCGAATCCCCCTGCCGAAGGGCAGACGACCGGCGGCAAATCCTTTAACATCGGTATTTGCCAGCTTTTGCAGCATGATGCGCTCGATGCCGCCACCAAGGGTTTTCAGGATAAGCTGACCGAGCTGGCTCAGGCCGATGGCAATGAAGTAAAGTTCGATTACAAAAACGCTTCAAACGACGTGCCGACCTGCTCGACCATTATCAACGGGTTTGTATCCTCCAACGTGGACCTGATCCTTGCCAACGCGTCTCCGGCGCTGTCGGCGGCGGCCTCGGCGACAGATACGATCCCGATCCTCGGCACCTCAATCACGGATTACGGCACGGCCCTTGATATGGACTGGACGGGCACCAGCGGCCGCAACATCTCCGGTACCGCCGACCTGGCTCCGTTGGACGAGCAGGCCGCTATGCTGCACGAGCTGTTCCCGGACGCTAAGAATGTCGGCTTACTGTACTGTTCGAGCGAAGCCAACTCCGCCTACCAGATCAGCGTCATCCAGCCGATTCTGGAGGAAATGGGCTACACGTGCACCGTTTACACGTTCTCTGATTCGAACGATCTCGCTTCGGTCGCAACGAATATGGTAAGCGCCAGCGATGTGATCTATGTGCCGACCGATAATACGGTTGCCGGCAATACGGAGATCATCAAAAACATCACGCTTCCGGCCAAGGTTCCGGTCGTCGCCGGCGAAGAAGGCATTTGCAAGGGTTGCGGCGTCGCTACGCTGTCGATCAGCTATGACGAGCTGGGCCGTGTAACCGGTGAGATGGCCTACGATATCCTCGTAAATGGCGCTGATATCTCTACTATGGAAGTAAAATTCAGCCCTACCTTTACGAAAAAGTATAACAAGGCGATCTGCGACGAGTTGGGCATCACCATTCCGGACGGCTACGAGCCCACAGAAGAAGCCTGATCCCCGCGGTCCCTTCAATTACCGACGAATGAAAAAAGAGTGGAAAAGGGCTTCCCTTTTCCACTCTTTTTCGTTATAATTAAAATATCTGTACGCATTTAACAATACCGTTTGGGGGAATGAAAGTGAATGTTCTCAACCTGCTCAATGCACTGCCGGGCGCGGTTGCTCAGGGCCTGATCTGGGGCATCATGGCTATCGGCGTATTCATTACGTACAAGGTGCTCGATGTGGCCGACCTGACCGTGGACGGCTCGATCACCACGGGCGGCGCAACCTGCATTATGCTTATGTTCGCGGGCTTTCCCGTATGGGCGGCTATGCTCGGTGCATTTTTGGCCGGCCTGATTGCCGGCTGTATCACTGGTCTTTTGCACACGTTTATGGGTATTCCCGCGCTTCTTGCCGGCATATTGACCCAACTTTCGCTTTACTCGATTAATTTGCGGATCCTAGGGGCCGCAAACAAGGCGATCAGCGTTGATAAATATCCGCTGATCGTGTCGCTCCGCTACATCACCCAGTCTATTCTGGTGGTAACCGTGTTTGTTGTTGTGATCATCGCACTGCTTTACTGGTTCTTCGGCACGGCGCTTGGCTGCTCAATCCGCGCTACGGGCGCCAATCCCAACATGAGCCGCGCACAGGGCATTAATGTTAACCACAACAAGGTATTTGGCCTGATGGTCTCCAACGGTCTGGTTGCGCTCGCAGGTTCTTTGCTTGCTCAGTACTCTGGCTTTGCCGATGTTAAAATGGGCACAGGCGCGATCGTAATTGGACTAGCCGCCGTTATTATCGGCGATGTTATTTTTGGCAGAATATTTCGCAACTTTGCTCTCAAACTGCTCAGTGTCGTTTTCGGCGCTATCATATACTATCTGGTCATTCAAATCGTTCTGTGGCTGGGCCTGAACGCGGATGATTTGAAGTTGTTGTCCGCGCTGGTCGTCGCGATATTCCTTGCTATCCCTTACTGGAAGGGCAAATATTTCAGCAAGGCCGCAAAGAAGGGGGACAAGACCGATGCTTGAGCTGCAAAATATTCATAAAACCTTTAACGCAGGTACAATTAATGAAAAGAAGGCGATCGACGGCCTGAACCTGACGCTCCAGCCCGGTGATTTTGTCACGGTGATCGGCGGCAACGGCGCGGGCAAGTCCACCATCCTGAACCTGATCGCGGGCGTGTTCCCGGTCGATCAGGGACTGATCCGCCTAAACGGGTTTAATCTCACCGGCCTGCCCGAGCACAAGCGCGCGCGCCATTTGGGCCGTGTGTTTCAGGACCCCATGATGGGCACGGCGGCCACCATGGGCATCGAAGAAAATCTGGCGCTCGCCTACCGGCGCGGCAAACGCCGCGGTCTGGGCAGCGGCATTTCAAACGCAGAGCGCGAAATTTATCGTGAAAAACTGGCTACGCTGGGCCTTGGTCTGGAGGACCGTTTGACCAGCAAGGTCGGCCTGCTCTCCGGCGGCCAGCGGCAAGCGCTGACCCTGCTGATGGCGACGCTGCAAAAGCCCGACCTGCTGCTGCTGGACGAACACACCGCCGCGCTCGACCCCAAGACCGCCGACAAGGTCTTGCAGCTAACCGACGAGATCGTCGCGCGCGACCAGCTCACCACCTTAATGGTCACGCACAACATGAAAAACGCCATCCAGTACGGTAACCGCCTGATCATGATGGACGCCGGCCGCGTCGTCGTGGACATTGCGGGCGAGGAAAAGAAAAACCTTTCCGTACGCGATCTGCTGGAAAAGTTCAATATCGAAAACGACCGCATGCTTTTAAGCGAATAACGCAACACTCCCCCTGAACGGCGCGCTTCGGCGCGTGGAGGTTCTTTGACAAACTGCAACGGCGCGCTTCGGCGCGCCGTTTTAATGTTCCGTTTCCCTTTCTCTGTTTTCCAGTTCCCGCCTTTCTATCACCAGACCGAGCGCGTTGACGCGTTTTTCCTGTTCCTCGCCGCTGGTCGCGGTGTAGATACGGGTGGTATCGACCGAGCTGTGGCCGAGAAGATCGGCCAAATGCGCCAAATCGCGATCCGTATCGTAATAGGTGCGTGCAAACAGGTGACGCAAGTTGTGCGGGAACACCTTATGCGGGTCGACGCCCGCCGAACGGCACAGACGCTTCATCGTGTTCCAGATATTCGATCGATCCATCGGCAGGCCATACCGTGTGATAAACACCGGGCCGCCCGTTAAGTGCTTGCTCTCCGCGTAACGCAGCAGCGCGCCGCACAGGCTGCTGGGCAGGAATACCACGCGCGTTTTACCCTTGAGCCTAACGGAGGCGCGCCCTGCGCGCGCCGCTTCCACGGTGATGTAGCGAAGTTCGGATATGCGAATGCCGGTAGCCCCGAGCGTTTGCAGCAGCAGGTATACCCTACTGTTCCGGCGACCTGATGCAACGTACAGCAGGCGCAGGTAGTCCTTTCGCGTCAGCTCGCGGTCGGGCGGTAAAAACGCTTTGCGCTGCGTCTTGAGCGGCCGCACGCGGCAGTCGTGCCGCTCCATAAACGCCAGCAGGCCGTTTACCGCCGCCAGCATGGAATTGACGCTGGAGGCCGCGTATCTCGCGGTCAGGGTTTCCTTATAGGCGACGACCGCCGTTTTGTCCAGCTGCCGGTCTCCCATGAACGCCACAAAGCTGCACAGGTCGCGCCGGTATTTGGAGAGCGTCGCGGCGCTTCGCTCCGCCGCCGCCAATTTCTCAAGGTATGCTTCGATCTGTTCCGTTAACATGATTTTATTCCTCCGATGCATCTCTATTGTCGGCCAGCACAATACGCCGCTCAATCAACATAGCACCGGATAGGCTATAAATGCAACCGCTTTGCATGTATTTCTTTCTTATAATGCGAAAAAAACCACCCTTGGAAAGAACATTTTTCCAAGGGTGGTTCTTATTTGATGGTTTACTTCAAAATTACGCGTTCGCGCACCGTGCCATTGACGATTAGCGGCAAGGTCTGCATGGTGTAGCCGCTGCACGTAACCTGCGCGGTATAGTTGGCCCGCTTGACGGTAAACGCGGCCAAACCGTCCGCACCGGTGGTAACGCTCTTACCGCCGATGGTGACGACCGCGCCCGAAAGCTTGGCGCCGGTGGTATCCGTTACCGTTATCTCGACCGTTTCCAGTATTTCACCGGTCAGCTTAACGGTACGGCCCGAAGAAACACTCAGCGTCTGGCTGATCGGGTTGGTAAAGCGGCTGTCCGAAGCGGCCAGCGTATAGGAACCGCGCTTGACATAAACGGTCGCCTTGCCGTCCTTATCTGTGGTGGCGTTCTGGGCGGGCGTGCCCTTCTCGGTCTCGGTCGGCGTAAAGGAAACGACCACGCCTTCGATCGGCAGGCCCAAATCGTCAACGACCTGCGCGGTCAGCGCAAAGGTGGTGACGAAGTTGACGCGCAGCGTCGGATTTTTGCCCTTTGTCATGACAAAGGTAAAATCGGCGTAATTGGCGTTATTCTCCGCGAAATCCGAAACGGCCGACCGGTTGATCTTGACCGTGGAGCCGTTCACCACGTACTGCCAATCCTCTTCCAGCGTTTTGCCGTTGCAGCGGATGTACTTGAGTTCAGCGTCGTCCGCCGGTACGAGCGATACGGTCAGATCGGCATAGCCGCCCGACTGGGTGTTCGCGTCAAAATCCGCCTCGGCAGGCGAAACCGTGTTGACCGGCGAGGTGTCGGTCACCTCCAACGTGCAGGAGTGCGTCGCACCGCGGCTGGGCACAAAGCTGATCGTATACGAGCCGGTATTCTTTTTATCCAGCAGCTCGTGCTTGAACGTCACAAGGCCGCTAGCGCCGTCGTACACATAATCGGTACCGCGTTCCAGCACGGTGCTCCCAATCTTGACGCTCGACAGCGTGGTGCCCGTGGGCAGCGTAACGGTAACGGACAGCTCGGTATGGTTGGCCGAACCATCATACTTATCATAGGTAATCTTGGACGGACTGACCGCGGTGAGCGCGGAGTCCACGGTAGAGATCAGGATCGCGCCCTTGCTGCCGTCGCGGAAGATCAGATCCATCGAAAAGGTGCCGGCCTTGAGCGTGGTCAGGTATTTCTTGTACACGCGGATGCCGTTCTTATCGGTAAGCAGGTTGTAGTCGGTGCCTTGGCTAAGCGTCTTGCCGTCGCACTCGACGCGCTGCAAATCGTTTTTGTCCGCGCCAAAGGAAAAGTCATAGGAGTGCGCCAGCGTATCGGTATTGTTGATATCGAACGAGAAGGTGCCCGGCGATACCGTAACGCCGTTCGAGGAAGAAACCGACTCGCCCGCGATCGTCGCGGTCACGCCGCTCATCAGCTCATAGCTGCCGGGCTTCATCAGCAGTTCGCAGCCGGACGCGTTCAGAACCGCCTTCTGGATCGAGCCGCCGCCGGTGACGGCGGTCTTGGCGTTGCAGGTCAAGGTATTGATCTCGGTGCTGCCAGTCGTGAGCAGGGAAGCCTGCTTTTCCACATTGATGTCCCACACCTGCGCGTCCAGCGTCAGCGAAAGGTTTTCGCCGTCGAGCGTCAGGTCGGACAGGCCGCCCGCGCTCACATCGAGCCCGCTCTCCCGCAGCGTGCTGGAAGAAAGCACCTCGGTCTTGCCGATATTGGTGTTGCCCGTGCAGGTGATCTGCGGCGTGATGCCGCGCGGATTTTTCACGACCATGCGGGCGGCGGATACGCCGTCCATCGTGACGTCGCCGCCGGAAACGATGATATCCCCTTCCACCTTGACGTTGCGCAGGTTGACTGTGCCGGTCGTCACGCCTTCGGTGATGTAAAGGTTGCCTTCCACGGTCGCGTCCGAAAGAGTGCCCGCGGCCGAGATGGAAACATTCTTGGTGTCGTCCGCAAAATCGGACTCGGTCAGCGTGCCGTTTGCCGTGTGCAGCGAGGAGCCCATGAAGAAATAAAGAATCTTGGCGATCTCGCCGCGCGTTACTGCGCGCTGCGGCATAAACGAGCCGTCCGTATAGCCGTTGATATAGCCCTTATCGACCGCTTCGGCCACATAGCTGACCGCATATTTGCTGATCTTGGCCTTATCGGTGAACGACATGGAGGCGGCGGTGCCCGTGGGCGTGTACTTATGCAGACGGCCCAAAATAGTCGCGGCCTGCTCGCGCGTCAGCGTGCCGGTCGGGTCCATTTTATCATCGCCCACGCCGTTGATGTAACCGTATTCCACCGCGGTCTGCACGGTGGAATAGTAGGTGTCCGAACTTTTTACATCGGTAAAGCTGATCTGTGCTTTTTCCGTAAAGCCGAACGCCCGGTTGATATAGCGCATGAATTCCCAGCGCATGATCGCCTGATCGGGCTTGTACGTCCCATCAGAGGCCGGGTTAATGACGCCCTGCTTATTGAGCGCGGTAATATAGGTTCTGGACCAGTGCTTATCGATATCGCTTGCCGCAAAGGCGGCGGGGATCGATACGAGCAGCATGGCTGCCGCAAGGACGGCGGACAAAAATCTTTTCACAGCTTTCACCTCTTTGGTTTTATGGGGATAAAGCACATTCGCTTCCCTTTATTCCGGTTGCTCCGCCGGCGCGGAGCCTGCGCCCTCTCCGGGCTTTTTACCGCTGCGGCGGCGGCCGCCGCGTCTTCTTCTGCGGCGGGGCGCGCCATCGGCGGCCTGCGGCTGTTCGCCTTCCGGCATAGTCTCTTCCGGCGCTGCGTCCTCCGGCTCCGGTGCGCGGACCGGTGCGGGCGCGGGACGGGGCTCCACAGGCTTTTTCGTCTCTGCCCCGTCATGGGCCGCCGCGCAGGGACGGTTTTTACAGCCGCCGCCACGTACCATGCAGCATTCCGTGCACTGGAACTGCTCCGGCGAATGCTCAGGGCCGTCGTCGAGCTGCACGCGGCAGGTGCCGCGCAGCATTTGGGTGGAAATGACGCGGCCGCGCCCCTCGGGCGTATCAACTATACTGCCGTTTTTCGGGGTCACCTTTTGCAGCTCGGCATAGGCTTCGTGCTCATATTTCAGGCAGCACATCAGCCTGCCGCACGTGCCGGAAATTTTGGCCGGGTTGAGCGAAAGGTTCTGTTCCTTCGCCATATTGATCGAGACCGGGTGGAATTCCTCCAAATAGGAAGAACAGCACAGCTCGCGCCCGCAGGCGCCAAGGCCGCCAATCATCTTCGCTTCGTCGCGCACGCCGATCTGCCGCAGCTCAATCCGAGTGCGGAACACACCCGCGAGGTCTTTGACCAGCTCGCGGAAATCGACGCGGCCATCGGCCGTGAAATAAAACAGCATCTTGCTCATGTCAAACGTGCACTCGACCGTGACAAGGTTCATTTCGAGCCCATGCTCCTCGATCTTACGCTTGCAGATGACAAAAGCCTCGTCCGCGCGGCGCAGGTTGCGCTCAAGCGTTTGCCGGTCGGCGTCTGTCGCGACGCGCACCATGCGCTTGAGCGGCTGGACGATATTCTGATCGGGCACCTCGGTGTTGCCCTGCACGGCCTTTGCAAATTCCAGGCCGCGCGCGGTCTCCACGATAACGTCCTCCCCCGCGGCGACGGGAACGCCTTGCGGGTCAAAATAATACATTTTTCCGTTTGGTTTAAAACGGACTCCGATAATATTGGTCAATACTTGCTCCTCCTAGATAGCGGGGATCATTCAAGATAACAAATGCGAAATGCGTCGCTCGTGAGCGACAGGGTAACGGCCGCCGCGGCCGCGTTGCGGGACACGCGGTCCTGCAAAACATAGAGGAAATCGGCCAAGCGCGTCAGCCTTGCCGGGGCGATCGCGCGCGAAAGCTTATCCGTTTCGGCGGCAAGGCCGGGCGCGAGCGGTACGGTTTGCAGCCCATGGGCGCGTAAGATCGCGTCGCGCAGCGCGGTCTGCATCAGCCCGAGCAGGGCGACCAGCGCCCGGCGCGGCGTTTTTTCCATGGCGAGCGCCGCGGCCATCAGCCGCTCCTCTCGCCCCTCGGCAAGGGCCGCGAAATAAGGGCCGATCAGATCGGCTGCTTCCGCTTCGGGCAGCGCGCCGCCGTCCGGCTCAAGCGAAAAGGTCACGCAGCGGCTGCGCACGGTTTCCAAAAGCGCGTCCGGCTGTTCAGAGAGCAGCAGAAAAAAAGCGTAGGCGGGCGGCTCCTCCAGCAGCTTGAGCAGCGCGTTCTGCGCGGCGGGATTCAAGCGGTGCGCGTGGCAGATGACCGTCACGCGGCGCTCTCCATCATTCGGCACGATGGCGTTTTCCGCCTTTAAGCGGCGGGCAAGCTCAACTTTGAGCTCGTCGTCCCCCTCGTCGACAACGGTCAAGTCGGGGTGCACGTCGCTTGCCACCTTGCGGCAGGGCACGCAAACGCCGCAGGGGCGCTGTCCGTCGCCCTCGCAAAACAGGGCTGCGGCCAGCGCGCGGGCAAGCGACAAAAGCGCTTCGCCATTTTCGCCGGTGAGCAGCACGGTCTGCGGAAAGCGGCCGGCAAGCGCGTGCCGCAGGCTCGCCTTCAGCGCTTCGTTGCCGGACAGCGCGTCAAGCGAGATCACAGCTTTTCAAAGCGCTCCACGTTCAGCACGAACACGGTCGCGCCGCCGACCTCGACCTGCACCGGGGTGGACGGGAAAAAGCCCATGCCCAGCTCCGCCGTGGTCGGGATGATCTGCTTGCGGGAAGAGGAATGCTCGCGGATGATGTCAAACGCCGCGTCGAGCTTATCCTCGTCCAGACCAATCAGGATGGTGACGTTGCCGGCCTTGAGAAAGCCGCCGGTCGTCGCCAGCTTGGTGATGGAAAAGCCGGCCTTCATCAAATTGTTTATTACGTCCTGCGCGTCGTCGTAATTGATGATCGCAAGTACCATTTTCATAACGGTTACCTCCCAAACAGGTTTCATTCAGTCTGTTATTACTACATAAATGTCGTCTACTTTATTGTACCATCTTTCTTGCAACAATTCAATGTGCGAGTCGGTGATTTTCTCGCCCGGCCAAAGCAGCGGGATTCCCGGCGGATAGGGCGTTACCGGGCGGGCGCAGACCATACCCGCGGCAGTCTCGACCGGCACGCGGCCGTGGTGGGAAAAATGCGCCTGCCGCACCGACAGCACCCGCTCGGCGGGCGGAAACGGCGCGGCCGGATGCGGCACTTCTCCCTTTTGCGCCCGGCGGCTGATCTTTCGCAGCGCGCGCCGCAGCCGCCGCAGCGAAGAGCCGGTATCCGAGCAGGTCAGGATAAACACGGCGTTTCGCTCGTCCGCCATCTCGCAGGCGACGCCGAACTCGCTCCAAAGGGTGTCCGAAAGCGTCTGTCCGGTCATATCGGTGCCCGCGGTGCTCACGGTCAGCCGGCAGGGATCCAAATCGGGGAAATCGCCCGTGCCCAAGGCCGAAAAGCGCGTGCGCGCATCGACAAAGCGGCGCAGCTCCTCGCAGGCCGTGGCCGCGCGCAGGTAGGCGATATGGCCGGGGCCCTCGACGTAGGCGCGCGCCAGATCGATCGAAGACAAAATGGGATAGGACGGGCTCGACGTGCCGAACAGCGCGGTGTTTTCGCGCAGGCCGCGCCGGTCGATCCGGTCGCCCATGAGCAATGCAGCGCCCTGCCCCAGACAGGGCAGCGTTTTATGAATGGACAGCACCGCCAGATCGGCGCCCTCCGCAATCGGCGTGGGCAGGCCGACCGCCGGAAAATGCGCGCCGTGCGCCGCGTCGACCAGCAGTTTTTTGCCGTAAGCCGCGCATAGGTCGGCAAAAGCAGGGATATCGCGGCGAACGCCGTAATAGGTTGGTGAGGTGAGCATCACCGCGCGGATCTCCGGGTGGGCGATCAACTGCCGTTCCGCCTCGGCGATATCGAGCGCGCCGGGCACGGCAAACGGCTCGATCAGCTCGGAAGAGAAAAAATAGGGCGTTAGATCAAGCAGCGCACAGGCTGTGCAAACCGATTTATGACAGCCCCGGTCAAGCAGCACGCTGCCGCCCGCCCCGGCGGCGGTGGCCAGCATGGCCAGCACGCCCTGCGTCGAGCCGCCGGTCAGGAAAAAGCAGTCCCCTGCCTCAAAATAACATGCGGCGGCTACCTCCGCGTCCCGAATGGGGCCTTCGCCCAAATATAGGTTGCCGGTGCCGTAGGTCTCGGTAAAGTCGATCGCAAACAGGTCGGCATAGGTGGTGAACACAGGCTCGCCCTTGTGTCCGGGCATGTGAAAGCGCGCCGCGTCGCCCGTGGCCATCAGCTGTAGGGCGTGGTAGAGCGGCGCGGTGGTAAACGGCAAAAGCCGGTTGATCTTGCTCATCTGCCCGCGCGGCCGGCGCAGGGTGCGCTTATGCGTCTGCATTGCGAAACCCCCTTTATGGGAATTAGTAATTAGTAGTTAGTAATTAGTAATTATTGTGCAAGGCCGCGCGACTTCCTCCACGCTTCACACTTGCCGCGCAATTATTAATTACTCATTACTAATTCCTAATTATTATACCACGCCGTGGCATAGGCTTGCAAACTGTCCATAATGTGCACACATTCGTCTTTTTCAGACGGAATTTTGGTTTAATTTCACGTAGTAAATCATGGGGGTGTATATTATAATAATTATTGCGCTCGTTATTCGATCGCCATGTTTTGAATTTTGAAAGGCAGGTAACTAACCTATGGCTGACAATCGTATTTTCAACTTTTCCGCAGGCCCCTCCATGCTGCCGGTTCCCGTGCTCGAACGCGCGGCATCCGAAATGCTCAATTACAAGGGCTCCGGCATGTCTGTCATGGAGATGAGTCACCGCTCCAAGGTATATGACGCCGTCATCAAGGACGCCGAGGCCGCGCTGCGCCGTGTCATGAACATCCCGGAAAATTACAAGGTGCTGTTCCTGCAAGGCGGCGCGACCACGCAGTTCGCGGCCATCCCGATGAATCTGATGAAGACCGGCAAGGCCGATTACGCCGTGACCGGTAACTTTGCAAACAACGCGTACAAGGAAGCCGTGAAGTTCGGCGATATCCATGTTGCGTATTCTTCCAAGAAAACCAATTTCGACCACGTGCCCGCGCAGAACGAGCTTGACCTGAACGCGGACGCGGACTATTTCTACATCTGCGCCAACAACACCATCTATGGCACCGAATACTCTTATGACCCCGAAACGCCCGAAAATGTTCCGCTCGTGGCGGATATGTCGTCCAACATCCTGTCCAAGCCGGTCGACGTTTCCAAATATGGCGTTATTTACGCCGGCGCGCAGAAGAACATGGGCCCCGCCGGCCTGACCGTCGTGATCGTACGCGACGACCTGCTCGGCTCCTACCCCAAGGAAAAGTACCCGGCCATGCTGGACTGGAAGCTGATGGCCGACAAGGAAAGCATGTACAACACGCCCCCGACCTATGCCATCTATGTGCTCGGTCTGGTGCTTGAGTGGGTGGAATCCCTCGGCGGCCTGACCGAAATGGCCCGCCGCGCCGAAGAAAAGAGCAGCCTGCTGTACGATTACCTCGATTCGACCGATTTTTATCAGGCCGTTGCCGCGAAGGACAGCCGCAGCCGCATGAACGTCACCTTCCGCACCGGAAACGACGAGCTCGACGCCAAGTTCGCCAAGGAATCCGCCGCCGCGGGCATGTCGAACCTCAAGGGCCACCGCTCGGTAGGCGGTATGCGCGCCTCGATCTACAACGCCATGCCGCTCGAGGGCGTACAGACGCTGATCGACTTCATGAAAAAATTTGAAGCCGCCAATAAGTAAGGGAGGACATACGCCAACATGTATAATGTAAAGCTGTATAATAAGATTTCCAAGGTCGGTCTGGACGACCTCGACGCCGCCAAGTACGCCTGCTCCGAGGATTTTAGCGATTACGACGCCGTGCTGGTCCGTTCGGCCAAGCTGCACGACGTTGAATTCCCGAAAAACCTCAAGTGCATTGCGCGCGCGGGTGCGGGCGTCAACAACATCCCGATCGACCGCTGCTCGGAAGAGGGCATCGTCGTATTCAATACGCCGGGCGCGAACGCCAACGCCGTCAAGGAGCTGGTCATCTGCGCGATGCTGCTCGCCTCCCGTAAAATCGTGCAGGGCGCGAACTGGGTGCGCTCGCTGAAGGGCACGCCGGATATCGGCCCCGCTGCCGAGAAGGGCAAGGCGACCTATGCCGGGCCCGAAATCGCGGGCAAGCGCCTTGGCGTGATCGGCCTCGGCGCGATCGGCGTCAAGGTGGCGAACGCCGCCATCGGCCTCGATATGGACGTTTGGGGCTACGATCCCTTCCTGTCCGTGGACGGCGCGTTAAAGCTGTCCCGCGCGGTCAAGCACATCACCGATCTGGATCAGATCTTTGCGAACTGCGATTATATCACCGTACACGTGCCGCTGCTGCCGGATACCAAGAATATCGTCTGCGCGGAGACCCTTGCGAAAGCCAAGGACGGCGTGCGCGTGATCAACCTTGCCCGCGGCGAATTGGTCGACGAGCAGGCCATGGCCGATGCGCTCCAGTCCGGCAAGGTCGCGTGCTACGTGTCCGACTTCGCTTCCGACTGCATTTTGGAGCAGGAAAACGCGATCGTGCTGCCCCACCTCGGCGCTTCCACGCCCGAGAGCGAGGACAACTGCGCGATCATGGCCGCAAAGGAAATCGCGGAGTATCTGGAAAAGGGCACCATCCGCAATTCGGTCAACTTCCCGAACCTCAAGGTCCCGTACGAGGGCGGCTACCGCATTTGCATGATCCACAAAAACGTGCCCAACATGATCACCGCCATTTCGTCCGCCATGTCCTCCAAGGGCGTCAACATCGAAAACATGGGCAACCGCTCCAAGGGCGAATACGCCTATACCATCATGGACGCAGCCGTCCAGCCGACCGAGGAGACCCTCGCCGCGATCCGCGCGATCGACGGCATGATCTCGGTCCGCGCGATCTGATTGTAATCCATAAAATAGGCCGCTGCCTGATCGCAGCGGCCTATTTTTATCCTTATGTCTTATTTGTCGGCGCCACTCTTATTCTGCAACAGACAAATCCCCGCGCAAGCTACGCCAATGCCCAGCAGCGTAAAGCCGGCGTTCGTATCGAGCGCCTTCATCCGTGACAATACCACGACCGCGACGCCCATGGCGAGCGTCACCGCTTTGAAAACCAGACCGATGATGTTCCGCGCGCTTTGCTTGTCCGCGCCGCTGCCGCCCCGCTCGCGAACCTGCATCAGCTCATCCACCGATACCTGAAGCGTTTCCGCGAGCTTAGGCAACGAAGCGATATCCGGACAGGACAGATCGCGCTCCCATTTGGAAACGGCCTTATCGGTGATATTCATGATGGCGGCCAGTTCGGCCTGCGTCATCCCGCGTTCCTTGCGCAAGGATGCGATCATGTTGCCCAGCGTTTGTTTTTGCATGCAGCGTTCCTCCTTGGTTATCCATGCCATTCCATGCAGGCGTTCCCCCCTGTATCCGTCCTCCTGAGCGAAGCGAAGGATCTCGCGCGAACGCGCGTTCCTTACCGAAAATCGCGCGTTCGCGCGAGATTCTTCGTCACTACGTTCCTCAGAATGACAACCGGGAAAGCTTAACTTAATGACATTGGCCCTCGTCATTCGTGTTTTTATTGTATCCCCGCCGGGGCGGATTCTCAACCGACCGCCGGTTTAGTATGGGAAACGGTTGGTTTACCTGTGGTTTACCCGTTCTCTCCCCGCTATTTTACCATATCACGCGCCCGACCAGCGGGCTGATTTTGCCGAAAAAACGGGTACGCCAAAGACGGTCGCGCACATAGCGCGGGTCTTGCTAATCCCCCCAAAATGGGATATACTAATTTTATCTGGAATTTAAGAGGAGTGGCACAGAATGGAAGATGGTTTTATCAAGGTGGCGGCGGCAACGCCCGCGCTGCGCGTGGCGGACTGCCCCTATAACGCCTTGGAAATTGTAAAGCTGGCACGCGAGGCCGCCGGTAAAGGCGCGAAGCTCTGCGTGTTCCCCGAGCTGTGCCTGACCGGCTATACCTGCGGCGACCTGCTGTGGCACCAGACCCTGCTGGACGGCGCGCTGGACGCGCTGCAAACCGTTTTAGAGCAGTTGGAGGCGCTCGACATGCTGGTGGCCGTCGGCCTGCCGTTCATGGCGGAGGGCAGGCTCTTCAATGTCGCCGCCGTTTGCTACCACAACGAGGTGCTCGGCCTTGTGCCCAAGCGCAATTTGCCCAATTACGCCGAGTTCTACGAAGGCCGCCACTTTACGGCGGGCCACGCCGCTTTTTTACCCGCGGGCGATATCGAGCTGCGCTTTCCCAGCGGCCGCGTGCAGAAAAACGTCGCCCTGACCGGCGACCAGCTGTTCTGCTGCGAAGGCTTGCCCGCGTTTACCCTCGGCGTTGAGATCTGCGAGGACCTTTGGGTGCCCCAGCCGCCCTCCACCACGCTGGCGCAGCTGGGCGCAACGGTCATCGTCAACCTGTCCGCTTCGGATGAACTGATCGGCAAGGCCGCTTACCGCCGCGAGCTGGTAAAGAGCCAGTCCGCGCGCCTGCTGTGCGCCTATGTATACGCGGACGCGGGCTTTGGCGAATCGACGCAGGATCTCGTCTTTGCCGGGCACGACCTGATCGCGGAAAACGGCGCGCTGCTCGCGGAAAGCCGCCGCTTTGAGGGCGGCGTGGTATATGCCGATCTGGATTTGGACCGCTTGCAGCACGAACGCCGCCGCATGGGCAGCTTTAGCCCCCGGAGCGAGGGGCAGGCCTGCCGCCGCCAGCGGTTTTCTCTGCCGCGGACCACCTGCGACCTGCGGAACCGCTGGTTCCCGCGCACCCCGTTCGTGCCGCAGAATGACGCCGTGCGCGCCGAGCGCTGTGAGGAAATCTTGACCATACAGGCGGTCGGCCTTGCCACGCGGCTGCACCATACCGGCAGCAAAACCGCCGTTGTCGGCCTGTCCGGCGGGCTGGATTCAACGCTCGCCCTGATCGTTGCGGCGCATGCGTTCGACCGGCTCGGACTCGACCGGTCGGGCATTCTCGCGGTCACCATGCCCTGCTTCGGCACGACCCAGCGCACCCGCGGCAACGCGGAAAAGCTGGCGGAAGCTTACGGCGTGACCCTACAGACCGTCGATATCAAAGCGGCGGTCGATCAGCACTTTGCCGATATCGGCCAGTCCAAGGACGACCTGACCGTAACCTTTGAAAACGCGCAGGCGCGTATGCGCACGCTGGTCTTGATGAACCTTGCCAACAAGAACGGCGGCATGGTGGTTGGCACGGGCGACCTGTCCGAACTCGCGCTTGGCTGGGCCACCTATAATGGCGACCACATGAGCATGTACGGCGTCAACGCCTCCATCCCCAAAACGCTGGTGCGCTATCTGGTCGCTTACGAGGCCGACCGCGCCGAGGGCACGCTGGGCGAGGTGCTGCGCGACGTGCTGGATACCCCCGTATCCCCCGAATTGCTGCCGCCCAAGGACGGCGAGATCAGCCAAAAGACCGAGGACCTTGTCGGCCCGTACGAACTGCACGATTTCTTCCTGTATTATATGCTGCGCTTCGGCTACCCGCCGGCTAAAATTTTCCGCGCGGCGCTGAAGGCCTTTGACGGCGAATATGACCGCGAAACGATTAAAAAGTGGCTCATTACCTTCCTGCGCCGCTTTTTCACCCAGCAATTCAAGCGCTCCTGTCTGCCGGACGGCCCTAAGGTCGGCACGGTCGCCCTGTCCCCGCGCGGCGATTGGCGCATGCCGTCGGACGCCAGCGCGAAGCTGTGGCTGGACGCCGCCGAGCAGCTTTGAGAGGTGCGCCTGATTGAGAACACTGATCCGCAGGCTCGCGGCGGTGGTTGCCGCCGCGGTGTTCTGCCTGAATCTTTACGTGGAGCTTTCCCCCCGGTACGTGGTCGGCCCGGAGTGGAAGCTCGCGTTTGCCGCCGCTTTCGCCCTGCCGCTCGCGCTCGCCTTTTTCTGCGGCGTGCCGCGCGCGGCGCGGCAAAAGCGCAGGCACGATTTTTGGCTTATCCTATTCTGGTACTACTTATGGGTACTTTTGAACGTGCTGTTTTTCGACAATGCGTTTGGGCGCGGTTTTGCGCCCGATCCCACGTTTTCAGCGGTTAATTTGGAGCCGCTGCGCACGATCCGCAATTATTTGCTGGCCTACGGCTACGGTAACATTTCCCTGCGGCTTACGGTATTGAACCTCGCGGGCAATGTGGTGGCCTTTGCGCCGATGGGCTTTTTTCTGCCCGCGCTGTTCCGCTGGCAGCGCAGCGTGTTTTTCTATACGGCGTCGCTCGCGCTGGCGATCTCCGCGGTCGAGATCGCGCAGATCTATTCGGGCGCGGGCTCGTGCGATGTGGATGATCTGATCTTAAATCTGGCAGGCGCGCTGGTTGTCTACCTGATCTGCCGCATTCCGCCCATCTGGCGGCATGTGTGCAGCGTGACCCCTAAAAAAGGAGACTGAAAAATGATGACGTTCAACACCGTACTTATCGCGGGCCTCGGCCTGATGGGCGGCTCGATGGCCAAAACCATCAAAGCGCGCACGAATTGCCGCGTGCTCGGCTGGAACCGCACCCGCGAAACCGCCGAGCGCGCCAAATCGGATGGCGATATCGACGCGGTCGCCGGCGAAGCGCTCTTTGGCGAAGCCGATCTGATCATCATCGGCCTGTATCCGCAGGCCACGGTGGATTGGCTGCTTGACGCCATGCCCAAGCTGAAAAAGGGCTGCGTCGTGGTCGATATGGTAGGCGTCAAGCGGTTTATGGTGGACCGGCTGGAGCAGGCCGCGCTGGACAACGGCGTGCACTTTGTCGGCGGACACCCAATGGCGGGGCGCGAGTTTTCCGGCTTCGATTACGCAATCTCGACCCTGTTCGACGGAGCGAGCATGATCTTCGTGCCCACCAAAAGCAGCGACGAGCAGGTGCTTCAATCGCTCGAATCGTATTTCATGTCCCTTGGCTTCGGGCAGACCGTGCGCTGCACCGCCGAGCAACACGACAGAATGATCGCCTTCACCTCGCAGCTCGCGCATGTGGTCTCCTCCGCTTACATCAAAAGCCCGGAAGCCGACCAGCACAACGGCTACTCGGCAGGTTCTTACCGCGATCTCACGCGCGTGGCCAAGCTCAACGAGAATATGTGGAGCGAGCTGTTCCTGTGCAACGCGGAAGCGCTCGCGACCGAGATCGACGAGATCATCGGGCATCTGGACGAATACCGCCGCGTCATCCGCGCGGGCGACCGCGACACCCTCACCGCCCTGCTGCGCGACGGACGGGAACGCAAGGAACGGATCGGATAAAGAGAATGCGGCTTTCGCCGCAGGGATTAAGAGGAGCGGAAAATCCAATGTCATTTAAGATAAGGTCAGGCAAGGAAAAAAGGTATCGCAAATGTAGGGCGCGACGCCCTCGGCGCGCCGAGAGCGAAGCACCGGGATAAGTGAGCGCATCAAACAGGCTGGTACGGCCGAGCGAAGGAACATAGTTTCTCAGGAAGCGTTACATCCCTTCGAGCCGGCGCGCCGGGGGCGTCGCGCCCTACTAGCTCGGTGATTCTCTTGTTTTTTCCTATGCGTTTCCCTCTCGGGACTTTGCCTACAGTCTAAAAAAGGACACATTGCTCATATCGTGGCAATGTGTCCTTTTTAACGCGCACTATCCAATCCATAAGGAATAACGTATTAAAAAAGCGAATAGGAATTTGTAATATATTAAGAACTGCATTATTGTACATTACCAGATGCAAAATTATATATTATAATTGCAAAAAACCCACAGGCTGGTGATTCGTTTGGAGAAGTTCACGATTGCGAAAGATACAGAAAAAATGTCTTCCATCAATAGGACCATCCGTTTTAAACCCGAAGTATTTGATGAAATACAGCAGCTGCATCAGGCTACAGGGGTTTCGTTCAACAAAATCTGTGCGCAATGTATTGAATACGCTTTAAAGCATTTGGATGATGACTCTATCAGCGAGGAAGAGGATGGCTACCATGGTTGACGCATTCACACGCTACGCCTATACTTTCCCCAAACTACTGGATGGCGCACAAGAAAGCGACGGCGATCTGCTCATGGCCGCCCGGCGTTACACGGAAAACCACTTTTCAGCATACAAAAGTCTCAAACAGCATGCACGCAACATATATTCCGATATGATCGGTGGTTTGTCCACCGACTTTCTAATTGAAGTAGAGGACCGCTATCACCAATTCGACGAATACCTGAACTGTATGTGCAAATTCTTCTTGTATCAAGGTATGGAAGCCGCCCTGCGGCAGTACCGCGCCATACCGGGCGAATCGCTCGCCCCGCTTGCGTTAAAAACCGAGTTTTCACGCTTTTTAAGCGCCGCACATATGACAGAACAGCGCCGGCTCGCATGGCTCGGCATACTCAAGGCCGGAGAACTGATCGGCTGCCCGCACCGCGATCGAAGCTACCAGCTCCAACGGGCACGGGAACGGCTGGCCTGCTGTTACATTTGCGTCGTTGTGGGCTATGAGCACGCCATGGCGCACTTCATCAATTTTTCCGACGCTTATCGGCTGGACTTTCTGTACCTAGCCGATCTGCGGCGTGATTTTCTAAAGCTCTGCGCCCTAGAGGAATTAGTCAGCCAAAAGGACTTGAAGCTCCTGATTTTGGATATTTAAAGAAAAAAGCGAGCCGCAATTTGCAGCTCGCTTTTTATGTATTCGTTTATCCCCGTTCCGCAAGGTAGCGGTACTCCGCCGACTTGGAGAGCGGCTTGAACGCGGGGCGCATGATCTTGCCGCCAGTCGAGACCTCTTCGAGACGGTGCGCCATCCAGCCGACGATACGGGCGGTGGCGAACAACGGCGTATACAGCGAGCGCGGCAGGCCGAGCATTTTGTATACAAAGCCGGAGTACATATCCACATTGGCGCACATGGGCTTCACATCGCCCTTCTTTTCAGCAAACACGCCGGGTGTGATGCGCTCGATCAGCTCAAGCAGGTCCATTTCGTCGGTAAAGCCCTTTTGTTCGGCCAGCGGACGCGCCGCATCCTTCAGGGCGACCGCGCGCGGATCGCTCTTGGTATAGATCGCGTGGCCCATGCCGTAGATCAGGCCGGAGCCGTCGCCGGCTTCGCCGTCCAGTATCTTGGCGAGGTAGGCGCGGACCTCCTCTTCGTCCTTCCAGTTGGAAACGTTCTGCTTGATCTCGTCGAACTGGCTGACGACGCGCAGGTTCGCGCCGCCGTGGCGCGGCCCCTTGAGCGAGGAGACCGCCGCCGAGATTGCCGAATAGGTATCCGTGCCCGAGGACGAGGTAACGCGCACCGTAAAGGTGGAGTTATTACCGCCGCCGTGCTCGGCGTGCAGGATCAGGCAGCGATCGAGCAGCTTTGCTTCCTCGTCCGTGTATTGGCCGTCCGGCCGGATCAGGTGCAGGATGTTTTCCGCGGTGGAGCGATCCGGGTCGGGCACGTGCAGGAACATGGAGTCGCCGTCGAAATAGCGGCGCTTGGCCTGATAGGCGTGTGAAATGATGACCGGGAACTTGGCCGTCAGGCTGATGCCCTGCCGCATGATGTTTTCCACCGTGGTCTCGTCCGGATTTGCATCATACGAATAAAGGGCCAGCGTGGCGGCGGCCAGCTTGTTCATGATATCGCGGCTGGGCGCGCGCATGATCATATCCTCGGTAAAATTTTCCGGCAGTGCGCGTTCCAGACCGATCGTGTGCTGAAAGTCAGCCAGCTGGCGGCGGGTCGGCAGCGAGCCGCACATCAGCAGATAGCCGACTTCCTCAAAGCCAAAGCGGTTTTCCAGCTCCAGCCCGCGGATCAGGTCGTATACATTATAGCCGCGATAGGTCAGGCGGCCTTCGATCGGCTCGCGCTCGCCCTCGTTCATGATGTAGCCGTGCACGTTGCCGAGACGGCTCATGCCCACGAGCACGCCGGTGCCGTCGGAATTACGCAGGCCGCGCTTGATGCCGTAGCGGGAGAAAAGCTCGGGTGGAATACGGGTGTTCAGGCGGAAACTCTCGCAGAGTTCGCCCAGCAGTTCCTCCCCTACAAAGCTGGGTTCATGTGTCATCGGGCTTTCTCCTTTCAGTCTAATCGTTCAGAATGAATATATTGTACCGCAATCCTGCAAAAAAGTCAAATCCACTCGCTTGGAATTTGTCACAAAAGCAAACTTGAACCAGTTTGTCCGCTTGTTCACAATGATTGTACGCAAGCCCGCAAGCGAGAAACTGCAAACACTTTTTTAAAATAAATTAGGAAAGCTCCGCGCGGAAACGCGCGGAGCAAGAATAAGCACGTGAGACTTTTACAATTTCCCACAGGTATTTCGAATAATCAGCCGAGGCTCTATCACCTGCTGGATCGGCGTTTTGTCCTCCGCCGAACGATGAAGCACTTGCAGGATCGCCTGCGCCGCCAGCTCTCCCAAATGATAGCGCGGCTCTTCAATCGTGGTCAGATTGATACGCGGCATAGAGGAATATTCAATATTATCAATGCCGATCACTGAAATATCTTCCGGAACGCGAAAGCCGTGCATCCAAAGATATTCCAGTATTCCAAGCGCGATGCAATCGTTACTGGCAAAAAAGGCGGTAGGCAGCTCACTGCCGCATGTCAGGATATGATTGGTGGCCTCAAAACCGCCTCGACGATCTGGATAAACCGTAAGCAGCGGGCTTTCCTGATCCGAGCCAAAATGCCGTTCCATTGCTTCAATAAAGCCCCGCCTCCGTTCATGATATGTATACGTTGCATCATCACTACCGATATAAGCAATACGGTGATGGCCCAGCGAAACCAGATAATTGGTCGCCATAGCTGCCGCAGCATAGTTATCGATCGAAATATAGTGCAGGTTTGGCCCTTTGGGCCGGTTAGAAATAAACACTACGGGCACAGATTCGTTTATCTGCCTTAAATTACGATAGGAATCATCGGACAGCGGATCCATGATCATACCGCAGATTTCCAGATTGGTCAGCGTTTGCATCGCCTCTACTTCATTTTGCAGCTTACCTGCGCTGTTGCACAGTACCAGACTGTAGCCCGCGGCGCGCAACGTATCCTGTGCCCCCTGTATGAGTGGTGGAAAATAGGGGTTCGTAATATCCGGAACGACAATGCCTATGACAGGTGCTACAGTACTTTCTGCGGTCGGTGTGCGCACATAACCCATTTGATCAGCGATATCACGAATATGCCTGCGCGTTTTTTCACTGACCAAGGCATTGTTATTGAGCGCGCGGGATATGGTGGCTACCGTATAGCCGGAGGCCTGTGCAATATCTCGAATGGTAACTCTCATGATGTCGGCACCTCATAGATGTTTAGATTTCATCCGTTGTTTTATTGCAACAAAATGATGTAATGTTTTTATATAAAATTATAACACAAATCATTTTAGCATGAAGTCTACAAATAGACCAGCTTTATTTTAAATGGTTTTATGTGAAAAATGTAACTAAGTTTATAATAATTTATCACATTTTTATATCCACATTATTGTCTGATATGTATATATATCCACGTTAAATTCGTCTTTTTATATGCTTATTTCACATATATTTTCTTGTTTTGTTAGCAATAACGCAGAAATACCTTTTCTATCTGAAAATCTATTGACATTTTTATATTCATGTCCATAATCAACTTATAAAATCAGCTGATTAACAATAGAACGCCAAGGAGGTTCGTATGGAAAGACGCTTTTACAACGTGAAGATCGGTGCGCATCCCATCAACTGGTGCAATGATGACATGGATTTTCTGGGAGATGAGTACACCTTTGAACAAATCATTGATGAGGCGGCGGCGGCCGGCTATGCCGGGATTGAACTCGGAAGAAAATTTCCGCGCGATCCAAAGATTTTAAGACGCGAACTGGGTAAGCGGGATTTGGTGCTTACATCCGGCTGGTGCGACACCATGTTTGCTTGTGCAGAGCTAAGGGACGAATATTTCCACGCATTTCAGGAAAAGGCACGATTCTTTCAAGAGATGGGGTGCCGCTATATCATCGCAGCCGAGGGCACAAATTCGTCCTGCTGGGATCCCCGCGAATACCGCGCAAAGCAGGGCGTGCGGAAAATGAACGATACGGAATGGAAGCTGTTTACGGATGGCCTGAACGAGGCGGGCGCTTTTTGCCAAACGCTCGGCATGGAGCTGGTGTATCACGTACACACCGGCACAGTGATTGAAACGCTGGAAGAAACGCAGAAAATGTGCGATATGACCGATTCCAATCTCGTTTTTATTCTCGCCGATACCGGCCATCTAAAAGTATGCGGCGTGAATATCCCTCAGTTTTTTGAGACCTTTGCCAATCGTATCCGCTACGTGCATCTCAAGGATGTCCGCCCGCTCGTGCTCAAAATTGTACGGCAGTTTAACATGGATTTCAACAGCGCAGTGCAGGTTGGGTTGTTCACCGTTCCCGGCGACGGCTGCATCGATTACCCTGCTGTCTTTGATATTTTAGAGAAAAATCACTATCAGGGATGGATGATGGTAGAGGCCGAACAGTATATCAAAACGCCGAACGCCTATGAGTTCGCCGAAATGGCGCGTGGATACATTCGCAAGCTGACAGGAGTTTAACACAGGAGGAAATATATGAAAATAAAAGCGGTGCGCATGCACGGTGCGATGGATCTACGTATGGACGAGGTCACGCTGCCGGAGCTCAAATCCAATCAGGTACTAATGCAGATCAGGGCCTGCGGCATCTGCGGTTCGGACATCGCCTGCTACGAAGGCCGGTCGGTAGAGGGCCGATATGATATCGCCCCCTACATCCCCGGCCATGAGTTTGGCGCGACGATCATCAAAATCGGCCAGGAAGTCAAAAACTTCTCGGTGGGTGACAAGGTGACCGGCGACTGCACCATGGGCTGCAATGCCTGTGTTAACTGCAAAAACGGGCTGATGCCCTCCGCCTGTCTGAACACGATCGATGCAGGCTTTCGTCCGGACAGCCCGGGCGCCATGGGCGAATACATGATCATGAACGAGGCCAACATTCATAAGATCCCCGACGATTGGAGCTTTGAAGAGGCCGCGCTGGTAGAGGCGTTCGCCATTGGTTATTTCGGCGTATGGGGCAGGGGTGGCAGCGTGGATGCAACGGACGATGTTTTGATATTTGGCGCGGGTACGATCGGTGTATGCGCTGCGATAACCGCCAAAGCGTCGAGCTGCAAAGTGATCATTGCCGATCCCGTAGCGTCCCGCCGGCAAAAGGCGCTGCAATTCGGCGCGGATATCGCTCTTGACCCCTTATCTGACGACTTTTTCGAGCAGGTGTTATATCACACAGGCGGGCACGGCCCGACGATCACGATCGAAGCCGCTGGTAACTCAGCCGCCGCCGCGGCCGCCATCAAAGCCGCCGGGCAGTGCTCCAAGATCCGCTTCATCGGCATTAATATGAAGCAGCTGCCCGTTATCCCTTTTGATATCGTCAGCAAAAACCTGACGATCGCAGGCTACAGCGGTACCGAGCATTTTATGACGCGCACGATCAAATTCATGTCTCGTATCAAGGACCGGTACGACCTACAGTCCATGTGCACGAAATATTTCGATTTTAAGGACACGGTCCAAGCGTTCGATTACGCAGCAAACAACAAGGAAGATAATCTGAAGGTAATGATTCGCTTTCCGTGAAAGGAGTGAACAACAATATGCGTTGGGGCATTATCGGTTCCGGAACCATTGTAACACAATTTGTTAACGACACAAGGCAGCTTAATGATACCGAGCTTGCCGCGCTCTATTCCCGATCTGCGGAAAAGGCGGCGCGTTTTGCCGCACAACACGGTATAGGTAAAGCCTATGCTTCATTGCAAGAGATGCTCGCCGATTCCACGATCGAAAATATCTATATCGGGGTGCCCAACAACCTGCACCTTGATTATGTGCTGCAATGTGTGGCTGCCGGTAAAAATGTTTTATGTGAAAAGCCAATGGGCATTAATCAGACGCAAGTCCAAACAATGCTGCAAGCCGCCAAACAGAACCATGTGCTGCTGATGGAAGGCATGTGGACACGTTTTTTCCCCGTAATGCATACACTGCGCGGTTGGTTTGCGGACGGCACGCTGGGGAACCTGCGCGCAGCCAATATTTCGCTTGGCTATAATGCGATCGCGGCGGGCGAAACAGCAACCTGGCGGTTCGACCTAAAATCTGGCTTTGGCGCGCTGATGGACATGGGAGTATACGGCGTACACTTTGCGCTCGACCTGTGTGGTGGCGCCGCGCCTACCACGATACAAGGGGCGGCTCATATCGCAAACGGACTAGACTACTATAATAGCTATCTGCTGAATTTTGGCGGCAAACTCATTTCGGCCTCCTCCTCTATCGTCAACGATACGGATCTTACCGCCAAAATTTATACTGACAAGGGCGAGGTGGAGATCGGCGCGCCGTGGTGGTATCCCACCGACATTTCGCTTTCTCTCATAAGCGGCGAAAAAAGAACGATTCGTTTTCCCCGCGAAGCCGACGGCCTGCATTACGAGGTACAGGTGTTCGAGCAATGTGCACAGCGAGGGCTGACCGAATGCCCGCTGTCCTCCCACAAAAATTCACTACAGGCAATCGCAATCATGGACGAGCTCCGCAAGCAATGGCATGTACGGTATCCGCAGGACGATCAGGCGTAATGCTGCACAATCCGTGTCGGCAGCCCCATTTAACGTAAGGAGGAACCATTCATGAAAAAGCATATCGCCATTTTATTATCCCTCACACTTTCGCTCACCGCGCTACTGAGCGGCTGCGGCCAAGCCGGGGGCAACTCCGCCTCAACCGCCGACAGTGCCGATGCCGACTCGTCCGACGGCGGACAAACCTATAAAATCGGCGTTACCATGTCAAGCCGCGATCAATTCCTATCCACTCTGGAAAAGGGCATTTTGGATGCGGCGGCCGCTGCCGGCGATTTTGAGATCGAAACTTTTGATGCCAATAACGATGTGCAAAAGCAGTACGAACACATCAACACTTTTACCAGCAAGCAGTTTGACGCGATCGTTGTCAATTTGGTCGACACGAATACCGGCGCCGAGGTACTTAAAATGGTAGGCGATATTCCGGTCATCTTTGTCGACCGGCGCCCCGCCGAAGAACTGCTCGTGGAAAACAAGACCTGCTATGTCGGCGCGGAAGAATATAAAGCGGGCCAATTCCAAGGCGAATTCCTAAGCGAATTTTTTAAAGACAAGTCTGATAAAACCATCCGCTACGTCATGTTCAAGGGTACGCTAGGCCTAGAGAACACCGAAAACCGCACACGCGGCGCACTGGAAACGCTGGAAAAGAGCGGCTTTACATTGGAACAGGTTTTTGAAGACACTGCAAACTTTGATCGCTCGATGGCGTTGGACAAGATGAACACCCTGCTGGGAACCGGCAAAGAATTCGACTGTGTGATCGCCAACAATGACGAAATGGCGCTCGGCGCGCTGGAAGCCATGAAACTGGTCGGCAAGGATCTCAAGGCGATCCCGGTCGTCGGCATTGATTGCACCGACGTAGCTGCTGCAGCGATCAAAGCGGGCGAAATGGCTTGCTCGATCTATCAAAACCCTGCCGAAGTCGGCGCGGCATGTTTCGCGCAAGCGTTGGACGTGGTGACGACCGGCAAAATGAGCGTTTTTAAAGACGTTCCTTTCCAGCCGGTCACTATTGATACTATCGACACGGTTCGAGGCTGAAAGGCGCCCCGGCGGTTGCCCCGCCAATGCGGGGCAAC
>NZ_JANGCE010000025.1 GCF_024462775.1 Butyricicoccus faecihominis
TCGCTTCGCTCCATTTTCCTTTCTATGCGCGCTGCGGCGAGAGACCTTTGTCTACTTTGTCATGTGTGAAAACAAAACTTGCGTGGGCACGACGTTCAGCCGGTCAGTTCCACCGCGCGGTCGGTGAACAGCATATCGACTTTGTTTTCCCGGCAGAACGCAAGGCCGACCGGTTCGTGCGCGGGCTTGCCCTTCAGGCCGATGCCCGCCGTGGGCTTGATCGCCCGCGCGCCCCGGATGGCGAGCAGCAGCAGCGTGCCCAGCCCCGTCTGGTCGAACGAGCAAAACGGGCTGTGCTCGAACAGGCCTTCCCGCATGTAATGGTCGATCGCGTCCTCCGCGTCCCGCGCCGCGATGCCGTACATGGTCTGCGTGAGCGATTCGGTGTCGAACACCAGAAAATCCATCGTCGCCACGTACTCCTTGGTGACGCACGCCGCGCGCGGCGTTGTGATCTCTAGCCCAAGCGGGCAGGTGATGACCGATTCCGCCGCGATCCCATCGGTCAGCGCGCAGAGCAGCCGCACCTCCTCCCAGTTGCCGCTATAGGGCAGCAGCAGGGATATTTTTTGCAGGCCGCCCTGCTCCGCGCCCTTGATGATCGAGCGGATCTGCAATTCAAACAGCCGCACGTACTGCGGCGCAAAACGGTATTGCTCGCAGCCGGACAGCCGGTGGCGCGCGGTCAGGCGCTCCGCTTCCTCCCGCAGCGCCTGTTCCTCACAGTGAAACAGCTCCGCGACGCAGCGAAACTCCGCTTCGTTTTGCGGGAGCAGGCAATCGAACAGCATATCCGGCAAGCGAACGACCGTGTCCCGCTCCCCGCAGGCTGCGAACTGCTCCGCCCACAGCATTGTCTGCGCCTGCTCGAACCGCTTTTCCAGCGCTTCGTCCGCTTCCGGCGTCAGCAGCAGCTTTTGCAGGCTGGCGCGCGATACCACGCCGTCCTTGAGCCGGTCGTCGCTGCACAGGTATATCCGTTCCCCTGCCGCCTGCTCCCCGGCGGAATGGGCGTATACATATTGCTTCATCTTGCTCCTTCCTTTCCTTTGCGTTTATTTATTATATATATTAATTTAATTATAAAATAAATTAGTCGTAAAAGCAAGCCCTGCGTGAAAATAAATAAAAAGACTTGGATAAAGACAACGCTTGACATTTTGGGCCCCAAGTTGTAAGATTAACTTGTACCCCAAAATGGAGGTGAAGTTTATTGGCACGAAAAAAACCAGGCCCTCACCCGGAAAAGCCATTAGACACCCAAATCAAAACAAGAGCCGACAAAGATACAATGGAAAAAATTGAGTTTTGCATGAAAAAACTCAGTATAACACGCTCGGAAGTTTTGCGGCGCGGTGTCCAGACTTTGTATGAGAGCCTACAAGAACAAAAATAAAAGGAAGCGGCGCACACCTACCACAGCAACACGCCACTTCCCCAGCCGACTGTTGCCCGAAAGCAAAAGCGACGTAAATATTATATCATGCGTCGGCTTCCCTTTCAAGCAATATCGGAACAACCAAGAAAGGACAAAATTTGAATGGGAAAAATTTTAGACGCGTTTGCGGATGATGCACTGTGTGTCAACCCCGCGATATACCGTGGAAATCCCGAATACAGGAAAGCTATCGATACCATGGATCAAACCGCTGAAGCACTTGACGCGAAGCTGAACGACGAGGAATTTATTCTTAGCAAGGGGGCGAACGAATGAGCAAGTCCTCTATGTATGACCTGTATTTCGGCAACCTTGTACCGTGGGAACGCGGACGCACACAAGACCCCGCCTATACCCCACTTACGCGAAAAATCAGCGACATAAAAAAGCATTTTGAAAAACTGTTATCTCCCGAAGAGTATAACAAGTTTGAAGAAATGGGAAACCTGCAAGCGCAATGCAGCATAATCGAAGAGGTAGACCTTTTTGAATACAGCTTTTGTATGGGTGTGCTGATGATGATTGACATATTTGGCTTTAAAGAAAAGCGATTGACAGAATGAGAAAATGAATAGACCGCAAAAAGAGGACTGCCGCGCGGCAGTCCCCTTTTTTTGTCCGTTCCACCCCTAAAAAAATTCCTCTTGACAAAAGGCCCTTAAATAATCACGCCGTTGCAGTGGTCGATCTCGTGCTGGACGATTTGCGCCGTCCAATCGCGGAAGGTGCGCTCCCGCTCGCGGAAAACGCGGTTTTGATAGCGCACGGTTATCTTTTTATAGCGTGTGGTTTTGCGCGTGCCGGTCAGGGACAGGCACCCTTCCTCTGCTTCGTAGGGCCCGCTGCGCTCGATGATCACGGGGTTGAACATCAATAGATAGCTGCCCTCGTCGTCCACGGCAATGATGCGCTTTGCCTCGCCGATCATATTCGCGGCCATGCCCACGCAGTGCGACGCATTGGCTTTCAGCGTGTCCAGCAGATCGCGCGCGATCGGCATGTCCGCTTCGACCGCGGGTTCCGAGGGCTGCTTTAAAAACGCTTCGTCCTTCATGATCGGTCTTACCATGGATCTACTCCTTTGCATTGATCAAAATTTTTATAAAAACGGGCGGTAGAACAGAAAATAACCGATCAGCGCCACGACAGCTACGGTGACCAGATAGGGCCCCTTGCGCGCCGCCCGGCGGTAAAAGCAAACGCCGAACGCCAGCGCCCCGGCCAGATCGAACAAGAACTGAAACAGCAGCATATGGTGGCTGTACAGGTATGCGCCCGTGCCGAGCGTTTCCGCCGCCAGCCCCGCGACGGGCAGCGCGTACAACAGGCTGCCCGCAAATCCGCCCCGGTTCCAGAAATACAGCACAAAGCCGATCGCCGCGCAAACCAGCGAAAACACCGTATACAGCGCAAACAGGCTCCACTGGAAGGATACCTGCGAAAAACGCGGCAAAAACAAGCCGAGCACGTATTGCAGGCCGTAAAAAGCAAGCGTCATACCAAACAGGTACAGGAACACGTTCAGCGCCGCATTACCGTTTGACGAGCTGAAGCAGATGACGAGCGTGACCGTGACCATCCAGAATCCGAACAGCGTGGCAATGGAGGCAAAGCTCCACAGACTCCCCTCGTACGGAAAAAAGTCCGAAAGTCTGGTTACCACGCCCGCGAGCAGGCCGAGGAGGAACACAAAAGAAAACGAACGCGCGGTATTTTGCAGCTTATGTGGGGTGGAATGCATGTTTTCGCTCCTTAATCCTTAACATGGGCGCCGCTATGGTAAAAAGCGGCCTACCGTGGTAAAATACAGAAAAGGGGTATTTTCGCGGCCGCCAGCCCTTCCGGCGCGCCGCCGCTACCGCTATTATAGCACAGGGGGTACGATATGAACAGACCGAAACTTGATCCCGCGATGCGGCAAGCCGTGCGCAAGGCGCAGGTTGACGAAGAAACCGGCGCGCTGCTTTACGGCTACTTGGCCACCCGCCAGAAGGACGAGCAAAACCGCAAGCTTTTCGAGCAGATGGCGGCGGATGAAAAAAAGCACGCGACGGTTTGGAAGGGCCTATCCGGCGAAGAGCTGAAGCCCAGCCGGTGGCGCCTGATGATACTGAAGCTGCTTTCCATCCTTTTGGGCTTTACCTTTGTCGTAAAGCGGATGCAAAAGGACGAGCGGCTCGGTCAGGCCCGCTATGAGCAGATGAAGCAAACGCTGCCGCAGGCGGCCCGTATGCTGGAGGACGAACGCGCGCACGAAAAAGAGCTTTACGGTATGCTCGACGAGGAACGGCTGCACTACGTCGGTTCGATGGTGCTGGGCCTGAACGACGCGCTGGTGGAACTGACCGGCGCGATCGCGGGCGTGACCTTTGCGCTGGCCAACACCCGATTGGTCGCCATGACCGGCATCATCACCGGCATTTCGGCCACGCTTTCCATGGCGGCGTCCAACTATCTGGCCGAACGGGCGGACGGCAACAGCACCGCTTTCAAATCCAGTCTGTACACGGGCGCGGCCTATCTCATTACGGTGGCGCTGCTCGTGCTGCCCTATCTGCTGTTCCCCACAGGCATGTATGTGGCCGCTTTCGCCGTGATGATCGCGACCGTGCTGCTCATCATCCTATTTTTCAACTATTATCTTTCCGTGACCAAGGAAGAGCCTTTTCTCCGGCACTTCCTTGAAATGGCGCTGATCTCGCTTTCCGTCGCGGTGATCTCCTTCGTGATCGGCATCGTGGCGAAAAACGTGCTCGGCATCGACGCGCTTTGACGGTCGCGCGCTGCAACATGCAAAAGGGCCGGGTATTAACCCAATGTCATTTTAGTTAAGAATGAGCAAGTACTCACTGGGTAGCAAACGCCCTTTGGGCTTCCCCCGACGAGGGGAAGCTGGGCCGCGCGAAGCGCGGGTCTGATGGGGGGCGTAACAAATGGCGCACTTTAAGGCAGCCACGCACATCAATGCTGCCAATTCATGCGCCCCCCATTCGTCACGCGCCTACGGCGCGCGCCACCTTCCCCTCGTGGGGGGAAGGCCAGAAAACGGTCTTTGCCCCCGCGCATTGCTTAAGTTTACGCATATGCCCTCGTGGGGGGAAGGCCAGATCGACGCGCTTTGACGGTCGCGCTCTGCAACATGCCAAAGGGCGCGTTGCAAAATAAAAGAATGTTCCAAATTCTTGTCATTCTGAGGAGCGAAGCGACGTAGAATCTCGCACGAACGCGCGGCTTTCACGTTCATTCCGCGCGTTCGCGCGAGATTCTTCACTTCGTTCAGAATGACATACGGAGATTCTTTTATTTTGCAACGCGCCCTTTTTGACTTTAATCCAGTACGCGTCCATCCACCGACAGGGTGACGACCTGCCACGGTATGAATTTGCCGCTGTTTTGCAGTGCCGTGACCGCCGCGTGCTCGATGCCGCCGCAGCACGGCACCTCCATGCGCACGACCGTCAGGCTTTTGATATTATTTTCGCGCAGGATGACCGTCAGCTTTTCGCTGTAATCGCCCTCGTCCAGCTTGGGGCAGCCGATCAGCGCGACCTTGCCGCGCATAAAATCCTGATGAAAGTTGCCATAGGCATAGGCGGCGCAATCGGCGGCGATCAGCAGGTTCGCGCCGTCAAAATACGGCGCGTTCACCGGGGCCAGCTTGATCTGTACCGGCCACTGGCGCAATGCGGACGCCGCCGTTGCGGGCGCGGCCCCGGCGGGCGCTTCCCCGCCGCCCAGCGCGCGGGACTGACTGCCCGGGCAGCCGCAGGGCAGCGGCGGCTGTCCCCCCAATTCCTTCTGCGCCTTGTTCGCCTGTACCGCCGCTTCGTCATAGGCGGCGGCCTCGCGCCGGACAAAGGTGATCGCCCCGGTTGGACAGGTGGGCAGGCAGTCGCCCAAACCGTCGCAGTAATCATCCCGCAGCAGGCGGGCTTTGCCGTTCACCATGCCGATCGCGCCCTCATGGCAGGCCTTGGCGCACAGGCCGCAGCCGTTGCACTTCTCTTCCTCTATCTGAATAATCTTACGAAGCATTTTCATTTCCTCCTTTATGGGCCATGCTTGACTTTGTAAACCCAGTATACTAAAATCAAACCAGCAAAGCTGTTGTTATAACAACAAAGGAGCAAAAAATGAATGTTTCTTTTTTAGCGAAAACGCCGCTGTTTTTCGGTGCTACCGAAGAGGAGGTACGCGCCATGCTGGACTGTTTGGGCGCGGTATGCAAAAAGCACCCGAAAGGCAGCGTGATCTGCCGCGCGGGCGAACCGGCGCGGAGCATGGGGCTGGTGCTATCGGGCGGGGTGCGCATTGAAAACGACGATGTATGGGGCAACAAAAGCATTTTAGATCACGCGGGGCCGGGGCAGGTGTTCGCGGAATCCTACGCCTGCGTGCCCGGCGAACCGCTGATGGTGAGCGTGATCGCGGCGGAGGACTGCGAGATATTATTTCTGGATGTCAGCCGCCTGCTTCAGACCTGCCCGAACGCCTGCGCGCACCACGCGCGGCTAATCCGCAACCTGCTGCGCATCGCGGCGCAGAAGAACCTGATCCTGTCGCGGCGTATATTTCACACCTCTTCCAAAACCATACGCGGGCGGCTGCTCTCCTACCTATCCGAGCAGGCGCTGCGAGCGGGCAAAAACGAATTTGAAATTCCCTTCAACCGCCAGCAGCTTGCCGATTATCTAAGCGTGGACCGCAGCGCGCTCTCGGGCGAGCTTGGAAAAATGCAGCGCGACGGTTTGCTGACGGTGCACAAAAACCACTTTTGCCTGACCGGCCACCATATTTGAATTTTTGCGGAAAACCTTGCTTAGAAAAAATGCTTTTTCTTGCAGATATGGACGCACCACACGACGATGACCGCGCTGAGCAGGATCACGGCCGGATAGCCGTACTGCCAGCGCAATTCGGGCATATTGGTAAAATTCATGCCGTACCAGCCCACGATCAGCGTGAGCGGGAGAAAAATCGTGGTGACGATGGTTAAAATCTTCATGATTTTATTTTGGTGGATATCGAGCTGGGACTGGTAAACCTCGCCCACCTGCGTGCAGTATTCCCGCAGCAGCATCGTTTCGCTGTGCAACCGGCCGACGTGCCCGACAAGGCGGTCGAACGACTGCTGCTCGTACGCCGTGAAAAATCCGAGATCGTCCCGCTGCAAGATGTTGCCGATATCCAAAAGCTGCAAATAATAGTGCGCGAACTTCACCACGCGCCTGCGGCAAGCCATGACGCGGTGGCTGAAATTTTCCGGCGCGCCCTCGTACACCTCGTCCTCCATGTGGGCGAGCTGGCTTTCCACGCCGGTCAAAAACAACAGGTCGTCCGAAATGAGCAGATCGATAAAATCCGAAAGGAAAAAGCCCAGACCGCACTTTTCGCGCACGATGGTTTGCCCCATCGTTTGCAGCTGCTTTTTCACAAAACCGCTGTCGTCGATAAAAATCACGCTGTCCCGGAATACGATATAGCTGAAATGCGTGCCGCTGCCGCCCTTTTTCGCCGGAATCGCAAAGGCGCCGTACAGAAAATCCGCGTGCACCTCGATCTTGGAAAAGTGCGTGTCCTGCCGCCGCTTGACAAAGGGGAACACCTCTTTGACAAGCCTTGGTTCGGCGTTCGCCTCTTCCCCGCTCAGTACCTCGACGAGCGCGCAAGCGCTGTCCGCGGCGTTATGCGCCGCCGCCCCCTCCGCCACAAGGCGGGAGCCGAGCCGATACTTAATCGCCATGCGTATCCCCCTGATGCTTCAGCATAAAATCCTCCATTTCATCGGCCGGCATGGGCTTTGCGTAGTAAAAGCCCTGAATCTGATCCACGCCGAAATCGACGACGAGCTGCCGCTGCGCATCGGTCTCCACGCCCTCCGCCACCACCTTCATGCCCAGCTCCGTGAACGTGCGGGACAGGTTTTTGATCGCCAGCGCGGATTTTTCACTTTCCATGGACACCCAGACCAGACTTTTATCGAGCTTGACCGTGCCGAACGGAATGTTGATGACGGACGCGATGTTGGAATACCCCGTGCCGAAGTCGTCCAGACCCATTTTGATGCCGTACTGCATCATCTCCATCGCAAACGCGGTGACGACCTGCGTGCTTTCGGCCAGCGTGCTTTCGGTGAACTCGATCACGATCGCGCCCGGCGGCGTGTTGTTCCTGCGGATGATCTCCAGCACCCGCCCGGCCAGATCGGGCTGGTTAAACTGCACGCCGGAAAAATTGACGTGGATGGACCCCACATCGATCCCCTTTGCCAGAAGGCGGTTGATATATTGGCACACCTTATCCAGCACCACGTAGGTGATCTCGGCGATCAGGCCGGTCTCCTCCGCGATGGGGATGAATTCAAACGGCATGAGCGGCCCGATGGGCGAATGCGGGATGCGCATGAGCGATTCCGCATAGCGGAAGGTACCGGTCTTAACCGAATAGATGGGCTGGTAATACATTTCAAAGCTCTGCCGCGCGAGCTGCTCGCGCAGCACCTGTATGATCCTGCGCCTGCGTTCCAGCTTTTCCAGCATTTTTTGATCGCAGTAGCAGACCTGTCCGAATTTTCCCGTTTTCGCTTCGTATACGGCGTATTCGATCGCGCTGACGGTCTTTTCCAGCGTATCGCCCCGGTTGTAGGCGATAACGCCCATGACGGCGGAAAGGACAAAGCGGTAATCCGCCGCATGCCACGGCTGCGTCATGCGGGACTGAACGCTCCGCACGCACCGCTTGATCTGCTCGACGTTCTCATTGGTAAAAAGCAAGGCGAATTCATCCCCGCTGAAACGGTACACATTGTCGCGCGGCCCGGCCTGCACTAAAAAACGGCACACCTCTTTCAGGAACTCGTCCCCCGTGATTTGGCCGCAGGTGTTGTTGATGATGCGAAAATCGCGCAGCGATACCACGACCAGCACAAAGCGTTTGTTCGGCGCGCGCTTAATCATATAGCCCAGCATGTTCAAAAGCTCCTGCCGGTTGGGCACGCCCGTCAGATAATCGACCGATATCTGCTTGTTTTGCAGGTGCAGGTAAATAATCAGCAGCGCGCAGGTCGCCGCCGAACCGGACAGGATCACATCCGGATAAAGCTGCTGCACCAGAATGACCAGCACCGCCAGCACGGGAAACGCCGCGAGGATGCGGTAGATCTTCCGGTCGATGCGGCGGTGATTGTACACGGTGACCACGATGCTTGCCAAACAGTAGGCGTAAAAGATCAAATAGGTGACGAACACCAACCGGCCCCGTTCATAGCCCCGCGCCGCGTCGATGGTAAACAGGCTGTGCGTGAACGGGTTTACCAGCACCATGAGCGCGTAAGCCGCGCCGGGCAGCAGCCAAACGCCGACGACGCGCCGCAGCTGCCCGTCCTGCGCGTCCGGGTAGATGACCGACACCGTGTAAAGGAAATAGGCCAGCCCCATCAGCGGCGTCAAAACATAATAGACCGTGGTGACCAGCCCGGTCAGCCAAAGCGGAATTTCGTCATACCGGTAGATCATCAGCGTGGACAGGATATTCGTCAGAATCGCGCTAAAGGTAACCAGCAGGCACCCCTGAAACATCCTGTTTTTCAGTGTGGGAAGATGGCTTCCCTTTCGGGCGTAAACCCAGATGATGCCGAGCATCACCATGGAGATCGCTTCCGCCGCAATATTCCATCTCATGACATGCACCCGCCAATCCCCCCCTACCCGCGCCCGCGTTTGCGGTTTTCAAAAATAACCCTGCCGCGTCCGGCCATTCGCCCACGCGGCAGGAGTATTTGCCCACAGGCAGTTTTTCACGTATTTCAGCGCCGCTTCAAGCGGCCAGCGCCTTTATGCCGTGTTTTAATCTACTTTCTTTTCATTTTACCACGATTTCAAATTTTTTCAACCTGCTTTGCGAAACCGCCGCCAAAGAAAAATCAGGATAAAAAGGACGCGTTACAAAATAGAAAAAACCCGCTTGTCATTCTTCGTCGCTTTGCTCCTCAGCATGGCAAGTATTTGAAGGGCTTTTTATTTTGCAACGCGTCCTTTTCAGTCATTATGAACCCGCCCCATCCGGCACATACTGTGATTATCATACGTGGAATGAGGAACGAAAGCATGAATTTTGACGCCGTTTACTTTGAACCCGACAGCCTGACCTACGAGCTGGGCCGGCAACTGAAAGCGCAATTTGCTAATCTGCCGTGGATACCGGTGGAAAGTCATAATTCCATTTTGGAAATGCAGCAAAAGGCCAACGCCGAATTTGGCAAAATGAAGCGAAATTTGATTATCGGCATTCGTAAGACCCATAAATATGTGGAAAACCACAAGGTTTCCGACTATTTGGTTCCCTACACCTCATCGGGCTGCACCGCGATGTGTTTATATTGCTATTTGGTTTGCAATTATAACAAATGCGCCTACCTGCGCCTGTTTGTCAACCGCGAGCAGATGCTGGACCGCCTGATCAAAAAGGGACGCGCCAGCGAAACGCCCCTTACCTTTGAGATCGGCAGCAACAGCGATCTGGTGCTGGAAAACACCATAACGGGCAACCTGCTGTACACCATCCCCCGCTTTGCCGAGGAGGGCGCGGGCAAGCTTACGTTTCCCAGCAAATTTCACATGGTGGACAGCCTGCTGGACCTGCCCCACAGGGGCAAGGTCATTTTCCGCATGAGCGTCAATCCGCAGCCGCTGATCAGCCGCATCGAGCTTGGCACCTCGGATCTGCAAAAGCGGATCGAAGCCGTGGGCCGCATGTGCGAGGCGGGCTACCCCTGCGGGCTGCTGATCGCGCCGGTCATGCTGGTGGAGGGCTGGAAGGCCCTGTACACCGAGCTTTTGGAGCAGCTTCGCGCGGGCCTCACGGAAAAGGTGCGAAAGCAAATGTTTTTGGAGATTATTTTGATGACCTACTCCTATATCCACCGCGCCATCAACGGCGACGCGTTCCCGGGCGCGCCCGACCTGTACGACAGCAGCCTCATGACCGGCCGGGGCCGGGGCAAGTACTGCTATATCCCCACGGCCCGCGCCGAGGCCGAAGCCTATTTGCGCCAAGAGATCAAACGGGTGCTGGGCGACGTGCATATCCTGTACGTCAGCTAGCAATGTCATTAAGATAAGAATGAGCAAGTATTAAGTGGGTAGCAAACGCCCTTTGGGCTTCCCCCGACGAGGCATATGCGTAAACTTTAGTAACGCGCACACAGAGCGCCCTACAGAACCAGTTGATCTTATCTCGTTTAAATGACATTCGTCCAAAGCGCGCGATCTGGCCTTCCCCCCACGAGGGCATATGCGTAAACTTAAGCTGCGCGCGCGATCTAGCCTTCCCCCCACGAGGGGAAGGTGGCGCGCGCCGCAGGCGCGTGACGAATGGGGGGCGTAACAAATAGCGCATTGAAAGGTTACTGCGCACATCAATGCCAATGGTTCTTGCGCCCCCCATCAGTCACGGCTTCGCCGTGCCAGCTTCCCCTCGTCGGGGGAAGCCCAAATGCATACGCTGCTTCAGTTTACGCATATGCCCTCATTTGGGGGAAGGCCAAAGGGCGGCGCTATGTTGTATAGGAGTCAGTTATTCTTAACTGACTGACATTGCGTCAGCTAGGCGCGTTTTTCAGGTCATATCGTCCCGCAAAGCGTCAATGATATTTTCTTTTTTGAGCTTGCCGACGGCATACACCATGGTGATCCATATGATGAGCAGCACGCTGCACACGCTGATCCCGATACTGGCCCAAGGCAGCACAAATTCGATATGGTCCGCCCCGCCGATGAACATGCCCTTGTAAATCAGCCAAGAACAGAGGGCCGCGACCGGCAGACCGATCAGCAGCGCCCGCGCGCCGTAAAAAGCGCACTCCACGCGCATCATGCGGTTAAACGACCGGTCCGACATCCCCACGGAGCGGAGCATGGCAAGCTCCCGGCGGCGCAGCTTCAGGTTGGTGGAGATGGTGTTGAACACATTGGCCGCCGCGATCAGCGAGATCATCACGATGAACGTATAGGCGAAAACGTTCGCAATAAAGATATAGTTGCGGCTTTCGCTCAGCGCCTGCTGCATGTTCATCAGGTTATACGCGGCGGTAACGCCCGCGTCCTCCACAATCGCCTTCATGGCCGCGGTGGACGCGGCGGGCGTTTGCGACCGGAAGGTCATGCCCTTGGCCCTGATTTCCGAAAAGCCGCCCACGGGGGCCAGTCGGTCTTGCAGCGACCACGGCGCCAGCACCTGAAAGATATAGGGCTGTTTTTCATAGGTACCCACCGTCATCGGGGGAATATCCGGCACCACGGCCTCTACCAAAGTCATGCGGACCGGCTGGGCCTGCTCCGTTTCACCGCTCGCCTTGGGGGTAATGGCGGCGTCCAGCTCGGAGCCTTGAAACAGGTCGGCAAACTCCGTCACCTCGTGCAGGCGGTTGTTCTCTAGGTCCATTTTGGCGACTGCGAGAAGCTTCGCGTTCGGCCCGGTATATTCGTCCGTAGGCAGGCCGAGCTCCCGTACCATGGCGAGATAGGAGCCGTCGTCCAGAAACTGCACCATCATTTGCAGCTTTACCTCTTCATCCGGCGCGTAGCCCCCTACGGTTTGCCAGTAAGCGTCCGTCAGCCGGTCCGCCGGGACCGTGCAGGTATAATCCACACAGACCTGATAGCCGCTCTCTTGCACGCCGTCGACGTTTTTGAGCCGGTCGTAAAGCGCCAGCATGGGGCCGTCTTCCATGTCGATTGTGCCAAAGCCGATGTCGTAGGTGGTGAACACGATCGCCTGCTCCGATGCCTGCTTCAAATCCATCACGAACGAGCTGGTCGTGACAAACAGCACGACGCTCAAAACAAGGGACAGCACGATGCTGCGGTAGCGCTTCTTGTTCCGCTTAAAATTTTTCAGCGCAAGGCTGCCTTCCAGACCGTATAGGCGCTGGGCCAGCCCTGATATTTTGACATCCCCGGCCTGCACCTTGACCTCGTTTGTCTGGCGGATGCAGTCCATTACCGGCATGCGCGCGACCCTTTTCGCCGGCAGATAGGCCGAGATCAGGATCGTCGCCAGACTGACGGCCGCCGCGAGGAGAATAGCGGGCAAGGACACGGTTAGGGTAAGCGATACGCCGGCGTAGAGGATATCCTTAAAGTTTTTGGATACCGCCGCGATCACAACGCCCATACCCGCGATACCCGCCGCTACGCCGATCGGGATGCCGACCGCGCCGATGCAAAGCCCCTCGAACAGCACCGAGCCGCGCAGCTGTCCGGCCGTGGCCCCCACGGAGGACAGGATGCCGATTTGCTGCGTGCGCTCGTTCAAGGAGATGCTGAAAGCGTTGTAGATTAAAAAAATAGAGCCCAGCATGATAATCGCGATCACGATACCGCCGACCGCGTACAACAGCGTGTTGAACAGCGTGTCATCGGAAAGCCCCATGAACCGCAAAAGCTCCTCGTTCAGCACCACGGTGCGCCCGCCGGCGGCGCTCGCCACATAGGCGTGAACCTGACGCGGCTTTTGCAGGGTGACGTACAGGCTGAGGCTGTCCGCTTCGTCTTCCGCGGCGGCCGTTGTGATCAGGGTGTAGCCGGGCGCGGAACGCTCCTCAAACGTTGGCCTTTCGCAAATGCCGACGACCGTATAGGTTTTCTCCGCCGTGGGGCGCAGTTGTTCGGCTCCCGCGCGGTACGGATCGTGCTGGCTGAGCGCCGCGTCCCCCGCCGTTCGCTTTCCGACCGCGAGGGTGAGCGTATCGCCCACCGCGATCTTTACGCCGCCGTTTGCGGCAACATGCGAAGGGACGAGGATTTCCCCGCCGTTCTCCGGCAGCCTGCCGGAAACAAGGCGTATGGGCAGGGCGCTCCACGCTTCGCCGCTGAATCCGGCGACGAACAGATAGGGCTTTTCCGGATTTTGTCCGCCCTCCAGCGCCGCGTAGCCGATATTTTCAAACGCGGCGGCGCTCGCCTCCGCATCGTCCCGTGCCCGCTCCTGCGCGAAGGCGGGGTCGACGTCCAAAAACGCCGCGTGCCAGCCGCCGTATTTCTGGGCCGCGCCGTTCACCATATAGTGCAGCAGAGAAACGCCAAAGGTCGTGACCGCTGTGAGCATGGCGGCGGACAGGATCACGCCGATCACCGTCACGATCGTGCGGGTGCGGCTTTTTCTCATGCTTTGCAGGGCGACCTTATGAAAAATGTTCATGACCGCGCCCTCACGTCCCGCACCACCGCGCCGTCCGCGATGGTGATGATGCGGTCCGCCTGCAAGGCGATGCTTTCGTCATGCGTGACGAGCAGCAGCGTCTGCCCGTATAGGCGATTGCTTTCCTTCAGCAGCTTGATGATCTCGTGCCCGTTGCGGCTGTCCAAGCTGCCGGTGGGTTCGTCGGCCAGCATGACCTGCGGCGCGTTCATCAAAGCGCGCCCGATGGCGACGCGCTGCTGCTGCCCGCCCGAAAGCTGGTTGGGCAGGTGCGTTCTGCGCTCCTGCAACCCGAGCAGATCGAGCAGGTCGTTCAGCCGCTCCCGGTTCACCTTCCGCTTGTCCATTAAAATGGGCAGGGTGATGTTTTCCACCACGTTCAGGGTCGGGATCAGGTTGTGAAACTGATAGATCAGGCCGACCTGCCGCCTGCGGAAAATGGCTAGGTTGTCATTGTTCCCCGCATAGACGTCCTGCCCGTCCAAATATACCTTTCCGCTGGTCGGCATGTCCACGCCGCCGATGATGTGCAGCAAGGTGGATTTGCCCGAACCGGAGGAGCCGATGATGGCGGTAAACTCGCCCTTTTCAATGGTCAGCGATACATGGTCCAGCGCGGTGACCTGATTTTCGCCCTTGCCGTAGACCTTGCATAGATCTTCCACTCTTAAAAAATCCATTATGTGAGTCTCCTTTTTTCATGGTTTACCCATATCATAGCGCTTTCGGCTCACATTCCGGTGACTTTTTCGTGAGAGATTCGTCACTTGGGGAAACGAAGGGCAAATACCGCGCCGCCCTGCGGATGGTTTTTGGCCGTGACCGTCCCGCCCTGCCGCGTGACGATCATTTTGCACAGGGCCAGACCGATGCCGTACCCTTTCGTTTCCGCGTTTTTGCCGCGGTAAAACCGTTCAAACAAATGGGGCAGCTCTTGTTCCGCAAAGCCCGCGCCGCTGTCGCGGATCGTAAACTCGGTAAACAGCGGGTTGTCCTCGCAGCGGATTTCGATTGCTCCGCCGTCGCCCGCGCTTTCCATGCAGTTTTTCAGAATATTCCGAACAGCCTCCGACAGCCAGCCCGGGTCGCCCCAAATCCGCACCCCCTTGGGCACGTCCGTTTGCAGCGCGATATCGTGCAGCTCCATCGGGATCAGAAGCGGCCGAAGCGCGGCGCGGATCAGCTCGTCCGCCTCGATTTGCCCGCTCTGGAAAACCACGATGCCCGCGTCCAAACGGGCCAGCTTCAGCAGCGAGGTAAGCAGCCAATCCATCTGGACAAACAGTTGCTCCGCTTCGCGCAGCAGGGCCTTTCGTTCGTTCTCATCCGGGGCGTTTTCCAGCAGCGAAAGAAGCAGGTTCGCGGACGTGAGCGGCGTGCGAAGCTGGTGCGCGATATCGGCCAGCGAATCGGCAAGGTGCTCCTTTTCTTTTTTCAGCGCGTCGTTTTGCTCCCGAATGCGCGAGGTCATCTTGGTGATCTCGCTGTTTAAGATGGAAAGCTCGCCCTCGTCCGATTCCGCGATATACAGGCGGTCCGCGTGATGGAGCACCAGATCGATCTGACCCGCGATCTGCGCCAAGCTTTTGTACCGCGCTTTGGTGAATATGAAAAACGCCGCGCCAAAGGCAGCGGCGGTGCAGACGGCGAGGACCCCCGCCGCTGTATTGATCGCAAAGCCCAGCGCCACGGCGGCTGCGGCGATCAGGGCGAAGCAAACGGCAAACCGCCGAAACTCTCTATTCCGAAGCATGGCCGCCTCCCAATCGGTACCCCGTCCCGCGCACGGTTAGAATGATACGCGGGTTAGCGGGGTCGCTTTCTATTTTCTCCCGCAAGCGTTTGATATACACGGTCAAGGTGTTGTCATTGACAAACTCGCCCGCCGCGTCCCACAATTCGTCCAGCAGCCGTCCCCGCGTGAGGATGCTTTTGGGGTTATTGAGAAACACCAGCAATAAGCGGTACTCCAAGGCGGAAAGAAAGACCTCGCCGCCGTCTTTTTTCACCACGCCGCTCGCGGTATCGACAAACAGGCCGCCTATCTCGGCGGCGGTCGGCGCGCGTTTGCTTTTCCGCAGGGCGGCGGCGATGCGCGCCATCAATTCACGCGGCCGAAAGGGCTTTGTGATATAGTCGTCCGCGCCGATGTTCAAACCGGTGACAACGCTCGCCTCATCGCCCGAAGCCGTTAAAAAGATCACGGGGATATCCTGCTTTTCTTTAATTTCCGTACAAACCGAAAAGCCGTTTCCGTCAGGCAGCGAAATATCGACCAGCGCCAGATCGAACCGATCCCCGCCGAGCAAGCCGAGCGCCTCCGCCCGCGTGGACGCATGCGCGACCGTGAACCCCTCCGCGCGGAGCAAAAGCACCAAATTTTTGGCGATCGCCTTGTCATCTTCAACCAAAAAAATCTGCGACACGATTTGTCCCCTCCTGTCCGCATGAGCGAAGTCTCTATTCTAGGCTTTCCGGTTGGGCATCGCCATAGGCTCACATTGTGTTGAATAGGTGCGCCAGATTTCCGCAAGGCGTGGTTGGGCCCTTGCGGAAAACGCTCCTCTAGCCAAGAAACCGGAATTTTGTTAGGTGCGTCTTTTAACAATAAGGCGCAGTTGCAAACTACGTTTCGCTTGTGCTACCGATTTCAAGCAGGTTCCCCTCGGGGTCGGCAACATAAAAATTGCGAATGCCAAAAGGATAGGTGATGGGTTCTCCGGTGGGAAACCGAACGCCAAACATCGATAGCCGCTCATATTCCGCATCAACATCAGCAAAGCTAGGCAGCCACAAGGCAATTTCAAACGTCTGATTAATTCCCTTTGGCGGAACATAACTTTCTCCAATTGCCTTTACAAATTGTTCTCTGCTGTACATGAACAAGGACAGCGCACCGCTTGCTGTTTCAAACTCAGCGAAATTCCCGCCATCCCATTGTGTTGAAAAACCCAATATATCTCTGTAAAATCGAACCATACAATCCATATCACCGACTAATAGGCTTGCACCTATCCTTACATCACGTCCGTTCAATATCATCATCTCCTTCGTTTTTGGTCGCCTTATCCGCCTAAGACGCAACAATTCCGATTTATCGCTCTGTCCTCGTCATCAAAGCCACACTCTCCACATGGCTCGTCCTCGGAAACAGGTCGTAGGCTTGGGCTTTTTCTAGGGTGTAGCCGGCGTTTGTGAGTTCCTTGACGTCGCGGGCGAGGGTGGCGGGGTCGCAGGAGACGTAGACGACGCGGGGCGGGAGCATGCGCAGGATGGCGTCGCGCGTGGCTTCGTCCAGCCCTTTCCGGGGCGGGTCGACGACGAGCACATCGGGCGTTTCGCCGCGCCCCGCGAACATGGCGGCGGCCTGTCCCGCGTCCGCGCAAATAAATTCCACGTTGGTAACGCCGTTTCGCGCGGCGTTCTGCCGGGCGTTTTCTACCGCTTCGGGCACGATTTCGACCGCGACGACGCGCAAAGCCCGCTCGGCCAGCGACAGCGTAATGGTGCCCGCGCCGCAGTACAGCTCCACCGCGGTCTCGCTGCCGGTCAGGCCGGCGAAATCCAAGGCGCATTCATACAGTTTTTCCGCCTGCGCGTGGTTGACCTGATAAAACGCCGCCGGCGAAAGCAGGAACGAGTGCCCGCACAGCCGGTCCTCCAGCAGCGGCTCGCCCCAGAGCACGTCGGTGCGGTCGCCGAGGATCACGTTATCGTCCCGCTGGTTATGGTTGAGCAGCACGCCCGTGAGGGACGGCAGCGCGGCCCGCAGCGAATCGACCAGCGCGTCGAGCGCGGGCAGCTTGCGCGTGGCGGAAATGAGCGTTAGCTGGCATTCGCCGCTCGCCTCTCCCACGCGGACATAGATGTGGCGCACCGTGCCCCGTTTTTTTCCGTAATCATAGGGCGGCACCTGATTTTGATTCATCCAATCGCGCACCACGGCGGCGGCGCGGTCGGCTGTTTCGGACTGGATAAGGCATTTTTCCACGGGCACGATATCGTGGCTGCGCGGGCGGTAAAAGCCGGTCACGACCCGGCCCGCCGCGTTCAGGCCGACCGGGTATTGCGCCTTATTCCGGTAGTGCGCGGTTTCCGGCGCGCCCACAATGCCGGTGAGCTTCGCGCCGTCCTGCCCGCCGATGCGGACAAGCGCGTCCCGCACCTTTTTCTCCTTGGCGCGCTTTTCCTCTTCGTAGGTGATGTGCTGGTAGCAGCAGCCGCCGCACTGCGCGGCCACCGGGCACAGGGGCGCGATGCGGTGCTTGGACGGCACAACGATCTCTTCGATGCGGCCGAACGCCACGCTCTTCCCCACCTTGGTGATGCGGATATCGCACTGGTCGCCAACGGCGGCGCGGGGCACAAACACGGCCACTCCGTCCACCTTGGCCACACCGGCGCCATCCGCCGTATAATCCATGATCTGCGCGCGATAAATTTTATTTTTCACAAGCTCCATCTGTTTCGGGCTCCTTTTGGCTTCCTATCTTTAGTTTCCTATCTTTGTATTATATCATGTGCACTGCGCATACTGCAATCGAAAGGAGGCTTGCAGCATGGATAAAAAAGAGGTTTCCGGCGATATTCCCTTTTCGTTTTTAGAGGAAATGGGCCATAACACACGCGCCATGGACCGGTTTTTTGAGCTGACGCGGGAGCAGCGCGAAAACCTGATAGATCACGCCGCGATCGGCGACCCGCCGGACGAGCGCATCTCAGAAACGCTCAAGTCGCTGTCGAACGGCGGCGAGGGCTATTGCGAAAAATACTAAAAAAATCCCTTTGACCGCGCCTAACCGGCGGTCAAAGGGATTTTTTCTGTTATCACTATACCACAAAACCGGCGAAATTTCAAGTCTTGTACTGCTTCCGGCGCCGCTGTAAACTGTCTGAAGGAGGCGATGAAAATGGAACCATCCTTTGCTATGACCCTGCTTTCAGCCGGGAAGCAGCAAATGTGCACGCAGCTGCGCGCGGCGAACGAGGTGACCGCGGCCTACGGTCTCACCCTTTCCGAAGCGGAAATCGCGGAGCTGGCCGAGCGCCGCTTTGAGGCGCTGCGCAGCACCGGGCGCGTGGAATTGGGCGGGGGCGTGCTGCCGCAGATCGCCAAGACGTTTTGCGATTCGCCGTATCTGAACCGCCACGATTTCGCGGACACGCTGTTTCAGTTGCAGGACTGCTTCTATTACTTCAAAAACGAATCCGCCGACCGTATTCCGGACGACGATCTGATCGACCTGATGAAAAAATATTTCGACGGGGTGTGCGAGGGCTCGCTCGAATATCTGGCAGGCACCTCGCTGGAAGAGCTGTGCCGCGCCATGCGCACGGGAGAATGGGAGGACGCGGATGAATGAACGGCCGCTTCCCGCTTCCCTGCCGCCGGAGCCGGAACAGGCGACGCAGGCCGAGCTGTTTGCGCTGCTTGCCCGGCAGACCGTGCTCTATACCGCGGGAGACAGCAGCTCGGTCCCCGTCGAGGTCGCGGAAGAACTGCTGCGTTCCATTTTCTTTACCCTTTCCCTAGGCGGAAACGCGGGCGGCGCGGCCGTGCGGCTGGCCGCCGGGCAGCACGCGCTCGCGCTTCTGATGGAGGACTGCGACCGGCTGCTCCGCGGTCTCGCGGCAGCGCCGCCGCCCCGCACCAATCAGGCGTACCGCGACACGCTCGCCAGCATGACCGGCTATCGCAAGCGGTACGATCGTCTGTTTTTCGCGCATGTGGTGCCCGCGGACATCGACTATCCCCTCGCGTGGGCGGTGGAGGAACAAATACAGGGGATTTGCTACCTCAAGGAATACCTGCGCCGCATGGCGCTGGAAAACCGTTTGCTGCGCTTATTCGGCGCGGCGGAGACCGAGGCCCTGCTCGCCGGCTGCGGCCCCGACCCGGACGCCATGTCGCTGAACCTATACGAACCGGTCGCGGCGGCCGCGCTGGCTTTGACCCTGCTGCACGAGGACCCCGCGCCGCTTCATGTGACGGACGAGGGGCGCGCGGCATTGCTGCGCCGCTTTACCGCCTATGACGGCGGCGCGCTGAACCATGCCCTTGCAGCGGCGGCGGATACGCTGGTCGACCGCTGCGCGCTGAACGAACCCGACGACCGCGCCTATCTGCGGCGCGCCGCTTTGGCGCTCGCGCCGCGCATAAACGCCGCGCTTTCCGCCGGGCGGCTGGACGGCGTGTTCCCCTCCCCCCTTTGTGACGCGCCAAAGCTTTCGCCGGTCTGGGTGGACGGCGCCCCCATGCCGGACGAAGCGCTGCGCGGCCTGATCGCGGCGCTTGGCGAATGCCGCTTTTTGAGCGACAAGGCGGCGCTTGTCACCCGTTCCGTGCACGCGCTGCGCGATCTGACCGAGGTGCTGGACCTTTGCTTTTGGGGCGAGGAATGCGACGCGCTGTTCGACTGGTACGGCCCGCACGCCTGTCTGGCGCTGCTGCAAGCGGTACAGCAAAAACCGGACGGCTGGGCATCCGAAACCGGCTGGGAGCGCCGCCTGCGCCGGTATTTGCTGCACCATTTACGGCGATAAGAAAGCGCGCTGCATTGCAAATGCAGCGCGCAAGACTGTCGCGAATCTGTTATGCTTCGCTTCCAAACAGGCGGGGCGCGACCTTATACAGGATGACCGCCGCCACCGTGGTGAGAATGGTTTCGGGCAGCATGTACGCGATGTTATAGGTGAACGAAAACGTTACCGCGCCCCAGCCGCTCAGCGCAAGGCTGTCCCAGATCAGAAAACCGGAGGCGAACGAGCAGCAGAACCGGATCAGACACACGACCGCCGTGCCCACGCCGATGCCGAGCATACGGTTTTTAAACGGCTTTGCAAACACGTTTGCCGTGCCCAGCAGTGTGAACGCAAGCACATAGTCCAGCATGATCATGCCGAAATAGGCCAGCACGGTGCCGGAAAGCGGCGTGGCCCAGCCGGTGAGCATCTGCATCAGCGCGCAGGCAAAACCGGTGAGCAGCCCCCATTTCGTGCCGTGCCGGAACGATACCAGCACGAACGGCAACATGCTCAGCAAGGTGACCGAGCCGCCGTTGGGCGCTTTGAAGAGCGTTACCAGCATCAGCACGGTGCCGAGCGCCACCATCAGCGCGCACTCGACGAGCACGTGGATATGGCTCATGCTTTTTGTTTCAGTCATTTCTATATTCCTCCCCATCGATAAACCGCAAGACGGAAAAAACGCCCCCGGCCGATGCGGCCGGGGGCGTTCAAAAAAGCTGACGCAGCGCAAAATCGAAACGCGCCTTGCTGTTTATTTGGACTCCCTCCGCCGGCATGACCCGGATCAGGTTCATAGGGTATTTCTCAGCCGCCGGTGGCGGCACCCCTGTCTTGTCGTGCCTTTAGTATAGCAGAGGAGGCAAGCGAAGTCAAGCGTCCAAATCACGCCTCGGGCGTGGGCGCGTCGCCGCCGTCCGCACCGCTCTGGTCCTCCGGCGCGGGCGCGGGTTCGGGCTCGGCCACAGGCTCCGGCGCGGGTTCGGGAGTCGGCAGCGGCGCGGGCTGCGGGGCCGCCGCCGGGGCGGCGTTCTCGATCGGCACGCCGAACACATCGACCGGGCCGCGCGGCATGGCGGGCGCGATCGCCTGATACAGGCCGTAGAACGAAGTCGTCGTGTAAGCGCCGATGAAGGTGCCCAGCACCAAGCAAATGCATAGCAGCGCAATCATGGCAAGCGCGAAGATCAGCGGGCTGCCGCCCAATGTGCCCAGCAGGGCGCACACAAAATACAGCGCGAAAAACAGCAGGTACCAGCCGATGAAGCTGAGATAGAAAACAAACAGCTGGAACAGATTGCCCTTGAACGCGCGGCTGCCCTCGCGCGTGGCGGCCCAAACGCCGCGCCGCTCATCCTCGTGCACCAGCGCATAGCCCGCCATATAGGTGCCGACCTTGACCGAAAGGATCAGGACGGCGATAATGAACAAAATAGAGGCCACGAGGACGACCGCGCCCGCGCCCGAACCGCCGGTGGTATCAAAGCCATAGCCCCGTCCGTACATCTGCGACTGGCGCATTGCCTCGGAAATAGTGGCGGCGACCAGAACGACCGTATAGATCACCGTGGGCGCCAGCATCCACAGCCAGCCGCGCAGCGCCAGACAGGCGCTCATTTTCACGCCGGTCCAGTAGGAGCGCAGCGAGGTAAAGGGCCGGAACAGAATCGAAACGCCGGGCTCCTCCCCGCGCGACAGGCCTATGTAAAACTTCTGCATGCCGTAGGTCAGCGGACCCGCGACAAAGAACATCAGCGCCATCAGCAGAAAATAGCTGCCGTATAGGTTGACCAGCGCGCCGCTCACCTGCGCGGGCGACGGCGCCGCCCCCATGAAGCTGAGCCGGAGCAGCGGCGCGAATACAATGAACATCCAAATGATCAGAATCAGGATCAGCGGCAGCGCGAACAGCACGTTGACGCCGATGCAGCGGCCGAGGTGCTCGGTCACCTGCTCCTTGCTCCTTGCCTTGACTTGCTTTCGTATCTCTGCGAAATTACCCATCTTGTTTTCCCCCTTCATTTTGCGGCGGCCCGATCAGGCCGCCGGTTGCGCGCCCTCGCCGCCGTCCCCTTCGCCGGCGCCCTCCGCGGGCGCTTGCCCGCCGGATTCCGCGCCCTCGCCCTCGCTCTTGGGCGCTTCGGGATCGGGCGTATCCGTTTTAGGCGTTTCGGTCTTGGGCGGCGTGGGCTGGATGGTGCCGACATAAACGATCTTATCCCGCTTCTGGTAGCTCGAATTGTTGGCCAGCACTTCGGTGGTTTTGCCGTTTTCGGTCACGACCTTGTAGGTGCGGGTGGAATAGCCGGTGATACCGCTCTGATCCAGCCGCGTCTGGCCCACCGTCATGGAATTATCCTTCTTTTCCACCGTGCTCGGCGCGTAGGTCGCGAGCACCTCGGTGCGGGTCTTGACCGATTTATCGCTCACCTTGGTGCCGACCAGCGTCATGATCATCTGGCCGTCCGTCTGCTGGGCCAATATCTTGATCGGATAATCGGTGCTGTTTTTAAAGCGGAAATCGAGATTGCCAAAGTCCACCGTCGCGTCCTCGCCCAGCGGCGTGTAGGCCACGGTAAAGCTGTGGTTGGTGCGCTCCGTAACCGCCAAATCGGCGCGGAGCACGGCCATATACAGGGTGGAGGACGGCTGGCACACGCCGCCGCCGAATTCATCCACGATCTGTCCGTTTACATAGGCGTGCGCGGGCTTGTAGCCGCGCGCCTCGGTGCGCTCGCCGACGACGCCGTTGTAGGAAAATTCATCGCCGGGGTTTAGAATCGTGCCGTTGATCGCCTTGGAGGCGAGGCGCACGTTGTTGGTGCGCTGGGTGTTGCCCTCGTCCAGATAGGTGGAGGTTTGCGCGAGCGTGTCGCGGAACAGCTTTTCCTTCAAATCCGCCGCCGTGACCTTGGCCGGGGTCTTTTTGATCGGAATTTGATAGCTTTCGGCCGAGCCGTCGCCCACGATCTTTTTTGCCTCTTCCATATCGAATTGCACGCCGGGCTTTTCGGGCACAATGGTCTTGCCGTCCTTCTTATCGACCGTGGCGCTCACGGCTTCGCCGATCACGGCCTCGCCGATCTTATCCAGATCGATCTGCGGGGTCTCGGTCAGCGTGGTGTCGACCGCGTAGGGTTCAAAATCCATCAGCCGGATCTTGCCCGCGAGCGCCTTCTCGACCACCGCGCTGTCGAACTTCACGCCGGGCTTGCCCGCATGGATGGTCATGGTGTCCTCGCCGATGTCCCAAGTGGGCTCGACCGGGTCGGTCAGCGCTTCGGCGCCGATATCGGCCAGCGTTTTTTGCAGGCCCTCTTCATCCACCGTGGCGGCAAGCTGCGCCTCGCCCTGACCGAAAACAGCCGAAACGACCTGCCACATGCGCGCAAACGGGTTGCCCGTGCGGCCGACCGCCATGGCGTTCTCCGCCGAGCCCTTCGCGTCAATGCCTTCGAGCACGTCGGTCACGGGGATATCATAGGTCTTTTCATAAATGGTAACGGATACCGCGGCGTTTTTATAAAGCGGCTCGCTTTTTTCCTCAATCTCTTCCAGCGCCTCGGTTCGGTTCATGCCGCCCACGGGGATCGACCCCACGGTAACGCCGGGGAACACATTCGGGTACAGATAGGTGAACCCGCACAGCAGCAAAACGAGCAGCGCAAACACACCGCCCGCTATCGCGGCGGCCAGCGGCGCGCGGCTTTTGCCCTTCGCGGACTTTGGCGCTTTATCCTGCTTCTGCACGATGTGCGCTCCCTTCTTTGGTTGCTTATCGTTGCTGCCAAACATCAGAGGTCTCCTTTTTTCGCTGTCTCTATATATGCGCAATTTCACAAAAACAATACACGTATCCCAAACGGCCATTTAACTGTTCGCCATTTTTCGACCGGATAGTCCGTGCTTATTATAGACGATTCGCCTCTTCGATGCAACAACAAAACGGTTAAAGCTTTGCCGACGGGGTGTAAAATCCAAAACTTAGTTCCGCATTGAAAAAAGCGCGCAAAGCAGTTATACTGACTATAAAAAAGGAGATACGCGAAATGTTTGATATAGAGAGCGACTACAAACCCCAAATTGACAAATTGCGCAGGCTGATCAAATCCTCCAAAGCCTTTGAAGAGGCGATGGAGCTGGCGCTCACCATTCACGCGATCACGCACACCGGCACGGTATCCGACAGCGACCGGCCCACGTTCTGCGACGATCTATTGGACGGTCTGCCCGACGAGGCGTACAGCGTGATGCCCACGAAAAAAGACGAGACCATCGCGTGGCATCTGTGGCACATCGCCAGAATCGAAGATCTGGTGGGCAACCTTTTGATCGCGGAGCAAGACCAAATTTTAAACGACGCATGGCTGAACCGGCTGGGCGTCGCCGTCAAGGACACCGGCAACGCCATGACGGACGCGCAGATCATCGATCTCAGCAAGCGGATCGATAAGCGGGCGCTGATCGCGTACCGCGACGCGGTGGGCCGCCAAACGCGCGCCCTTTTAAAAAGCTTGACCCCTGACGACCTGAAACGAAAGCCCGCGCCCGCCGCTTTGGATCGGCTTGACGGCGAGGGCGGCCTGCTGGCGTGCAAAAACTCGATATGGCTCAAGGCTTTCTGGGGCAAGCATACGGTGGCCGGGCTGATTCTGCTGCCCCTCACCCGCCACCACATGATGCACCTGCCGGACAGCCTAGCGATCAAGGAATTTGTCAAAACCGGCGCGCCCGCGTTCGCCGGGTAGCGCGCCGCCGCTTGCTTTCCGGAACCATAGCGCCGACAGTGCGGTATAACGAGAAAACCCGGCGTCCATTTGGCGAAAGCCAAGAAGGGCGCCGGGTTTTTATCGTTTGTTTTCGTCCTGATCGCCGGGCCGTTCGCTACCGCCCCGTCATTGCACCTCGTCCAGCCGTACCCAGACGTTCCCCCCGCGGCAGCTTTCGACGCAGGCCTGCACAAAGCGCACGCCGTCCACGCCGTCCTGCGCGCGCGGGTAGAAATAGCGGTCGTCCGATTCGCAAACGCCGTTTTTCCGATCCAGCAGGTGCTGGCAGAACGCCCGGTACAGGTTGGCGAACGCCTCGTAAAACCCTTCCGGGTGACCGGCGGGCAGGCGGGAAGCCGCCCTGCTGTCCGCGCCCAAGTAATCGCGCCCCGCGGCCAAGATCTGTACCGTTCCCCCCAGCTTGGACAGCCGCAGGTGGGTCGGATCGTCGTGCGACCACTCGACCGTGCCCTTGTCCCCCATGATCTTGAGTTCGATCGTACAATCGTGCCCGATCGCCGTGTTCGAGGTCCACAGCAGCCCGCCCGTGCCGTCCGCGCAGCGCAGCAGCACGCGGGCGGTCGTTTCGAGCGGCGCGCCTTCCGGGTAATAGCTGAAATCGGCCAGCACGCGGTCCAGCCGCAGGCCGGTCATGGAGCGGATCAAATAGTATAGGTGCACGCCCATACCGGCCGTCACATTGGAGTTTCCCGAGACCGCGGGGTCGCCGATCCAGCTCGTGAAGTTCTTTTCCCCGCTGTTTAGCCCCAAGATCATCCAATCCTGCGGGTATTCCGCCACAATATCGATGATTCTGCCGATCTCCCCCGCTTCGATCAGCCGTTTGCATTCCCGCATGATGGGATAGTGCGCGTAGGTATAGGGCACGCAGACCGCAAGGCCGTTTTTCTCGGCCAAATCGCGCAGCTCCTCCGCTTCGCGGACGCACAGCGTGAACGGCTTTTCGCATACCACGCTGATGCCATGCTCCAAAAAGCACTTGGTCACGCCGTAGTGCGTCTTATTGGGCGTGACGATGCTGACAAAGTCAATCCCATCCGGCCGCTTTGCCTCGGCTTCGGCCATCTCCTCGTAGGAGCCGTAAATCCGGTCGGGCGGCACGCCCCAAAATTCGCCGTCCGCGCGGTTGCGCTCCGGGTCGCGGGTAAAGCACCCGGCGGAAAGCACCGCCAGTCCGTCGATTCCGGCGCCGCGGCGGTGGCTGTTACCAATGTTGCCCCCGTTGCCGCCGCCCACCATGCCAAAACGCAGTTTTTTTTCCATGTTACGCCCTCCTCTGTCCGTCCGCGCCGCGCGGGTACAGCACGATTTTGACCGCCTCGCGCGCGCGCATCAGCGCAATGCCCGTTTCTATTTCGTCCAGCGGCAGCTCGTGCGTGATCAGCCGGTCCAGCTGGAGCGCCGGGTCTTGCAGCAGCTCGATCGCGGGCGGGAAGCTGTGCAGCGTGCTCAGCGTCGCCGTAATGGTCAGCTCCTTGATGTTGATGTCCGCCGGGCGGATGGACGACCGCTGTGTGCCGTCCTGTCCAAACACCAGAATGCGGCCGCCGCATTTCATCCCATCGATCGCCTGCGCGAGCACGGGCCCCGCGCCGACCGCGTCGATCGCAATATCGGCCAGCTCGCCCCAGCACGCGCCGAGCGCCTCGGCCAGCGGTTCCTTCGACGGATCGATCACCGCGTCCGCGCCGCAGCGCACCGCGTCCCGGCGGCGGCTCTCCATGGTTTCGCATACCGCCACATGGCGCACGCCGCAAACCTTCAGCACCCGCAGAAAGATAAGGCCGATCGCCCCCGCGCCAAACAGCGCCACGCGCTCGAACGGCAGCGGACGGATGCGCCGCACCCCGTTCAGCACGCAGGCCAGCGGCTCGGCCAGCGCGGCCAGTTTGGCGGGCAGCTCCGGCGGGATCGGATGCAGCTGCTTCGCCGGTACCACGCAGTATTCCGCGAACCCGCCGTTTTTCCACTGGCCGATGTTTTGCGCGTTGCGGCACAGGTTTTCATGGCCGCTTCTACATGCGGGGCACACGCCGCAGCGGATATTTGGCTCCACCACCACGCGGTCGCCCGGCGCAACGTTTTGCACACTGCTGCCGACCGCCTCCACCGTGGCCGCGAATTCATGCCCCATCGTCGTGCCCGGGTCGCCCCGCTGTCCCTGCGGCACCTTCAAAATGTGCAGGTCGCTGCCGCAGATGCTCGCCGCTTCCACGTGCAGCAGCACATCGTCCGCCGCCTCGATCCGGGGGATCGGTATCTCCCGCACGCGGATCACGCCGCCGCCCTCGAATACCGCCGCCTGCATTGTTTTCTTATCCATGGTCTATCACCCTTTCTTTTCAAAAGCCCCGTCCGGCGAATGCCGATTGCTATCGACACGCAAAACCGGGAACGTTCCCATATTGGGCGCAAAAAAATCATATCCGGTTTCTCATCTGTGGGTCCAGATTTTCAAGGCTTTCCTTGTTCGCTATGTTCAGCGGCGTATAAAACGTCGGCTCCGGCGGCCTGTCGCCGCTGAGCAGGTATTGATACAGCGCCTTGATGCTTTCATAGCCCTCTCGGAACGGGTTTTGGGTGATTACGAAATCGACCGCGTCCTTACGGCATAGTTCGATGGTCTCCTCAAAAATATCGCAGCCGATCAAGGCGATGCGCGCGCGGCCGCTGTCCAGCGCCGCCTGCGCGATCTGCGGATAGCTGATGCCCGTGCAAAACACGCCGTCGGTTTTTTCCGCGCTTTGGAAATAGGCGAGCGCCTGCCCGTAGTTCTGCGGGTCGCCCTCGCCGATGCAGCGCACCTGCCGCACCGCGACCGAGCCGCCCTTTTGCTCCAGCGCTTTCTGAAAGCCCTTTAGCCGTTCGGTATAGGCATGGTACTGGGCGCTTTCCTGAAAGACCGTTACGTTTCCGCGCCCGCCCAGCGCCGTGTGCATCAGGCTGCCCGCCACGCGGCCCGCCTGAAAGTAGTTTTGTCCAATAAAGCAAAAGCGTTTGGACTGCGGCAAATCCGAGCTGACCGTGATGACCGGTATGCCCTTTGCCTCGAGCAGGTTGACCGCTTCGATGATGCGGGGATGCAGCACCGGCTTGAGCACCACGCCGCGCACGCCGCTCGCCGCGAGCTGCCGCAATAGGCGGTACTGCTCCTCGTACTCGCCCGTGTGCATATCGTAAAATTCCAACCGGATGCCCAGATCGTAGAATTCGCTCTGCGCCGCTTCCAGCCCCTCGCGAATCTGCTGTTCAAACACGCGCCACCGAAAAACCACCGCGATCCGCATGGGCGAACGCTGCCTGCGCAGCGCCCGGCCGGCCGCGTTGGTGCGGTACCCGCTCTCCTCCGCGATGCGAAGGATGCGCTCGCGCAGTTCGGGCTTGACGCCGGACTGCCCTTTCAGCGCGCGGTCCACCGTGGATTTAGAGGTTCCGGCCTCGTCTGCTATTGTCTTGATTGTGGGACGCATCACCGGCCGACCTCATTTCCGCAAGCCAAATTTTCTTCTCTCGATAGCCTTATTATAGGCGGCCTGCCGCTGCTTCGCAATGCATATTTCTCACAATCTTGCCGCGCGAACTTTGTTAACAACATCCACATATTTATATCATTTTTTCAAAATGGGAACGTCACCATTCTTTTTATATCGGTATATATGTGCGCATTTCTCCATCTTTCCATTTGGCCTTCATGCGAAAAAGAGGGCCGCCGAAGCGCTTCGGCGGCCCCATTATCATGGGATTTCTTATTTGCTGACGGTCTGCTTCAGCGCGTCGATCGAGGTAAGGACGCCCGCCTCGGTGGACATGGTCAGGTCCTCCATTTCGAGGGAAACGTCGCCGTCGTAGCCCATCATGTGGACTACCGAGAAGAACTCCTTCCACCACTGCAGGTCCTTGCCGCAGCCGACGGCCACGTAGTTCCACACGCGCTCCGCCGAATCGGTGACCGGGCGGGGCTCCAAAATGCCGTCCACATCCGCCAAGCCGCGCTCGATGCGCGCGTCCTTGCCGTGCACGTGGTAGATGCAGCCCGCGAGCTTTCGCGCCGCCGCGATCGGGTCCGCGCCCAGCACCATCATGTGCGACGGGTCGAGGTTGATGCCGATCATCGGCCCCACCGCCTCGCGCAGCTTCAGCAGCGTCGAAGCGCTCCACACCATCGTGCCCGGGAACTCCTCGATCGCGATCTGCTCCACGCCGCACTTTTCACAATGCGCCGCAAATTCCTTCCAGAACTCGATGGTCACCTTCCACTGGTATTCATAGGCCGGTGCCATGAAGTCCGGCCACGAGACCGTCGAGGTGATCCAGTTGGGCGTGGTGTCGCCGGGCGCGCCCGCGGGCAGGCCCGCCATGGCCACCAGCTTTTTTACGCCCAGCTTGCCCGCGAGCGCGGCGCAGTCGTACATGCTTTTCGCGTATTCCTTGCCGGTCTCGCTCGGCCACGTCGGGTTGCAGGAGGTGTTCAGCGCCGAAATGCGCATGCCGCGCTTGTCGAGCTCGGCCAGCAGGTCCTTGCGCTTGCCCTCGTCCGCCAGCAGCGCGGCGGTGTCAATATGCTTGCGCGCGCCCCAGCCGCCCGCGGTCATTTCCACCGCGTCCAGCCCCAGACTTTTTACCTTGTCCAGCATGTCCGTGAAGGACAGGTCCGCGAATACGTCCGTGCAAATTGCTAGTTTCATAATATTATCCTCCGTTATTCTGTTGATTATAGGAACGAGCGACACAGGCAATGTCATTCAGTTAAGGATACACAAGTGATAACTGGACGGCAAACGCCCTTTGGGCTCCCTACCACGAGGGGGAGCTGGGCCGCGCGGAGCGCGGGTCTGAGGGGGGGCGTGAGGATTGTCGGCATTGATACGCGCGGATGCCTTAACGTGCGCTATTCGTAAAGCCCCCCATTCGTCACGCGCCTTACGGCGCGCGCCACCTTCCCCTCGTTGGGCATATGCGTAAACTTAAGCTGCGCGCGCAGAGCGCCCTTTGGGCTTCCCCCGACGAGGGGAAGCTGGGCCGCGCGAAGCGCGGGTCTGATGGGGGGCGCATGAATTGGCAGCATTGATGTGCGTGGCTGCCTTAAAGTGCGCTATTCGTTACGCCCCCCTTTCGTCACGCGCCTGCGGCGCGCGCCACCTTCCCCTCGTTGGGGGAAGGCTAGAACGAGGACGCGCCCTTTGAGCTCCCCCCTACGAGGGCGGGTTTCCGCGTCGGTGGTTCGGCTGTGGCGGGCACGCCAAGGACGTGCCCGCCGGCCAGAGAAGAAAGAAGAAAAAAGAAAAGAATTGGTTTTACTTAAAGTCCACCCAGACGGCGCCCTTGTCAGCGGATTCGACGCACTTGACCACCCAGCGGATGCCTTCGATGCCGTGCTCCAAATCGGGGTAAACGAGGTTTTTCAGCGTCTCTTCGTCGCCGCGGTTCTTCGCGTCCATCGCGACCGCGAAGCGGTTATAGAGGTTGGACCAAGAATCGATCAGGCCGGTGTAGTGCAGCGCGCCCAAGCGTTCGTACTCCAGCGCTTCCGGGGTCAGGTAGTCCATGGCGCGCACCAAGGTCTGCGCGGGCTTGCCCTGTACCTCATAGTGCAGTTCGTCCGGGTGCATGTCGTTCCACTCCAGCGAGGCCTTGGTGCCGACGATGCGGATGTGCTGGCTCGACATATCGCCCGCGTTGACGGCCGAGGCCCACATGCGGCCCACCGCGCCGTTTTCATACCGCATCAGCACGTAGGCGTTGTCCTCCAAGGGCGCGCGGGAGCCGACGAAGCTCTGGCGGTCGCACAGCACCTGCTTGAGTTTGAGCTGCGGGCAGACCAGCTCGGACATGTAGAAGGTATGGGTGGACAGGTCGCCCAGCACGAAGGACGGGCCGGACTTCTTGGGATCGACGCGCCACTTCTGGCCCTCGGCCTGCGTGTCGCCGGTCGGGTCGCATCCGAAGCCGTGCGCGTAGCGCAAATCGACCATGGTGACCTCGCCGATGTCGCCGTTCAGGATCATCTGCCGCATCTGCGTGAGCAGGTCGAAGCCGGAGAAGCCGTAGGTCACGCAGACAAGCTTGCCCACGCGCTCGGAAATCTTCTTGATCTCCTCGCCCTCTTCCACGGTGAAGAACAGCGGCTTTTCGCAAATGACGTGCAGACCGGCTTCCAGCGCGGCCTTGCAGACCTCGAAGTGCTGGAAGTTCGGGGTGGCGATGTCCACGGCTTCGATGCCGTCCGGGCGCTTCGCCTCGGCCTCGAACATGGTCTTGTAATCCGGGTACAGGCGGTCCTTGTCCATGCACAGCGCCGTGCCGAAATCCACGCAGCGCTGGAAATCCAGATCGAACGCGGCCGCTTTCAGTACAAACGAGGTGTTGTCGCGCATCGCGCCCAGACGGTGCTTGTAGCCCACGCCGCTCGTCTTGCCGCCGCCCACGATGCCCCAGCGGAACGGTCTGTCTATCTTCTTTTCGCCAATCAACATTTTGATACACTCACTTTCTTAAATTCATTTTTTGGTGTCGGATGGATGGTTCTCTTACTTCAAAAAATCGTCTACGTTGTCCGCGGTGACAGGCTCGAAATCCACAACGACCTTTTCGCCGGGGTCCTCGCCCTTCTGCATCTTCTGGATGGTCTCGTAGCAGTTCTGCGCGAGCGCCGGGGCGGACTGGCGGATCGAAATGGCCATTTCGCCTTCCTTAATCTTTTGCAGGGCTTCGTCGGTCGCGTCCACGCCCGCCACCAGCACGCCGGTGAGGCGGCCCGCGGCCTTCAGCGCTTCGACGGAACCAAGCGCCATCTGGTCGTTCGCGCAAACGATTGCGTCAAATTCGGGGTAGGACTGGCACCAGTCCTCCACGACCTTCTGCGCCTTGTCGCGGGTGTACTCGCCGGTCATTTCGGCCATCAGCTCCACGTCGGGGCGCTTTTCGGCCATGGTCTCGTAGAAGCCGTCGTGCCGCTGCACGGAGTGGTACAGGCCGGGCGTGCCGGACAGGTAGAGCACCTTGGCGTTTTCGGGCAGCACCTCGGCCATGTATTCGGCCTGCATCACGCCCGCGTCGCGGTTCTGGCAGCCGACGAAGGTGTAATCGCCGCCCTCCGATTCAATGCCGAGGCAGATGACGGGGATGCCCGCGTCGTTCGCGGCCTTAACGCCCGGGGTGATGCCGGAATAGTCGATCGGCACCGCGATGATCGCGTCGACCTCCTGCATGATCGCGTCGTCGATCTGGTTGAGCTGCTTCTGGGGGTCCATATTGGCTTCGGAGTTGACGACCTTGATCGTCGCGTCGCCCGCCACGAGTTCGTTAAAGGTATCCTTCTTGAGCTTGTCGAACACGTCCGAGTCGCCGGAGTTGCAGTAGGCCACGGTGAACACGTCGCCCGCCGCGCTTCCCTCGTCCGAGCCGCCGCCCGCGCCGCAGCCCGCGAGCGCGCCGAGCAGCATGGTACCGGCCAGCGCCAGAGATAAGTACTTTTTCATTTTCAGTTCCTCCCGTATCTTCTTTTTGATTATGTTGGCAGGGTGGCGCTTCCCCTTTGGCCTTCCCCCCCACGAGGGGAAGGTGGCGCGCGCCGTAGGCGCGTGACGAATGGGGGGCGTAACGAATAGCGCACTTTAAGGCAGCCACGCTCATCATGCTGCCCATTCATGCGCCCCCCATCAGTCACGGCTTCGCCGTGCCAGCTTCCCCTCGTCGGGGGAAGCCCAAAGAGCGCTCTATGCATACGCTGCTTCAGTTTACGCATATGCCCTCGTCGGGGGGAGCCCATAGGGCGGTTGCCACCCATTGACCACTTCTTCTGTTACTTTTTCGCCTTGGCCGCGGCCTGCTTGGTGACCACGTCGATGATGACGGCGAAGAGGATGACAAGGCCCTTGACGACCTGCTGCCAGTAGGTGTTGATATGCAGAAGGTTCTGCACGTTGTTGATGATGCCGACGATGACCGCGCCGATGATGGTGCCGACGACGTTGCCCGAGCCGCCCGAAAGCGAGGTGCCGCCGACGACGACCGCCGTGATCGCGTCAAACTCGTACTGCAAGCCGCCCGCCGGGGTGCCGGAAGCCTGCCGCGCCATGAACACCACGGCCGCAAGGCCGGTGATCAGGCCGTCGAGGATAAAAGCGCGCTTGACCACGTTCTTGGATTTGATGCCGGACGCGATGGCCGCGTTTTCATTGCCGCCGACCGCGTAGATGTGGCGGCCGAAGCAGGTCTTGTTCAGCAGCACCCACGTGACGATAAACAGGATGGCCATGATGAGGACCGAGGTCGGGATGGGCCCGATGAAGCCCTGACCGAACCAATTGAACGCATCGTCCATGCCGGATACCGGGGTGCCGTCCGTCAGCAGCAGCGCGCCGCCGCGGGCGATGGTTGTGACGGCGAGCGTCATGATAAACGCCGGGATGCCGAATTTGGTAATCACAAGGCCGTTCAGCGCGCCGATCACCAGACCGACCAGCATCGCGATGAGCACGGTGATAACGGCCGCCGCGACCGGCGGCATCATGGTTTGCAGGCTGTTCATGGACAGGCACGCGATACAGCCGATGAAGGCCAGCTCCGAGCCGTAAGCGACGTTGATATGCCCTAAAATGATGACGAAGGTCGCGCCGAAGGCCAGCATGGCCACGACCGCGTTTTGCAATAGGATGTTCGAGATGTTGCGCGGCTTGACAAAGTTCGGAACGAACAGGGCGGATAGGATCACGATGACCACGAGGATCATCAGCGTGCCCCACTTGCCATAAAACTCGCCGAAGTTAAACTTTTTCTTGGTGTTATTCACGGTTCTTCCCCCTTGTTGCCAATTTCATAATGCTTTCCTGCGTGGCCTCGCGGCGTTCCAAAACGCCGTTTATCCGTCCCTCCTGCATGACGACCACGCGGTCGGCCATGCCGAGCACCTCGGGCAGCTCGGAGGAGATCATGATGACCGCCATGCCCTGCCGCGCGAACCGGCACATCAGCTTGTGAATTTCGCTTTTCGCGCCCACGTCGATGCCGCGCGTCGGCTCGTCGAGGATCATCACCTTCACGTCGCCGATCAGCCACTTGGCCAAAACGACCTTTTGCTGGTTGCCGCCCGAAAGCGTGGAGGCCGCCACGTCGAGGTTCGCGATCTTGATGTTCAGCATATCGACCATTTCACCGGCGCGCTTCACGATCGCCTTGTCGTCGATCAGGCCGTTTTTCACGAAGTCCCGCAGCGTGACGAGCGAAATGTTGTCGCGGATGTTCCGTCCGAGCACCAGCCCATAGCCCTTTCGATCCTCCGACACCATGGCGATGCCCGCGCGGATCGCGTCCGCCGTGTTGCGGATGGAGACCGGCTTGCCCTCCATCAGGATTTCGCCCGAGGTATACGGGTCGAGACCGAACACCGCCCGCATCACTTCGCTGCGGCCCGCGCCGACCAGACCGGAAAACCCGAGGATTTCGCCCTGCCGGAGCGTGAAGCTGATGTTTTCAAACCTTCCGCCGTCCTGCTTTTCCTGCGTCAGGTTTTTCACTTCGAGCACCACGTCGCCGATCGGGATGTCGTCCTCCTTGGGGAACACGTTGGTAATCTCCCGGCCGACCATGCGGGAAACGAGCTTGTTCGCGTCGTAATCGGCCGCGGGGCCGGATTCGATCCACTGTCCGTCGCGGATGATGGTGATATCGTCCGCGATGCGGAAGATCTCGTCCATCTTATGGGTGATGTACAAAATCGCGACGCCCTGCTCCTTTAGGCTGAAAATCTGCCCGAACAGCACCTCGATTTCGGCGTCCGCGATGGCGGACGAGGGTTCGTCCATGATGATGACCTTGGCGTTCATCGAGATCGCCTTGGCGATTTCGATCAGCTGGTGACCGGCGATCGACAGCTCCCGCATTTTCTGGTGCGCGTCGTACGGGATTTGGAGCCGGTCGAGCAGCGCCTGCGTGTCCCTTATCATTTTCGCGAAATCCACAAACGGCCCGCTTTTGGGTTCCCGGCCGAGGAACACGTTTTCCGCGATGGTCATTTCAAGCACCGGGTTCAGCTCCTGATAGATCATCGCGATGCCCATTTTCATGGTATCCTGAATGGTGTGCCGGCCGACGGGCTTGCCCTCGAAGAACATCTCGCCCTCGTCCGCGTCGTGGCTGCCGTTGATCACCTTCATCAGGGTCGACTTGCCCGCGCCGTTCTCCCCGCAGATGACGTGCACCTTACCGGCCCGCACCTTGAGGTTTACCCCGTCCAGCGCACGGACGCCCGGGAAAATCTTGACGATATTCCGCATTTCCAGCACATACGGCTGCTGATTGCTCACGAAATTTCTCCCTCCTTCTTATCGTTTGAACGCGGCCGGTTTGCTTGGTTTGCATGCGATTTTGGGTACCGGCCTCTTCTTTATGGTCTTATTATAGGGCCGCGGGGGCGCGCCGAAAATCCGGGCGTTTCTCGAAAAGCCTGTCATTCCTTACGCACTTTTCCGCGATGAGGCATAAAAAAACACACACCGCCCGCCGCGCGCCCATGCGCATCCGCGTTTTGGTGTGTGTTTTTCTAATTTGTTGTCTTATTCTACGGCGTCTTCCCCGGCAAACTGCTTCCGGTAGGCGTTCGGGCTCTGCCCGGTCTTGCGCTTGAACACCTTGCAAAAATGCTGGTAATCGATAAACCCGGCCTGCCGCGCAATGCTCTTCACCGTGTCCCACCGGTTTTTGCGCATCAATTCGCGCACCTGCGCAAGGCGCAGCTCGGTCAGGTATTCGACAAAGCCCGCGCCCATTTCCTGCTTAAAGCGCGCGCTGAGGTAGTTGGGCGACAGCGAAACGCGCGCGGCGACCTCGGACAGCGTGACGGGCTGCGCGAAATGCTGCTGCAAATACCGCGCCGCCTCGGCAACCGCGGGCGACACCTCGCCCGGCAGGGCCGCCCCGCCGCCTTGCCGCAACAGGCCCGCGTATTCGTCCAGCGCGCGCCGCAGGGCCGCGAAGCTGTCGATCTGCGCGTACGCCGCCTGCTGGCGCGCCAGCCCCGCCGCCGCGTCGCACCGGCGCAGCCAATCGACCGCCGCGCCCGGCATCACCCGCGCTTTTTTCACCGCTTCGGCGGCGCGCTCCACCGCCTCGTTGAGCGCGGGCTCGCCGCCCGCTTCCAGCAGCCGCGGCAGCGCGCGGGCCAGCCTTTCCGCTTCGGGCGGGCAGCCGTCCGTCATGGCGCGCGTATCCTCGTACCGCCAAACGCCCTCGCGGTAAAACGCGGCCAAGAGCGCGCGGTCGGCCTGACGGACGGCGCGCGCGATCGAGCCGTCCCCGTCGCAAAGCGAGCTGACCCCGCAGCTCACGCGGAGCTGCAAATACTGCCACGCGTAGCTGTCTATCACGTGGCACAGCGTATCGGCCAGCTCCTGCTGGCGGCTCCGGGAAGGGTAGCCGGTCATATCCATAAGAAACACGCAGGCCGTTTTGCGCACGGGCACCGCGTCCGCGTGGTTGCCCACCGCCACCTGCTGGCACAGCTCGAAAAAGCGCGGCGCCTTCTCCGCCTCGGCCTGCGCAAGGCGCGCCTGCACGGCCACGCACTGGCGGTAGGAGCCGGAAAAGCGCGCGGCCTCGATCATGGCGAGCTGCTCCTCGAACGGGCACCGGTCCATGGCCAGCAGCTTTTGGAGCACTTCGCGCCGCGCCTGCCGCAGGCCCTTTTCCAGTATCGCGTCCATTTCGCCCTGCTTGCCCGCTTTGTTTTGCCGCTTTTGCGTGCTTTCCGCCACGGCGGCGAGCGCGGTGCGCAGCGTGTCCGGGCTCAAGTGGTTTTTCAGCAGATATTCGTCCGCGCCAAGCTGCATCGCGGTTTTGACATACTCAAAATCATCGTGACAGCTGAGCATGATCACGCCGCCGTCAAACCCGCGCTCCTTGAGCCGTTTCAGCAGGTCAATGCCGTTCATCACCGGCATGGATACGTCGGCGATCACCAGATCGGGCGCAAACTGCTCGAACAGGGAAAGCGCTTCCTCCCCGTCGCGCGCGTCGCCGACGATCTGGTAGCCGTCCGCTTCCCACGGGATCATCTGCTTTAGAAACATCCGCACCAACGCGTCGTCGTCCGCGATCAATACCTTGGTCATCGTTGATTTCCCCGTTCCTCTAAAAAGTCCGCAATGTTGTCCGCCGTGATCAGGCGGCTTTCCACGTAGGCGTTGCCGGCCTTTTCGCCGTCCAGCACGCGCAGCACGGTTTCTATGGCCTTTTCCCCGATCTCATAGCCGGACTGGGTGATGAGCGCGTCCAGCGAGCCCTCCTGCACGGCCTTGAGCGCGTCGTCCTGCGTATCGACCGCTATGATGCACAGGTCCTCCGCGCCCCGCTCCTGCCGGGCGGCCGCCGCGCCGAGGCCCATCGCGGCGCTGGCGCAGAAAATGCCGCGCACGCCCTGTTCCAGAAGCGTTTCCGTGGTCTCCATCGCGTCGGCAAAGCCGCTGTTTTCCATGCGCACGGCGAGCGGGGCGCTTTCGCGCTCCTCCATCCGGCGGCGGAACTCGCCCACGCGGTCGACGGTCTGCGCCTGCACGGCCGCGCCCGCGATCACCGCGCAGGGCGCGCCCGGCCCGACGTGCTCCACCAGATAATCCGCCGCCATCGCGCCCACGGTCTTGTTATCCGAACCGATATACGGGATATCGCGGTCGATCGCGCGGGTATCCGCGGTGAACAGCGGCAGGCCCTGTTCCGCCGCCTGATCGGCAAACCAGCCGGTGCTCGTCGAATTGCAGGGCGCGACGATCAGCGCGTCGATATCGGAGGCAAGCATGTCGCGGATGAACACCGCCTGTTCCTCTTCCGCCCATTCGTTGCTGGGGTATAGAAGCGTCAGCGCCGCGCCATGCTCCTTGGCCGTGTTTTCCATGCCCGAGCGGATCTCCTGCCAATGCTCGCTGTCCATGGTTTTGAGCACCACGCCGATGCGGCGCGTGTGGTCCTCGGTCAGCAGCGTGCCCTCCGCGCAGCCGGTGCAGCCGAGCGGCAGCGCGGCGCAGAGAAGCGCTATCAGCGCCCTTTTCAGTTGCTTCACGGCGCGTCCTCCCCTTCCGTGCCCCGGTTCGCGGGCAGCTCGATCACGTACCGCGCGCCCTCGCCCGGCGCGGTATACAGCTCAAAGCGCATGGCCGCGCCGTAAAACAGGCGCAGCCGGTCGACGGTGTTGGACACGCCGATGCCGTTGAACTGCCGCTTTTCATCCGGGTTTTTGCGCAGCAGCAGGTCCCGCTCGTCCTCCGTCATGCCCTTGCCGTTATCGCTGACGGCGATGTGCAGCATGCCGCCGATCAGGCGCGCCTCCACGCGGATTTCATTGTCGCCGCGCTTGGCGTCCATGCCGTGCAAGATCGCGTTTTCAATGAGCGGCTGCAAGAGAAAGCGCGGCACCAGACACGCCCGCGCCTCCTCCGCCGCCTCATAGGTAAAGGTGAAGCAGTCCATATAGCGGTAGCGCTGCAACGAGGTGTAATCCTTCAGCAGCTCGATCTCCTGCCAAAGCGGAATGAAATCGCCGGTCTTGTTTAGGGAGGCTTCCAGCAGCTCGATGAACGCGGCAAGCTGCTCGGCGATCTTCTCGTTGCCCTGCATGATGGCCGCGAAGCGGATGGAATTGAGCGTATTGTACATAAAATGCGGCTTGATCTGGTATTGCAGCGCGTGCAGCTCGGCCTGCCGCGCGTGCGCCTGCTCGGCCAGCACCTGCTGCATCAGCTCCTCGATGCGGGCGACCATGTCGTTGAACTGCGTGCCCAGCCGGTTGAACTCGTCCTCGCGGCGCACCGGGGTGCGCGTTTCAAAATCGCCCGCGCCGACGCGCTCCATCGCGCCGACGAGTTCGCCCAGCGGGCGGTTTAAGTACTGCGAAATGCCGCGCGAAAGCTGCATGATGAGCAGCACGATGAGGAGGAGCACGATGCAGAACAGCCACTGGGTCTGCCGCATGTCCTGCATGAGCAGCGCCCGGTCGGTCAGGCAGAGCAGCGACAGGCCGGAAAACGGCGCGCGCACGACGGCGTAAATGCTTTTCTCGCCGTGATAGCGGCAATCGCCCACCTCGACGCGGGTCTGCGGCAGGCCCTTGCCGGTCAGCTCCTCGATCGAAATGCCGAAGGCCGACATGCGGCGCGCCGAGCACACCCGTCCGTCCCCCGTCAGCAGGAAATAATCCTGCGCGCTGTCCTGCGCGTCCAAAAGGCCGTAATACAGGCTGCGCTCGGTGACGCTGAGCGCCACGGTGGCGAGCAGCTCGCCCTCCGCCGCGTAAACGGGCTTGGCGTACAAATAGATCAAATTCGTTTCGCCCGCGCCCATGTCGCTCTGCACCCAAGGGGCGAACCCGCCCGGCGTGCCGCCGCCGATCCACGGGTACGCCTCCGTGTCCGCGACCGAAATGACGCTGCGGTATTCCTGCGAGCACACGATCTCCCGCGTGTCCGGCAGGTAGAGAAAAATAGCGTCCACCAGCTCGGGCAGGCTGTTCTGCTCGCTCAGGTAACGCGAGAGCCGCAGCACGTCCTCGTTCTTTCGCCGGGGCAGCGCGGCATAGTCCGCGACCGCCTGCTTCAGCCCCTTTTGCACGCTCAGCTCGGTCGTTTTCTGGTACACGCTGCGCAGGTCCTTGTCGATCTGCTCGGCGCGCAGCGCCATCGATTCGGTCACGGTCTTGGCGTAGTTGGTCTCGATCAGATCGGCGGAAATATAGTAATTGAAAAAGAACAGCAGGCCGACCGCAGGCAGCGCCACCAGCAGGATCGCCAGCATCAGCCGCACCCGAAATTTCATATGCCCGCCCCCTTTTCCGCCGCTTCTATCACAAATTATAGGGAATTCTCCGCGCCCTGTAAAGGAGAATCGAGGAAATTTTTATGAAGCGCCAGTCCGCGCGGGCGAAACGAGGGGGACGGCCATAGCGGCAATGTCGTCAGATACGGGCAATCTAGTGGCAAATGGGTGGCGAACACCCTATAGGCTCCCCTCAGCGAGGCATATGCGTAAACTTAAGCTGCGCGCGGGAGCCAAAGACCGCTTTCTGGCCTTCCCCCCACGAGGGGAAGGTGGCGCGCGCCGTAGGCGCGTGACGAATGGGGGGCGTAACAAATAGCGCACTTTAAGGCCGCCACGCGCATCAATGCTGCCAATTCATGCGCCCCCCATCAGTCACGGCTTCGCCGTGCCAGCTTCCCCTCGTCGGGGGAAGCCCAAAGAGCGCTCTATGCATACGCTGCTTAAGTTTACGCTTATGCCCGACGAGGGGAAGGTGGCGCTACGCCGTATAGGAGTCAGTTATTCTAATCTGAATCACTATGGCGACCTCACCCCGCCGCTGCACGGTTTGCGCCTTGCTTGGGCGGCCGGGTGAGTCACCCGGCCCTACATTTGGGCGGAGCGGGCCCCTTCGTAGGGCGGGGTGAGGTCACCCCGCCGCTGTACGGTTTGCGCCTTGCTTGGGCGGCCGGGCGAACTTACGCCCGGTACCGCGCCTTTTCCAGAACCATGGGCGTTACCGTGCCCACATAGAACGGGACCGGCGCGCCGGTGATCCGGCCGCCCATGGCGCAAAGGATTTTGACCGTCGTTTCCCTCGCGTCGATATGGATCTGATCGATCCCCTGCGCAAACAGGCTTTCGAGCGAATGCGCGGCCAGCCTTGTGCCGATATGTTGGCCGCGCAGGCTGGGGTCCACCACGAATCGGCCCCAATGCGCCTGCCCGTCCTCCCGCCACGCGGCGACCGCGCCGACGATGCGCCCACCGGCCTCCGCGCACCACCACTGCGGCTGCTTTTCGTCAGGCAAGGCGATATCCCCCGAAGGAATCCGCTGCTCGCCTGTAAAGGCGCTTACCTGCAAGCGCATGATCTGCCGCATGTCCGCGCGCGCCGCTTTTCTCATCACTGCTTCCGGCATTTTCACTACCCTCTGTCACAAAATTCCGCCAAATACCCTGCTTCATACGCGGGACCGCACGCATCCGCCGGAGTAAATCGCGGTTTGGCGGCGCTCTACGTATTCTCGCGTATGACTTTGCAAGGATTGCCAAGCGCGATCACGTTGCTCGGTATATCCTTCGTCACAATACTTCCCGCGCCAATCACAACATTGTCGCCGATCGTTACATGCGGCATGATGATTGCCCCGCCGCCTATCCAAACATTGTCTCCTATGACGACCGGCGCTGTCTGCGTTTTGCAGAATTCAAATGATCCCTCGTTTTTCAGCTCTCCAAACCGTTCCGCCGCATTGGCCGGGTGAAAAGCCGTATAGATCTGCACGTTTGGCGCAATCAGCGCGTTATTGCCGATGATGATCTTGTTATCATCCAAAAAAGTGCAATTCATGTTCACTTCACAGTTATTGCCAAAATAAATATTATTGCCGTAATCAACAAAAAACGGGGCGGTAATCCATAAGTTTGAACCAAACCCACCCAGCAGTTCCGTTAAAACGCGGTGCTTTTCATCTAAATTTTCCGAATCGATCCGGTTATAATCGCGCACAAGATTTTTTGCCTTATGCCACCGCGTCAGAAGCTCTTCATCGCCGCAGTCATAAAGCTGTCCGGCCAGCATTTTTTCTCTTTCCGTCATATCCAGTTCTCCCTAAAAACCAGTTTCATTTTCTGTACTACCGCAGCGCGAAATGGGGGCTTTCGATCATCTCTTTCATCCGGCACAAGCAAAACGGATGCCCGGCGGGGTCCAGCATCACTTTCCAGCCGTCGGAAAACTGCTGCTCCGCGATCGTCGCGCCGCACCGGACCGCATGCTCCACCGCTTTTTCCAAATCGTTCACGGCAAAGTCCAAGTGCGCCATTTGCTGCTGCGCTTCGGGCTTGTCCGGCCACACGGGCGGCACATATCCCGGATTGCGCTGGAACAGAATGCCCGGATACGCGCCCTGCTCCGTGCCCGGCGCGCCGACGCAGGCCCAGTCCGCATCATGAAACGGGATTTCCCAGCCGAGCAGGGCCGCGTAGAACTTTGCCAACGCGTAAGGGTCTTTGCAATCCACCGTAAATGTGTACATTTTAATCTTTAATTCGTGATCCATCACGTAACGCTCCTTTTTGTCAGTCGTGTCTGCATCCATCCCGTCAGCGGGAGGGATCTACTTTTTCAGAATCCTCTTGATATATGCCGCGTCCACCAAATTCACCGTTTGAAAACCGCCTTTGTAAAACACGGCGTAATTGTTGAAAACGCAGGGCAATTCCTTGGCTTTTTGCAGCGTATCCACTTGGATCAAAGAGACCGGCACCGCGTTTGCTTCGCAATACGCTTGGAGCTTCTCGATGTTTTGGTAGATAAAGGGGCACTGCAGGTCATAATAGATCGTCAGCTCTTGCCTATCGATCGTCTGCTTTTTTGCATTTTGCGCGAACGACGGCACGGTACCGTCAAAGGAAAGGGCCAGCAATTCGTAGCCGTCCGCCGTGGTATCGACGACTTCAAAGCCGTATTTCTTTGCGAACGACTGGTCGGTCAGCCAAGATTTTTGCTTTTTCGCGCCCAACATACAAACGCCGGACCGGCCCTTTTCTCTGGCGTCGGCGAGGCAATACTCCATCAGCCGCTTGCCGTAGCCTTTTCCCTTGTGGTCGCCGGCAGCCCATAAGCAGTAGATATAATCGTAGTTTTTCCCCGTGACCGGCACCCATGCGGTTTCGAGCGGCGCGTATTCGATAAACACCGTGGCTTTTTCCCTGAGCTTTCTGAAAACATGGCCTTCCTTGATGCGTTCGGCCAGCCATTGCCGTTTCGCCTCCACGCCCGGATGGGGCTTTTTGCTGCGGATGATGCAGCACAAATGCTCGTCCGCGAGGTTTTCCAAAGTTAAGGTTATAAATTCTTCATTCATGTGCGCCCTCGATTCAAGTGCCGATCAGGCCGTCGCTGAAGCGCTTCAAATCGCGCTTGACCGCGTCGGTCAGCCGGTTATATTCGATGCCGTCAATCGCCCCTTGGAGCGTGTATAAATGAACCAGACAAACTTGCGGAAACCGCACTTTTAAACGTAAAAACGCTTCTTTGCTTCCGGTTTGTATCAGCTCTTCCGCCGAACCGATCCCGATCGCTTTGAGTTTTCTTTCCATTTCTTTTCCAATGTTTCGCATGGAGGCTAATTGGGCCATGCCGGTCACATCCTTTTTCTATATTTTTTTGCGCCGCGTCGGGCGGTGTTTCGCTTTTCGATCGCGATCGAAAAGAAATCGCGTAAAATCGGATAAGTCAAGCGCGCCGAACGGATGAACCTTACCGGTCATGCCAGCACCTCCCAGCCAGTTAGTCCCTTCCATCTTAACACAAACGCTAGGGCTTGGGAACCACCTTGGCCGAATGGTCGCACGGCCGCGGGGCTGCTTGCTGTCCAAAATAACAGACGCGGTACGCAATGTGTGCTTGAAAAAAATCCACATATGATATATATTTATTATAGTAACGCAAGAAAGGGAGCATTTCAAGGATGCAGAGCAGAGAAACCGGCGCCGCCTGTTACGGGCGAAACTAAGGTTTCGCCCACTCCATCCTTTACGCCCCGTTCCAGCGCCGAAAAATACGTTTTAGGGAGTTGATCGCATGTCGGCAAGAAAAACCATTCTGAGCCGGGCGCTCCTGTTCGCGGCCCTGCTCACTGTTTTTCTGCTGCCCCAAAACGCTGCGGCGGATCAGGCAACGACCGCCCGCATCGGCTACTATGAGGACGGGGACTATATGTATTACAACGCCCAAGGGGAGTACGAAGGGTATAACTTCGAGTTCCTCCTAGAGGTGGCGAAGCTCGGCGGCTTGCAGTACGAGGTGGTGGACGCGAAAAGCTGGCAAAACGCGATCGATCTGTTGATTGACGGCGGGATCGACATCCTCCCGGCGGTCTATCGCACGGAAGAGCGCGTGGGCAAGATGTTTTTCACCGACCAGCCCATGTGCAACATCTATACCACGCTCAACGTGCGCGCGGACGACACCCGCTATGATTACGAGGATTTCGACGCGTTTCAGGGTATGCGGGTGGGCATCATCCGCGGCGGCGAGGACGGTGAAAACTTTAAGCGGTACTGCGCGGAGCACGGGGTTTCGCTCACCATCGTCGAATACGACGAGACCGCGGCGCTGCTCCACGCGCTGGAGGACGGCACGCTGGACGGCGTGGCCATCACCCATTTGGGACGCGGCAGCATTTTCCGCAGCGTCGCGCAGTTTGCACCCAATCCCCTTTATATCGCCGTGAACAGGCAGCGCCCCGACCTGCTCGCCCAGATCAACCGCGCCATCAACGACATTTTGCTGCGCAACCCCGGCTACCAAACGGATCTTTACGATAAGTATCTTTCTCCCCGCGTCAACCAAACGCCGGTTTTGACCAAGGAGGAATTGGAGTATATCGGGTCCGCCGACCCGGTGCGGGTCTCCTACGATCCCGCCCTCGCGCCGCTCTCTTTTCGCGACGCGGAAGGCAATTTCAGCGGCGTTACAAAGGATATCTTCGACAGCATCGCGCAAGGCAGCGGCCTGACCTTTCAGTTCGAGGCCCGGCCCGCGGCCGAGGCGCTGCAAGCCCTGCGGCAGGGCGAGACCGATGTGATCGGCGTTGTGGACGGCGACTATCTGTGGGACGAGCGCAACCACATGAACACCACCCTGCACTACCTGCACACGCCCACGGTGCTGATCACCCGCGAGGAAAGCGCCGGCGCGGCGACGCTGGCCCTGCCTGAGGGATACCAGCTATCCGAACGCATCGCGCAGAGCAATCCGCAAGCGGAGCTGCTCTATTTCCCTTCCGTGGAAGAATGCTTCGACGCGGTGCTGAACGGAACGGCCGAGGCCACCTACGCCAACACGCAGGCCGCCACCTATTTGCTCAGCGATTTTCAGTACGTCGCGCTGCACGCCACCACCATGACGCAGTACTCTAACGATCTGTGCATCGGCGTATCGAAATCCGCCGATCCCCGGCTGTTTTCCATACTGGATAAGTATATCCAGTATATGGCCAGCGAACAGATCGACGATCTGCTGCTGAAAAATTCCGCCGTTTCCCGCCCCATCAGCATCAGCGCCTTCGTGCGCCAGCACGTCTGGCTGGTGACCGGGCTGATCGCGGCCGTGCTCGGCAGCGTGATCCTGCTGCTGTGCATCAATCTGCAAAACACCGCCCGCAGCAACCGCCGTATCCAAAACCTGCTCTACCGCGACGGTCTGACCGGGCTGGACAATATGAACCGCTTTTACGACAGGGCCAAGGCGCTGATCGGCGCGGACGAAGGCCGGCGCTACGCCGTGCTCTACTGCGACATCGACCGGTTCAAGCTCATAAACGACACCTTTGGCTTTGAAGAGGGCGATCAGGCGCTGTGCGCGCTCGGATGCATCTTGCAGCAGGCCCTTCGGGAGCAGGAGTGCTGCGCCCGGCTTTCCGCCGACAATTTTGTGCTGCTGGCCGAATACGGCGATTGGGAAGAGCTGACGGCGCGCTTGGTTCAGCTCCGCGCGGAGCTGAACCGCTGGCGAAAACACCGGGCGGTCATCTTGTATGAGATCGGCCTTTCCTTTGGGGCTTATCCGGTGGCCGGCGGCGAAACGAAGACCATCCAGCAGATGCTCGATCTGGCCAACTACGCCCGGCGCAGCGCCAAGGGCGTGCCGGGCGGCAGCATCGGCCTTTATGATGAGAAAATGCGGCAGCGCGCGCTGTTCGAGCAGGAGCTGGAAGGCAGGCTGACCACCGCGCTGGAGCAGGGGGAATTTGAAGCGTATTACCAGCCCAAGGTGGATATGAGCACCGGCGAGATCGTCGGCAGCGAAGCGCTGGTGCGCTGGAACCATCCCGCGCACGGACTGCTGATGCCCGGCTCCTTTGTCCCCTTTTTTGAGAAAAAGGGCGCGATCGTCCGGGTGGATTTTTACCTGCTGGAAACCGTGTGCCGCACCATGCGCCAATGGCTCGATCAGGGCCTGCCGGTCGCCACCGTGTCGTGCAATTTTTCACAGCTCCATTTCGGGCAGACCGGCTTTTCCAAGCAGGTCGCCGCGATCGCGGACCGGTACCGGGTGCCCCACCGCCTGCTTGAGGTGGAGATCACCGAAAGCGCGATTGCCAGCGTGCCGGAAAGCGTGGCCCCGGTCCTGATCGAGCTGAAGCAGCTCGGTTTTCAGGTGGCGATCGACGATTTCGGCTCCGGCTATTCCTCCCTCGGGCAGCTTCAGCGGCTGCGCGCCGATGTTTTGAAGCTGGACCGCAGCTTCGTATGCGACGGCCTGCAAGGCAAGCGCGAGCAGATCGTGATCGAAAATCTGGTGCACATGGTGCGGGAGCTGGGCATGTCGGTCATCTGCGAGGGCGTGGAAACGCAGGCGCAGGCGGAGGTGCTCCAACAGATCGGCTGCCACTTTGCACAGGGCTTTTTCTTTTACCGCCCCATGCCCGCCGCCGCGTTCGAGCGGCTGATGGGCCCGTCCCCCGCCGAATAGACGCATACAAAACGCCCGAGGGTATCTTACCCAATGTCATTCAGATAAGGTCAGGCAAGACAAAAAGGTAACGCAAACACAGAAAAAGTAGGGCGCGACGCCCTCGGCGCGCCGAGAGCGAAGCACCGGGATAAGTGAGAGCATCAAACAGGCCGGTACGGCCGAGCGAAGGCACATGGTTTCTCAGGAAGTGTTACGTCCCTTCGAGACGGCGCGCCCTACAAGCTCGGTGAATCCCTTGTTTTTTCTATGCATTTCCCTTAACTGAACGCCCGAGGGTATCTTACCCTCGGGCGTTTTTTGATGGTTATGTAGGCCGCGTTTTTTTGTTTTTCCATACCATCCGCGCAAGGTACAGGAGGAGCAGCAGGACCCACGAAAACGCCTCCGCGTACGCGATGATCATGTTGCCGAACAGCGCGGCCAGCGCGTAGGACAGGATAATGCGGGACAGCAGCGACAGGATACCCGCCGCGCTGGAATATAGCACATCGCCCAGCCCCTCCAAGTAGCCGCGCATCGCGGTGGCCATGCCAAAGACCAAGTAAAAGCTGGCGATACGGCGGAAAAAGCGCCAGCCGATCTCGGTCGCCTCCGGCCCCACGCCAAACATGGCGATCAGATGGCCGCCCGTTTGGATAACCAGCGCGGTAAGCAGCAGGGATACCACGGCCATCATGACCGCGCCGACGGCGAACACCTTTTTGGTGCGCGCTTTCTCGCCCGCGCCATAGTTTTGCGCCACAATGGTCGAGATGCCCGAACCGAGGTTGATGATCGGCAGCAAGACCATGGTATCCACGCGGTAGGCCGTCGTGATGGCCGCGACCGTCTGCGTGCCGAACCCGTTCATAAAGTTTTGCAGGATCAGGCTGCCGAAGGCGCTCACGCTGGATTGGATCATGGGCGGCACGCCCAGACGAACGCCTTGCACGAGCGACCACCGGTCCAGCGCCTTACGGCCGGGACGAAAGCGCAGCGTGCGGTGCTTCTTCACGCTGTACGCGATCAGAAACACGGTCATGACCGCCTGCGCGGCGACCGTTGCGGCGGCCGCGCCCGCAACGCCCCAGCGCAGCCGGGCGACAAACAAAAGATCCAGCGCCACATTGACGGCGGAGGACAAGACGATCGCCAGAAAGGGCGCGCGGCTGTCCCCAATGCCGCGCAAGGCGGCGGCGTATACGTTATAAACCGCTAAAAAGGGCACGCCGAGCAATACGATGCGCAAATAGGATTCTGCCATTTGCACGGTGTCCGCGGTCGTGTGCAGCAGGCGGAGCAGCGGCCCCGTCAGCCCGATCCCCGCCCCGGCCAGCACCAGAAAAACCGCCCCCAGAAGCAGGACAAAGGTCGCGAGGATTTTAGGGATGCCCTCCGTTTGCCCGGCGCCGAACTTTTGCGCGAACAGGATGCAAAGGCCCAGCGTGAACCCGGTGATCGCCATGATGTATAGGTTGATGACCGTGCTGGTCGCGCCGATCGCGGCGAGCGCCAGCTCGCCGTTCACATTGCCGACGATGAACGCGTCCGCCCAGTTATACAGCTGCTGCAAAACGCCGCTCAGAATCAGCGGCAGGCTGAATCGGAGCAATATAGAAACGATGCTTTGTTTTTTCTCTTCCTGCAACTGTCGTGCCCTCCCCCTGCGGTCAAAAAAAACCGTATGCAAGTTAGCCTTGCATACGGTAGGTGCTCACCCGGTAAATTTCATTCACAGGAGTATTGTAGCAAATTTCCGGGGCATATTCAAGCCGCTTTTTCCGCGCGTCATTTGGGCTTGTTCCCGCCCCGCCTTTTGATCAGCGCGCCGACGCCGGCCCCGGCCGCCATGCCGAGGAGCAGCCCGTAGCACATCGCCGTGCCCTGCGACCCCTGTGCCCGGCCGACCATTGCCCCGACCGCGACGCCAAGGCCCGCTCCGATCAGCATCAATAGGACGGCCGCGTTGTTCTTTTTATCGTTTTCGTCCATCTTTTGCTCCTTCTCTCCGATCGTGTTTATATTGCACCGGTCAGCTGCATTTAGCGGCTAACAAGATCTGAATGTCGTCCAAATGCTGCTGATCGATCACGCGGTACTGGAGCCAGCCGCCGTCGCCGCACCGATACTTATGGTCGATCTCGTCACGCGTATACGGCTGCACCTGCCCGTATACGGCGGCAAACTGCTCGTTTGACAGGCGCGCCATCACGGTAAACGCACCGGCCTCGGCAAACACGTTGCATATCAGCTTTTTCTTTTTTCGGTGGGCGACGCCCCAGCCGTATCGGTTGCCATAGGGGAACGTAATCTGCCGCTCCGTCCCGTAGGTCTGAGAAAGCCATTCGTTCAGCAGGGTAAACCGCGCCGCGTTTTCACCGCAGTAGGCTGTCATTTCCGCGATGGACGGAGCGGTTTGCTTATCCAGCATTCTTTCGTACATGGTAGCGTCCTCCCTTATTTTGTGCGTGATGCGCCCTTTCTATCAGGCGTAATGATATTTTGTCCGCTTGCGCACAAGGAACCATGCCGTGACGAGCAGCGCCAGCAGCTCGGCCGCGACAATGGCGAGCCAGATGCCGTCCACCCCGAAAACCAGCGGCAGCAGCAGCACCGCCGCGACTTGGAACAGCAGCGTGCGCAAAAAGGAGATCAGCGCGGAAACAAGCCCGTCGCCCAGCGCGGTGAAGAACGCCGAACCGAAGATGTTGAACCCGTTCATCAGGAAGGACAGCGCGTACAAACGGAAGCCGTGGCGCGTCAGCTCCATCAGCCCCGCGTCGTAGCCGACGAACACCGTGGCCAGCGGCGCGGCAAGCGCCTCCGCCACGATGGTGAGCGTGAACGCCGCCAGCGCGACGATGGTCAGGCTTTTGCGGAACAGGTTTTTCAGCTCCGCGTGGTTCGCCGCGCCGTAATGGTAGCTGATCACGGGCGCGCTGCCGATCGCATACCCCAAAAACATGGCCGCGAAAATAAAGTTCACATACATGATCACGCCGTAGGCGGCCACGCCGTCCTCGCCCGCGACGCTCATGAGCTGGAAGTTATACAGGATATTGACGAGCGACATCGAGATATTGGTCATCAGCTCGGACGAACCGTTGGTGCAGGCCTTGATTAGGATGCGGCCCTCGAACGAGGCGCGGGTCAGGCGCAGCAGGCTGTCGTTTTTCCGCGCGAAGTAGAGGAGCGGCGCCACGCCGCCCACGACCTGACTGAGCGCGGTGGCAAGCGCCGCGCCCGCCAGCCCCCACCCCAGCGGCACGATGAACACATAGTCCAAAACGATGTTGGTCAGGCCCGCCGCCACCGTCATCGCAAGCCCCAGCTTGGGCTTTTCCGCCGTGACAAAGAAGCTTTGGAACACGTTTTGCAGCATGAACGGGGCCAGCGCGAACAGGATGATCCTGCCGTACAGCACGCAGTTTTCCAGCATTTCGCCTTCCGCGCCCATGGCGGCCGCGATGGGCCGCAGCGCCGCGACGCCGAGCACCGTCAGCACCAGACCGGCGGCGAGCGTCACATAGACCAGCATGGAAAAATAGCGGTTGGCCCGTTCCTTGTCGCCCTCGCCCAGCGTGATCGCGACGATCGCGCTGCCGCCGGTGCCGATCATGAAGCCCAGCGCCGCCATCATCATCAAAAACGGCATGATGAGGTTGAGCGCCGCAAAGGGCGTTTTGCCCACAAAGTTGGAAACGAACAGGCCGTCTATTACGCCGTAGATCGAGGTGAAGATCATCATCACAACGCTCGGCAGCACGAACCGCAGCAGCTTTTTATAAGTAAAATGATCGGATAATTGTATTTTCATTTTGTCTGAAACTCCTAAACCGTTTGTTCTTGCGGGGTACAAAAAGCGCCCGGTTATCCCCATAACCGAGCGCACTCGACATCTTCTCCGACTGGTTTGGCTCCGGCCAACCGTCCTCCGATGACTGCTATAAAATTTGCTTGGCCTTTGCCCGGAAGCGCTCCACGTACTTGCCGGTCAGCCGCAGCAGCTCGCGGCTTTCCTCGGGCGAAAGCTCTTCAAACGCCAAGTTCTCCATGATCGCCACGGGCAGGATTTTTTCCTCCGCCAGCCTGCGCCCGGCGTCGGTCAAAAAGATCTCACGGTCCCGGCCCTTGCCGGGCTTCAACACAAGGTAGCCGCCCTGTTCCAGCTTTTGAATGGAGGAATTGATCGTCTGCTTGCTGAGATAGGACATCAGGCAGATATCGCGCTGCAAGCAGCCGTCGCCCATCTCGCAGATCGCGTAAAGAATGATAAACGCGCTGTCCGACAGGCCCATTTTGAGCGACAGGTCGTGGTACAGATCGTCCAGCTCCTTATATAAGCGGTTAAATTCCCGTATGCCCTTCCCTTGCGGAAAATCCACGCGCAGCCCCCCCTTGTCCGATTTCGGACTCCTGTATTATAGTCCGATTTCGTACTCGTGTCAAGCCCTTTTTTCGAGGAAAGCAGGGGTGGGGCAGGTTGCCAAGAAAAGAATATGCAAATAGCCGCCTTACCAAAAAAGGTAAGGCGGCCGCTTATTGATTGGTCTCTTTAGAATGCAAACAGCATCCCCAGTCCGCCCGCGGCGAGTATCCATACAAACAGGTGCACGCGCTTTAATGCGGGCAGATGCGTGACCGCCATACCGGCGGCATAAACGGCGATCGCGCGCCAATAGGGTAGCCCGCCCCGCAGCAGCATCAGCTTCATCAGGCCGATCACCGCCACTGCCACCGCGGCTACCACGGCCGGACGCAGCCCATAAAAAAACTGCCGAACCATTGGGCGGCGCTCGAATCCCTTTAAGCATGCGGCCAGTACCAGAACGATCAGCACGCTGGGCAGACAAAGTCCGGCCACGGCGCTGACCACGCCGGCGATCCCCGCCGCTTCGTATCCGATATAGCTTGCCATATTCACACCGCCCGGTCCCGGCGCGCTTTCGCCCACCGCGATGATTCCGGCAAGCTGTTTGGAGGTGACCCAGTCATACCGCTGCGGCAGTTCCATCAAAAAAGGAATGGTCGCGGAACCACCGCCCAGCGTGCATACCGCTATGCGCGCAAAGTTGATGAACAGCGTCCAAAGGATCATGCGCGCCACCTTCCGGTCATACCGGCAAAGGCAATCCCGGCCGCCCCACCGCACAGCGTGAGCAGAAGAATGGGCAGATGCAGCAGCATACCGGCGGCAAACGCGGCGATAAAGACGAGGACGGTGAACCGGTCGCGGATACTTTTTTTACCCATGGTCCATACCGTATTGCTCAAAAGCACGCAGACCATTGCCCCGATACCCGCAAGCGCGTGCTGGAACAGCACGGAATCGGTAATGTGCTGAAACAGCGCCGCAATAATGGTGATCACGCACATGGGCGATGTGATCTGTCCCAGCACGGCGGCGAACGCGCCGCCCACGCCCGCGATACGATATCCCACATAAGTAGAGGTATTGACTGCTATGATGCCGGGCGCGCACTGCGCCAGCGCGTACATATCGATCAGTTCCTCTTCCTCCACCCAGTGATTTCTTTCCACAATCTCCTGTCGCAGCAACGGCAGCATGGCCAGTCCGCCGCCAAAGGTAAACGCTCCTAGCCGTAAAAACGCCAAATACAGCGGGATATATTGTTTGCTAGCCTTGTCCACAGCGGCCCCTCCTAGTCTAACGCGCTGTATTGCGCCCGGATACAGCCGCTTAATTCTTCAATCGTTCGTTCGAGATACTGCTCGCCCCGTGCACGCGTCGCGGTGCGCGGGTCTGCAAACACGGTCTTATCCGGGGTCGGATCGCCTCGAAAAAACCGGTCGTCAGCGATCCCGTACCTTGCGCACGAAAGCTTTTCGCCCATGGACGGCAGGGCCTGCAAGTCGACGCTTTCCGGATTAAGCGCCAGCATAACCGAGGTTTCCAGCCGCGTGGCATGTCCGCTGTCCGGATCATTCGACGTTTTGGGCAGGATCGCCGGATACCAAACGATTTTGGCGCCGGCTAAACGGCGGGCGCACAGCTTGTCCAGAACCGGGGTATGTCCCGCGCCGCCATGTCCGCTGATCAAGACGATCAGTCGAAAGCCCTGCGCAAGCAGCGCATCCGTATAATCGAGCAGGAGCGCTTCTAACGTCGTTTCGCGCAGGTACACGCTGGGCAAGCCTATCGGCGAAAAATCCATGCCGACCGCGCTCCGCCGCTCCTCCGGCAGACCCAGAGACCGGCAGTTTTCCGCGCCCAAAGGCGCCGCAGCGCCTGCAAACAGCGGCGGCAGCAGTACGCCGCCAAACGCTTGTGACAGCCGATCGGCTACGGCCTGCGCGATCAGACCGTCGGTCCCCATCGGCAGATGCGGGCCGTGCCATTCGATCGGTCCCAGCGGTAAAAATACCACGGACTTCTTTTTTTGCTTTTCCCGCCATTGGTCCGGCCTTAACAGTTCGTCCTTCACCAGCGCCCTCCGTTTCCAAGAGCGATACAAAGGCGTCCCTGCAAGGAGGAAGCAGGAGCGCCCTGTATCTTACATAATGTTTTATTGCGGTCTACCTAGGAATTATACAATAACCTGATACCGCGTGACAAGTTCGTCCGCATCAAACATCTCGGCAAACTGCGGCACGATGCGGGTAAAATGCCCGGTCGCGCAGTGCAGATCGATCGCATTTTGGTCCTTCCAGCACTCGATAAACAGATGGACGCGGCGGTCGTCCTCTCTCTGCACGGAGCGGTAATCCACACAACCCGCTTCCGCGCGGGAAGCCTCCGCCAATTCCTTTGCCAGCGCGTGGTAACGGTTGAAACACGCGGGCTTGATCACCTGTTTTGCGATCGTAACGATCATTAGAATCCATCCTTTCTCAAAAAGCCTTTAGCTTTTGCACACAATCGGCTGAGTTTATTTCCGGGTCTAGTTCAAAGCCCCAAACAACATCCAGCCCAAGCTCGTCACAGACCACCCGCTTGATCTTATCAAAATTGATCTCCCCCGTACCGGGTTCGTGCCGTTCAGGGCAGTCGCCGACATGGATATAGCCGAGCACATCCGCGTACCTGCGCAGATTTTCCACCATGTTACCTTCCATCTGCTGCATGTGCCAGATATCATACAATATCTTCAGGTTGGGCGAGCCGACCACCTTGCAAAGATCGCCGGTAAACCTGCTGGTGGTCATATAATAGCCGGGCTTGGAGATATTGTTCACCGCTTCCAGCACCAGCGTTACGCCCGCCTGCTCGGCCAGCTTTGCCGCGTCCTGCGCGGTCAGTGCCGCGCTGTACAGCTTCACGGTATCGCTCAGTCCGCTTCCGTCGTGCGTGAAGCTTCCGGTATCGTCCATGGCCTGAGAATGGATCACCAGATTTTTGCACTCCAGCGTCTTTGCCACCTCGATCGACTGCGCGATATATTCTAAAAACGCGTCGTGGTCGTCCGGCACGATCAGCGAAGCCTTAAAATCGGCCGAAAACGCGGTGACGGTCAGGCTGTTTTTTTCGCACGCGTCCTTAATACGGGCGATATCGCGGCCCGGCCAATAGCCGAACTCAACGCAGTCAAACCCTGCCTGAGCGACCTGATTAAAGCGCTCGTAAAAGTCATGTTCCAAATAAATTTTTTCAATACAAATGGACTTTTTCATTTGCGTTCTCCTTTGAATTTAAGATATACTATAAGATAATGAGAATGACGAAAGGGGATGTTTCCGGTGATACGCGTATCGTTTGAAGAAACCGACCGAGCGGATTTTACGCGCACCAAGGATGTTCAAATCCTTGCGCTGACCCATGTGTTCGATAACCCGAACTGGTTTTATAATTTTCATTCGCACGACGCCGCCGCGGAGGTCATTTATATCCAAAGCGGACATGGTACCTATACGCTCGATAATATGTCCTATTCGGCTTCGGCGGGCAATTTAATCGTGATCAACCCCGGTGTTATCCACAGTCTTGCGTCGGACGCACAGGACGCGCTCAACGCTTGGACGCTCACCGTCACGCGCTTTTCCTTACCGGGGCTGGCGCCCAATCAGGTGATCTCTCCCGGCGCGTACCCGCTGATGCGTCTGGGCAGTCTGGCGGACTGCTTTTATCAAAACTTCGCACTGATTTTGGAGCAGCACCAGCGGCACAACGCGAATTTTACTGAGATCGCGCATGCCGCCGCGACCACGCTGCTGTTTTTATCCAATCAACTTGCTGGCTCCAATATCAAGGCCGAACAAAAGCGCGGTTCCAAGGAAGCCTTACAGCGCAATTCTTTCGCGCTCGAGGTCATCGCCTTTATCGACAAGCATTTTCGCGAACCGATCTCGCTTGAAATGCTTTCCGACGTATTCCATATCAGCGCCGGGCACATCAGCCACGCGCTCACCAACGAGTGCGGCATATCGCCCATCAACTACCTGATTAGCCGCCGGATCGGCGAGGCGCAATGGCTGCTGTTGACGACCGAGCTTTCTGTGGGCGATATCGCGCTGTACGTCGGGTATGATAATACCTATCATTTTTCCAAGCTGTTCTCCAAGCGAATCGGCATGCGCCCGCAGGATTTCCGGACAAAGTTTAAGGCCGTTTCAGAAAAGGAGCGTTAAAGTCCACGCCGCAAGGGGCATGCCTTACGAAACCGCAACCACCCTTTGCGCCTTTGCGGAATCCAATATCGCATGGGAAATTTCCAGCGTTCGCAGCGCGTAAGCGCCGGACACGGCGTTTTCAGCCTTGCCCTCTATCACGTCCAAAAAGTGCCGGGTCGCGTTGGTGTAGGACGGACAGGTCGCCAGATTATAGATATCGTTCAGCTTAAACTCCTGCTCGCATTCCATCTCGTCGGTCCGAATGCGCAGGCGGGTAAAGTCAAACAGGTCGTCGCCTTCCAGATAAACCGTGCCCTTGGTGCCGATCACGCCGCGAGTCGACCCCTTCATGTAGGAGGACCAGCTTGCGTTGACCAGCGCCATCGCGCCGGACTCCATGTTAAGCGATACATGAACATTATTATCAAACTCCGGGATCTCCGCGTATGTACCACGCACATCGGCTTTAACGTCCCGTACCGGCCCCGCGAGCTGGATAATCATATCGATATCGTGCGATAGCGATTCGATGCTCATGCCGCATACCAGACCGGGCTTGCGGCGCCAAGTATCGTTTTTCGTGCCCGCGTTGCCGCCCAGCATGCCGGCTCGGTAAACAAAAGCGTCCACGATATCGCCGATCTGCCCTGAGCGGACGATTTCTAGCAGCTTTTGAAAGCCGGGGCGGAAACGGTGGTTGTAGTCCACCATAATTTGAACGCCGTACCGCTCGGCCATGTCACACATTTTGCGAGCGTCCTCCACCGCGATCGCCATCGGCTTTTCGGTGACGACATGGCAGCCCGCCTTCATGGCAATCTCAGCATAAGCAAGGCGCAGCGAGGGCGGCGTGCAAAGATGCACCATATCCGCACCCTGCACAGCCTTTTCGTATTGCTCCATATCGACCAGCACGGCCGCATGGTATTCGTCCGCCAGCTTCTTCGCGCTTTCCGCGCGAATGTCGAAAACGCCGACGATTTCTACGTTTAAGGCGCGGCAAGCTTTTGCATGCGCGTAAGCGATCGCGCCCGCGCCAACAATGACAGTTTTCATAAAAGAACTCCTTCCGATATAGACCGGAGAAGGGTTCCCCCTTCTCCGGATAAAAGCAAACGGTCCAACGCTATCCCCGTATGCCAGCAAGCGCGGGGATTTTGTTATGCGCCGACCAGTACCAGACTGATCTGCGGGATAAAGATGATCGCGACCAGAACGATCAGGAATGCGGCCATAAAGGGCAACACCTTTTTCGCCAGCGACATAACGGGCACCTTAGTCAGAGTCGAAGCTACATACAGGTTGTTGCCGATCGGCGGCGTGATGAAGCCGACCGCTAGATTGCATACCATGATAATGCCGAAATGTACCGGATTGATACCCACAGCCGTAACGATCGGCGCTAAGATAGGCGCGAGAATTAAAATCGCCGGCGTGGTATCCATAAACATACCGACAATAAGCAGGAATAGGTTGATGACAATCATCAGAGCGATTTTATTGGGAAATGCCGTGCCCAGCGTCGTTGCAATGATTTGCGGCGCCTGCGTCATGGTCAGCACGCGGCCAAACGCGGATGCGGTCGCGATAATGAACAGGATCGGCGCGTAGGTGGAAGCCGCTTCCGCAAAAACATCCATCAAATCCCGCAGCTTGAGCGTGCGGTAAACGAACAGTGAGATAATCAGCGAATAAATCACCGACACGGCCGCCGCCTCGGTCGGCGTGAAGAAGCCGCCGTAAATGCCGCCCAGAATGATAATCGGCGACAGCAAAGCCCAAGAGCTATCCAGCAATACGGCGACGAGTCCCTTGTCGTGCAGCACCCGCACATGCGCCTGTATTTTTTGCGTATCCTCGCCATGTTTTTTGCAGTACCACACGGCAACGGCCATCAGCGCGGCGCCGATCAGGAGGCCGGGAATGATGCCCGCAATGAACATCGAACCGACCGACGCGCCGGAAACAGCGCTGGAATAGAGAATGAACGGAATGGACGGCGGTATAATGACGCCCAAGCCGCCCGCGACCGCCACTAGGGCCGCGCTGAACTGCAATTCATACCCCAGACTCACGAGCAAGGGAATCGTCATCGCGCCCACTGCCGCGGTCGTCGCGGGCGCGGAGCCTGAGATCGCGCCGTAGAACAGACAAGTCACCACGACCGCACACGGCAGGCCGCCGGGCATGTTGCCAATAAAATACGAAAAGATATTGAAAAGTTTTTCAGATATCTTGCCCTTAGCCATAATAATACCGGAAAGCACGAACAGCGGGATTGCGATCGTGATTGTGCTGTTCAAACCGCTCAGGCTGTTGCGCAGGAACATGGATGCGTCAAAGGCAAAGCCGGGGTTCAGCGCGAAGGGAATCATGGAGGCAATCCCCAGACTGATGCTGATCGGTACCGCAAGAAGCATCAGGACCAGCACGCCTATAAGCATGGGAGCCAGCATTACCCGTTCACCTCCTTCTGATCGGCGGACGGCATTTTGGGCTCTTCCGTCGGATCCCACTGGGAATCATCGCCGTCCTTAAAATTGCAAATGATGCGCACAATCCCTTGCAAGCAGCGAATAGCCGACAGAACGCCGCAAAACACCGTACAGGAATACACATATTTAATCGAAAAGCCCATTGTAGCGCTGCGCTGGTTACTCATCGCCAACAAACTGAACGAGTTGACCGCCATCCAGACAAAGAACGCCAGCATGATTAGGTGTACCAACAGGGATACCACGTTTCTAGCCTTGCGCGGGATCAGCGTGAAGATCAGCGTCAGCCGCATCGCGGTGTTATAGCGTATCGTGTAGCTCACACCAATAAAGCCCGACCAAATCAACAGATAACGCGACAGCTCCTCCACCCATGGCAGCGCGCTTTTTGCGCCGAAGCGGTAAAATATCTGTGCGGTATTGATGCCGAGGATCCCAAACAACAGCACGACCAAAATGATTTTTTCTATATTTCGGTCTGCCCATTTGATTGCTTTCATTTTGCGCCTCCTCTCTTATTCGGCAAGGTATGGCCTCAGGCGTTGGCCGCCTTCATGAACAGATCAGTCATTTCTTCACCGGCCTGCTCGCGCACCAACGGAGTAACCTTTTCCGCCGCGATTTTGCTGATCTCGTCCAGAACGCTCTCATCCAGTTTGATATACTCCATGCCTTCGTCCTGCATCGCGGTCAAGGCGTCATCGTTGGCCTTATCGCAATAGGAGCGGGAATCTTCCAGCAGTTCGTCGCACACCTTGTCCAACGCGGCGCGGTCGTCCTCGGGCAGGCTATTGTAATAGTCCAGATTGCACACAAAAATAATATTGCTGAAAATGTGGTTGGTCTCGACGATGTACTTTTGCACTTCGGCATAATTGTTGGCTTGGATCGAGCAATACGGATCCTCCTGCGCTTCCAGCAAGCCCTGCTGTAGGCTGATGAACACCTCGGCCCGGTTCATCGGGGTCGGATTTGCGCCCAGCGCCTGCCAGTAATTCATATGAATATTATTTTCCATCGTACGGATATCCAGCCCCTTAAAATCCGCGAGCGAGCGAAGGGCCTTATTCGACGAGGTCTGGCGGAAGCCCTGATCGCTTAGCAGCAATAGCTTCATCCCGTTGTTTTCAAAAATTTCGTTCAGCTTGCCACGAAAATCGGTGTTGTCCATGGCGCCGCGCGCCTGTTCCAGATTTGTCAGCACACCCGGCATATCCATAACGGCCAGTTCGGGCATCATCGTAACCAGATTGGCGGTGTTGGTGCACAAAAACTGCACCTGACCACTCATCACTTGCTCGGCCACCTCGGTATCATTGCCAAGGGTGCCGTTTAGATACACGTTGCCGGTCATGGCGTCGCCAGTGCTTTGCCTCAGGCTTTCATCGAACTTCTGGCAGATATATGCGGTGACCGTGCCCTCCGGCGCGTTCGCCGAAATACTGTATGGCGCTGCGCCCGCGGTGTCGCCGGAAGTCTCGGCGGGCTGACCGCCGCCTCCGCAGCCGGACAAAAGGGATGTGGACAACGCCGCGCACAGCAGCATACCGATTGCTTGCTTTTTCATTTTTACTCCTCCAAAATATTATTTTTATCATCACGCCTATGGTGTTGGTTTTTATGCAAAGCGTTTTTGCAGCTCGGGGATATCGAGGTAGTACCCATCGATAAAATCGCCGCCGTCCGGGCGGAGGATGTTTTCAAGGGAGATGTAGCCTTCGTACCCGTCGCGCTCCAGCGCCGCCCGCATGTCGTCCAGATAGGGCGCCATCATGCCGTGGCCGATGTTTTTGATATCGACCCAGCCCTCAATGATCGAGCAATTCAGGTCCTTGATATGTACGTGGC
>NZ_JANGCE010000026.1 GCF_024462775.1 Butyricicoccus faecihominis
AGAATGACAAAATTGGTAGCATTCTTCGCTTTGCAACAGTTTTCTATTCATTTGTAAGAACTTATTTTACAGCCCCTTTGCACAGGGTGTGGATAATTTGAGCGCGGCGCGCAGGGTGAAAACGGTGCCGTCCTGCCGGACATCGAGCGCGCCGTCGTAGCGCTCGGCTACGCGGCGCATGGCGGGGATGCCGAGACCGTGGCTGTCTGGATCAGTTTTCGTGGTGGAGAAGTTGTCTCCGGTGTGCAAGAGGGCGGAATTGCTGCACGAAAGGATGAAAAGCCCTTTTTTGACCGCGAGGGAAAGCTCTATGAACCGATCTTGGTCTTCGGGGAGCCGGTCGCAGGCCTCGATAGCGTTATCCACCGCGTTTGTGAGCAGGGTGCATAGGTCGGCGTCCGCCATGCCGAGAACCTCCGGCACATGGGCGTGACAGCGCACGCGGATTCCGCGATCGCGCGCGGGACCTAGGCGCGCGGCCAAAATATCGTTCACCAGAAAGTTCTCCGCGTAGTACAGGGGCGGCAACGCGTCCCTTTCGCGCCGGAGCGAAGCGAGGTAAGCGCCGAGCCGCGCCTCGTCCCCTGCTTGATAGAGTGCGGACAGCGTGTCCACATGATGTCTCAATTCGTGCCCCAGCGTGCGTACCTCGTCGATGCCGCGCCTCATTTGGGCCGCGCTTTCGGCGGCAAAACGGTTTTGCAGCGCTTCGGCGCGCAGGTCGGCGCTTTCCCGCAATAGGTCGGCGTTGCGGCGCACCATTAGTGCGCCGAACAGCAGAACCAGTGCGAATCCGGCGTATTCATTTTGCCAAGCGCCGTAGATCGGTTCAAAGGCGTTGGAGTCGCCGATACCCGCGAGCAAGCTCACGCCGAGCACGCCGCAGGCGGAGAGGATGAAAAACACCGTGCCCCCGCCGCCGCGCGCTAGGCCGAACGCCGCGCACAGCGCGAAACCGGCCCATACGGCTATTTTGTACCCATCGACCAGCGCGCCATATAGGCCGATCAGCCCGGCCGCGTGCGGTAAGATCCAGAGTACGGCGGCAAAACAAAGAAGGCAAAGCAACAACGAGAGCGGGCGGAAAAACCGCCGGTACCAGATACGATGATCGACACCCGCGGCGATCGCGGCCAGCGCCGCGGCTTGCGCCAGCACCAGCAGCCACGAAGCATCCTCTACGGCGTACCACAGCCGCGAATAGCCGCAGAACCGCCAGACAAAGGGATGGACGCAGTGCACGGCAAACGCAAGGCACAGTAAGCCAAAGTGGAAAAACAACCGATCGCGCGAGCGGGTCAGCCACAAGCTGAGCGAAAACAGGGCGAGCGTGAGCGCCGCGACGCACAGCACCGCGTAGGTGAGCGTGCGCGTGAGCAGCAGCCGGTCCATCACCGCCGGGGCGGCGAGGGCGGGGGGATAGGTCAATCCGCTGTAATAGTGCGAACGGTTGACGGTATCCAGTTCCAGCACGGTTTCGCCGGAAACGGGCACGCTGACTACGCCCGCGCCTGTTGCGGCGGCGGGCGCGCCGTTGATGCGAAGCGTGTATTCCGTAAAAATCGGCGGCAGTTCCAAAAGGAGAATGCGCGGCGCGCCGTCATAGTGCAGGGTCAAGCGGTAGCGCCCCTCGCCAAATGGAGAACCGCCGCCGGGCAGGAAAGAAAAATTGGAGTATTGGCCGATGAACACGGTCTGCCCGTTCAGCTCCCACCCGTCGATGAGGAACAGCGGGCGATCAAGATCGGCTTCGGAAAAGGAGAAAACGCCGTTCTCCCCATAGGGCGGACCGGCGGTGTACTTGTTGTCATAGCGGAAGGTTAGGGCCAAAAGCAGCGCGAAAAGGGCGAGCAGAAGCACGCTCCGCAAAACGGAGCGGTATATTTTTGTATCAAGTTTCTTCATCGCGCGCCCCCCTTTTTACCTATACCGTACCATGGAAACACAGGCGCCGTCAACCGCCCCGCGCTGCATTCGTGCCGCGTTTCAGGGCGCGAAGATTATGAAGGATGAGAACGTATTGGACAATCAGGCGCTGATCACCTACCTGTCCGATACGTTGTGGGGCATTGCCCCGTGAAACACTGGGCGGCGGCGTGAAGTGGCCCGCGATCTATGCGCTTATGCGCGATCAGATCAGCGACCCGCGCTATATTTACCCCGGTACGGTGCTGCGGCTGCCCGCGGCATAAGTGCGCGGAGGATTGATTCAAGGCAAGAGGGCGTGGAAAACCGTCAAGGTTTTCCGCGCCCTCTTGCCTTGAATTTAGTGGTGGCCGTGGTGCGAATGGCATACGGCAGCAGTGGAGCCGGTGTAATTGCAGCCATCGTAATTCCGGCACGAGCCGGTGCCGGTGCAAGAACCGTCGCACACGCCGTTTACCATGCAGACGGACGAATCGCACTGGCGGGCGGCGGCGCGGTGGTGGCCGCCGTGCGCGCTCGCCGTGCCGATGAGCGAACAGACGATCATAGCGGTGACCGCGACGCTCGAGAGCAATCTTCTCATGGGGTTCACCTTCCTTGTTGTTTGCCCCATTATACACCAGCGGCTGAGAAAGCGCAATCGCTTTTATGGCACAAGCAAAAGGGCCGGGACTTATGCCCGGCCCCTGCTGCCGTCAAGGATACGAAAAACCAAAATATGCGAGTAAGCCGTTATAAATGCCCTGCGCGAAGCCGTAGGGATCATCGCGCAGCTTGTTGGCGTCGTTTACGTTGGTCAGGTACGCCAATTCGACTAGGATAGAGGGCATATTGGTACGGCGCAGCACGTATAAACTGGGGTTTAGCCGCACGCCGTTGTCCCGCGTGCCCACACGCTCCACAATGCCGTTCAGCACATGCTGGGCCAGCCAGTAGGATTGGGAGTACTGCTGGTAAACGTAGACCTCTGTGCCGTTGATGGCCGGGTTGGTATTGGCGTTGCAGTGGATGCTGATAAAGTAATTGGCCGGCCAGCTGTTGGCCATGTTGACGCGCGTGGCAAGGCTCGTGGCGTTGCTGGTGCCGAGTACCTCATCCGGCGTGTTGCGGCTGAGCCGCACCTCGAACCGTGGATCGGCGCGGAGCATGTCGGCCAGATAGTGCGAAACGGTGTAGGTTACATCCTGTTCGCGCAGGCCGTTGCCTTCGGCCCCCGTGTTCGGGCCGGAGGGGTTGTGCCCCGGATCGATAAAAATTTTAATAGCCAAGGTAAAATCACCTCGCTGTATTTTATGCCGCGCGCCCGCCCGCGGTGCGGCGGGGAGAGTTTACATTTATCCGCTTGAATCCTCATTCGCCATGCGTTATACTGGCGCTTAGAAAGGATTTCGATATTTGTGGAACTGAAAATTGAGCCGGTATCGGCAAAAAACCGGAAAAGTGTGCTGGCGCTCACCGCCGCGCCGGGGCAGGAGGGCTTTGTGGAAACGCCCGCCGCATGCCTGCGGGAGGCGCGGCGGCTGCGGCTATGGCGGCCCGTGGCAATCTTAGCGGAGCAAACGGTGATTGGCTTTGCCATGTACGGTTTTTTCCCGCGCGAGGGCGCGAACGGCCGCGTTTGGCTGGATCGGCTGCTCATCGGCGGCGGACAGCAGGGCAAGGGCTACGGCAAGGCGGCCATTGGCCTGTTGATCGACCGGCTGCGGCGGGAATACGGCTGCGGCGAGGTATTTTTGAGCTGTTACCCGCAAAACACGGCGGCCATGCGGCTGTATCAAAAGCTAGGCTTTGCTCCAAACGGGGAAAAGGATATAAACGGTGAGGACGTGCTGGTGCTGCCCCTTGCCGAAACCGGTAACAGCGGCAAGCCCGGCGGCATATCGTGATAACAGATGGGGGCGTACTTACCTTAATGTAAAGGAGGGAATAGTATGTGCCGCCTGTCTGGAAGAAACCGCCGGTGTTGCTGCTGCTGTTGCTGCTGCCGCACGCGCTTTATGTCGGATGCTGCAAACGTTGATTTTGAAGCGATCCGCAGAAATGAAATTGCCCAAGGCCGGCTGAAGTGCTGCAAATGCTGCTGCTGCCGGTAATAGCATAAAGAGGCCGCTGCTTTCTGGTAAGCAACGGCCTCTCCTTTGCGCGGGTGGTTCGGTTGTATCATTTATAGAAACGGCTTCATCTGTTCGACGTTCGACTGTTCCGTGTGGAGCAGCTTTTCGGCAAGGCCGCGCACCTGCTTATCATCGCCCGCGTAGTCGTGCAGGTGCTTTAGGCCCTTGGTAATGCCCATGTTGTTGCCCTGAATGACCATTTCCGCGATCTTGGACGAGGAATTATCGGTCAGCGTTTCTAGGGTGGACATGACTTCGCTGGAAACGCGCGCCATAAGGCCGGGGTTTTTCGGCGTTTCGCCCTTGGAACGCAGCATGGAGCCGGATTGTTGCGCAATATCCTGATACTCCACAATTTGCGATTCGACGGCTTGGCGAAGCTTTGGGTTTTCTATTTGGCTGGTCACGTTTTGCAGACCTTCTATGCCCATTTCGGCGGTTTCGTGTACATATTGAAGCAGTTCAATGTCTTGCATTTCTTTCACCTCGGTTAAAAATTAATCCCCACAAGAGGATAAAATAACGAATAAAATAGGGAGAATATAACCACTTTCTTTTGCTGAATGAAAAAACAAGAAAAGTGGGGAAAACTATCCGTTTAGAGCGGCGTTTACCGCGTCGCCAAACGAGCGGGCGATCAGCTGCGGGCGCGTAATAGCGCTGCCGACCACAACGGCGTGCGCGCCAAGGCGTATGGCCTCCGCCGCCTGCTCGGGGGTGTTAAAATTGCCTTCCGCAATGACCGGGTGGCGGCACTCCGCGATCAGCCGACGCAGCACCTCGAACTTGTCCAGACCCTTGGACTGCGTGGTATAGCCGATCAGCGTGGTGCCGATATAATCGAAATCCAGCTTGTCGGCGCGCAGGCCCTCTTCCGCGGTAGAAATATCCGCCATAAAGGCTTGGCCGGGCCAGCGCTTGTGCAGGGTGGAAAGGAAGGTTTCATCCTGATCGATGGTCGCGTCCAGCGCGATGACCTCTGCCCCGACGCGGACAAGCGCTTCGATCTCCGCGTCGGTCGGCGTGATATAGGGCGCCATGCCGGGGTACTCCCGCTTGATGATGCCGATCACCGGCAGGGGCACAAGGCTGCGGATTTCGGCCACATCCTCCGCGCCGTTGGCGCGGATACCGGCCGCGCCGCCCTGCTGAGCGGCCACGGCCATGCGGCCCATAATGAAGGGGGAGTGCAGCGGTTCGTTTTCAAGCGCCTGACAGGAAACGATCAGGCCGCGCGGCAGTTTTTTACCCATATCAGCCCACCTCCCCGATGATCTCGTGGATTTTTTGCTTGATCAGGTCGGCCTTCGCGCCCCAAACGGCTTGGATACCGCCGCCCTTTACCTCTAAGACAGCCGCCGCGCCAAGGGATTTGAGCGCGTCCTTATCCACCTTGCCGGGGTCCTTCACGGCAACGCGCAGGCGGGTGATGCAGGCGTCCACGTCCTCCAGATTATCGCGCCCGCCAAGGGCTTCGATCACGTAGCGCGCGGTGTCGTGAAGCGAATCCTTGGTGGTCACGGCTACCTCGTCGTCCGCGTTTTCCTCACGGCCCGGCGTAGGCACATTGAAGCGGCGGATCAGGAAACGGAACAGCAGGTAGTAGATTACCGCCCACAAAATGCCGACCGGAATGACCAGCAGCCAGTTGGTGCGCTCGTTGCCCTGCAAAGCGCCGAAAAGCGTAAAGTCGATCAGGCCGCCCGAAAATGTGTTGCCGATGCGGATGGAAAGCAGATCGGCAACGAGGAAGGACAGACCGTCCAGTGCCGCGTGCACCACGTACAGCCACGGCGCGATAAAAAGGAACATGAACTCGATCGGTTCGGTGATACCGGTGAGGAACGAGGTCAGCGCGGCGCTGAGGAACAGGCCGTATACGGCCTTGCGGCGTTCCTTGGGCACGCAATGGTACATGGCAAGGCACGCGGCGGGCAGACCGAACATCATCGTCGCGAAGCGGCCCGCGAAAAAGCGGGTGCCGTGCGTGAACAGGCCCACATGAGTGGGATCGGCCAGTTCCGCAAAAAAGATGTTCTGCGCGCCGACGATTTGCTGGCCCGCAACCATCTCCACGCCGCCCAACTCGGTATACCAGAACAGCGGATATACCATGTGGTGCAGGCCGACTGCGCCGGTCAAGCGCAGCAGGAAGCCGTACAGGAAGGTGCCGATCGGGCCGAGCTTTGCGATAACGCCGCCCAGCGCGACAAGGCCGGTCTGTACGGGCGGCCAGATGAGGAAAAACGCCATACCGACGAAAATAGCGGCAAAGGACGAAATGATGGGGATAAACCGTGAGCCGCCGAAGAAGCCTAAAAAGGCGGGCAGCTGAATGCCGTTATAGCGCTTGTGGAAAAACGTGACGATCAGCGCGATCACGATGGAGCCGACCACGCCGGTGTCAATCGCGTCCGCGCCGGGGTGGAAAATATCCAGCATCATGGCGATCGTCGCGTTCATGACGAGGAAGGAGACCGCGGCGGCAAGGCCCACCGTGCCCTTGTCCTTCGTCGCAAGGCCAACGCCAAGGCCGATACAGATGATGAGCGACAGGTTGCTGAAAACCGCGTTACCGGCGGCGGACATGATTTGGAAAACCGCCTGCAACGCGAAGTGGTTTAGGAAGGGGTAAGCGCCGACGGTGTTCGGGTTGGATAGCGCCCCGCCGATGCCGAGCAGCAGGCCCGCCGCTGGCAGGATCGCGATCGGCAGCATAAACGCCTTGCCCAGTTTTTGCAGTTGCTTAAACATACGCATTCCTCCGCAATTTGGATTGGGTGTTAGCGTGCCCGGTTTTGGGGAGAAAAATGCGCAGGGGAGAAACGACCAATGACTTAAATATAGATAAGCATAGGTATCTGACAGCAGATCGCCCTGAATTATACTATTTGCATAATTCAGGGCGATCTATTTTCCTTTATTTAAGAAGTTCCCTAATTAGTTGGTCTTACTAGCTTGGTTCAACAAGCATTGATCCGCTTGCGTAACTCTGTAATCAGAAAATGAAAACTTGGGGATTGATTAGAGTCTAAACTCATATGTACGCCGATCATTTCTGCCCATTTGGCTTTTTCCTTCCCTATTTCTCGATAGGACGGGCAATCCTTTTTCATTCGCTTTAAGCCCCCGGGATAAATTGCTTCCGCAAGAAGTTCCCACGTCCCACAAATCGAGTCCTGCTCATAGGTATGAAGAATTTGCAGTTTTGCATTTGGATAAGCTTTCGCAAGCGCGGTTTCATCGCCTAGTAGCCAAGCTTCTACTTCTTCTACTGCAATGCAAAAAATGTGGTCAACAGTTATATCGTTTTTAATCGCAACTGTTTCAAGTTGCCGTCTAAAGTCTTCGGTGTTATTATCATCATTATCCAAGATAACAAAAATAGCAGAAGGTATATTTTGCAAACTTTTGTTAAAACCCCTTAAGTACGTAGCTAAATCATTCAAAAGTTTGCCAGTTCGTGTCTCCTTTACCGTATTCTTTTTGGTAAAGCCACCGATTCCTTGAAAGGCTTTGCAATTATACGTTATTTGTGAATTCTCATCTTGCAGCTTTGCCATAAGCGCTTGAATGAGTTTCTCGCTTGACTGATCCTCTAGAAGAAACTGAATGTGCATGGTATTATATCCCCCGTCAGCCAAAATATTTACTATACCATAGATCACCCATAAAAGCGCCTTCGTCAACTAAGTCAGTAACGAAGTCGTAATCAGAAGCCCTTGCGGCAGTCGAAAAGCCATCGACACTTTTTTCTAGTACCCAAACCTGTTCTGGTGATAAAGCGTTTACAAAGAAAGGACTGTGTGTCGTAACAAATAATTGCTTTCCATAACCCGCACCGACATTTTTAGCCATTTGAGTCGCTAAGTCGGCTAAATATTGATGGTAGAGTCCGTTTTCGGGTTCCTCAATAAATACAAGTTGACGCGGATTTTTTTCGTGCAACAGAAGATAATAGGCAAACAACTTTAAAGTGCCATCTGACATGCGCTGCGAAAAAAACGGCTCGGTAAATCCGCTCTGATAAAATTCCAAAACCATTTGGCCATTTTGTAGCTTAACAGGCTTGATTTTGGTTATATTTGGAATTTTGGTTTGAATATCTATAAGAATGCGCTCAAACTCTTTCGGATTTTCGCGATACATATATTGAGCGACATTGTTTAGGTTGCTTCCTTCTCTATTGAGATAAGGTGCGGGAGCTGCAGACTGAATTTGCCGTGCAGTATCCGGAGTAAAGTAACACAAATACCAGCTCTGTAAAAACGCAAGGAATTTTTCAATACGAAAGTACTGTTTCATTGCACCTAATGTTACAATACCTAGTTTACGAGTGTCGTTTAACTCTACATCAACTTTATTGCCGGTGATTTTTCCTTCATCATCTTGGCCGCCTTCAGACCCTTCGAAGGCATAGCCTTTACCATCAATTAAATATAAAAATGAGAGAGGACGGCCCATTTTTTGAACACGCTGCCTAAGTCTTTCTTCTTTTACATAAGGGCGGTCGTTTTTATCTTTGTCAATTGTTAACTCATAAGTGATTGGGCGTGTATTGCTTGTCTCACGATAATATATTTCAAAGTGAAGCGGCTGATCAGTTCCTTGTGAAATAATTTGATCATATCCCCCGCGATTCTTTGCATCACATGCACTTTCAACATCGGTAGCAAGGCAGTCTGAGATAAAACCAAAAGCATCGGCTAGCGTGCTTTTTCCGTTTCCACTTGGTCCAATAATTGCAACCATATTACCTAGTGGTGTTCCACCACGATCGCTAAGTAATTGTCCCATTTTTATACTTTTTAAAGAGCCATAATTTTGAATAGCAATGCCTAATATTTTACCCATGCGAGTACCTCCCAATAACATTGTAAAAGAACTAAAACTTATTTACCGCACTACTAAGCTTTTTAAGCAAAGCCTTTTTTATATAGGTTGTGATTAGTATACCACGATATTTGAATTTAAAAAAGCCTGTAGCAGTTGTTTTTGATAAAATTATCCAAGTTGCTTTTTTGAATAGGAAATAATTATCTGTTATAATTAGGCTGTGCTACAGAAAGAGCTAGATGCATACTGTCAGTTATCGTCAGGTTTAGACGTAGACAAATACATCAAAGGGTAATTGACATTTTACCTCTTGTGCATTAGAATAAATATGTAAAGGGGCACTGTCGGCAGACGGCTGACCCGGAAATGCGTTACAAAGTAGCCGCTATCTCTTGGTCGGAGGGGCGGCTACTTTGCATATGTGATAAAAATATGTAGCAAGATGATTGCACATATTGAAATTCGCAAGAATTTCGGTATATCCATATACACCACCCCTTTCAAAAGGAGTGGTCAGCCGCCTGCCCCGTCTGGTAACAGTGCCCGTAACTATAAAATACCACGATTCGACAAGAAGCGCAATGATAGGAATATAAAAACAGAACCGCAGGTCAGTTTGACTTGCGGTTCTGTTTGCGTTAGCGGCTATTTTCGTAATATGCGATCAGGCATTCGGCTAGGGGCGTGGTACGGTTGGGAACGCAGCCCAACTGGCGAAGGCGCTGGGCGGCGTAGCCCGCGAAGGGGAGGAAACGCTCAGTAACTTGCTTGGACTTCTGGTAAGCGGCGAGCGTTTCGGCAAGCTGGGTTTGGCGGTGCAGGCCGACGTATAGGGAGCTGAGTCTATGATAGCTGATTTTTGCTTGGCGGCGTGTTGTGACAGCGACGGGGGAAGAATCAAACGCCTCGCGCTTTTCATCCAGCGTTTGCAGGAACGCGTCCACATCCTGTGGAGAAAACCATTCAAGCAGGGCTAGGGTTTGTCCGAAGGCATAGTAAAACCGGTTGCCAAGTTCTATGAAATCTGTAACGAGATAAAAGTGCACTTCCACGATGGCGGTCTGCGCGGTATTCAGTTCATCAAAAAGCACGGCGGTTTTGTGAATGCATTCCAGATCCGCCGCGACGTAGTCGGGATTGGTTTTGATGAGAAAACGGTGTGTGCAGTCGAAATTTTCCCAATAATCATCCATATCGTTGCCGTTATTCGATAGAGATTGGAGAAAAGGCGTGTAGTTGGTCATGATTTGGCCTCCGGTGCTAGTTCATGTATTCAAGTGCGCTGCGAATCATTGTGGTTACAAGTTCGATTTGTCCGGGGGTAGCGCTTGACCAGAGCTGTGACAATACTTCAAAGTCGGTCAATTCGTTTTTCGTCAAGGTATCTTCCAACAAGTAAGTAGGTGAAACCTCTAATAGATTACATAAGGTAATAAATACCGGAAGGCTGGGTATTTTTCGGCCAGCTTCAATTTGGCGTAGGTACGTCGCATTGATATGACACATTTCAGCCAAACGCTCTCCGGTTAAATCTTTATTTTTGCGTGCGGCCTTGAGCCGCAACCCCATGAATTTTCTGTCCATATTATCCTCTTGTCGTGTGAACAAACTCTTTTTTAATGTATACTACTAGCTTATATGAAAGGTGCTTTCGGTGGTAGATTCTTGAGGAAGGGGCCTAAAAGCCTGTGGACTACGAATATTGGCTTATGGAGTCTATTATACACGAAAGTATATGCTAAAAGGACATCTAGCGAATGTCAAACGCAAAAAAGTTGCATTTTTTCAGGTGGCTCGCTGCGCTCGCGATGAAATGCGCGGCGGTAGCCGCGAAGGACGGTCGCGCCGCCCGGCGCGGGGGCAAAGGGGAAGGAACAACCATACGGTTTTTCCTTCCCCCTTGACCTCCATTCTTTTCCCTTCTCCTGTATGGGGGCGGCGTGTGCCGCCCTTTTGTTATAGAAACAATTTGTGGCGGTGCCGGATCGGGTGCCTAGGGATTCAGTGGACGGGTTGCTTTGCTCGGCCGGACCGGCCTGTTATGCGCGCCCACATTTGCTGGCGCTTCGCTTTCGGCGGGCTGGGGCAGCAATGTCATTCATATAAGGTCAGGCAAGACAAAAAGGTAACGCAAACACAGAACATGTAGGGCGCGACGCCCTCGGCGCGCCGAGAGCGAAGCACCGGGATAAGTGAGAGCATCAAACAGGCTGGTACGGCCGAGCGAAGGGACATGGTTTCTCAGCAAGTGTTACGTCCCTTCGAGACGGCGCGCCGAGGCGTGGTCCAGACCAGCTTCTCTTGGCCTTCGGCCAATTCACCTTCTCGCGCCCTGCTAGCTCGGTAATTCCCTTGTTTTTTCCTATGCGTTTCCCTTAACTAAATGACATTGCTGAGGTAAGCCCGCCATTATCGCGGCTACTGCCGCGTATTAAATTATGAGCGCAGCGAACTACCAGCGTTCACGATATGATGCTGTCCACGAGCTGCTGCATCTCGGTTTTGGAGGTGACCGCGTGCGTGCGGTTCACGATCTCGCGGCGCTCGCTTTCAGGCATACTGCTGAAGCGGCGGTAAGCATCCTCGTTTTGCATCAGCGCCATGCCGAAGCCCATGGGAAGCTCGCGTAAAATATCCATTTTAGTGCCCTCCTTCGCTGACGATCTGTTCCAGTACGGCGATCAGATCGTTCAGGGTATCGATTTGCACATCGCGCGAGAGAATCTCGTTTTTCAGATCAATGGAAAGGGTCTCGAACTGCGGCTGGAGCCGCGGGGCGATATGGGACATGTAAAACACCTCGTTTGAATTTTATTTAGCGGTAGTATGTGCCGTTTACGCCCCGCATATAACATAGAAAGGCACGGATAAAAGGGGCTGATCGTATCAAAAAGTTTGTTCACCATATTCCGATCGCGTTGATCGGCGGGGTGCTGTACATGGGCGTGGAGATGCTGTGGCGTGGCAAAACACACTGGACAATGGGTGTTTTGGGCGGCTTGTGCTTCGTTTTGATCGGGCTTTTAAACGAAACGCGCGGCAAGCGCCCGCCGCTATTGCTGCAAATGATAGAAGGGGCGTTCATCGTCACGGCGCTGGAGCTTGCGGTCGGGCTGATTGTGAACACGCATTTGGGCTGGAACGTATGGGATTACAGCGATATGCCGTTTAACTTTCTCGGCCAGATCACGCCGCAATTCACCTTTGCGTGGTTCTTTTTAAGCGCAGCCGCCGTTTGGTTGGAGGATCGCACGCACGTCGTTTTGCGCGACGCGCGCGACGAAGCGGAAAAGTTGCTGAAAAAATAAAAGCCCGCCCTTTACAAACCGGGCGGCGCAGGTATAATAAAAGCAACTAGAAGATAAGGATGTGAACAAAGATGCTGGAATATCCCGAAGTAACGGCGCGGGCGGAAGAACTGCGCGCACATGTGGCAGGCAAGCGGATCAAGGCGGTGCTGCCGCCGACAAAGCCGCATAAATTTTGTTGGTTTAGCGGAGAAGCGGGGGATTATGAAAAAAAGCTTGCGGGAAGCACGGTTGCCGGCGCGGAGGGCTTCGGCATTTTTGTAGAGCTTGTTTTTGACAACGGGCAGCGGCTTTGCATCAACGACGGGGTGAACGTGCGCCTTGTGGACAGTGGGGATAAAATAAAGGACTGGCAGCTTTTCCTTGCGTTTGAGGACGGCGCGGCGCTGGTATTCACGGTGGCGATGTACGGCGGCATCTACTTGCACACGGGCGAGTACGACGATCCGTATTACCTGAAAAGCAGAAAGGCGCTCGCGCCGGGGGACGACGGCTTTGCCGCGTACTACCGGCGGCTGCTCGAAGAGAGCAAGCCGAATTTAAGCGCCAAGGCGCTGCTTGCGACCGAGCAGCGCTTTCCCGGCATCGGCAACGGCGTGGCGCAGGATATTTTATTTCAGGCGGGTATCCACCCCAAACGCAAGCTGGGCACGCTGACCGAGCCGGACCGCGTGCGGCTGCTGGAAAGCATCCGCTCTGTTTTGGCGGAAATGGCGGCAAAGGGCGGGCGCGATACGGAAAAGAACATTTTTGGACAAAAGGGCGGCTATCAGACCCGCATGAGCAAAAACGCGCTTGCGGGCGGCTGCCCCAAATGCGGCGGCCCGATTACGAAGGAAGCGTATCTTGGCGGTTCGGTGTATTATTGCGCCGCGTGCCAGCCGCTAGAGCCATAAAACCATAAAAACGGGCGACCGGCGGTCGCAATGTCATTAAGATAAGCTTTACCCGATTGTCATTCTGAGGAACAGCGTGACGAAGAATCTCGCGCGAACGCGCGATTTCGGTAAATTCCGCGCGTTCGCGCGAGATCCTTCGCTTCGCTCAGGATGACAAACTTATAAAAATTTCTTAACTGAATGACATTGAACCGCCGGTCGCCCGTTTTTTTATGATTCCGTATCGGCCGCGCGGCTTTTGCGCAGGCGTTCTCTGCCGGGACATTTTTCGGGGTCTACCTTCCACATGCAAAGCGCGCAATTCAGGCAGCGGCCCGGGTAGCGTCCCGCGTTCACATCGTTTGCCCAACTGTAATTCACCAGCGAGCCGCGGCCGATTACTACCATATCCACCGCCGTTTCCCGCAAAATTTCTTCCGCCTGCTGCCCGTCACCAATCTGGTAAACGGCGAAAACAGGGATGGAAACGGCTTTTTTCACGCATTGCGCGCCGTAGATGCAGGAATTGAACGGATAATCCATGGGCTTTGTCAGTTCGGCTTCCCAATCGCAGCCATAAAAAGCATCGATAAAATCCACGCCCTGCGCTTCCAGCCACCTCGCGTTGCGTATGCCGGTTTGCAAATCGGGTTCAAACGCGCCCATGCGCACGCCTAAAATAAACTGCGGCGGCGTGACGCGCCGGATGCCTTCCAGAATATTGCGCAGCATGAAAAGATCGCGCGCGTTATAAGCGTCGGCGCGGCGGTTAATCTTGGGGTTCATAAATTCGCTAAGTAAATAGCCGTGGCTGGCATGGAGTTCCACACCGTCATACCCGGCTTGGTAAGCGCGCTTCGCGCCGTCGATGAACTGCTGTTCGATCGTATGGATTTCGGCCACAGTCAATCCGCGGCCCGCGCGCTCCTGCCCGTTACCCGTGCAGCGGTACGCGCTTGGCGCGACCTGATATGACGGCTTCGCCCCCAAAAGCCCCGCGTGGCTGAGCTGGATAATGGCGGGCATATGCGCGCGGTGCAGCACATCCGCGATGCGTTTCAGACCGTCGATCTGCCCATCTTCCCAAATGCCAAGCTGATCGAGCGTCAGGCGGCCTTCCCGGCAAACGCTGGTCGCTTCCTGTATCACCAGACCGGCGCCGCCATTCACAAGCGCTTCGTAATGCGCGATCCGTTTGTCGGTCACGCTGCCGGTATCGTCGCTCCACGTATAAATGACCAGCGGCGGCACACAAACGCGGTTTTTGATCGGAAACCCTTTTAGGTCCCATTCGCTGAACAGATGTACGAACCGATTTTCCATGCTACTCATTTCCTTCCTGCTTCAAAATGCGCATTTAGAGGAGCATTCTACTTTCATGATAGTCGCGCGCCCCCGCCATGTCAATATGTAGGGCGCGAAAAAAAGGGCACTATCCATTAAGAATAGTGCCCTTAGACTGATATAAACTGTGTTTATTGCAGGGCTTCGATAGAGGAAGCCAGCTTTGTGAGATGTTCGCGCAGGCTGTCCGCCTTGGCGCGTTCGACCGCTACGACCTTTTCCGGGGCCTTGGCGGTGAAGCCGGGGTTATCCAGCTTCTTCATGACAAAGGCGAGGTCGTCCTCTACCTTGGCCTTTTCCTTGAGCAGGCGCGCGCGCTCGGCTTCAAAGTCGATCAAATCGCCCATGGGCATATAAAGCTGCGCGTCCTCGGTGACGACGGAGGCCATTTTGGCCGCGTCCGCCGGGGCCTGCGCGATCAGCTCGATCTCCGAAGCGTAGGCCAGCTTGGGGAAGAAGCCGCTGCCGGCGTTGAAGGTGGCCGTCTTTTCGGTCAGGATCAGAACCTTGGCCTTTTTGGAGGGCGGCACGTTCATTTCCGCGCGGCGGTTGCGGATGGCGCGCACGGCGTTCATCAGCGTTTCCATCTGCGCTTCCTCGGCGGCGAAGTTCAGTTCTTCCTTATATTCCGGCCACTGGGAAATCATGACGCTTTCGCCCTCGTGCGGGAGCGCCTGCCAGATGGTCTCTGTGATGAAGGGCATGAACGGGTGCAGCAGCTGCATCGCGCCGGAAAGAACGTAGCACAGCACCTTCTGCACGTTCTCGTCCCCCGTTTGCAGGCGGGTCTTGGCGATCTCGATATACCAATCGCAGAAGTTGTCCCAAATGAAATCGTTCAGCTTGGACGCCGCAAGGCCCAGCTCATACTGGTCGATGTTGCGGGTAACCTCGCGCGCAAGGGTGTTGAACTTGGAAACAATCCACTTGTCTTCCAGCGTGAGGGTCTCGGGCAGGTCGGCCTTCTCTATGGTCAGGTTCATCTGGATAAAGCGCGAAGCGTTCCAAATCTTGTTGCAGAAGTTGCGGGACGCTTCCACGCGCTCGGTGGAGAAGCGCATGTCGTTTCCGGGGCTGTTGCCGGTGGCGAGCGTAAAGCGCAGCGCGTCCGCGCCGTACTGGTCGATCACCTCGAGCGGGTCGATGCCGTTGCCAAGGGATTTGGACATTTTGCGGCCCTGCGCGTCGCGCACCAGACCGTGGATATAAACGGTATCAAACGGGGTCTCGCCCATGTGCTCCACGCCGGAAAAGATCATGCGGGCGACCCAGAAGAAGATGATATCATAGCCCGTGACAAGAACGGAGGTGGGGTAGAAATATTCCAGCTCCTTGGTCTTTTCCGGCCAGCCGAGCGTGGAGAACGGCCACAGCGCGGAGGAGAACCAGGTATCGAGCACATCCTCTTCCTGCCGGACGTTGTGCGAGCCGCACTTGGGGCAGGTGTGGATATCTTCCTTGGAAACAATCATTTCGCCGCAATCGTCGCAATAGAACGCGGGGATGCGGTGGCCCCACCAAAGCTGGCGGGAGATGCACCAATCGTGCACGTTTTCCATCCAGCGCAGATAGGTCTTAGAGAAGCGGTCGGGCACGAACTTGGTTTCGCCGTCCGTAACGACCTTCATGGCGGGCTTCGCAAGCGGCGCCATTTTCACAAACCACTGGGCGGAGGTCATGGGTTCCACCGTGGTGCCGCAGCGGTAGCAGGTGCCTACGTTGTGCTCGTGCTCCTCGATCTTAACGAGGTAGCCGCCCTCTTCCAAATCCTTGACGACGGCTTTCCGGCACTCGTAACGGTCCATGCCGTTATACTTGCCGCCGTTTTCGTTCACGGTAGCATCCTCGTTAAAGACGAGGATCTGTTCCAGATCGTGGCGCTGGCCCATCTCGAAGTCGTTCGGGTCGTGGCAGGGCGTCACCTTGACGCAGCCGGTGCCGAACTCCATATCGACGTATTCATCGCCGAAGATCGGAATTTCACGGTTCATGATGGGCAGGATGCAGGTCTTGCCGATCAGGTGCTGATAGCGTTCGTCGTTCGGGTTGACGGCCACGCCGGTATCGCCCATGAAGGTTTCCGGGCGGGTGGTTGCGACGATCAGATCGCCCGAGCCGTCCGCGAGCGGGTAGCGGATGTGCCACAGCTTGCCGGGCTGGGTTTCGTATTCGACCTCCGCGTCGGATAGGGCGGTGGTGCAGTGCGGGCACCAGTTGATGATGCGGTGGCCCTTGTAAATAAGGCCCTTGTGATACAGATTGACAAATACCTCGCGCACGGCCTTGGAGCAGCCTTCGTCCATGGTGAAGCGCTCGCGCTCCCAGTCGCAGGACGAGCCGAGCTTTTTCAGTTGGTCGATGATGCGGTCGCCGTATTTGTTTTTCCAATCCCAAACGCGCTCTAGGAACTTTTCGCGGCCAAGGTCGTAGCGGGTCTTGCCCTCTTCCTTGCGAAGGGCTTCCTCTACCTTGATCTGCGTGGCAATGCCCGCGTGGTCGGTGCCGGGCATCCACAGGGCTTCGTAGCCCTGCATGCGCTTGGTGCGGATGAGGATATCTTGCAGGGTCTCGTCGAACGCGTGGCCCATGTGAAGCTGGCCGGTGACGTTCGGGGGCGGGATAACGATGGTGAAGGGCTTTTTATCCGGGTTTACCTCGGCATGGAAATAGCCCTTGTCGTTCCAGAAGCGGTACAGCTTGTCTTCTACCGCTTTGGGGTCATAGGTCTTGGGCAGTTCGCTCATAAATATGATCTCCTTTAAAAATGTGGCGGAAAATAAAAAAAGCTCCGTCCTATGACAGGACGAAGCATGGCTCCGTGGTACCACCTGATTTTCCGGGCGCTGACCCGGACACTCAACAGCCCGTAACGGGGGCCTGCCGGAACGGCTTACATACGCTTCAGCCGTTCTGCTCGGAAGCGACCTTCTCCCCGTCCGCCCAAGGGCTTGCACCAGCCGCCCTCTCTCTAAAAGGCCCGGAAGCGGGAATACTCCTCTTCTTCGCAGCATTTTTCTGCTATAACTTTTTTAGTATAGCGGGAAAAGCGGGGTTTGTCAAGTCAAGGCGGGCAGTTTCCTTCATTCCGTGCGGCGCATAGGATGAAACTGTCACTATCCTTAGGCTTCGCAGTATGGTATAATTTTATGTGTAAAAAACTGCGATTTAAGGGTAATATGGTAAGCCGATATTTTGAGATAAGAAACGCCGCCGATATGGGCAGGAGGGCACCTGATGAAGAAAAGATGGACCGCTGGAATACTAATTTTGTGCATGGTGGTTTCCTTGCTGCCGGGTACGGCGCTCGCGGCGGAGGAACAAGCGCCGCCCGCTGTCTACAGCGAGGGGCAGAGCATCGATTATGAGCGGCTGTACACCACGGCGGGCGCGACGGGCGGGGTGTCCATTATTGGGCTGAACACCGATTATGTAAAGACTCTCTCGCCTGACGAGGATGGGATCACGCGTATTCCGCTCGTTATTCCCGCGCAGATTGGCGGCAGAGATGTGGTGGAGATCGGCGCTGAAGCGTTGGGCAAGCATAAAATGAAAGATCCGGTTTATGAAAACGTGCGGTTTACAGAGATCGATCTGTCGAACGCAACCGAATTGCAGAAAATTGGGGAAAGAGCGTTTTACAATATGACAGGTTCCTATGAGGTGTACGAGAAACTGGACAGTACGCTGACTATTCCCAATGGGATCACGACGATCGGCAGTAATGCTTTTGGTAATCTTAAGGGTTTGCACGGCGACCTGCTTTTGCCGGACAGCGTGGAAACGATAGGCGACAGCGCGTTTGCTTGGACCGGGCTGGACGGTACCTTGAAACTGCCGGATAATCCGGCGTATACCAAGGTAAGCATGCAGTTTGCGTATGAATCGCCGTTGACGGCGATCGCGGGGCTGACGGCGGAAGGCGCTTTTCCATCCGCTATCACGGAGCTGGGTAAAAACGCGTTTGGGGATACCAATATAACGGGCGACGTGGTTTTGCCGGATACGATCACGATCTTAAACTCCGCCTTTCAGGGGTCTCAAATTGATTCGCTGTATGTGCCGAAGAGCGTAACGGCCATTGCTTCGACAATCATTGCGAGCTGCGACCAATTAAAATGGGCGCGGCTGGATTTTGATTCCACCATTCGTGTTCTAAAAGCGGATGATATGAACACAGAAGCTAGGTTTATGGGATGGGGCGATTACAGAAGCGATTTAAACGTCGTTTTAAATAATAAGGAAGCGTACGACTATTTAAAGGAAAAAACGTATTCCGCATATCAAAATAGGCTTACCTACCAAACCACGCTGTCGTTTTCCGGTTTGGACAGCAGCTACGACCGGCCTGTGCTGTACGACCGGCCTATCAACTGGGAGCTGAACAGCGACGGCTACACGTATTTTGAAAACACGGATTACAAATTTCCCAAGGGCGCGGGGAACGCGTGGAGCTTTACGGAAGGCGACGTGATTAACACCGTGGCCGAGACCGACAAGGCCACGGGCACGGTGCTGTATCCGGTAACAGCCGAGCCGAAGGTGACGATCACGACCAGCGGCGATATCAAGAAGGTGTATGACGGGGAAACCACGTACTTCACGATCACCGCCACCCTGCCCGAAGGGTATGAACTGAAAACCTCGGCCACCGCGCAGCCCGGCGACTATTTTATGCATTACCAGTGGTATAGCTGGTCGCAGGGCGTCAACGCGCCGGTGGAATATACCAAGATCTATTCCGGGCCCGCCAACGCCATTGGGTTTTCCGATGTGGCGGACAGCATGGATGGGCAGTACGACAGCAATAATATCGCCCACGGATATTATGTAATAGCGGTTTTTTATAAAAGAAACGAGTCCACCAATACGTTGCTGCACCGGGAAGATATTTATTTCAAAGTAAGCATTACCAAGGCCACCCCGACCGTCGCGCCGGAATATCCGGCGGTGTCGATCGCGGGCAAAAAACTGGCCGATCTGCCGCTTGCGGCGGGGAAGGACGCGGGCGCGGGAGTGATCGCTTGGTCGGAAGCGGAGGAAACCGTCCGCGAGGGCGGCGGCGAATATAACTGGGTGTTCACACCGGAGGATACTGAAAATTATGAGACCGTGACCGGCGCGGCGAACATCACCGGCAAAAAGGGCTATTCCATTACGATAACCGACAGCGCGGGCGTGGGCGCGGCGGGTTCGCGGGTGCACGCGGACGACGCGGTGAGCCGGTTGGAAACACAGGGAGATCAAACGACGCTTTTCGTTATTCCCGATGAAACAGTGACCATTTTGCCCGGCTCGCCCGCGGCGGGCAACGGTATCGGCGCGGTCACGGTAAAGACGGCGAGCGATGGCGCGCCGGTCGCCGCCGAGCGGCAGGAGGACGGCGCCTATACCTTTTCCATGCCGGACGCGCCGGTGGCAGTCACGGTCACCTATCGGCAAGAGCACACGGTAACGGTAACAGCGGGCGCGCACGGCACGGTCTCGCCCGCCGGAACGGTAAGCGCGGCGGCCGGAGAAGCGCTTACCCTTACCTTTACACCGGATTATGGCTACAAGCTGGCCCGCGTAACGGTGGACGGCGCGGCGGTGCCGGTCAACGGCAATACGTTTACGCTGATTCCGGAAAAGGACTGCGCTATAGAGGCCCTATTTGAACAACTGGTGGTAGACGATCTGGATGAAATCGTCGATAACCTGCCGGAGGCCCCTTCGAGCGGAGACCAAAGCGAGATCGACGCGATACTGGACGCAAAAATGCACTATGAAGCCGTGAAGGATGAGTTGGAAGGCGCGGACGAAGCCGCCGAAACGCTCAACGACAAATTGGCGCAGCTGCCGAACGTGAAGGTGCGCGTGGAGGCCGACGCCGCGCCCGCCGCGCCGCAAAACACGGGCAGCCTACTGGAAAACATGACGAGCGAGGACGCGGAGGCGCTGAAAACAGGCGCGGCCGCGCAGTTTGAGATCGTGCTGGAGGTAGCGGAGGCGAAACCGGAGGACGCGGTGCAAGAATCGATCACGAACGCGCTGGGCGGCGCGTCGGTCGCAAGCTTTGCGGATGTGACGGTGAAAAAGATCATCACCGACGCGCAGGAGAAGCAAGAGATCGTGGAGCTGAGCGAGCTGAAGCGGCCGGTCGAGTTGGTATTCCCGATCCCGGCGGAGCTTCGGCAAACGCCCGGCAATATCAGCCGCGAATTCCTCATTTTGCGCACGCATCAGGTTGACGGTGCGCTGGTGACCGAGGCGCTTCTGGATGAAGACGACAACCCGAATACCTACACGGTGCGCAGCAGCCGGTTTTCCGTTTATACGCTGGCCTATCAGGATATGCAGCGGGAAAGCTCCGGTTCGAGCGGGAGCGCGACCTATCGGGTCGCTGTGGCGGAGGGCGCGGCGCACGGCGCCGTAACGGTGGACCGGTATTATGCGGCCCGAAACGCGGCCGTGACCATTACCGTGAAACCGGATGCGGGCTATACGCTGGGTGAGCTGACCGTGACCGGCCCGAACGGCAAAACCGTGGCGGTGACGGATGCGGGGAACGGCGTTTACAAGTTCCAAATGCCCGCGGGCAAGGTGACGGTGGCGGCTTCCTTTTCCGCATCGGATGGCTGCGCGTACAGCGACCACTGCGCGGCAAAGCGCTTTACCGATGTACCGCCGGCGAGCTGGTACCATGAAGCGGTGGATTACGTGGTGGGGCACGGGCTGATGAAGGGCGCAAGCGACACCGCGTTCGCGCCCGATGGCGATACCACGCGCGGCATGCTTGCCGCGATCCTGTACCGGCGGGAGGGAAGCCCCACCGTCGGCGCGGAAAGCGCGTTTACCGATGTGGCAACAAACCGGTATGATACCGCCGCGATCACTTGGGCCAGCGCTGAGGGCATTGTGACCGGCTATGGCGGCGGCCTTTTCGGGCCGGACGACGCGCTCACCCGCGAGCAGCTTGCGGCCATTCTGTACCGCTATGCGCGGCTGCGGGGGCACGATGGTTCCGCCGGGGCCGACCTGTCCGCGTTCAGCGACGCGGCGCAGATCAGCGCCTATGCCACGGACGCGATGCGCTGGGCCAACGCCGCCGGACTGATCACCGGCAAGGGCGGCGGCCTTCTGGACCCGAAGGGAAGCGCCAAGCGCAGCGAGACCGCCGCGATCCTCATGCGAATGAATCGGTATTTGGAAGCGTAGGGCGGCTGAAAATAAAGCAAAGCCAAGCGTACCCACCTTGAAAGTGTGGGCACGCTTGGCTTTTATTTTACCGATGAAATTGGGTTTTTTAGGAATGAAATAGACTATAAATGCGCCAGCTGCGCACGACATACGTTGGATTCATGAACAAAAGAGATAATATGGAGTCGGTATGACAGTCGACAAATTGAGAGAAAAAATTATAATTTGTATTGACATTTAACTAAGCTAGTTATAGAATATAAACATAAAAACACCTTGAAGGTGAATCGATATTTGAAAAGGTGAAAACACTGGGGATTGAGCAGACGGGTCGCTTTTTTTGACTTGAATCCGCTAATCAATTTGAAGATTGTGGGTTGCTTCCAAAGGAACCGACCTGTAATCATAAAAAGCTGTTAGATTAAGGAAAGGGTGTTGCGTATGATTGCATTAAAAAATCCACATAAAACCGAAAGGCTGGACACCTTGCCGCAGAGCGGCAACTCGGATTTGTGTGGATGCCTTAATTATAGCATGGTTAGTAGAAAAAAGCAATAGATCATAATTAAAGAGAAATGCATTGTCCATATAACTATAAAGAGAAAGGGATTTTTTCATCGCTATTATTTACCGTAAAAATCTTCTTGTTAATGAATAGACGTAAGAATTTAATGAGATGGTTTGACGATAATAGAGTATCCTGAAATGAATTACTAAATGACAGTCAAGCTTTTTAGTAGTTATATAGACAATTACCAAAGCTGTACGATTGAGCATGACAATGAATTATTTAGACTACTGAACAAACCTTATTAGATGTACAAACAAATAGGAGGATACTAAAATGAAAAAAATTAGAAAAATGCTGTCACTCATCTGTGCACTTACTCTAATGTTTGGTGGAAGTAATGCTTTTGCGGCTGCGAATGAAGTCCATGAGTTGGTTCCGGTTCCACCGGTTGATAGCGAAATCATGCCCTTTGGAACGGATTACCCTACAGTTTCTAAACCCACATACGATCTTTCGTCTGAAACATATTCTTATGATTGCAAAGAAATTATGAGCACCCTATATACCGATGCATGGTTTAAGGGTTCATCTACCATGGTTGTTAAAATTCAAAATTATAAGTGCACATCTAATCCGGAATTTGGTGGTGGAAGTATTACCGTAAGAGTGTATAATACCCATAATGAAGTCGTTAAAACGAAAACTGTAGATATGGCCTTGACAACCAGCGCAACAGTTGATTTTTCTGGCTTAAAAGCGGGAAGCAAGTATTTTGTTTCTTTTAGTGTAGGTGGAGGTCTTGGCTATAAGTATTCCTTTTATGGCACTATATCTAACTGGATTTAAAATATATGAAAAAGCATGGTCACAGGATAGCGGTTTTGGTTCTGCTACTATATGGAATTGTTTTGGCGCGGCTCAAGATATGGAAAAGCATTGGAACGTTTGGAGAAAATCCGACCCGACATAGGGAAATCGTTAACCTTTTTTCAGATGGATTGGTTGAAATTGAATGGAATCCTTTTCATACTTTGCAGCTCTCCTGTACGACTATTCCTGAGCTGATGCCTGTTGTGCTATTCAATTTTCTGATTTTTTTGCCTGTAGGTTTTTTGTTGCCGCTATGCTTGCATTCTAAGAAGTGCGGTCCTTGTTTGCTTTGGTTTCTTATTATAAGCCTGATATTAAATCTGACATCATTTGCGTTACAACATAGTATTCTCGATCTGGGTGACATACTTCTGAATGTACTTGGTGGTTTATTTGGATGGGCACTCTATACCTTGCTAGTCAAAAAAATGAACCAAAAGCAAAACGAGCGGATAAGTACAAATTGACCACTCCTACATCAATTCTATCTATGCAAAAAGCTTCTCTTTGAAAAGGGAAGCTTTTTGTACGCTATGGGTGAGTTTTAACGTGCGGTTGGCCTCGGTAGCGATATGAGGTGGTGGTGTGTCCCAGCCCTAAAAGATGTAAATATTCAGATTTTCATTGACAAGCGGTTGGGCTATATATACAATAAAATCAAACGAATCATGATAAAGGTGAACTGATATCTCTGTGGGTGAACAGAATGACATACGGCATAAAGAGCTGACTGCATGCCTCTGAATGGCAAAGGAGATGGAAAAGAAATCATGAAGAAAATATTCATCGCTTGCGTTTGTTTTGCTGTGCTGGGGCTTGTCGGTTGCGGTGCGGATGGCGCAAATACATTACGGATCGAACAACGGGAGATTAGTATTCCGTCGGAAATTTCCGTAGTTACGTCTCTTGAGGACAGACAAAGTACCTTTATGAAAGATGATATGGTATGTGGCGGTATCCGGTTTTACGAGGTGACAGGGGATCGGTTAACGAGTGTTGAGTCCCTGCTCAGTGACCGGGATCAATTTGATACGTCCATGGATAAAAAACAGTTTTTGTGGGAGATTACGGCTGACGAGGATTTGAAAAACGCAGATCCCTTTTTTATGTCCAGTTCGTCTTTCGGCGCAATATACGAAGTAACCTATAAAAACGCGGAAGGGGAAGAGACAACACACTATTATTTCATAGCTTCCGATACGGGGTTCTATGATGTTTTTAGCGTTGATTCGCGTATGCAGGAAGGGACAAAAACGAAAATTCTTGAACAATTTCGTTTGCAGGACGAGTGAGCAGGCGACAAGCAAAAGGAGCGACTAGACAAAATTCTACAAAAAAATAAAAGTTTATGTTGACATTTGGCCGGACTATATATACAATAGAAACAGAAAACGGAACACCTTGAAGGTGAATTGATATCTTGGTGGGTGAACAAAATAGAACCGGCGTTTCTGGTGCGGTCTGCAAAGCGCCGCGTTGGGTTCCCCCCGCATAATAACGACCACTCCTATCATTTCTATCATAGCAAAAAGCTCCTCCTTTAAAAGGGGAGCTTTTTGTATTCTGCCAAACCGCTCCGCGAAGGCAGGCAGCGTTTAGCAAAATTTTAAAAATTTTGGCAAATACGGTTGACAGATAGAGCGGTTCGAGATACAATAAAAGCACAAAAACACCGCATGGGTGATTTGATATTTGTAAAGGTGAAATAAATGCGAAGCATTAAATTGTCAAACTCGGAAGAGATATTAATGAATATTTTTTGGCGGGAAAACGTGCCGCTTACCAGCGCGCAGCTTGTCAAGCTTTCCACTGACCAAAATTGGAGCAGTAACTATATTCATAAACTTCTTAGTTTGCTGCAAGAAAAAAAGTTTTTAACGATGTGCGGCGTTTTGCAAGAAGGCAAACATTACTCCCGGCAGTTTACACCCTGTTTTGATAAAGAACAATATATATCAAAAATCTTAGAATCGCAGGGTGTGGGCACGGCTTCTTTGGCAAAAATTGCAGTTGCTCTTGTGAAAAAGCAAGCTGGTGAAAAACCGGACGATAAAAACGAGCGACTGATCAAGGAACTCGAAAAAATGGTAGAGCAATTTGAAAAACATAATGTAAAGAAACCGGATGGAGACAAAAATAATAAATAACATTATAGAGATGTGACATGCAAATAACTTTGTTTTCTTTTCTGTCGGCAGTTCTTTGGAGCAGCGTTTTAATCATTGCCATTTATTTTTTGCGGAAAACACACTATAAGCATTACTTCGGTATGTTTACAATCGTGCTGTTATACTTGTTTTGCGCCGCCAGAGTATTTTTGCCGCTGGAATTTCCACATGCGTATATTATCAATGATCAGACCGTTTATCCGCATATTTATCAAGCGCTGACAAACGATGACGGTTTCGTTAAGGGAATATCATTATTACACGTTCTGTGCGTGATTTGGATCGGCGTGTTTGGTGTTTTGCTAATACGCTATATTCATAATTATTACAAGGCGTCGAAAAGCATTGAGCAATATGCTGAAATCTGCGGTGAGCATGTGCAGCATCTTGTGGACGAAGTAAAACGCATTGTCAAAAAGGATATTGACGTTTCTGTTTTCATAGTGGATAATATTGATACACCGTTTGGATTCGGCATGTTCCGAAAAAAGATATTACTGCCGCGCATAGATTATTCCGAAGAAGAATTACTGTATATCCTGTTGCATGAATATATCCATTTTGCCAATCGGGATATTTTCGTCAAGCTTTTAGTTTCGCTTTTCTGCATGATTTTCTGGTGGGATCCGGTAGCCCATTTGCTGAAACAGGACTTGGAACAAACTTTGGAGATCAAGTGTGATTTGTCGGTTGCAAAGTGTTTGAACATGGAAGAACGCGCATGCTATTTGCGAACGATTATCAGCACGCTAAAACATAGCAATTTGCAGAATACGCCGCCATGTGCAGCAACCGCGTTTTTCAATGGCAATGGGAATGCAGAGGTGGAGGTCAAAGAGCGCTTTAGAGCGGTAATGAACTGCAATAAAGGTAAGGTTTATCAAGTAGCAAATACACTAATCATGTGTGTATTTGTTTTATTTCTTTGTTTATCATATTCTATTATTCCACAGCCTATATTTGATGCGCCGGAAAGCACCGAGCAGGATGCAGTGGATTTCGATCCGTCCTCATCTTACATAATACAGGATAAGAACGGAGGCTATTGGCTTTATGTGGACTCGGTTGAACCATTCAGCATTCCTGAAAACGAAGCTGAGTTTTATCAACAAACAGGTATTCAAATTGTAAAGGGGTGAGATAGATGAAGAAAAAGATTTTGCTCGCTTTGGGAGTTGCTGCCCTTCTTGCCAGCTCGATTCCGGCAGGCTTTGCCGCAGATTTTGCACAGGCACCGGTAGCGGCTGTCAGCACCAACAGCGAGGTGAACGGCGTTGAACCACGTGCAGATATTATTGAATATAAGTATCGCATCTTGGGAGACAAACGGCAATATCGCCGCTGGAACGCAACGCGCGGTTACTGGGTCGATCCCGAGTGGATTGATATTAATTAGTAACAAAAAGCTCCTCCTTGAAAAAGGGGGAGCTTTTTTGTGCCAATGCCAATCAGTTAAGAATGAGCAAGTAATAACTGGGTAGCAAACACCCTTTGGGCTCCCACCAACGAGGGCATATGCGTAAACTTAAGCAGCGTATGCATAGAGCGATCTTTGGGCTTCCCCCGACGAGGGGAAGCTGGCACGGCGAAGCCGTGACTGATGGGGGGGCGCATGAATTGGCAGCAAGATGTGCGTGGCTGCCTTAAAGTGCGCTATTCGTTAAGCCCCCCATTCGTCACGCGCCTGCGGCGCGCGCTACCTTCCCCTCGTGGGGGGAAGGCCAGAAAGCGGTCTTTGCCCCCCGCGCGTTGCTTAAGTTTACGCTTATGCCCTCGTGGAGGGAAGGCCAAAGGGATGCGCTAGGAGTCAGTTATTATTATTTTAATGACATTGGCTTTTTTGTGCTTTATCCTTTGCTATCCGCTGTCCGTCAGTTGGCCGCGCAGGTGGGCGATGGCGCGCTTTTCAATGCGCGATACCTGCACCTGCGACACGCCGATGAGCTTGGCGACCTGCTGCTGGGTCAGGTCGCGCGAGAAGCGCAGGGCGAGCACCTCTTGGTCGCGTTCGGGCAGGGTGCGTATGGCTTCGCGCAGCGAGAGATACAGGCAGGCGCGCTCTTCGAGTCCGTCGTCGCCGATCAGGTCGGATAGGTGGCCGCCGCCCGAAAGCTCGCGCTCAAAGGAATCCACCGTTACGTTGGACTGTTCGCAGGCCGCTACCTCTTCCGGGGTAAGCCCGGCGGCTTCGGCGATTTCAGAGATGGTGGGGGAATTGCCGGTTTTGGCGGTCAGCTCGGTTTCGATGCGGTGCAGCTTGGCCGAACGTTCCTTCATGGCGCGGCTGACCTTGACCGCGCCGTCATCCCGGAGAAACCGCCGTATTTCGCCCGCGATTTTGGGTACCGCGTAAGTAGAAAACTGCGTGCCGAGTTCCAGATCGAACCCGCGCACCGCCTTGATAAACCCAACGGCGGCAAGCTGGTATAGATCGTCCGGCTCGACGCCGCGCCCGTAATAGCGCCGCGCGATCGACCAGATCAGGCCGCTGTTCTCCTGCAAAAGACGCGCTTCGGCTTCGCGGTCACCCGCCGCCGCGTCGCGCAGCAGGTCGCGCGTTAGTTCGGTCATGGCCTATCGCTCCGATAGCGTCTTGATCATGGTCACGAGCGTGCCGCGTCCCTCGGTAGAGCGGACGCGAAGCTTGTCCGTAAAGGTCTCCATGATGGTGAAGCCCATGCCCGAACGCGTATCGTCGCCGGTGGTGAACATCGGCTGGCGCGCCTTTTGCACGTCCGCGATGCCGCGTCCCGCGTCCTTGATCTTGATCTCCAGCGCGCGTCCCTCGAAAAGGCGCACGGACACGGTGATAAAGCCCGCTTTATCCGCGTAGCCGTGGACGATGGCGTTGGTCACCGCCTCCGACACGACGGTTTTGATATCGCCCAGCTCCTCCATCGTCGGGTCGAGCTGGGAAACAAAAGCGCCCACGGCCTGCCGGGCGAACGCCTCGTTTACCGAGTGGCTTTCAAATTTAATGCTCATTTTATTGACTACGCCGCGCATCGTTCATTCCCCCTTTTCAAAAATCATGACCTGCGGCAGACCGGCCGCTTCAAACACGCGCATGGCCTGCGGCGGCGCGCCGCGCACGGCAAAATCGCGCCCGCTGCGCGCCGACGTGCGAAACAGGTGCATAACGACCGCTAGGCCGGAGCTATCCATAAACGTAAGCCCGTGCAGCTCCAAAACCAGCTTTTCACAGGGGTAGAGCGCGAGCAGATCCTCCGATTGCTCAATCGCAAGGCGCGCCTCGTGATGATCCAGGTCGCCCGCGAGGGAAACAATTAATGTGCCCTCTTTCATGGTTGGGGTGATTTGTAACATTAGCCACACCACACTTTCAGTTAATTAGTAGTTAGGAATTAGTAATTAGTAATTGGGAGCGGCGACAGTTTGAGCCGGGAAATAAGGCGTTGGCGCTTATGTAAGGCAGAAATCGTGAAGCTGAAGCGGAAACGCTAAAATAATTACTACCTACTAATTCCTAACTAAAAAAAACGGCTTGTACCGTTTTTTTTCGGTACAAGCCAAAGTTTACCATATAAAATGTTTTTATTCGGTCGCTTTCTGTCGCGTGCGGAGGATCTTTTCCGCTTCGCCGACAAGGTAGATCGAACCGCAGACCAGCACGCAATCGTTCGGGGCGGCGTTTTCGAGCGCGAGGGCGATCGCCCGCTCGGCGGTGCCGCAGTCGAACACGGCGTCGCAATCCTGCTCGGCCAGCGCGGCCAGCGTGGTGGTGATGAGCGCGCGGTCGTTATCCGGGGCGCAGGCGTAGAAGATATCGGCCCGGCGGGCGAGCTGCCGCACGCAGACTTCGTATTCCTTATCGCGCACCATGCCCATGACGACGTGCAGGCGCTTGCGGCCCAGCATTTCATCGATCGCGTCGCACAGAGCATCCGTGCCCGCCGCGTTATGCGCGCCGTCCAGCAGAACAAGCGGGTTTTCGCGCACGCGCTCCAAGCGGCCCGCCATGCGCGCCGAGGCAAGGCCGCGCACCACGGCGGAAACGTCGATTTTCCAGCCGCGCTCGCGCAGGGCCTGTATGGTGTGCAGGGCGGTGAGCGCGTTTTGCAGTTGGTAGCGGCCCGGCATGGCGAGCGTGTAGCCCTGCCCCTCGTACAGAAAAGCGGTGTTGTGAATATCGCACCGCAATACGGTGGTATCCGTCGGGAAGGAGCACCAGATCGCGCCCGCCGCGTCGCACGCGCGCCGCAGGACGGGGAGCGCCTCCGCCGGCTGATTGACCGCGCAGACCACCGCGCTGGACGGTTTGATGATGCCGGCCTTTTCCGCCGCGATCTCGGCCACGGTATCGCCCAAAGCGTCCATATGGTCGCGCGAAATGGGCGTAATGACGCAGACCTCCGGCGGGTCGATGACGTTCGACGCGTCGCACCGGCCGCCAAGGCCGGTTTCCAGCACGACGATATCGCACTCCTGCTCTAGAAAGTAGAGAAAGGAAATGGCGGTGGTAAACTCAAATTCGCCTATGGTCTCGCCTTCGGGCAGGGTAAGGCTTTCCGCCGCGAGGGCGACGCGCTCGGCCAGACGGGACAGGTCGCTGTCCCCAATCATGGCGCCGTCCACGCGGATGCGCTCGTGAAAATGGACAAGATAGGGCGAGGTGTTCAGCCCGGTGCGGTAGCCCGCGCAGCGCAGGGTGTTTGCGATCATGCAGGCGGTTGAGCCTTTGCCGTTGGTGCCCGCCAGATGCACGAATTTCAGGCGCTTCTGCGGATCGCCCAGCGCGGCGCAAAGCGCGCGGATGCGGTGCAGCCCGGGCGCGCCCGAAAAGCGGCCGAGCGAGTGGATGTATTCGATTGCGGTTTTGGGTTGATCCATAATGGGTAATAACCTTCACTTTTATCAATATTTGCATGTGGATATACAAATTATACCCCTTCTGCGCGGCCTGTCAAGGAGAACAAGTGTTTGTTTTGTAGGCTGAGATATGATATAATCATATTATCTTCTACTTAAACGAGGTAAGCTGAGAAAATGGAACCGACGAAATTCGATATGAAGTACGCCTCCATCCGCCGCGCGGTGATCGAGGCCCGCTTTGAACATTTAAACGAAAAGCAGCGCGAGGCAGTATACGCGACCGAGGGGCCGCTGCTCATCCTCGCGGGCGCGGGCAGCGGTAAAACCACCGTGCTGATCCAGCGTATCATCAACATGCTGCGCTTTGGGCGCGGATACGACGCCCAGCAGGCGCAGCCCGGCGCGACCGAGCAAGACCTGCTGTTTTTGACCGAATACCTGACCGACCCCAAGCCGGAAAACCGCGCGCGCGCCGAAGCGCTGTGCGCGATAGACCCCGCGAAGCCGTGGGAGATCATCGCGATTACCTTTACGAACAAGGCCGCGCGCGAGCTCAAGGAACGGCTGACCGGCGCGGTGGGCGAGGAGGACGCTTCCGCCATTTGGGCGTATACGTTCCACACCGCCTGCCTGCGCATTCTGCGCCGCAACGTCGATCTGCTGGGCTTTGAACAGCCGTTCACGATCTACGACGAGGATGAGAAAAAGCGCGTGATTATCGCGGCGCTGCGCCGCCTGAACATGGACGAGAAAATATACGACCCGCGCGCGGTGATGGGCATGATTTCCCGCGCCAAGGACCGCTTGATGACGCCGAGGCAGTTCATGACCGACGCGCACGGCGACCACTACCGCGAAAAAGTGGCCGATGTGTACAAGCTTTACGAAAAAGAAATGAAAAAGGCCTGCGCGCTGGATTTTGACGATATTATCATGAAAACCGTGCTGATGCTGCAAAACTATCCGGACGTGCTCGAATACTACCAGCGCAAGTTCCGCTATGTGCTGGTGGACGAATATCAGGATACCAACTACGCGCAGTATGTGCTGACCAGCCTGCTTGCGGGCGGGTACCAGAACATCTGCGTCGTTGGCGACGACGATCAGTCCATCTACAAATTCCGGGGCGCGACCATTACGAACATTTTGGAATTTGAAAAGCAGTACCAGAACGCGCGCACCATCCGGCTTGAACAAAACTACCGCTCAACCGGCAACATTCTTTCCGCGGCGAACGAGCTGATCCGCAACAACGCCCAGCGCAAGGGCAAGGAGCTTTGGACCGACCAGACCGGCGGCGCCAAGCTGCGCGTGCACCGCTCGGACAGCCAAGAGGGCGAGGCCGGCTATATCGCGGACACCATCCTAGCGGGCGTGGAAGGCGGGCGGCGGTTCAGCGATTACGCGATCCTGTACCGCAACAACGTTCTTTCGGATAATATTGCCGCCGCGTTCATTCGTAATGGCATCCCCTACCGGGTATACAAGGGGCGCGACTTCTTCTCCCGCGCGGAAATCCGGGATATGTTCGCCTATCTGTGGGTTGTGGAGAACCCGGCGGACACGCTGCGCCTGAAGCGCATCATCAACGTGCCCGCCCGCAAAATCGGCGACCGCTCGGTCGAGCTGGCCGAGCAGGCGGCGGAGGAAAACGGCCTGCCGCTGTTTGAAGTGGTGAAAAACGCTTCCGCGTACCCTACGCTTTCGCGCGCCGCTTCCGCGATGGAGCGCTTTGGCAAAATGATAGAGGATCTGCGCCAGCAGCGCGAGTTTTTAGGCCTTTCCGAGTGGTACGCTGAAGTGCTCAACCGCACGGGCTACGCCGAGGCGCTGGAAAACAAGGATGATATGGAATCCAAAAGCCGTTTGGAGCATATCGAGGAGCTGAAGAGCTACCTGCTTACTTATGAAGAAAAGAACGAAGAGCCGACGCTTGCCGGATTTTTGGAGGAAATGGCCCTTTACACCGACGCGGACAAGACCGGCGACGAAGAGGACGCGGTCACGATGATGACCATGCACTCGGCCAAGGGGCTGGAGTTCCCGGTGGTGTTCCTCGCGGGTCTGGAGGACGGGCTGTTCCCCGGCTTCCGCGCCATGGAAAAAGACGAGGACATGGAGGAGGAGCGCCGCCTGTGCTATGTGGCGGTGACGCGCGCGCGGGAAGAGCTGTACATGACCTGCGCCGAGCGCCGCTTGCTGTACGGCCGCACGCAGTACGCGCACCCCTCGCGCTTTTTGCAGGAGATTCCCGAGGAGCTGACGGACAGCAACGTGAACCAGCGCGCCTTTGACCCGCCGGTGCAGCCCGCCGCGCAGACCGCGCGCGAGGGCATCGTGCACGCGCGCAGCGCGTCGGTCGCGCCCGCTCCCGCCGCAAGGCCGGGGCGCGCCGCGGCTCAGCCCGCGCCGGACTTTGCCGTTGGCGGGCGGGTACGGCACCGCGCCTTTGGCGACGGCCTGATCGTTTCCGCCAAGCCGATGGGCGGCGATTGCTTATTGGAGATCGCGTTTGACCAGAAGGGCACCAAGCGCCTGATGGCGAAGAGCGCGGCGCAGTTCATGGAGAAGCTATAAAAAGGGGAAAGCGCGTTTCGCAATGTTATTGGACTTGTCGTTCTAAGGAATATATTGACGAAGGATGACAAATAAATGAAAATTCCTTAACAAAAAGGCAATGGGTGCGCCCATTGCCTTTTTGTGTCCGGCGCGGTTGTAACCGCACGGCGGGTCTGCTATACTGATAGAAAGAAAGAGAGGGGATCGGTATGGTACAACAACTGGCCGCGCTGCTCGCGGCGCTTTCACTGGGGGCGGGCGCGTCTGTTCCGCTATCGGGCAACGCCGCGACGTTCGCGGCGCTTTTGGAGGAGACCAACGCGGCGCACGCCAAAATCGACGCGCCCCGCGCCGATCTCGACCGTTACCGCTACGATTTCCAAAACGGTAAGCCGCTTTTCACACTGGAGGACGGCAAACGTATCCGCGCCTTTGACCAGAACAATCTGGATCTGCACGATCCGCTGCCGGCGGACGAGGCGCGGGCCGAGGTGGGCTGGGTGATGCGTCTGCTGCGTTCGCAATACGGCCTGTACACATGGTCGGGCGGGGACGCGGCGTTTGATAAGGCTGAAAAAGAAATACTGGCCGCGCTGCCGGAGACCGGAACGATCGCTCTTACAGACTATAAGGCGCTGATGATCCGGCACCTTTCCTTTATCGGCGACACACACTTTTCCTTTGACGGGCACAACTTCCAGCCGGACATACAGCTGTTTGCGGATGAGAGCCGCGCCTATTACCGCAAGAATGGCACGTTTTATATCGACGCGGCCTGTACGGACGCGGTGCGCGCGATAGACGGACAAGCGCCGGAGACGTATTTGAAGCGCGCCATTGGCCAGAACGGCGAGTTGACCTATTACCTATACCGGCTCGCGCCGCGCGCGGAAGCGCTGGAAATGAAGGTGGAGACCGCGGGGGGAACGTTTACGGCAAAGCTGCACCTTGCCATATCGCTCGATTCGCGCACCGCGCCGGAAGAAAACTACGTTTACAGCGTGCGGGGCGGCATTCCGTTTATGGAGCTGAACCGTACCGTGTTCGGTGAGGACGACCAGAGCGGTTGGTCCAACCAACACGACGAGGATGACAAGCAGGCGTTCCTCGCCTCCGCCGAAGCGATTAAGGAATACCCGGCGGCGGTGCTCGATTTATCGCACAACCCCGGCGGCAACGGCGACCTGCCGCCTGAATGGTTCTACCGGTACACCGGCGAGCAAGCGCAGCCGAATTACTGCACGCTGCGCATCCGCGCGAGCGATACATGGCTGCGTTCCTGCTACGGCGCGGAAAACGAGGAGCAATGCGCGGAGATCCGCGCACAGACGGACGCTTACCATGCGGCGGGCGGCCTGCGCGTGGACGGCGACTACTATGTCGGCGCGCCCGAGCCGCAGTTTTTGGAGCAGCCGGACCGCGTGCTGTTTGTGTTGACCGCGCGCCACACAGCCTCCGCGGCCGAAGCGTTTACCGACCTGATGCACAACCTGCAAAACGTGGTGACGATTGGCGCGAATACCGGCGGCGTGCTGACAAACGGCGCGAATTACGGTATTTCGCTGCCCTATTCTGGTCTGTTTTTCCAGTTCGGCGAGTGCCTGTTTTACTGGGATCCCGCCTATTTTCAAGAGGGCGCGGGTATGACGCCGGACGTGTACCTGACGGGAGACCGGCTGAATGAACGGCTCGAGCTCTTTTTGACCCGGTACGCGGGCATGCAAAGCAAAAAATAGAAAAGCTGAAGCGCGGCACAGAAAGCATTTCTTCTGTGCCGCGCTTTTTTAGTGTATGTATTTGAGTCGCGTTTTGCCGTATTCGGTGACCTGATAGTGGATCAGCAGTTCCCCTTGGGGATCAAATTCGAGCTGGGCGGCCTTTAAAAAGCCAATGCCGAGGAAGGAATCGACGTAATCGTTCACCGTTTTAAGGGTGAAAAGCTTTTCGCCGCCGTATTCATCCGCGAGATCGTGGTATACGTCGGACACTGTGAACGGGTTGCCGAGCAGAATGGCGTATTGCAGAATACGCGTTTTCAGCGGTAATTTCATCAGTCTTTCTCCTTCCTTACGACACGTCGCGCAGGTTGACCAGCTCGGACGGCTTGCAGATGATGAGGATCAGGCCGAGCACAACGATCACCGCGCCGGCCACGCCTAACGCATTGACCGAATAAGCCGCGACGCCAAGGGCCGCAAACAGGTAGCCGAAGGGGATGCTCCAGATCGGACGCGAGGAATCGACCGCGAGCGTGCGGGAGGGGCCGGCCTTGTTAAACGCGGTGTACGCGCAGTTGTAGTTGATCGCGCCGAGCAGCCCAGTGATGACGACGAATAAAAGCAGAATGGGCGTGGTGAACACCATGCGCAGAATGCCGGTAAAGGCGGCCAGATTGCCGGTGGCGGCGGACAGGATGGTCATGGCGATCAGGCCGATTACGCCCGAGCCAAAGCAGCGGTAAAAGCCGCAGCCGACATTTGGATCGATCATATCGCCCGCGTAGGTGGAGAACTGACCTTCAAGCGTAAAGCCGATGGGCGCCATCAGGGCGAGGATAAAGCCTAAAATAAAGTTGCTGCCGCCTTCGGAAAAGCCTGTCCAGCCCGAAACGATCACGCCCACGACCGTGATGCCGATGCCGAGATATACGCGCGCGCTGATATTTTCCTTAAGAAAGAACTTGCCGATGATCGCCGTGAGAATCGGCCCCAGACTGGTGACGACCGCGACCGTGGTGAGTCCGCAAAAGGGCGTGGCGGCCATCCAGCAGCCGGTGGCGAGCGGGCCCGCGAACGCGGCCGAGGCCAGCATCATCCACGATACCTTAAGGGAGATGGTGCGCTTATACTCGGTAAGACCTTTTCCGCGGGACGTGTTGTAGAGAAAGGTGAAAACACCGGCAAACAAGTCGCAAAGGCCAATCAGCGTGATGGAACAGAGTATGGAAACGATCACCTTGTCGGACAGGGTGGGGATGATGGTCGAGGTGACCGAGTTGTTAAAAATGTTTTGCAGGATCGCGGTGATGGGCATCAAGATCGCAATCTTCATTCCGCTTGTCGCCATCCGGATCTTCTTTTGTGTATATGCTTGTTCGGGCGTCATTTGGGATGCCTGTTTGTATACTTCTTCCTGTGTCGGTTGAGACACTGTCATGGTGGTTTCCCCTTTCTATGATACTGCTGAGGACAGGGATCAATGCTCTAAAATGAAGCTGACCTGCTCGCAGAAATCGTTGGTGCCGCAAACGCCGGTGTCGCGCACCAGATCCTGCACATCGACCGGCAGCTCGTTCCCGGGCAGCAGCGCGTTGAGCATGCCGCCCATCAGGATACGGTATTTTTTGCCGCGCTCCTTTGCAAGCGCGGTGATCGACTGCGCGTAGGACAAGCATTGGCCGCAGTGCGAGCTAACGCAGATGATATCGGTGCCTTCCTCATCCGCCAGATCGAGCACGGCGGCGGGCTCCATATCGACGCCGCCGTTGACCGGCTCGGCGTGTATTTCGCGGTATACCTCGGTGATGAGCATTAGACCGTAGCTGTGGCCGTCGGCCGATACGCAGACGATCTTTTGGCCGTTTAAACGAATGCCCTTTTCCTTTAGCTCGGCGACGATCTCGTCCTTCATCTCCATGGTCTGCTGGCCGAGCTGGCTCGGGAAGTAGGGATGGAACGAACCGGTCTCCTCGATACTGGGGTGGAAGCTCTGTTCAAATTTAGTCGGGCTAAAGCGCTTGAGCATCATGATCATTTGCAGCGGATCCTCGGTGTCGACGCCTGCCTCGCGGAAGGCGTTCATCACATTTTCGTAAAATTTGGCGCCCTTTTCGATCATCTTATCGCACATTTGCTCGATGGGGGTGAAATCCATCAGCGGCAGCCATTCCTTTGCCTTGTATTCGGCGCGCATACCGGCCGCGGCGATGTCGAGCAGTTCGTCGAGCGAGGGGGTGCGCAGCCGCTCGGTAACGGCGGTAGGACTGATGATGACCGGCAGGTTATATTTCAGGTTGAACAGCGTTTGTATGAGCGCCTCTTGCACGCCGGTACCGAAGTTGGCGTTGACGTCGTGGTCGAGCTGATCGACCGTGCCGCCGTTGTAGTAGACGACGCCCGGATGATCGGGGGTGGAAAACAGCTTGTGTATGGCAAGGGCGAACGCCATGCGGGGCTGCACCTCGGTCAGCAGACCGCCGTAGCTGACGGAAAACAGGGTGCCGCACAGCTCGGTGGCGATGTAGTGCTCGACCATCATGTAGCCGACCCAAGAGACAACGTCCAGAAAGTAGCCGGGGATGCCGTCCTCCGGGTAGGTGACAACGTCGATATCCAGATCCTTTTTGGTGGACAGGATGCCGAGCGAGCGGACCATGTCGGAAAAGCGGTTCACTTCCTCGTGGTAGCCGGTGTACTCCCAGATTAGCGTGGAAAAACAGCCCAAACGGTCGGTGCCCGCTTCCAGCGCGTTGATGGTCGTTTGCAGGGACGCGGGACAAGCCAAATGAAAATCCTGCCACGCGACCTGAATGGGCGCGGCGTCGGTATGCGCTTTCCAGTCGGCGGGATCAAACATTTCGTAGCTGGTCTGCTTCGGGAACGTGTCCCAGTATTCATGGGGCAGGCCGACGATCTGCGACGGGATGGACTGAATGCCCGAGATTTCCATGCCCTCGTCCGCATTTCGCTGGTTGAAAGCGTCAATCGCGCGGATCGCGTTCAATTCGTCTTCCAACGTGGCGAGACCGATCAGCAGCTGCCAAGTCTGCTTGCCCTCCGCCAGACGCTTCTTGCGGTATTCCAGATAAGTTTTACAGCCGTGCTTTTGCAGGAAGGGGGTGCGGGGGACGTTGATGGTGGGGCCCATTTCCCTGCCTTCCTTGAGCAGCTCGCGGCCGTCGGGAAAGTTTTCCGGGATCAGACTTTTGATATATTCACGCAGCTGTTCGTCCATATTGGCACTCCTCCTTATATCTATGTGGATGGTGAAGTTTATGAAAGTATTATTTTTAATATAAAAATAATAGAGGGAAAGCAGCCCGCCGTCAATCGACAAAAGCAATAGGATTCCGTATGTAATTTCGTAAGAATGAACGAAATTTCAAGCAATGGCGATGGACGGCGGGCAGAAAACGCAAAAACAAGTATTTTTTAGAAAACGCCGCGGCCCTGACGAGCCTCCACGACGCGCTTGACCGAGATCAGGTAAGCGCCGGTGCGCAGCGTGGTATCGCGCTGCTCGGCGATCTCCCACACGGCTTCAAACGCGGTATCCATAATGTTTTTCAGTTCGCTGTTTACGCGTTCTTCGCTCCAGCACAGCTCCTGAATATTCTGCACCCACTCGAAGTAGGAAACGACCACGCCGCCGGCGTTGGCAAGAATATCGGGGACCAGCTTGATGCCGCGCGCTTGCAGGATATCGTCGGCTTCCAGCGTGGTCGGGCCGTTGGCGGCTTCGACAACATACTTGGTCTTGATGCGCTCGGCGTTCTCGCCGTTGATCTGGTTTTCGAGCGCGGCGGGAACCAGTACGGTGGTGTCCAGCTCCAGCAGCTCGGCGTTGGAGATATGGTTGATGCCGGGCGCGTCGAAATCCTTTAAAAGGTTTTTGCCGCCGGACAGGTAAGCGAGGATGCCGGGGATATCCAGACCGTTCGGATCGTACACGCCGCCCGAAACATCGGAAACGGCAATGATCTTCATGCCCTGACGGTGCAGCAGCTTCGCGGTGATGGAGCCCACGTTGCCCATGCCCTGCACGACCACGCTGGTGCCTTCAATCGGGCGGTTTTCCTTTTTCAGCAGGTTGTTGATCGTGAACATGACGCCGCGGCCGGTCGCTTCGTTTCGGCCCAGAATGCCGCCAAGGCCGATCGGCTTGCCGGTGACCACGCCCAGCACGCTGTGCCCCTTGAGCATCGAATAAGTATCCATCATCCACGCCATGACGTGCGCGTTGCTGCCCACATCGGGCGCCGGGATATCCTGCTCCGGCCCGATCAGCGGGGCGATGGCCGCCGTGTATTTGCTGGTGAGGGCGTGCAGCTCGCGTTCGCTCATGCCCGACGGGTCGCAGATGATGCCGCCCTTGCCGCCGCCGTAGGGGATGTTGACAACGGCGCATTTGAACGTCATCCAAGCGGCGAGAGCCTTGACCTCGTCATGGTTGACGCCGGGATGGAAGCGCACGCCGCCCTTGGCCGGTCCGCGCGCGGTGGAGTGCTGTACGCGGAAGCCCTCAAATACCTTGAGCGAGCCGTCGTCCATCACAACGGGCATGGATACCTGAAGTTCGCGCTCCGGATATTTCAGGATGGCGTACTCTTTTTCTTTGTAGCCGAGCATCGAAGCGGCGTGGTCGACGACTTTGAGTACATTGTCGTAAGGGTTGTATTGCTGTTTCATTGCGTTTCTTCCTTTCTGCATTTAGAAAATGGCGGTGTTTGGTTCGGTCGCGCATGCGGGCGGTGCGAGTAAATTTACGACTTATTTCAAACGTTGTATATATTATATTTTACAATGACTTTTTTAAAAGTCAATACTTAAATTAAATATTTATTTAAGTATTAAAATAGAAGCCTACGAGTGAACGTTATTTCGCGCGGTCAGGTGGGAAACGGCGGTGATGATCACGCGGCGTTCGACAAAACGCGTTTGTCCGGTATAGCGGTCGGCGACCTCCACGTCCTCGACGCGGTCGGTCAGATCAAAGAAGGCGCCGGGCAGGTAAGCGGCGGCTTGCTCCGCGCCCAGCCGGCGCGCGCAATCAGTGGCCTGATCCAGCGTGGGCTCGCTGAGACGCTTTTGGGAGCCGAACACGGTATAGGTTTTGGTGATAGGGTCGGGCCGGATCAATATTTCGACCTGCTCGGTGGCCTGCCCTACCGCGGCGCCCACGGCGTTCGCGACCTCCGCGTAGGGCGGCACGATGACGCGGGTGCCCAGCGTTTCGGCCAGCGTGCCGACCCACGCCCCGGTGGGCGCGCCGATGGCGACGACCGGCTTTTTCAAATAATAGTGGCCGCCAAGCACGGGGCTTTTGTCGTTCAGGAAAATCCGGTTGACGAAATAATCCGCCGCTTCGCTGGAGCTGGCGTCAAAATCCTGCCGGTCAAAGTATAGGCCGCTCTGGATGCAGGCGCAGCCCAGCAAGCGGTGGATGGTGGCGCGCACCCGCTCGGCGCATTCGCCAAAGCGGATGGAAAGCTGATCGGCCATGATTTGCAGGACGAGCCGCGCGGCTTCGGCGTCCCACTCGACATACGCGCCGGTGGCGTGCAGAACATCGGTGGGCGAAAGGGCGATGCGGGAAACGTAGCCCGCCGCGAGCAGACGCTCCAGCGCGGAGATAAGGCTCGGCACCCCGATCTGCTTTTGCAGCACATAGAGCGTGTGGGGCGACCGGTCGAGCGTGCGCACGATCTGGCGTTCCAACTCGCTTAGCTCATTCTCTTCCGCGTAGCGCGCAAGCATGAAGGCTTCGATCTCATTGCGCCAAAAGTTCAGATAGGGCCGGTCCTCTTGCCCATAGATGTCTTGCAGCTCCCGCAGCAGATCGGGGAACCATGTGGCGGCGACGCAGTAAGGAATGACCTTTTGCGGCCCGACCGACACGCGGCGTTCACTGTCTAAATACACGCGGCTGTCGCCGCCAAGGCCGATGGTATAGACCTCGGCTGCGCGAATCTGGGTAAACCAGCCGCCGACCTTGGCGCCGTCGTTATTCATAAGCATGCGGCCTTCTTCCACATTGGCAAGATCGGTTGTCGTGCCGCCCATGTCCAGAACAATGGGGTTCGTTTCGCCGGATAGGAACACGCCGCCGATGATACTGGCCGCGGGACCGGAAAGGATGGTCTCGATGGGCTTATCCCGCGCGCATTCGGCGGTCATGAGCGTACCGTCGCCCCGGACGATCATAAGCGGCGCTTCAATCTGGTGGCCAAGCATGACCTGCCGGACCGAATCGATCAGCTCGCAAAGCAGGGGGATGAGGCGGGCGTTCAGCGTGGCGGTTACCGTACGGTCGTAAAAGCCGAGCGAACCGGTCAGATCGTGCGCGCAGACAACGGGAACGCCAAGCCTTTGCTGGATGCGCTGCTTGACATAGATCTCATGCTCCGGATTGCGCACACTGGCGTAGCCGGAGACCGCCAGCGCGTCGACCTCGCCGCGAAAGCTCTCGATCGCCTCGTCCACCTCGTTTGGATCGATGTTTTCACGCATGCGCCCCCGAATATCCGGTTTGCCCCGGATAACGCGATAGCGGGACGAAGGCATTTTGCCCTCCGGCCTGCCGCCGATTAAAATGAGGCCTTCCTTGCAGCCGCGCCCCTCGACGATGGCGTTGGTCGCCAGCGTGGTGGACAGGCAGACGAGGGATACGCCCTCCAGCTGGTCCGGGCGGAAGGCATGGATGCAGTTATTGATGCACAAGCGCAGGTTGCGGTGCGTGGTGAGCGTTTTGGTCTTACACAGTATTTCACGGGTACCGGCTGCGACGATAACGCCGTCGGTATAGGTGCCGCCGGTATCGATGCCCAATATCTTACGCATATGAAACCTCCTATATAATTTAGAATTATTTTAAATAGTAAAATAAGTAGATAAAACCGCTGCCGGTTTTGTGGATTGCTCCGCTCATATCAGAGTGGGGAAGAGCACATGGTCGAGCGTGAGGCGGACCAACCCTTCAGCGTAGTTATCAAAGATATTGTTATCGATGCGCAGCTCGGGCACGTTGTGGGCGGGAATGAACTGGCGGCAATAGCCGCAAATATCCGGCAGGTCGGTTTCCGCGAGCGCTTCGCCCATGATAACGATGCGGGGCGGGTTGATCGTGCACACGACCGTGGTTACGATTTGCGCGGCAAAGCGGCAGAACGCCCCGCGCTCTCGCGGCAGAGCGGCCTGATCGGCCGAGGAAAAGCCGAAGGCGCGGGCGATATAGCTCACTTCGCCGGAAAACATCGTCCAGCCCTTGTGCAGGCGGCCCCCAATGATGAAGCCGCCGCCGACAAAGGAGTTTTCCTGCGTGGGAAAATACAGGGCTGCAAAATCGTCCTGCGGGCAATCGAGCTCCTGATAGAGGCAATAGGTGATGATATTCATATCGTTTTCCACGACGACGGCAACGTCGTGCTTGGCGCGGATGCGCGATGCGAAGTCCACGCCCTCCAAAGCGGCGATGTCGCATTGGGTAATGCAGCCGGACTGCGCGTGGCCGGGGATACCGAGGCCGACCGTGCGGATGAGCGGGTCCTGCACGATACAGGTGGTGACCAGCGCTTCGAGCAGCTCGGCGCTGACGGAGGCGATCGGCTGGCTTTCCCGCTGGATGATTCGGCCGAGCGCGTCGGCGATGATGTATTCCACGGCATCCGTACCGTTTTTCATGGTGGTGCAGATGGCGAGGGTATGCAGGTGATCGGGGTTATAGGCAAATATATCGGCTGGGCGGCCGATGCTGACGCCGGTCTGGTCGATCTTGGCGATCTCGCCGCTGATCAGCATTTCGTTCAAGGCGGTGCTGGTGGTCGCCATGCTCAGTTCGGTCTCGCGCGCGATCTCTGTTTTGGTGCAGGTCTCGTGGCGCTGGATCGCGCTGCGGATGCGCTCTAAATTACGCTCACGGATGTCGATAGCGGTGTTGATAGTCATGGGTTAACCTCCCGAACCGCGCATTTCGGCACGGCAATATATTTTGCAATTTATTTTAAGTATTTTTTATTTATATTTTATCCTAAAAGCACCCTTTTGTAAAGCGAAATGAACAGTGTGGCGGTGACAAAATGTGTTTGTAAATTTTATAAAAAAAAAGCCTTGCTATTTATTGATATATAATATAAACTATTAGAATAAGTGCAAAAATAAATCCGCGCCATGAGGCGTTGACGGGGAAGGGAGGTGCTGCGATAGCGGAAAGGAACGCTGAAAACGCCGTGCCGCTGCGGCGTTATTGGAAAAACGCATGAAGCGGCCGCACAAAATCATAATATAACTGCATCGAACAACAAAGAAGCTGTCGCATAAGCGACGGCTTTTTTGTGTTGGGTGAAGCGCGGGAGGGGAAGCCGCAAAAAGGGCACGCCGCAAAAACGCGGCGCGCCCTTTTTCATACAGGTGCTTACATATCCTTCATCTGCTGCGCGACCTGCGCGCGGAAGTTGGAAAGGAAATCGCCCATGCCGTCGGCATGCTCGTACAGGCGCTCCTTGGGGGAAACGTCGCAGAAGCCGTAGGTCTTTAGGCGTGTGAACTCAGCGCAGGAGTAGCCCGCGCCCTCGTTGCCGATGCCGGTGCCCTTGCAGCCGCCGAACGGCTGGTCGTTATGGCGCAGCGCGCTGGAACCGTTGACCCATACCGCCGAGGATTCCACGTGCTCGGTGTAGTAGAAGGACTTCTTTAGGTCCTTGGTGATCACGCAGGCGGACAGGCCGTACTGGCTCTGGTTGGCGATCGCGACGGCTTCTTCATCGGTCTCAAAGGTGATGATCGGAACGACGGGGCCGAATACCTCCATATCGCACGCGATATCCATGTCCTTGGTCACGTTGTCCAGAATGGTCACGTCCATTTCGGGGCCGTTGCGCTTGCCGCCGTAAAGGAGCTTCGCGCCCTGATCGATGGTGTGCTGAATCTGCTTCTCGACGCGCTCGGCCGCCTTGGTGGAGACCAGACGGGTCAGCTGCGCCTCGGGATCGGTCGCGTGTCCGCGCTTGAGGGTGGAAACAAAGTTCACAAGGCACTTGACGAACACATCGTGCGCCTTCTTATGTACGATGGTGCGCTTGGGGGAGGCGCAGACCTGCCCGTTGTTCTCGTTGATGCGGCCCCAGCACAGGCACTCGATCGCCTTGGCGATCAGTTCGGGATCGTTCGCGGCTTCCTCGGTGATGATGAGGGGATCGTTGCCGCCCAGTTCCAGAATGACCTTCTTGATGGTGGGCGCGGCGTCGTGCATCATCTCTGCACCGGCCTCGGTGCTGCCGGTCATGGCGATGCAGGCGACCTTTTTGTTGGTCAGCAGGTTTTCGGTGCAGTCCTCGCGGCTGCCGGTGACGAATTGCAGCACGTCCTGCGGCACGCCGGCTTCGATCGCCAGATCGATCAGCTTCTTGACGCAGCAGGGGGCCGTGGTGGATGCCTTGACGATCATGGTGTTGCCCATCAGAAGCGCCGGAACGACCTTTTGCAGGGTCAGCTCGACCGGGTAGTTGAAGGGGATGACCGCCGCGACGACGCCCAGCGCCTCGTGACGGACCATGACCACGTGATCCTCGTAGCCCTCGGAGCTGTCGCACAGCACCTCGCCGTACATGTGCTTGCCCACTTCGATGTTGGCGCGGCCGATCTCGGCGGCGTAGGTGGTCTCCGCGCGGGACTGAAGGATGGGCTTGCCCATTTCGCAGGACATGTAGTTTGCGATCTCCTCGCGGTTCTGGTCGATCAGGTCGCAGAACTTGTAAAGGATCTGGCCGCGCTCGAACAGCGGCACCTTTTCCCAGCGGGGCTGCGCCGCGTAAGCGACGTCTACCATTTCCGCGATCTCCTTGCCGTCGTAGTGCGGGACGCTGCCCACTACCTTACCGGTCGATTCATCGATGATTTCCATCATGCGCATGATTTTGTTCCTCCTATTTTGACGATGTTGTATGGTGGAGCGACGTTTGACCGCCGCTTTTTATTAGCTTTAATTTAACATATAAAATATATGGTGTCAACACTTTTTTTAATAATTAAAAAATATAATGAAAAAGGGAGGCCTTGTCGAATGACAAATGCAATGTTTTGAATAGGATGGAAAACAGCAGAAAACCAGGTAAATTAAATTAACCATTAAAATAAGTGTTGACAGAATAGGGATTGAGTGTTATAAATAAAACATGACATATATCAACGGTTGAAATAATTAAGGAGCCGCTGATACACATGCTCAAATACAAACGATAAAAAGGAGTGGACTGTATGAGCCGCATACAGGAAATTTACCGCGAGGCCGAGCAGATCTTTGTGGCGGGCGCCTCGGCGGGACAGCGCTATAACGCAGTGCTGAAGCAGCCGCTATACATCGATCACGCGGATGGCAGCCATGTTTGGGACGCGGACGGCAAGGAGTACATCGATTACCACACCTGCGCCGGCGCGGGCCTTTATGGCCACAACCACCCGCGCATCCGCGAGGCCATCGGCCGCGCGATGGACAAGGGCTTTTTCATGAACTTTGATACCGCGTACCATGTGGAATTGGGCAAGCTTCTGCGCGAGGTGTTCCCGAGCTGCGAGCGCGTCCGGTTGGCCAACACGGGCTCAGAGGCGACGCAGGCGGCAATCCGTGTTTCGCGCAGCTTTACCGGCCGCGACAAGGTGCTGAAATTTGAAGGCCATTTCCACGGCATGCATGAGAACATTTGGTTCAACCACAACGGCGTGGGCAAGGCGGACGAGTACGGCGAGGTCGAGACCGCGGCGGATTCCGAAGGCTTCCCGCAGAACGCGAAGGACAGCGTCGTGAACGTGGTGTTCAACAATATCGACGCGCTGGAGCACGCGGTACAGAAGTACAAGGGCGAAATCGCCTGCGTTATTTTAGAGCCCATCAGCTTCAACTGCGGCTGCTATGAGGCGCGCAAGCAGTACTTAGAGCAGGTGCGCGAGCTTTGCACCCGCGAGAAGATCATCCTTATTTTTGACGAGGTTGTCTGCGGTCTGCGTATGCGTCCGGGCTCCGCGCAAAAATATTACGGCGTTACGCCGGATATGACCACCATGGCCAAGGCCATTGGCGGCGGCCTGCCGATCGCGGCGTTCGGCGGCCGTGCGGATATTATGAACTGCCTCAACCCCATCGGCAAGACCACGGTGAGCGGCACCTACACAGGCTCCTATATGCCGGTTATCGCGGCGATCGAGTGCATTAAGATGGCGATGGAGCCCGGCTTTTACGATCAGATCGAGAAGATCGGCAACAAGCTGTACCGCGGTATCGACGATCTGTTTGCCAAGCATGGCAAGAAGGGCCACTGCCGCGGCGTAGGCGCGCGCTTTGCCATTTACTTCGGCGTGGAAAACACCGAGGACGACTTTGATTTCCGCAAGGTCGCGGCCGAGCTGGATCGGTCCATGTATAAAAAGTTCGTTACCGAATGCCTGCCGCGCGGCCTGTGGTTCCACGATACGGCGGGCCCGGTATCCCCGGCGCACTATGGCATCACCATTGCACACACCGAGAAGGACATCGACGAAACGCTCACGCGGATGGATGATATTTTTAAGACCTTTTAAAAGATAGGAAGTCCACCGGATACTTGTTTCTCATTTTTCTATCGCTCTTCAGATTCTCTCTCAAAATCTTATGTAATGTTCGTATACGCGGCCGTGGCTGCGTTCGGCGTTCGGCTTGCCGCCGTTTCTGAGCATGGGCGGCGGCAAACCGAACGCGGCAAGTTAATCCCTGTCGATCCTTCTATTTCAGCACTCTGTCAGGCAGAGAAAAACCGGCCCCGTCTTTCGCATTCAGCGAAAGACGGGGCCGGTTGCCTTTGATCAAGCCGATTATTTCTTGCCCTTGGACTTGGCCCAGCCCTTACGGCGGGCGGGAGCGGGCTTCTTTCCGGCATACGCGGGCTTTGCAGTCTTTTTTGGGGCGGGCGGTCTTGTGCCCGGCGCGGGGCGGATCAGGCATTCCTTGCCAAAACCGATCAGATCCTCGCGGCCCGCCTTTTTCAGGGCGGCGAGCACGATGGGGCGCTTTTCCGGCTTGCGCCACTGCAAAAGCGCGCGCTGCATCGCCTTCTCTTCCGCCGTTTTGGCGGCATAGACCGGCTTCATTGTGCGCGGGTCAAGCTCCGCGTAATACATCGCGGTGGACAGCGTGCCCGGTGTGGGATAAAAATCCTGCACCTGTTCCGGCATATAGCCGACGCGGTTCAAATAGCAGGCGAGCTCTACCGCGTCCCGCAGGGTAGCGCCCGGGTGCGAACTCATCAGATAGGGCACAAGGTACTGCTTGCGGCCCAGCTTTTGGTTGATGCGGGCATACCGTTCTCGAAAGGATTCATATACAGAAAATGATGGTTTGCCCATATAATACAGAACGTTATCACTCATGTGCTCGGGCGCGACCTTGAGCTGGCCCGAAATGTGGTGCTCCACCAGCTCGCGGAAAAAGGCGTCGTTATGGTCGGCCATCATGTAATCATACCGCAGGCCGGAGCGCACAAAGACCTTTTTGACGCCTTCAACCTGCCGCAGTTCGCGCAGCAAATTCAGGTAATCCGAATGATCGGCCTGCAGGCTTTTACAGGCAGAGGGGAACAGGCAGCGCTTGTCCTTGCAAAGCCCATGCTCCTGCTGCTTATGGCAGGCGGGGAAACGGAAGTTGGCGGTCGGTCCGCCGACATCGTGGATATAACCCTTAAAGCCGGGGCTGGCGGCGATCTGTTCGGCTTCCGCGATCACGCTTTCGTGGCTGCGGGCCGAGATGAACCGGCCTTGATGAAACGCGAGCGCGCAGAAGTTACACGCGCCAAAGCAGCCGCGATTATGGATAATGGAAAACTGCACCTCTTGGATGGCGGGCACGCCGCCCGCTGCTTCATAGGAGGGGTGATAGGCCCGCTGATAGGGCAGGGCGTATACCTCGTCCATTTCGGCGGTGGTAAGCGGCTTGGCGGGCGGGTTCTGCACCAAAAGGTGCTTGCCATGGCGCTGCAGCAGCGCTTTGCCGGTGACAAAATCCTGTTCGTCATACTGCATTTTGACCGAGCGGGCATAATCCGCCTTGCTTTCGCAAACGTCCTCCAACGAGGGACATTGGACGGCGGGAAACGGCAGGTTTTCCGCCGTATGGGTCAGGTAGGCCGTGCCGCGCACGCCGAAAAGCGCTTCCGCGCCCTTTTTGCCGTGCTTTAGGTTGTTGGCCAGTTCGCGTACCGAGCGCTCGCTCATGCCGTACATCAGCCCGTCCGCGCCGGAGGAAACAAGGACCGAGGGCATCACGCGGTCCGCCCAATAGTCGTAATGGGCGAAACGGCGCAGGCTGGCTTCGATCCCGCCGAGGTAGACCGGCGTTTCTGGGAAGGCGCGGCGGGCCAGCATGGCGTATACGGTGGCCGCGCGGTCGGGTCTGGCGCCCGCTTTGCCGCCGGGCGTATAGGCATCGTCTGAACGGCGCTTTTTGGCGGCTGTGTAGTGGGCGACCATGGAATCGATATTGCCGCCGTTGACCAGCACCGCGTAGCGCGGGCGGCCGATCGCGAGAAAGTCCTTTTCGCTGCGGAAATCGGGCTGGGACAGGATCGCGACCTTATACCCCTCCGCTTCGAGAACACGCGAGATGATCGCGGTGCCGAAGGAGGGGTGATCGATATAAGCGTCGCCGGTAACGAGCAGAAAATCGCAGTAATACCAGCCGCGCGCGGTCATATCCTCTTTGGAAATGGGGAGAAAATCGTTCATTTTACACCTTTGCAAAAAAATAACCGTTTCCCGATTGAAGGAAACGGTTATTTATTGTTTCATCAGTTATCGAGATAGTACTGCACCAGTTCCTGCATCAACTCGTCGCGGTCGATCTTGCAGATCAGGCTACGGGCGTTGTTGTGGTTGGTGATGTAGGTGGGATCCTCGGAGAGGAGGTAACCGACGATTTGGTTGATCGGGTTATAGCCCTTCTCCTTGAGCGCATCGTATACCGCGGTGAGCGTGCGCTTCATTTCTTTATTGTTCTCATCTACAAGGCTGAATTTTCTCGTACCGTCAAGCATGTCTGTCTCCTTTCCGGGTCGTTCCTTCGTTTCGTCTACCTATAGGATAATACAAAACGAGGAAAAAGTAAAGTCTTATCCGCGAAGCTTCGCGCCAAAATCTTTTTCCAGCGCGGCGATGGCGTCGCGCATGGCCTTGTCGCATTCCTCGTCGGTCAGGGTACGGTCGGGCGCGCGCAGGCTCATCGAGTAGGCGAGGGACTTTTTCCCTTCCGGAATGTTTTCGCCCTTGTATACGTCGAACAGGCTGACGCTCTCCAGAATAGAGCCGGCGGCTTGCTCGATCGCCTTTTGCAGGGAAGCCGCGGGTACCGCGTCGTTCACGATGACGGCAATGTCGCGGGTGGAAGCCGGGAACTTGGGCAGCGCGTGATAAAGACGCGTCGGGTCCATGACGGCGAAGAGCACGTCCATGTGCAGCTCGGCGGCAAGCACCTCGCCGGACAGACCGTAGGTTTTGCATACGGTGGGGTGCACGGTGCCGAATACGCCGAGACGCTGATCGCCCGCCATGACGCGCGCGCAGCGGCCCGGATGGTACGACGGGTTTTCGGATTCGGTCTCAAAGGACAGGCCCTTGATGTTCAGTTCGTGCGCAATCGCTTCGATCACGCCCTTGAACTGGAAGAACGAACGGCTGCCGTACGAGCCGAGGGCGAGGATCTTTTCCTCGCGCGGGAGGATGGTCTGATCGGCCTTGCCGTCCCTTACGGTGGGCGTGTAGATGGTGCCCAGTTCAAACAGGGATGCCGACGGGTTGCGGTGCGCGTGGTTATGGGCCAGCGAATCCAGCATGGAGGGCAGGATGGTCGTGCGCATGATGCTGAAATCCTCGCCGAGCGGGTTCAGGATCGTGGTGGACACGCGGCGCGGATCGTTTTCCGGCCAGCCGATCATGTCATAGAACTTGGGGGAGATGAACGAATGGCTCATCGATTCGTCAAACCCGGCTTCGCGGCAGATGAGCGAGACCTCGCGCTCGGCCTGCTGCTTGGGGGTGTATTCGCCCTGCACCATTTCGCCCGCGTAGAGCGTGGTGGGGATCTGGTCGTAGCCGTACATGCGCGCGACCTCTTCGGCCAGATCGCACATGCGGAGAATATCGGTGCGGAAGGAGGGGACGACAACCTCGCCGCCCTCGACCGTGAAGTCCAGCTTTTCCAGCAGGCGCTTTTGCTCGTCCGCCGGGATCGCAAGACCGAGCAGCGCGTTCATCTTGTCCGGCTCGAACGGCAGGCGCTTCGGCGCGGGATCGGAGCTGTCCACATCGATCACGCCGTTTACGACCTCGCCGGCGTGGAGCTCTTCCACCAGCTCGCAAGCGCGGTCGACGGCGGACAGCGTCATGCGGGGGTCAAGCCCCTTTTCAAAGCGGCCGGAGGCCTCGGTGCGCATGCCGAGCGCCTTGGCGGTGACGCGCACGGTCGCGCCGTGGAAGCAGGCGGATTCAAAGACGACGGTCTTCGTATCGTCCTCAATCTCGGAGTTGGCGCCGCCCATAACGCCCGCGACGGCGACCGGCTTATCATGATCGCAGATGGCGAGCATTTTATCGGTCAGATCGTGATCGACGCCGTCCAGCGTTTGGATGGATTCGCCGTTCTGCGCGCGGCGCACGACGATCTTGCCGTCCGACAGGCAGGCGTAGTCGAACGCGTGCATGGGCTGGCCGTATTCCAGCATAACGTAGTTCGTAATATCGACGATGTTGTTGATCGGGCGCACGCCGGCGGCGTGCAGGCGCTCGCGAATCCACGCGGGGCTGGGCTCGATCTTGATATTTTTGACAAGACGCGCGGTGTAGCGCGGGCACAGGTCAGGATCGCGCACTTCGACGGACATATAGTGGCCGATATCGTCGCCCACGCCCTTCACCTCTGGCGTTTTGACGCTGAACGGACGGTCGAACGTAGCGGCGGCCTCGCGCGCCAGACCGATCACGGACAGGCAGTCCGGCCGGTTGGAGGTGATCTCGAAATCGGCCACATAGTCGTCCAGACCGACCACTTTACGGATATCCTCGCCCACGGGGGTGCCGTCGGGCAGGAACAGAATGCCGTTTTCGCAGGCGTAGGGCACGCAGCCGTGAGTCAGCCCCAGCTCTTGGAACGAGCACATCATGCCGTTCGAGGGCACGCCGCGCAGCTTGCCCTTCGTGATCTTGACGCCGCCGGGCAGCGCCGATTTGTGCAGCGCGACCGGGCAGATCTCGCCCACGGAGGCTTCCGTTACGTTGGGCGCGCCGGTGACGATCTGGACGGGTTCGCCCTGTCCAACGTCAAGCTGACAAATTTTAAGATGGTCGGAATCCGGGTGATCGGTAACGGAGAGCACCTTGCCGGTGACAACGTTTTCAATCTCCTCGCCAAGGTAGACGACCTCTTCGACCTTGGAACCGGACATGGTCATTTTGGCGTCGAACTCCTTGGGGGTGACGCCGGAAATATCAGTATAATCAGAAAGCCAAGAAAGCGGCAGTTTCATTTGAAGAACCCCTTTTTAATTTGTAATTAGGAATTAGAAATTAGTAATGGAAGGAATCGCGCGCAGCGCGATGATTTCAGAACAGTTAGTAGCGGCACCGCACGGAGCGCGTCATCTTATGACCGCCTTTGGCGGTGTCCACAATTACTAACTACTCATTACTAATTACTCATTCGTTGCAGGGCTGCACTACCGGGCAGCCGTTCGGCTCAGAACTGGTGCAGGAACCGTACGTCGTTCTCATAGAACAGACGGATATCGTCGATCTTGAAGCGGCCCATGACCATGCGCTCTAAACCGATGCCGAAGGCGTAGCCGGAGTATTCCTCGGGATCGATGCCGCTCATTTCCAGCACCTTGGGGTGCACCATGCCGCAGCCGAGGATCTCGATCCAGCCCTCGCCCTTGCAGAGGGGGCAGCCCTCGCCGTGGCAGCGGTAGCACTGGATATCCATCTCCGCGGAAGGCTCGGTGAAGGGGAAGTGGTGCGGGCGGAAACGGACGACGGTATCGTCGCCGTAAAGCTTTTTGGCGAACAGCTCCAAAATGCCCTTGAGGTCGGACATGCGGATGCCCTTATCGACCACAAGGCCCTCGATCTGGTGGAACAGCGGGGAATGGGTGGCGTCCACCGCGTCCGAGCGGTAAACGCGGCCGGGCGCGATGATACGGATCGGCGGCTTTTTCTTTTCCATGGTGCGCACCTGCATGGGCGAGGTCTGCGTGCGCAGCACGACGTTGTCCGAAATGTAGAAGGTATCCTGCGTGTCGCGCGCGGGGTGGTCCTTCGGGATGTTGAGCGCTTCAAAGTTATAATGATCCAGCTCGACCTCCGGCCCTTCTGCGATCGAGAAGCCAAGACCGAGGAAGATCTCCTTAAATTCATCCAGCACGATGTTCAGCGGGTGCTTTTTACCGATGATGACCGGCTCGCCGGGCAGGGTCACGTCGATCGTTTCGTTTTTCAGCTTATGGGACAGCGCGGCCTGTTCAATCATGTCCTTCTGCTTTTCGATGATGGTCTCGATCTCGGCGCGCACGTCGTTGATGAGCTGGCCGACGACCGGGCGCTCCTCCGCGGCAACGTCCTTCATGCCCTTGAGCAGGGCGGTCAGTTCGCCTTTTTTGCCCAGAAACTTAACGCGGGCGGCGTCCAGCGCGCGGGGATCTGCCGCCTTTGCAAGCTCGTCCTTGGCGCTCTGCAAAATGCCTTGCAGCTTTTCCTTCATGGTGATTTCTCCTTCGTGAAAGTTTGTTCCGGGATGAAAAAAACGCCTTTCGTCCCGTAAAAATAGGGACGAAAGGCGCAGCATACGCATTCCGTGGTACCACCCTGATTCCCGGCATGGCCGGGCCCTCATTGAACGCCGGTAACGGGGCGTCAAATCGCCTGCGCCTACTGAAAATGGTTCAGCGCCGGTGCTCGCAGGGGAACTTCGCGTCAAATCTCTTTCGGCGGTTCACAGCCAAAGGCCGCCTTCTCTGAAAAGAGGGGAAAGACGCTACTTTCCCTGTTCATCGCAGTTTTCCTATATAACATTTCTATTAAAGCACACTTTACGGCGCTTTGCAAGGGGGAAAATACAAAATTTCCGCCCGTCAGCCGGAAAGCGGGAGGGATACCGGGTTCGATGTATCAAAGTCCCAGTTGGTCATGTCGACGATGAGGGCGCGGTCGAGGTCTGCGGGAGAGACCGCTTCAAAATATACAAAGGAGATGCCGTGCCGTTCGGGAAAGGCGCCGCCGTTTTTATCCGGCAAGCCCTCAAGGTAGATATCCCGGTGGGGATCTTCGTTTTCGAGAAAGCAGACCAGCGTTTCCGCCTGCGGGTAATAGACGGCGCGGTGCAGGGTAACGCCGTCCACCATTACTTTGCCATTGCGTAGTTCTTGCCGCGTCAATTTTTCACCGCCAATCTGCTGTTCAAGCTGATCCATATGGACGGTGCGGATCTCGGCGTGCACGGCCCGATAGACCCCGACGGTGTGCCAGATGATAACGGCCAGCACTGCAATGACCAGAACGGTGAAAAGAAGAAGAACGCGCTTTAAGTGTTTCATTTGGGCTCCCTCACATCTAGCGATTCGCAAAACGCATCAGATCAGACACGCTGAAGATTGTGACAAAAAGGCTGACCGCGTTGGCCATAATGGCGTAGGTGACGCGTCTCCGTACCGAGCCGACACGGAAGAATTTTTTGTAGATAAGCGCTTCAAAAATCCAAATCGCCGCTTCAAGCAAAAGAAGCGGCCAAGGCGCCAGAAAGGCATCCACCTGAGAGAAATCACCGGAAATGACCATTGGACCCCATGTAAGGGTAAGAAAAATTTGTGTGCCTACATTGGTTAGCAGAAAGATAAGCCATGTGCGCCTGCCCGCTGAAAGACCGAAGAACAGTAGCAACACGCCCCCCTCAAAAAAGAGCGTCATACTACAGGTATAGGCGAATTGCCGAACGTAGGCCCGTACAGCGCTTTGGGCTGTCACGGTGTTCGCTGAGTAGTCATATGTAAATACCTGCTGAAAAGCAGTGCGTTTAACCAGCGGTGTTTGCTTAATTGTACCGTCCGCACACGCTACGGCGATTGAAAAAGACTTGGGTACGCTGTGATAGCCGAATATACTGGTATTGTTCTCTGGAATGAGAGAACCGGTTAGCGGACCAACGGTGCCACTGAGCAATGCGAGGGAAAACGTGCCTTTTTCAAGCGAGTGCAGCGCGTCAACAAGCGATCCATCAAGTTCATTCAAACCATTCCATGTAAGGTTATCACAATCACCCGCTTCCTCCACGGGGATGAGCAGGTCAAGATAATAGGGCTCCGACGGCGGATTGACCACGCGAACGGTGATCTGCGGCTTGGGGCCCATATCGGCCCGCGCGAAGACCGGCAGCGCGGCCAACAGCAAACAGACGATCGACAAAAAGGCAAACAGGCGGTGCTTTTTCATGACGGGCCCTCCCTGCGGCGCGGAAATCATTCCCGGCGGTTTCCCTCAGTATAGCACCGGAGAGAGGGCGGCGCAAGGGCGGACCGCCGCGGCGTTAACCACGCTTGGAGCGAGCGGCAAATCGGGTACGTACGCGGGCGCGCCTGCGGCCGCGCTGCCTGCCGCAGCGGTAAAAATGGTGCGCGCTTTCATTGGATAAACGCTCCGCCGCAAGGGCGTAAACAATGAAAGCATCCATTTTATCCTCCGGCATATCGGCGCATACCGCATCTTCCAGTTGGAGCAGCTGAAAGTAGGACTGGCGAAGGCGGCGCGGTTTGTTGGCGTTCCAGAAATGATAGAAGCCGTTGTAATGGGGCAGATACATTTTTTACACCTCATTTGCGATTTGATATTTTTGATTTGTTTATTGCAAAACTGCATATAATGATTATAAATGTTAATTTGCACATTGACAAGGAGTAAATAATCCCTTTGAAGAAATTTTTAAATGATTGCTTCAAAGATAAAATATTCTTGAGGTGGTATAATGGATTTTCGTCATTCAGACAAATATCGGAAACTGGGCTTAAATATTGCATATTATCGGAAGGACAACGGCTTTACACAGGACAATTTAGCGGAGAAGATCAACGTTTCGCGAAACAGTATCGGCAAGATCGAAACGGCCTCTGTCGGTATTTCCATGGACATGCTTTTCGATATCGCGGAAGCGCTCGACATACCGGCATACAAGCTGCTGGAATTTCGTGACTAAAAGAGTTGCAGGACGGCGCGCCATCGGTTACAATGGCTTTGAGGAACAAAAGCGATCGTCCGGCTTTACCGGCGCCGGCGGCGAGTCGCCGCCGGTTCGCAAATACAAACCGTATTCGCTTCGCTCAGCCGAAGCCGCGCCACGGTATATCGGCACACGCTGTGTGCAATTCCATACCGCGCCGCGTTTCGCCATGCACTTTGTTTTGTTCCGCCGGGAAAGGGAAAGGGAAAGGGGGGCCTTGCGTTGGATCGGATCATTTACCGTGAGGCTTCCACCCTTTCGCGTGATTTAGGGCTGCGGCTGCAAACGCTGTACGCGGTGAGCAACCAATTGGACGCGCACTACCGCATGGCACAAATACCCAAACGGGATGGCGGCGTACGGCTGCTGGCCGTGCCGGATGAAACGCTGAAATGCGTGCAGCGCCGTATCGCGGGGACGCTGCTGTGCCGCATGCCGATATCGCCCTATGCGACGGCGTACCGGTTTGGCGGCGGTATCATCAAAAACGCCCGCCCGCATGTGGGCAGGCGGACGGTGCTAAAGCTCGATATTTGTCGATTTTTCGACAGTGTGCTGTACCGGCAGGTGAAGGACGCGGCCTTTCCGGCGGATACCTATGCCGAACCGCTGCGCGTGTTGCTTGCCATGCTTTGCTACTACCGGGACGCGCTGCCGCAGGGGGCGCCGACTTCGCCATGGATTGCTAACCTGATCCTGCGCGAGTTTGATGAGGAAATGGGCGCGTACTGCGCAAAGCGGGCGATCCGTTATACGCGCTACTGCGATGACATGACCTTTTCCGGCGATGGATCGCTTGAGGGAGTGCGGGAATTTGCCGCCGCCGCGCTGCGGAAACGCGGCTTTTTATTAAATGAAGCCAAAACCAAACGCATGAACGCGGGGCAGCGGCAGGCCGTGACCGGCCTTACCGTGAATGAGAAAATGCGCACGCCCGCCGCATATCGCCGCGCACTGCGGCAAGAGCTGTATTACTGCCGCCGGTTTGGCGTGGAGGAGCATTTGAGGCGCACGGAAAGCGCGCTTTCCGTGGAAGCGTATTTGCGAAGCCTTGCGGGCAAGGCGAATTTTATCCTTCTGGCCGATCCTGCTAATCGGGACGCGATAGACTGCAAAGAATGGATTAGTCAGCAGACAAAAGGGAGGTAAAACAATGTATGTAGGGGATGATTTTGACTTAAACGGCATCGGCATGAGCTCGATGGAACGGGGCATATTTTCGATTGTGCCGATCATAGTGATCCTGACATTCGTCGTGGTGATTGGCATTTTCGTGGTCGCGGTGGTGCGCGGGGCCAAGCAATGGCATGAGAATAACCAATCGCCCATCTTAGAGGTACGAGCAAAGGTGGTTTCCCGGCGGACGGATGTGAACATTCGCCACCATCACGACGCGGACAATATGGGGATGGATCACACGACCAGCTCGACCGATTATTACGTCACCTTTGAGGTCACAAGCGGGGGCCGGATGGAGTTTAGCGTCAGCGGGCGGGAATACGGCATGTTGGTTGAACAGGATGAGGGCATGCTGAAGTTTCAGGGCACGCGGTACTTAGGCTTTACCCGAGGCGCCGCGGAATAAAACGGCGCTTCATAGGTGATATGGCGTTGCCGCGCGGCGGCTATTTTGATAGCCTGAAGGCCGGTTTCCAAACGGAAACCGGCC